>PMBF01000074.1 GCA_003152875.1 Ignavibacteriota bacterium | reverse complement strand
CCGTCGTCGAGCATCGTGATGCAGTTCATCAGCGCCCTGCCCGTGTGGTAGGTGCATTTCCACATCTGGCTCTTGGGTCCCGTTTTGAGCTGCGGCTCCTTGTCAATGCCCCCCTCGAACCAGTCACCGTTCTCATGGTCGATGATGTACCGGCGCACATAGTCGAGCTGCTTCAGGAAGAAGGAGTAATACCGCTCCTTCGGGAAAATCCTGGAAAAAAGAAGGAGCGCGTTCAGCGCCTCGGCCTGGGCCCACCAGTTTTTCGTCGGCGCGATGATCGTGCATTGGTCAGAACCCTTGAAGTAATAGCCGCCGTCGTAGAACCCCCCGACCTCCGCGTCCCATCCGTTGGCGATGGCATGGTCGAGCATCAGCTTGGCGACCGAAAGGGTCCTGGTGTCCCCCTTGAGCCCCAGAGCATGAGATGCTTCGAGCATCAGGAAACCGGTCTCGTAGTCATGGCCGAACGAAACATGGTCGAGTCCGTAGTTGGCCTTGCGCACCTCCTCGGTGGCGTCGCGGAATGAGACGGGCGTCCAGTCCGGCTGGAAGAACAACTGCAGGTACCCCCTGGGATGCACCTGCGTGTCTCTGATCAACGTGAGGAGGCCGTTGAGCTTGTCGCGCAGGGCAGGGTCGTTCCAGACCTGGTACAGCTCCGTGTATGCTTCGAGGAGATGGATGGAGGCGTTCTGGTCCTTGTATCCCAGCTCGTTCGCGTCGGAAGCAATGGACTTGTAGGAGCTCGAAGTGTCGAACGGCGTCCCCTCGCGCAGGATGAACTGGAAGTACCCTTTGTACACCGGATCGAACGCATGCGTTTCGATCCACTCGAACCCCTCCTTCGCGAAATCAAGGACCTCGGGATCCCCGGTCAGCCTGTAGAGGGCTGCCAGAGAGAAGACCCCGAAGGCATTACCGTATGTCCGCTTTTCGTCCCGCCATCCCCTGACAGGCGTTGGTCCCCCCTTCCTGTCCCTGATCTGATAGAAGCCCCCGTACTGTCCATCCCACATCACGGTCTTGAGGAACCGGAACCCGTGCCGTGCAATCCCTTCATTGAACGGGCGGTCCGGGAAGAAGGCGGCCGCCTTGGACGTCGTCCAGATGTGGCGGGCCTGAGAGACGATCATCTTCTCCTGTTCGGGCTCCAGCTTCCATTCATACGACACGTTGGTGAAATACCCCCCGCATTCCCGGTCGACAACCAGGGGATACCACCTCTGTAAAATGTTCTCCTTCAGCTCCCGGGTCAGCTCTTGCACAAGTTCGTTCGCCATGGCTCGTGATCTCTCCGTTTGACGTTCATGAAATTTCGATGACCGTTACGACACAGGCATTGCGGCAGCCCTGCGGAGGACCCTTCCGAGGGTTCCGGGAGGCGCCTGAACGGTCAGGCGGGATTGGATTTCCACCGGCACTTTTCCGATATTCTCCCCTGCAGTAATGCTTGTCCTTTGATAACTCTTCTCCACCAGATAGTCAAGAAGAGAAGCCCGGGGTCCTTCGATGGATGGACCCTTTGGTCCATGTTCACGGCCCTCACGAATGAAGGCAGATTCTTCCCACTACAAGGATCAACAGGCCATGATTCTCCTCCTCGTCCGATGGTGCGCCATCCTCTCCATCGCCCTCATTGCTTCAGGGAACGCCAGGGAGAGCTCATTCCACACGCTCGTGAAAGGCCACGCCGTGGCGGTGGAGTGCTATTCTCCGTCGATCGTCCGTGTCCGCATCGCCCCGTCCGCCTCCTTCTCCACAAGACCGAGCCTTTCGGTGATCGCCACCCCCCAGGGGGAAGGCGTTTCAGCCGACAACGACAGGGCGCTCACGATCAGCACGACCCGTCTCCGCATCAGCGTGAGCAAGCGTGACGGCTCCATCCTCTTCCGGAACGGTGCGGGACGCACCATCCTGTCGGTGGGCGGCATAACGCCGGCATCGTTCGCTCCCACGCCGGCCGGGGATGAACAAGCCTTCGCCGTCCGTCAGGACTTCACCCTCATCCCAGGTGAAGCGGTCTACGGGCTCGGACAGTTCGAGGACAGGACTTTCAACTACCGCGGGCATGACATCCGTCTTGTCCAGGCAAACCGGACTGCGATCAACCCATTGCTGATCTCCACCCGGGGATACGGCATCCTCTGGGACAACACCTCGGCCTCCCGGTTCTGCGACACGCAAGAGGGGACATTCTTCTGGTCTGAAGTGGCTGACCAGATCGACTTCTACGTGGTGTACGGACCCTCGCTCGACAGTGTCGTCGCCGGATACCGCACCCTCACCGGCCAGGCCCCCATGTTCGGGAAGTGGGCCTACGGGTTCTGGCAGTCCAAGGAACGCTACAAGACCTCCTCGGAGCTCATCGACGTGGTGAAGGAATACCGGCGCCGCATGCTCCCCATCGACAACATCATCCAGGACTGGGCGTACTGGGGAGGGATTGACCGGTTCAGCGGCATGGTGTGGGATTCGGCGGCCTATCCCGATCCCTCCCGGATGGTTGACTCGCTGCACGCTCTCCATGCCCACCTGACAGTCTCGATCTGGCCTGCCTTCGGCACGAACACCGATATCCTCCGGGACATGCGGTCGAGGGGGTTCCTCTATCCCCTGGTCCACTGGAACGGGGGGTTCGTCTACGACGCCTACAACCCCGATGCCCGCGCCCTCTACTGGAAGTACGTCAAGAAGGGACTCTTCGACATCGGGGTCGACGGATACTGGATGGACGCCACCGAGCCTGAGTTCTCGTGCTCGGACGACCGCTACGCGACGGAACTTTCGCTGAAAGAATGCCGCACGAACTACCTGGGGACGTTTTCCCGGTACCTG
This sequence comes from Ignavibacteriota bacterium, assembly GCA_003152875.1. GTDB lineage: Bacteria > Bacteroidota > Ignavibacteria > UBA10030 > UBA6906 > Fen-1262. The sequence goes on along the minus strand of PMBF01000074.1, from coordinate 5,848 downwards.
AACCCCTATTCGCTGATGACCACCGCGGCGGTCTACGAGAACCACAGGAAGGCCACAGACCGAAAGCGCGCATTCATCCTCACCCGCTCGGCGTTCTCCGGCCAGCAGCGCTACGGCGCCGCCACCTGGTCCGGCGACACGTTTGCAAGCTGGGATGACCTCCGCGTCCAGATCGCCTCGGCCCTGAACTTCTCCATGGCGGGAATTCCGTACTGGACGAACGATATCGGCGGGTTCATCACCGATTTCCATTTCCCCCGCGGACTCGACGACCCGGCATACAGAGAGCTCTTTGTCCGCTGGTTCCAGTTCGGCGCGTTCTGTCCACTCTTTAGAGTCCACGGCACGAACATCCCGCGGGAAGTCTGGCGCTTCGGCGCGCCGGGCGACGAAAACTACGATGCCCTGGCGAAGGCCCTCAGGCTCCGCTACCGTCTCCTTCCGTATATCTATTCCATCGCCTGGAACGTCACCAGCCGGGGCGCTTCCTTCCTCCGGGGGTTGCCAATGGAGTTCCCGGAAGACCGGAACACACACGCGATGGCCGGCCAGTTCCTATTCGGTCCCTCCCTCATGGTCCGCCCGGTGACGCGTCCCATCTATCATCCTCCGGACTACCCGGGGGTGGACATCACCCCGGAGCATTTCTACGCGGCAGACGGCAGAGAACACGCTCTCACCCTGTCAGTGTTCAAGGGAACTGATCTGGCCTCACGGGTCATGGTGCGAAAGATGGACGTCAGCCAGATCGGCTGGACGGGGTGCCTTCCCGCAGAAGTGAAGGACACGAGTTACAGTCTGAGGCTTGAAGGGATGCTCAGGACGGAGACCGCCGGGACATACAGGTTCTTCGTGATCACGAGCGGCGGCGTACGGTGCTGGGTCAACAACCGGCTGATCATCGACGCCTGGGGGATCACAGCCAGGACGGTCGTCCCTGCGGAGGTGGATCTGCAGGCGGACACCAGGGTGCAATTCCGCCTCGAGCACCGGCAGCCGGTTCCGAACACGGCGGTGCTGAAGATCAACTGGACGATACCGGGCGAGTTCGCCGGAACCGGCAAAACGGTGGATGTGTACTTCCCCCGGGGGAGATCATGGTTCGATTTCTGGACGGGCAAGAGTTACGCGGGGGGTACCACCTCCAGCGTCGAGGCTCCGCTGGACCTTATCCCGCTGTACGTCCCGGCCGGCTCCATTCTGCCCGTGGGACCTCCCGTGCAGTACGCCATGGAACGCCCTTCGGACACTCTCGAAGTGAGAGTTTACCCGGGCAAGAATGCGTCATTCGAACTCTATGACGACGAGGGGGACGGGTACGCCTACGAGCACGGAGCGAACTCGACGATCCCGTTCCGGTGGAACAACCGCACCCGCGAACTCGCCATCGGGCCGAGGCAGGGCAGCTACATCGGCATGCGGGCCACCCGGGTATTCAGGGTGGTCCTGGTGAGTCAGGGGCATGGCAGCGGGGACTCTGAGGAATCCCATCCGGACAGGATCATTGTCTACTCCAGAGGCATGCTCCGCATCACGCTCCGCTGAGGGCCGGGTGCGCCATCCGGCTACTCCAGCTCCAGCGCGACGATGTGCTCTCGTCCTCCGCCATGCCCGGGGACTGGAAGNNTTGAGGAGGAAGTCATCGAATGTGAATTCCGCGGGCTCTCCGTCCACCGTTGCGCTTCGCGGACGCGTGCGCATCACCGCACCGAACGTTCCTCCCTCGCCCACATGGACGGTCAGCCTGCTCCCCTCCCGTGATGAGGAGAGAACGGTGCCCGGAGCATTGTATTTGTTCAGGAGCCCCACCGCCCCGACCCCGTCCACGAGAGGCACGACGGCGAACAGCCGCCCCTCCAGCCTGCCGAGCCTGAGGGGGAGTCTCTCCCCCTTCCTGACCAGGTGAGCCGAACGGCCGCCGAACTCCACGAGGCCAAACTCCCTCCCCTTCAGACCGTGCACGTCATCAGGCGAAATGAAGCCGCTCACGCTGTCGGCATCCGCCGCGTTCATCGCCATCACCAGCCCGCTCCCCCTTGAAAGCGTGAACGCCTTGAACACTCTGGCATCCTGCACCTGAAACAGACACTCCTCCACAGGGAGCAGCGGGGCATCGGTCCGGATGAGCCGTCCGTCGGCGTAACAGAGCGGACGGAGTACCTCCGCATCGTGTTTCCCGGGCCTGTCGGAGAGATANNAAGTAGAGGGAGTTGTAGATCGCCTGGAGCACGTGTGCGGCCGCGTTCCCCTTCTGAAGGTCGTAGCCCTCCCCGGGACTATATTCAAAATAGTCCTCCACGGTGCGCGCCACTGCCGTCGGCCCGAAGGCGAAGTACGCCTCCGAGGTCATGTCCATGCAGTTGATGAGCGCTCCGTCAAACAGCGTCATCGCCGCCTCGTTGATCTCCCCGTGCAGCCGGCTGGAGAGATCCATGATCGGGAATCTCCCCGCACCCATCCGTTCAGTGACGGACTGGTTGTCGACCTTGATCATGCTGAAACCTTCCTGCCTGAAGTACCGGTTCCAGGATGAGAAGAACCGGTGAAGCCCCTCGCCCGAGGGTGAGAGGAACCAATGGGTCTTCATCGGGGAGTCCGGGAGGTCCGGCCGCTCCGGCTGCGTCCAGGAATAGAGGTCCCTCTTGAGGAGCTGCCCCACCTCCCCTTCCGGGTCGAGACCGTTCCAGTGGGCGTTCAGGTCGTAGTAGATCCCGACATCGCGGAGTCCGTAGTCCGCAAGAAGCTTTTTGACGACCGGGCGGAAACCCCTGGGAAACTTCACCGTGTCCGGGCGCAAGGTCCGCAATGCATTGTCCCTGCTGTCCATCCAACCTTCGTCGATCATCAGCCAGCGGACGGGGATGCCGCTGTCCCGGTACGAACCGGCGAACTCATAGAGAAACTTTTCGTTGAGCCTCTTCCCCATGTCGCTTCCGTTCCACGTGCAGCTCCCAAGGTATTCGAATGCGGGGGGATAACTCTTTCGCCCGATCGTGTTCTCCGGGAGCCCCACCCGCCCCATCCCCTCTTCATAGAGTGCCCTGCAAAGCCCGTAGAGGTCCTCACCCCATCCGACGCTCATGAGCGGAATGCTGTCACGCATGATCCCGTCCGCATAGCATGCTGCCTTGCAGCCGAACATCCGCTCATGCCTTCCCAGTGTCGAGCGGTATCCCCGCCCGCACAGAGGCATCGCCGCCCCGTAGACGCCGTCCGCATGGCGCCAGTAGAAGAACTGGACGTCCCACGGCTCGAGGCCGCCGATGCTGTCCACGCGCATGGGCTTTGACCAGCTGTTCCACGGCTTGTAGCGCCAGAGAGCGACACCCTCCCTGAAGTCATGGACATCGTCGAAGAAGAGTCCCACGAAGTCAGCGCCCGCCCTCGACTGCCTGCCGTGGGGCGAGATGAAGAAAGTGACAATTGCGCCGCTGGCCTGGGTGGTGATCTCGACGCCCGAAGCCCCCTCGCCGAACGCGACAATTCCATTCTTTTCCCGGGCGGGGCCTGAAACCGGGGTGCCATGTTCCAACACCGGCCTCCCGCCGGCCAGCCTGATCCTGCCGCCATACGTCACAGAAACGGTGTTCCCATCCACGACGATCCCGGCCTTTTCCTCCGGGCGGCCCACCGATCTCCCGGATGCGATCAGGCATAGGAGTTGTGCCGCAAGAATGAGAGCTCTCCCGGCTCCCGGCGAGCCGGGAGTTCGGCATCGGAAGGCTCCCTGCTGTTGCGAAGATTGAAGCGGGCCCGTGCAGGCTGGAGAGTTGCGCTCTCCGGCGTGCTGCGGCGCATTGCGCATTCCCGGGTGTTGATGTTCCTGTGCCTTGATCATGGAGGTGATTCCTGGAAAGGCGTGAGTGAACTTCTCCCGCGCGAGAGCCCTGCATCCGAGGGGGTGGGGTGGGGTGGGGGACGGAGGCGCAGCGCGTGAGCATACACTCACGGTCACCGGGCTCCCACGGCATACAGTGAATCCTGGAGGCCGACGCTCATCATCTTCAGCGCATGGTCGTGGATGATCCGGAGCGTGGTGCCGTCGCCGATGCAGATGGAGTTGAACCCCTGAGGCTCCTGGGGGGGGTCTCCCGTGAAGGGGTCTCCCTTGCGCCAGACATGGTCAGCGTTCCTCCCGCTCCCCTCGCCACCCCAGGTCCAGAAATTCGTGCCGGCGATCGGGGCTCCCGCCTTCGCCGAGTCATAGACCGCCTCAAGCATCAATGCGTAATAGCGGTCCCGCGCTGTGGAGGGGCTCCCCGTCGCGCACCGGGCGCTGTCCCGCGACATGCCAAACTCCTCCATCACGATGGGCTTGTGCAGCTGGCGCGCAAACTCCAGGTGCTGGTCGAAGTACGCCATGGCCTTCGTCTCGGTGGGGGGAAGGGTTTCCTCGATCCGGTTGGGATCGAACCACCCCCAGTTCTTCGGCCAGAGATGCATCGTGAGATAGTCGATGTTTCTGCTCCGGTGGGCTTCGAGAAAACAGTCCGCCGACATCAGCATCCCCACAGTTCCTTCGCTTCCCGTGGAAACCAGGTGGTTGGTGTCGAGGGAATGGATATACCCCGCGGTCTCGTCGACCCACTGGTAGAATGCGGGGAGGCCTTGGGGTCCCCCGCCGCGCCCGGGACGCGGCTCGTTCGCAAGCTGCCAGGCCATGATGGTGGGGTCCTCGGAGTAGCGGCGTCCGTTGACGGTGTTCTTTCGCCGGATGATGGTCCGGACATAGTCCCGGTAGAGAGCATTCGCTTTGGGGTTCGAATAGAAGGTGGCTGAGAATTCCATGAACGACCCGTAGCCGGATGCGGGGTCGTCAGGGTCGGGACGCGGCGCTGTGCTGTCGGCCCAGAGATTGTATTGCGCCATCCCGCCCGACCACTGCCAGTAGTTGTTGAGGAAGATCACGGCATGCATGTCGCGTTTTGCCATCTCGGCGAGCAGGAAATCCAGTCCTTCGAGCAGGTCCTGGTCGAGGCGCCCCGGACCCTGCTGGATGGCCGGCTTGATGGAGAGCCTGAGGTACGACTCCTCGGATGCTCCGAGCACGCGGAAATTCGTGAGGCCAAGCGCCATGAGAGTGTCCAGTTCGCGCAGCAGTCTTTCCCGGTCCCCCGTCCCGCCGGGCGATCCGAGATAGCAGCCGTACCAGAGGTTCGTGCCGGCGTAGTAGTAGGGCCGGCCGTTGAGAACGAAATGAGATCCCTCCACCCTGACGAAATCCTGCCGCGTATTCCCGGGGAACAGTGCCGCACAGCCGGCGAATACAAGAGCGCAACAGGCGAATGCAAACAGACGCTTCATGGTCGGTCCCAACATGGTGAATACATCGGATGGCGCGTGACGCACGGTGGGGAGCAGCCTTGTCGGAGGTGCAGAGGGGATGCCGGACATCAGGACGCCGGCATCATTGCAGGGTTCTTCCCCCATGTTCCTTTGATGATCCTCAAACCCGTCAGCGGCGTCCCCCTCGTTTCAGCGGGGAATGCTCATGGCCGGGCGATCCCTTCCCCTGTTCATGCGTCATGAAGGTTCCGAATTCCCGGTCCATTCCCTGCATGTGTCCCATGAGCCACTCCTTGAGAAACTGGAGCACTTCATTGGAGAGGATGAGGCCGCCGTTCCGATGGCGGGAGCGGAGGTTCACGATCTGGTCGATCAAAGCGCGGTGCGCGTCCTTGTGCGCCGGGAGGTCCGGGAACCCCTTTTCGGCCATCAGCTTCTCTTCGGAAGAGAAGTGACGCCGCGCATGATCGATGACCTGGTTGAGCATGGAACCCCTGGTAGCATTCAGCGTCCCGGTCTTCATCGCCTCGTACAGCGAGTTCAACAGGTCGACCAGCTCGCG
>PMBF01000077.1:5766-9659 GCA_003152875.1 Ignavibacteriota bacterium | reverse complement strand
CATCCCCTCGCCCCCTCCTGCGTCCCCAAACGGCCCGCGGCACGGCGCTCCCATACCCACCCTGATGAATGCGGCCCTCTCGCCGGTAGGGCCAAGATGTACTTTTTGAATCGTCTCTAAAGTCCCCACAGGAGTCCTGCCGGTCCGTCAATGGGCTTCCAGCCTGGTCAATCTCTCCGGATGTGGACTGCCGGGAGGCTCGTGTGCCTCTACTTTTCCTCCCCTTTTATTCGTACGTTTCCTCAAATGGTTGTTGCGATCCCTGCCTCTTCGAATGGCTTCCCCTGATGATGGATTGGCCTGGCACATCATGTGCACACTTCGCAATCACATCGGACGACTCCGTGTGCTCAAGCTCAGTGTCGTGATCCTGGCATGCTTTGCCGTTGCCCCGAGGATTTCGGCGCAGCGTTCGCTGACCCTCGAAGAGTGTCTCGGTATTGCCCGGGCGAACAGCATAGGTCTTCGCCTTGAGGAGCATGCGGCCCGGGCCGCGGAACTTTCAGCATCGGAGCTCGGGACCACAGGGCTTCCCCAGGTAAAGGCTGTCGGCGCTGCCAGCTACGCTCCTGAGTCCCGGTCCTTCGGCTACGACCCGGCCATCTCCAACGGCGGGCAGCTTGCCGGCCAGGCCGTGATACAGCAATCGGTGTACGATGGCGGTGTAAGGGCCCTGAAGTCGGACCAGATTCAACTGGAAATCGAACGGCTCACCCACGAGCGGCGGGCCGTCGACCGCGACCTTGTCTATACCGTGTCCGCCTTTTTTGTCGATGCGCTCCGCGCAAGCGAAGAGGCGGCGATCCAGGCCGAAAGTGCCAGACAGCTTACGGAGTACCTCGAGCTCGTCCGCCAGATGATGCGGGGGGGGAACGCCGGACAGACTGACGTCTTGAAGACCGAAGTGCAGCTCGACAATGCCAGGATAGCGCTCGAAAAGGCGTCGGAGGAAGGAGTCCTGGCGAAAGCCTCCCTTGCCGAATCCATGGGTATCCCGGGTGATACCACCTTTGTCCCGTCGGGGGTCCTGGAGGATCCCGAAGCCGCCGCAGAACCTACGGTGTCCGTCGACAGCGCGGCGACCATTGACCTGCGGATGGCGGGGCTGGAGGCACAGAAGGCCGTGCTGGATGTGGAGATGGCTCAGCGGGAGCGGCTTCCGGCGGTGTCATTCAGCGGGGATGCAGGGGTGCTGAGCTCTCTCGACAACTTGCGCCTTCCCCCGGGGGAGAGGGTGACAGGGCTGGGGTATTCCATCGGCGTTCTGGTCGAGCTCCCGCTCTTCACCTGGGGAAGTATCGGGCTGCGTGTCGAACAGCGGCAGCTTGCGGCCGAGTCCCAGCGGCTTCGCCTGGAACAGTTGAAGCGGAGACTGCGGACGGAAGTGAATGGAGTCAGGGCGCAGATGCAGACCGCGCGGAGTGCGCTCAGGACGCTGAAGGGGACCCTCCGATCGGCAGAGGACGCATACCTCCTCACGAAATCCAAGTTTGCCGGTGGCGGCACGCTCTCCATTGAAGTCTTGAGCGCCCAGCAGCTCCTGGCCGACACCCGCACCGCCCGGCTTCATTCGCTAGCGGAGTGGCACACACTGAAGGCAAGACTCGCACAGCTCACGGCGCAATGAACCCCTTTCGTCCAATGACCCATCCTTCCTCGATGACGATCCCTCTCCCGTCTGAACCGGCCTCCATTCGTCCGGTCCCTCGCTCAGATCACGACTCAGCGTCGATGCCCGTCCCGTTGCCACTTCGGTCTTGNNCTTCAGGGCTGCTGGCAGCGGCCCTGATCCTCTTGTGCTGCACGGGGGGCTGTTCGCATCGCTCCTCAGAGGACGAAGAGTCCGCGATCCCTCCGGTTGTCCCCGTCAAGACTGCGCGAATCAGCACCGGCGACGCGGTGATCACGGTGGCCGCCACCGGACGGACCGATGCTCTCAGAAAGGAGAAGATCTTTTCGCCGGTCGCGGGGAGAGTGCTTGTCCTGAAGGCGCTTGAGGGAACCTCCTTCAAGGAGGGCGACCTGATGGCGGTGATTCGCACCAAGGAGTCACAGTCGGCGATCACAGGCGCCGAGGCTCTGGTGCGGGGAGCTGCGACGCCCGAACAGCAGGCCGAGGCACGGAGGGCTCTTGCGCTCGCACAGTCGTCGCAGGGGACCGTCGAGCTGCGGGCGAAATTCAACGGGATCGTGGCCACGCGGAGCGTCTCCGAAGGGGAGCTGGTCGGGGAGAACGGAGAGCTGTTCATGCTGGTGGATCTGGCGACGCTGGTATTCGTGGCCGACGTGCCGCTTGCCTCCCTTCCTTCGATCCATCCCGGCCAGGTGGCGGCGGTCCGGTTCGCTGCGCTTCCTGACCGCGCGTTCAGGGGGGCTGTCGAGGCGGCGAGCCCGCAGTCCGATCCGCAGAGCCAGACCGTCAAGGTCCGGCTCCGGTTTTCCTCGGGAGAANNACCTCTTCGGTCGTCACGGTCGGCGCCGATTCCCTGGCCCGGTCGGTTCAAGTGACTGTCGGTGCGACGACCGATTCCACCGCGGAGATCACCGGCGGGGCGCTGAAGGAGGGGATGACTGTCGTCACCGAAGGCAACTACGCGCTTGCAGACTCCACGAGGGTGACGGCCGCGCCATGACACTCTTCGACTACTTCCGGCGGCATGCCAGGGCCTTGTTCTTCACCGTGGTCCTTCTGACGGTTTCCGGGGCCGCCGTCGTCTTCCGCATGCCGATCTCCCTCTTCCCCGATGTCACCTTCCCGCGCATCGTCATCCTCGCCGATAACGGTGAAGAACCCGCAGAACGAATGATGGTCGAGGTCACCAAACCCCTGGAGGAGGTGGCCGGTTCCGTGCCCGGCGTGAATGTCGTCAGGTCCACGACCAGCCGCGGTTCCACCGAGATCTCCATCGGGCTCGACTGGAGCGCCAACGTCCAGGAGACGCTGCAACTGCTGCAGGGGCGGATTGCGAACATCAGGAACTCCATGCCTCCGGGCGCAGCCATCCAGGCGGAGCAGATGACCGTCTCGGTGTTCCCCATCCTGGGCTACAGCGTCACGTCCGATTCGATCGACCTTGTGCGGCTCCGTGACATCGCGCTGTACCAGATCCGGCCGGCACTTCTCCGCGTTTCGGGAGTGGCGCGAGTGGAGGTGACCGGGGGGGACACGAGGGAGTTCGCGGTGACGGTTCTTCCGGCGAAGCTCGCCGCATACCATCTGGACATCCGCCAGGTGGCCGATGCCATCGGCCGGACGAACATCGTGACATCTTCGGGCATGGTGTACAACAACAACCAGGGGTACCTCTCGCTGGTCTCCGGGCTCGTCCACAGCACCGCGGAGATCGAACAGGTGGTGGTTACCCAGCAGAACGGTGTCCCCGTGCGCGTGGCCGATCTAGCGGAGGTCAGGCCCTCCACCGCCGACCGCATCATCCGGACGACCGCCAGGGGACGCGACGCCGTGCTGATCAATATCCTGAAACATCCGACGGGAAGCACGGTCCAGATCAGCAGGGACGTGAACGGCGAAGTCGCCCGGCTGGCTCTCCCTGCGGGGGTGCGTTTCGAGAACTTCTACGACCAGGGGGACTTCATCAGCGGCGCAATCCTGGGCACGCGCGACTCCATCGCCATCGGGGTCGTCCTCTCCATGGTCGTCCTGTTCGTGTTCCTCAGAAGCTGGAGGATGACCCTGGTCATTGCCCTGGTGGTGCCGGCAACGATAGCCACTACCCTCCTCTGCCTCAACGCGGTGGGTTTGACGATCAATATCATGACACTCGGCGGCATCGCTGCTGCCGTCGGCCTGATCATCGACGACTCCATCGTGGTGATCGAATACGTGTTCACGCGGCTGGCAGCAACGCGGTTGGCCGCAACCCAGCAGGCTG
>PMBF01000077.1:334-5733 GCA_003152875.1 Ignavibacteriota bacterium | reverse complement strand
CTGCAAAAGCTCATGCCGGCCATCATCGGGTCGACCGCAAGCACGATCGTGATCCATATCCCCCTGGCTTTTCTGGGGGGCATTACGGGCGCGTTCTTCGCTTCCCTCTCGATCACGATGGTGATCGCGATGTTGACGTCGTTCGTCCTTTCCATCTCGCTTGCCCCGCTGCTTGCCTCGAAGGTCCTCCGGGAGCGTGACGTGGAGAGGGAACTCAGCCGGGAGAGCAAGCCGTCGAGATTCGGCGCGTGGTACGAACGGAGCATGGCAATCCTCCTCCGGCGCCGGTGGTGGGCTGTGCCCTGTGCGATCGGCCTTCTCGCCCTTGCCGCGTTCCTGTATACCCGCATCGGGACCAGCTTCATGCCGGAGATGGATGAGGGGACGTTCGTCCTCGACTATAACTCCCCTCCCGGGACGTCTCTCGACGAGACAAACCGGATGCTGATGAAGGTTGAGGCGATCCTGATGTCTGTTCCCGAGGTCGAGTCCTATTCCCGGCGGACAGGCACACAACTCGGATTCTTCCTGACCGAGCCCAACAACGGCGACTACCTGGTGAAGTTGAGGAAGGACCGGCGCCGGGGCATCGACGGCGTGATGGCCGAGGTGCGGACCCGGGTCGAGAGATCCCAGCCGGCGCTGCGCATCGAGTTCGGGCAGCTGATGATGGACGTGATCGGCGATCTCACCAACAATCCGTCGCCGGTCGAGATCAAACTGTTCGGTGACGATCCCGTCCTGCTCCGGCAGAAAGCGGGAGAGGTCAAGAAGCTGATTGAGGGGGTCCCCGGCGTCGTGGACGCCTTCGACGGCGTGGTGATCTCCGGGCCGTCGATTCTCGTCCATGTTGATGCGGCCAGGGCGGCGATGGCGGGTCTTTCCGTTGCCGATGTGCGCGAGGAGATGGAAGCGCTCATTCACGGCCGGGCGGAGACCAGCATTCAGATGGGCGAGAAGCTGATGGCAATCCGAATCCGCTATCCGCTGGAATACCGGACCGACATGGAGAAGATCGAAGGGGTGCGCCTGATCAACGGCGCGGGAGTTCCCGTTCCGCTGAGCAATGTTGCCACCGTGGAAAAGACAGGGGGGCAGGCCGAGATCCACCGCGAGCGGCTTCGTCAGCTCGTGGCGGTCACGGCCCGGATTGAGGGGCGCGACCTTGGCCATACGATCGACGACATCAGGCGCGCGCTCGCCTCGCGTCTTGTCCTGCCAGCGGGGGTGACGCTGGAATTCGGCGGGGTCTATCAGACCCAGCAGGAATCCTTTCGCGGACTGCTGCTGGTGGCGATCGCGGCGGTCATGCTGGTGTTCCTCGTGCTCCTTTTCGAGTTTGGCGAGTTCGCGGTCCCCGTCTCCATCTTCATCATCAACCTGCTCTCCCTGGTCGGCGTGTTCGGTGCCCTCTGGATCACGGGTGTGACGTTCAACATTTCGAGCTTCGTCGGGGTCATCATGATCATCGGGATCGTGGCGGAGAATGCGATCTTCGTGATGCATGCAGCGGGCGAGCTGAGGGCGACGGGGGTCCCCCTCGAGTCGGCATTGATCATGGCGGGGCGGGCGCGCACTCGTCCCATTCTGATGACCACACTCGCGGCGGTTCTCGCCCTGATGCCCCTCGCGCTGGGGGCCGGCGCTGGATCCCAGCTTCAGCAATCGTTGGCCATAGCCGTCATCGGAGGCTTTTCGGTCTCCAGCGTACTCCTGTTCTTCGGTCTTCCGGTGGTCTACAGGCTCCTGGTGCGCGAACGCGCCCAAGGGGTAAGGGCGTGATGCACCCTCTCCCGGGCTTGCAGTGCATGATGTCGCGAGACATGTACATGAGGTGTTCCTTTCGAAAAGGTGCACGGAATCCGGAATGTTGTACGGCACGCCTTGATCTCCGTATTCGCGCAATACCGCCCTGTAGCTCGAAGTTCCTCGCCCCCTGGCTTGAAGGCGAGCAATCCCGCATCCCACGAACATCGCAATGAGGAGTACCGGCCGCCGTGAATGAAGGACTCCCCAAACCACTATGGAGCGAAGAGCTCCGGGTCAAGGCCTACGAAGCAGACCATACAGGGTCGTTGAAATTGCACTCGCTCTTCAACGAGCTGTCCGACGTTGCCGGCAACCATGCGGCCCATCTGGGGGTGGGGTACAGGGAGCTCCTTCAGGCGGGGTACTTCTGGGTCCTTTCGCGCATCAAGGTGCGCATCTTCCGGATGCCCGCGATGGGGGAGAATGTCCTGCTTGAGACCTGGCCCAAGGGGGTGGAAAGGCTCTTTGCGCTGCGCGATTTCCGGATGACGGACAGGGAGGGGGCCACCCTTGTCGCGGCAACGAGCGCCTGGCTTCTTCTGGATGCCGGCCGGTCCAGACCCCATAAAATCGAAGTGCTGCCTTACAGAATTCCGTTGCGCGAGGGAGTGGATGCCATTCCCGGTTTGCCGGAAAAACTGACCCCTGTTGAAGGGCTGGAGCTCAAGTACGAGCGGAAGGTCATGCCGAGCGACCTGGACGTCAACAACCATGTCAACAACGCCGAGTATGTCCGGTGGATCGCCGACTGCGCCGGATGCGACAATCCCGGGACCATCGCGTCGATCCAGGTGAACTACCTGGATGAGGCCCTCCTCGGCGACACGATCGAATTGCGGTCGGGGAAGGATGAGGGGCAGTTCCTCAGAGTTGAAGGAGTCAACCGGTCCGGGGGACGCACGGTGTTTCAGGCGAGAATCGGGTGGAGAGGTTGAGGTGGCCAGGCGGCGCGTGCGGTCTGCGCGTCGTGGAGGAATTTCACACTGAGCTGAAAAGGGAGGAATGAGCGCTTTTGGGTGTCTCCAGATGAAGCGGCGGGCAATCACTTGCAATTCAGTCCGGGGGTCTCGTTATTGGTGGTGAGGATTCACTGAGCTGGAGATCGTTCTTATGCAGAGACGCCCCCTGTTCCTTGTGGCCAGCGCCGATGCCGGGGTTCGCAAGCGATTCAAAACCGTTCTCGATGTTGAAAAGCGCGATGTCATTGAGGCTTCCACAGGCCAGGAGGCGGTGACACTGGCCAGGTCGCGCCATCCTCGCATGGTGCTGCTTGATGCGGCACTTCCAGGAGGAGCGGCCGGGGAGGCGCTCGAGACTATCCGGTCCGATCCCGCGCTCGCGGGAAGCTCCCCGTTCGTCCTTCTGAGCACCAGGCGCTCGCGCAGCAGTTTCCCCGAAATCCCCTCTTCGCTCTTCCCTTCTTTGCAGCAGGACGCCCCCTCTTCCCGTGCGGAAGTGGATGGACTTTTCGATGTCTCCGCGGATTTGCTTTGCATTGTCGGATTCGACGGCATTTGCCGGCGGGTCAACGCGATGTGGGGGGAGGTCCTCGGGTACAGAGCGGATCAGATTCTGGGGAAGTCCCTTGCCGGCAAGGTCCATCCCGACGACCGTGCGGCTTTTGAGGAAGGGATCAAAACCCTGGCCGCGGGCGGCAAGCTGAAGCCCTCGGAATACCGGTTCCTGAGTAAAACCGGGGGCGAGCGGCGGCTCCTCTGGCGGGCAGCGGCCTTGCCGGCGAAACAGTCCATCTGCGCTTCCGCACGCGACATTGCCACACTTCGTGCGGCCGAAGACCGCCTTCGCACAATGTCATGCGTGGCGGAGCAGAGCCCCGTCTCGATCATGATCACCGACGTGAACGGAAACATCGAGTACGTGAATCCCCGTTTTGCGGAGATCAGCGGCTTCAGCCCCGAAGATATCCTCGGAAAAAACCCCCGCTTTCTGAAGTCGGGAACGCAGCCACCCGATGTATACCATGAACTCTGGCGGACGATCACCGCAGGCGGGATCTGGCGGGGCGCCCTGCAAAACCTGAAGAAGAACGGGGAGACATTCTGGGAGCATGAGACCATTGCGCCCGTGCGCGACTCCGGCGGGACGATCAACCATTACGTCTCGATCAAGGAGGACGTCACCGAGAGACGCTCCGCCGAGGAGACCATCCGGAGCCAGGCTGCCCTGCTCGACGTAGCGACCGACGCGATCCTCATCCGTGGCCTGGACGACCGGATCCTGTACTGGAATAAGGGGGCGGAGAAAATGTACGGCTGGCGGGCGGGAGAGGCACAGGGGAAGAAGTCCCTGGAGCTCCTCTCCGGCGATCCGGAGCAACACCGGCCGGCGCTTCAGACGCTTGACCGGGAGGGACAGTGGCAGGGGGAGCTTTCGCAGTTGACCAAGGAAGGCCGCGTGATCATCGCCGAATGCCGCTGGACAATCGCTCCCGAGAGCGACGGGCGCCCGGCCACGATCCTGTCCATCAACACGGACGTCACAGAGAAGAAGAAACTCGAAGCACAGTTCCTCCGGGCCCAGCGCATGGAGAGCATCGGGACACTGGCAGGGGGGATCGCGCACGACCTGAATAACATCCTCGGCCCTATCCTTCTTTCCATCGACTACCTCAGAGACCAGAGCGAGGACGCGGAGACGCAGCGCGTGCTGAACGCCCTGGAAAGCAGTGCATCGCGAGGTGCCGACCTCGTCAGGCAGGTGCTGATGTTCGCCCGCGGGGTGGAGGGGGAGCACATCGTGCTGCAGCCCGCCCATCTCACCAAGGATGTCGTCAAGATTCTCGCCGAGACGTTCCCGAGGGCAATCCGGATTTCTGCGGACCTTCCGTCTGATCTCTGGACGGTATCCGGCGATCCCACGCAGCTCCATCAGGTCCTGATGAACCTCTGCGTCAATGCCAGGGACGCAATGCCTGAAGGGGGACAGATCCATATCACGGCTGAGAACGTGGCCCTCGACGCTCATTACGTCCGTTCCAACCTTGAAGCGCAGGTGGGCCCCTACGTTGCCATCGCGGTTGCCGACACCGGGACAGGAATTCCGCCTGATGTGATACCCGGGATTTTTGAGCCGTTTTTCACCACCAAGGAGGCCGGGAAGGGGACAGGCATCGGCCTCTCTACGGTCCGCGCCATCGTGAAGAGCCACGGGGGCTTCATCAAGGTGTACAGCGAGGCGGGACGGGGATCCACATTCAAGGTGTACATCCCGGCAAGCGCAGTCCTGCGCGAGAAGCGGGCACAGACGGTCAGGCAGGGGGCGCCCCACGGCAATGGGGAGCTTGTCCTCGTGGTCGATGACGAGATCCCCATACTCGAAGTGACGAAGACGTCCCTGGAAGCCTCCGGGTACCGGGTCGTCACGGCCCAGGACGGCACCGAGGCGCTGGCGATCTATTCGCAGCTCAAGGAGGACGTGGCGGTGGTCATCACCGACATGATGATGCCCTTCCTGGACGGCGCCGCGACGATTCGGGCGCTGCATAAGATCAACCCAAGGCTGAAGGTGATTGCAGCCAGCGGTCTCGAAGTCGACGGCAAGGTCAAGAATATCACCGGCCATGTCGATGC
>PMBF01000077.1:0-220 GCA_003152875.1 Ignavibacteriota bacterium | reverse complement strand
CCGCTACGCATTCTTCTTCCAGGCCCCCCCTCCCTCTCCCTGGATGCCAGAAGCCGCGAGCAGACCGCCACTGCACCATGTGAACAGACACATGGAACAGGCTGAAGTCGCATTGAGGAGACCGCATTATCATGACATTTTTAGAGTGGAACGACAGTTTCAGCATTCACAACAACGAAATCGATCTTCAGCATCGCGAGCTGGTCGACCTGTTGAACTC
>PMBF01000059.1 GCA_003152875.1 Ignavibacteriota bacterium | reverse complement strand
TAGGCGCCGGGGTCCCCCTCGTCCGCATTGCAGATGAGGTATTTCTTCCCGGCGTCGACCTTTTTCAACATTTCCCATTTGATGGCGGTCGGGAATCCCGCACCCCCGCGCCCGCGAAGCTTGGAACTCTTGATCTCTTCGAGCACCGAATCCGGCGTCATGTGTTTCAGCGCTTTCAGCAGCGCACTGTACCCCCCGACCCCGATGTACTCCTCGATGTCTTCAGGGTTGATCAGCCCCGCATCACGGAGGACGATTTTCTTCTGCCCCTTGAAGAAGGGGAGTTCGTTCCAGGGGGGAACCCCGGGCAGACCCGTGCCGAACTCCATCTTCGCGGTGAAGAAGTCCCACCGCTCGATCTTGCACAGGGCCTTCTTCAGCGGCATCACCCCCCGGGAGAGGCTGTCGACGATTGCCTCGGCGTCTTTCGGAGCCACTTTGTGCAGGATGACCAGAGGCATCCCCGGAATGTAGCAGTTCACCAGGACCTCTTCCGAGCAGAAGCCGAAGCACCCGACGGTCGAAAGCTGGACCTTGGAGCCCCGGAGCTTGATCGCCTTCTGGAGGCCCTCGTAGACCTCGCGGGCCCCGTTCCCTATCCCGCAGGTCCCCATCCCGACGGAGACCTTCGGGACGTCGGGGAAGAGCTTGCGCCAGCCTTTTTGCCGGATGCTTTCCAAACGTGACTCATCGGCGATCTTCATGCGTGTTCCCTCCCCCTGGAAATCCTGGCCAGAAGCTTCTGGAGCCTGGAGGTCGTCATGCTGCTGTGCATGACCCCGTCGACGGCGACAACCGGCGCGAGCGCGCACTGCCCGAAACACGCCACGGTAGTGATCGTGAACTGGTTGTCGGGAGTGGTGAACATCGACTCGCCGTCCTCGAGGGCTTTCCTGCACCCGAGGATCAACCCGAGGTCGTCAAGGAGCATCCTCGACCCCTTCGTGTGGCAGGCCGTTCCGCGGCACACGGTGATCGTGTGCTTGCCCTGCGGTTTGAGATTAAAGAAGGAGTAGAAGGTGACCACGTTATAGATCCTCGCCGGGGGAACTCCCGTCCTGAGCGCAACATGATTCAGCGCTTCCTCGGAGAGAAAGTTGTGTTCGTTGAGGAGTTGTGTGTCTTCCAGGATGCTCAGCAGTTCTCCGTGCTGACCCTTGCGGTTCGCGACGACTGTGTCGATGTCCTGCAACTCCTGTGACAAGACTTGCGTGACTTTCATGTCAGCTCCTTACTATTCCAATTCAGGGTGTCACTTCGTGTACTGCTTCATTGAGAACCAGAATGTTAGCCCGTAATGTAGAGAGAAAAAAAAAGAAAATTTGTATTTGAAGAAGTTCTTCATCATTATTTTTCATGTGATGATGGAGAAGGTGTTGAATTTCTTCATGCTCGCGGGAGATGATGTTGAAAAGTTCAGCATTGTCTGCCGGGACGAATATACAAATGGCCACTACTGTTCACCCGGGCTGGCATTTACCACCTCACGCGCAGATCACAGAGCGCCGCCATATTGATCTTTCAGTCACGCGCATTTCTCAACGGAGTGGAGATCAACATGGCGTGTCGCGGGATCAGCGCCATGGACATCCGAGACGTTGTCAGACGCGGGCAGACACACCAATGGAGTAGCGGGATTGACCGATCTCTCTGCATGGCTTGTATTTTCCAAGAACCTGGAGTACATTCTGAACCGATGGACATGGTCCGAAACGGTTACCTGTTCTGATTCCCCGACTGGAACTGCCCGCCTACTTCCCGCTCGCTCTCTTCTGCAGCGGGCTGCCTGAAGACGCACCTCGTGCTCAGGCGGGCAAGTGAACGCACGCTTTCGCGACATCTTCCTCGCTCTACTGTCATCTCTTGTGCGGGGCTGCATAGGCGCTCATGAACCACATGCACACCCTCGCGATGGCACCGACATATCTTGAATGCCGATCCGCATCACATCGCCGGGAATCCGCAAAGGCCGCAATGGAAGAGTGTCGTGACGACAGGGAAGCGCAGAACCTCCGGCCGCCTGGTTCCGAGGAAGCGGAGGAGGCCGCCCCTGCACACGCACAAACGTTCGTGGAAGCCTCCGAAACCCACAACACGACAATGCTCCCTCGCAAGTTCTCAATAGCCTGGCGGGAGCATCGCATCGTGTACAATGTCCTGGAAGACGCTGTCCAGACCGGATCAGCGAACAACCTCACGGACATCCGGCCACGTCGAGGGCGTGAGTACCCGGCCGACACGGATTCTCAACACCCTGTCTTTGAACCGGTCTGTTTGACTGTTTTCCTGAATCATCAATGCAATCTTGACTGCAGGTACTGCTACGTTCCTGAGAAGAAAGCCGTCGGAATGCCGGATATCGATCCTGGAGCGGTGCGGGCTGCTGCCGGGCTCGTTGCTGCCAACTGCGCACGGCTGGGGAGTCCTTTTGTTCTCGGCTTTCACGGCGGCAACGAGCCGCTGCTGAATCAAGGTCTCATTGACCAGTGCATTCGCGTCTGCCGTGAGGTGGCGGAAAAACACCGACTAACCCTGCTGCCCGTTTGTTCCACCAACGGTGTCATCACCGAAGAGACAGCCAGATGGGCGGCCCTGAATTTTCACGGCATTACGCTTTCCTGGGATGGTCCCGATGAGCTCCACGACCGTTATCGCATCCAACGCAACGGATCACCTACCGCACTGGCTGTCCGTCGTACCGCAGCAATCCTGGCCGAGGCGCCTTCCCGTCTCCGCTACCTGCGAGTCCGTGCCACCGTCACGGCCGAGTCCGTCCACAGGCTTGCCGGCATCGTCGAGTTTTTCGCGCGGCGGAGCATACGGTTGATTGATCTGTATCCTGTCTATCAGGACAAATCCCATTCTCTTGATGCGGCGTTGATACCCGAGTCATGGGCTTTCGCCGGGAGTTTCCTCAAGGCCAGAACATGGGCATCGGGTCACGGGATACGGCTCGGCTATGCGGGGAGTCGATTTGCCGACCGCCATGGACAGTTTTGCCCGGTGTTGCAGGAGAATCTCACCATCACACCCGATGGGTTCGCGACGGCCTGCTTCCTGGTTTCACACAACCGCGGTGGACAAAACGACGCGTACATATACGGCTCCTGCGGCGACAAGCAGGACGGNNGCACAGTGTGCGACGTGTTTCAATCGGACACACTGCTCGAAAGGGTGCCCGTCGGTGTGTCCGTTGCGAACAAACCCCTGGGAACCGGCGACATGCGATTGCACGATCGAACGAACCATCGGTCTGGCAAACATTATTGAGGCGGCCGGAATTGCCTTGCCGGAGGAGGCAACAGAAGATTGCCGCTCCTTTTTTACGCGGATCAACGTGGAATCAATCCACTGATGGTCATCCATGAGTAACTACGAGATCACGACCGATGTGTTCAGTCTGCCCTACAAGGGGGATCAGTGCATTCTCTATGCTCCGACCAGGGGCTTTGCCTGCCTAGCGAACAAGGAACTGGTTGACTTCATCTTGGGGCTGGAAGGTATGGATGAGCCGGCTCTGGAGAGCCGGCAGAAAGGAATCCTGGATCTGCTCGTGGAGAAGGGAGTGCTCAACGGCACCGAGAAGACGATCCCTTCAGGGGAGTCGAGCCAAACGATCGCCCCCTCGAAACTGACGCTGTTCCCCACGAACCGGTGCAACATGCGTTGCCGGTATTGCTATGCCTCAAACAGTCGCGGGGCGGAGACAACCATGGACCGGGAAATCGCCACCAGCGCGATCGACTATCATCTGTCTGTCCTGAAAGAGCAAGGCAGAACGGTGTTCTTGCTGGAATTCCACGGCGGCGGAGAGCCGTTCTGCGCCTGGCATCTGGTCCAGGGTATCGTACAGTATGCCAGGCGACGCTGTACCGAAGAAGGCATCGAACTTCACGTCGTTGCCGGGACCAATGGCGTGTTGAGCAAGACGAAGCTGTCGTGGGTGATCAAACACTTCACGTTCCTGAATGTCTCGTTTGAGGGATTGCCTCACGTTCAGGACTTCCATCGGCCGATGGCCAATGGTGGGAGCTCGTTCGGCCATGTCGACGAAACCATCGGGTTTCTCGACGAGCACAATTTCCCCTATGCCTTGCGGTGCACCGTCAGCTCGTACAATGAGAAGCTGCTGGCCGAGACCATAGAGTTCATCGCCAGCCGGTACAAAACGAAGCTCCTTTTCCTGGAGCCCATGTTCGCCTGCGGGCGATTCACTCTGGACGAGCGCATCTCGGGTCCGGACATGTACGCGTTTGCCGACACTTTCAAGTCGCTCGAGACACTTTCATGGGAAAAGGGGATACGGCTGGAATATTCCGGTGCGAACCTCGACCGGCTGTCACGGAATTTCTGCTACGTGGGAACTGAGAACTTCGCCGTGACGGCCGACGGCCACCTGACGAACTGCTGGGAAGTGTCCAGCATGAGCCACCCCCAGGCAGGGACCTTCATTTTCGGACGCATGCTGCGCAATGGGCGGATCGAGGTAGATCGGGAGAAATGGGCATTCCTTCGTTCTCTCTCGGTGGATTCGATTGACTACTGTCGAGACTGTTTCGCCAAATGGCATTGTGCCGGCGACTGTGCAGTCAAACTCGGACATGACGATATTCTGGGAGCGAGGGGGTCCTCCCGGTGCGAAACGAACCGGGAACTTATCCTGCATCGACTCATCCAGATGCTGGAGCGGAAAGACTACTATCAGAGAGAGTAGCGGGTCCCACGGGACCCTGCTGAGGCCAAAAACCTCCGTACCGTCATGCGCAAGAATTCGCCGACAGGCGCACCTCCGTCGGTCCCGGGAGAACTGATGTGCATAGTGGCAACAGCCCGCGTAGCCCCGGGCTGACAGGTTGGGGTCCGGCACAGATCAAAAAACAGCAGTGCAACAGATTGGGAAGGAATCACCATGCATACAGTCACTTCTCGCCGGCAATTCCTGAAAATGGCGGCTGCGCTCGCCGGCAGCACCGTGCTCATGGCAAGCGGTTTGTCTCTTTTCGCAGAAGAGCAGGCCAATCCCCTCAAGAGCCTCTGGCGCCTCAATCCGGCGTTTCGCATCAGGCTGCTCTCGAGCGCCGAAATTGAACTCTACACGCATCTGAAGACCGGCGAGGTGCTGGCGCACCGGTTCTCCGGTCTGGAAGCGGACATCCTTCTCTCCATCAGTGAGGGGAAAACCCTGGAATCGCTCATTCAGGAGCTCGCCGGGGGGCGCAACATGTCCGAGAGCGATTGTCGGCGCGCCACAGCCGGCTCACTCAAAGATTTTGTCGACGCGCAGTTGATCTACACCGGCGACAGGATGATTGTGAAGAAGGTGGAGGTGATTTATGAGTGAAGACTACAGAATAACAGCCGACCTGTTCATGCTTCCATACAGAGACGGCAACCATATTCTGTACGCTCCACGCCTGGGCTTTGCCTGTATTGCGAATCCGGATCTGGTCAATCTGCTTGCTTCCCTCGACGACCTCAGCCCGGAGGCTCTCAGTCAGCAGCAAAAGGCGGCACTGGAGTTCCTGAACGAGAGAGGAATCTTCGATGCATCGAAGGAAGCCTCCTGTGTGAAAGCCATCCCCGAAAAGTATGCTCCGACGCAGGTCACCCTCTTTCCCACCAACCAGTGCAACATGCGCTGCAGGTACTGCTATGCGTCCGCGGGCGAGCGCAAAGCCATGGTCATGGATTGGCACTATGCGACGAGCGCCGTGGAAAGAGTCATCGAGAACCTCAAGGCCAAAGCGGGCAAACAGCTGATGCTGGGTTTTCATGGCGGCGGGGAGCCGCTCTATCCGTGGCAGTTCATCAGAAAGATCGTGGCGTATGCCGAGGGCCGGTGTGCCAGGGAAGGGCTGACGCTCGCTGCCTTCTCCGCCACCAATGGCATCCTGAGCGTGAAGCAGCTTGAATGGATCGTGCAGCATTTTGTCAATCTGAACATCTCTTTTGACGGGCTTCCCCGGGTTCAGGATTATCACCGCCCTTTGGCTAATGGCAAGGGATCGTTTGAGTTCGTGGACCGNNACGCTTCGCTTCCTCGACGAGCATCACTTTCGCTATGGCATCCGCAGCACCATCAGTTCCTACAACGTCGATCTGATGGAGGAGAGCCTGGACTTCATCGGGCAGAACTACAGGGTGAAAGCTGTCCATTTCGAACCGTTGTTCTATTGCGGACGCTGCAAGACCGACAGCGGACTGAGTCCGGATTTAGAGCGATTCTCCAGAAACTTCCAATCATGTCAGAAGAAGAGCGCCTCGTATCAGATTGCCCTGACGTATTCAGGCTGCAAGATCGAGAATCTGACCAGCTCTTTTTGCGGCGTATCATGCGACAACTTCTCCGTCACGCCGGACGGCTATGTGACCACCTGCTACGAGGTCACCAGTAGAGAAGAGCCCAAATCGGACACGTTTTTTATTGGAACGATCGGGCAGGAAGGCACGCTGGACATAGACGAACAGAAGCGGCGCTTCCTTCACTCGCTGACGGTCGATCATCTCGCCTACTGCCAGGATTGCTTTGCCAAATGGCATTGCGGGGGGGAATGTGCGGCTAAGCTCGAAGACATGGGGTACACTGGTCCGCGCGGGAATGACCGCTGTCTCCTGAACCGCGAGCTGATCCGCAACCGCTTGATTGGTCTGGTGGAAGGCACCTACTACAATCCGGCCATGCGCAATTGTACCCAGGATCAAACCGGGATGAGCGAGACCGGGATTCCGGCCGTCCAACAGTAGCCGCGGCGCGAACGGTAATGCTCATATCATGATGAACCATAGCACAAAGAGGAACCAATGCTCCCACGTCCTGACGATCGCCTGAAGAAATTAGGTGCCGGCAAAGGTACGCCCAAGATCCTGGGGCTGGTCGACATCAAAATCCCGGACAAGGAAGTTCATCTGATGCAGCCCAATGAGACACCGCCGACTGGGGGCGGTACATGTTCCTGTCACTCTGTCTGCAACTGCGTTCCGGTGAGCAGCTGCAGCTGCAATCTGGTCTGTGCCTGCGATGCGGTGTGCAGCACGAACACCTGTACCTGCAATCCCTTCACGGGGTGCTCAACGCATACGTGCACCTGTCAGCCGGAATGTACGACGTGTTCGTGCCAGAGCACGGGGTGTTCGTGCCAGACGACAATCTGTACCTGCATCCCGGTAACCTACCACTATCCGAACTAGGACGAGATGAACGCAGCCTGGCGAAACTCAATGCGGAAACGTTTCTTCAATGCCAAAGGAGCAAAGGCAATGAAACCAAGGCTCGGTAGTCTTCATTTCATTGTGGTTCTACTTACTCTTGGGTCGTCGGCCCTGGCGCAAACCCCCGGCACGCAGAAATGGGCGTTTACGACCGGGTCGACCATTCGCTCTTCCCCGGCTATCGGAGCCGACGGCACTGTCTACGTCGGCTCTTTTGATGATAAGCTCTACGCCATCAACGTGGACGGGACACAGAAATGGGCGTTTACCGCCGGGTCGAGCGTTTACTCATCGCCAGCCATCGGATCCGACGGCACTATCTATGTCGGCTCTGAAGATGGCAAGCTTTACGCCATCGACGCGGACGGGACAAAGGAATGGGCGTTTACCATCGGGCCGCTCGTTTTCTCTTCACCAGCCATCGGATCCGACGGCACTGTCTATGTCGGCTCCTATGATAACAATCTCTACGCCATCAAGCCGGATGGAACAAAGAAATGGGCGTCTACCACCGGGTCGTACGTTTACTCATCACCAGCCATCGGATCCGACGGCATTGTCTATGTCGGCTCCGCTGACGGCAAGCTCTACGCCATCAAACCGGACGGGACACAGAAATGGGCGTTTACCACCGGGTCGACCGTTCGCTCTTCACCAACCATCGGAGCCGACGGCACTGTCTATGTCGGCTCCGCTGACGGCAAGCTTTACGCCATCAACGCGGACGGGACACAGAAATGGGCGTCTACCACCGGGACGTTCGGTGAATCTTCACCAGCCATCGGATCCGACGGCACTGTCTATGTTGGCTCTGGAGATAGCAAGCTCTACGCGATCAAACCGGATGGGACAAAGAAATGGGCGTCTACTACCGGGTCGTACGTTAACTCATCACCAGCCATCGGATCCGACGGCACCGTCTATGTCGGCTCCGCTGACGGCAAGCTCTACGCCATCAAACCGGACGGGACACAGAAATGGGCGTTTACCACCGGGTCGACCGTTTGGTCTTCACCAGCCATCGGATCCGACGGCACTGTTTACGTCGGCTCTGATGACGGCAAGCTCTACGCGATTTACGGGGGAGGATCCGGCCTGGGCCAAACCCCGTGGCCCAAGTTTCATCAGAACAACCTGAATACCGGGCGCCCATCAAGCCTGTTCGTTGTCAGCTCTGATCAACTGCAGTTCAGCTTCTGCAGCCTTAAGGGAACGGTTCCCACGAATTTTGTCGTCGTCAATCCAACCGCCGCCTCGATCACGGTGCAAAGCTGCAGCTTTGACATGACAGTCTTCTCCCTTGCCACGGCTCTCCCACTCAGCGTTGCCGCCGGATCCTCGGCAACTCTTACGGCATCCATCCATCCGGACAGCACGGGGCTCTACTCGGCCATGTGCCAACTCCAGTATGAAGCCGAGGGTCAGGTCAGGACCGCTTCCGGGCAGCTCAATGCTGGGATCTTTCTGGAAGATAACAGCGAAACCGCGTTGACGGCCCATCACGCCGTGGACGCCTACCGGACTGCAAGCGCCGCGGATTCGGCTACCGTCGCCACACTCAATAATCTCGGCGTGCTCTATCGTTTGTTGAAAAAGACTGACCTGGCTGAACAGAATCTCTTCGCCGCACTGAGCCTGGCACAGACCGGCAAGTATGGCTACACCGGCATCAAGATGAACATCGGCGTGGTCAAGTCCGACAGCGGGGACCCCGCCGGCGCCAGAATCCTCTATGCGGCGGCGCTCAATGATGTAGCGGTCAGCGAAAGCGTTTCGGTGATTGCGCCCAGCCTCTACTATAACAAGTCCTGGGAAGCCTACACCGGCGATATCCTTGCCGAGGCGTTGACGCAGGTCAACAAGGTCCTGGCGCACGCGAAGGCGGACAGCATACTGAAAGCCAAGGCCTATGTGCTGCGGGGCGCTGTCTACTACCGCCAGGGGGACTTCACTGCCGCCAGGGCGGACTTCCAGCAAGCGATGGCGTACGACCCGAACGGTCCGATCGGCCGCATGGCTCAGGCGGACTTCACCACCGGGGTCGCCGAGGGAGGGGAGGATGAACTGCCGTCGATGATGGTGCTTGCGCCCAACTANNGCACATTGACAACGGACCACTACACCCCGGGGTGGCACGTCATGACCTGGAACGGCACGAATGATCATGGGAGACAGGTCGGGTCCGGCACCTACCTGCTGCGCCTGAAAGCCGGCGGCTCCGTCATCACGCGCAAGATGGTCTTGCTCCGATAGTGCCATTTGGCACCATAGACGTTGAAGGGCGACCTGGAAGATGCCCAACCTGGTGCTCACATATCTATGCAACAACCAGTGTCCCTACTGTTTCGCAGAATCGCGCCAGGAGCGGCATCAGTTCAGCCTTGAACAGGTCAGGCATCTGGTGCCGCTATTAAAACAAGTGAACTCCGGCGGTGTCAATCTTGTCGGCGGCGAGCCGACATTGAACCGGAGTTTCCTTCCCATCCTGGAGCTGCTTCTCACCGAGGGACTGCAGGTGAATATTTTCACCGGCGGCCGGATCCCGCCGGGACTTCTTGACTCGCTTCAGCTGATTCAAGAGGGTTCCTTCACGTTCTGCGTCAACAGGTCCACCGGGCCGATAGCGGCGGAGACCATCCGGCTCTATCACAAGATGGGATACAGGGTGCATCTCGCCGCTACGGTGTTCCAGAGTGACCAAAGCCTGCATCATCTTCTCGATGAGATAACGGCCTACAATCTGGAGAGGCACTACCGCCTCGGCCTTGCGTTGCCTGTCTGGCCCGACAGGCGCAACACGCACCTGGACCCCACGGAGTATCGGGTGCTGGCGGCACATCTGTTTGAGTTCATACGGACAGGAGTGGATTCCGGAATAAGACCCCTGTTCGACTGTGGTTTTCCATATTGCTTTTTCGATGCGGAACAGAGGAAGTTTTTCCAGGACAACGGGATCGACTTCTCGTCGCACTGCGGGCCGATACCCGATTTTTGCCCTGATTCCTCCGCCATTCCTTGTTTCCCCCTGCGTGACCTTGGCGTGGCGGTTGCTCAACTGACGCGATGGGATGAACTGAAGGCGGCACTTGAGGGACGGCTTACGCGCGTGCGGGAGAGGGGCATCTTTGCCCGGTGCACGGGATGCCGGGAACTTCTGGAAGGGAAATGCAGCGGTGGGTGTGCGGCGCTCAAAACGATGTCATAGACCGGTCATGAAGAGCCGGGACGCGTCGTTCATCAGGGCCGGGATATTGACTCCGCGGGGGCATCTCGAGACGCAGTCATTGCACTCGATGCAGCAGTCCGCGGTCACCGGCAGATCGGCATAATCCCGCGAAGAGATCTTCCGGCTGGTCAACACGGCATCTTTGTTCCAGATCCGGATAATCTCCGGGATGTCGATCCCCTGGACACACGGCATGCAGTAGTTGCAGGATGTGCAGGGGATGAACAGCTTGCTCTTTTCCAGAGAAAGAGAACTCTCCAGTTGCGCCATCTGAGGAGCGGTGAGTCTCCGGTTGTGCACCGTACGGACGTTTTCGTCGATCATGGACTCGGACGTCATGCCCGAAAGCACAGTATCGACAGATGGGTGCGAAAGAACAAAGCTCAACGCGTTCTCCGCAAGATTTCTCCACCCCGCAGTCTGGCAGACCTCTTCATAGATAGCTGCGTCGACAAGCACCCCTCCCGCCAGGGGGTTCATCACGATCACGCCGATTCCTTTCTGTCTGGCATAGGACATCGTGAGGCTGTGTTCTCTTTGCAGGAGGTTGAACGGCAGGATGACTGCGTCAAACATGCCGGTGTCAAGCAACCTGTACACATTCTCAGGAGTGTCATGGCTGCTGAAACCGAGATGCCGGTAAAGGCCCTGCGCTTTCGCCCTGAGGACCTGGTCGATGATCCCCTTCTGCAGGAAATGCGACTCCCAGTGCTGAAGGGTGAGATAGTGGATGAAGTAGATGTCAAAGCTGTCCCGGCCGAACTGAGAGAGCGAATTCCTGAGCTGTCCAAGCCAGTCGGGTGATCCTGTCTGGTGTGATGAGTTCTTGCCGCTGATGATGAACCTGTCATGCGGCAAGTCCCTGGTTGCCAGGCCAAAGGCCTCTTCGCAATGATCGTGGCAATAGAACGTACCCACATCGAAAAAGTTTATCCCTTGATTGACGGCGTGTCTGATCAGGGCGGTGGAGCGGGAGAAATCCGGATTCGCACCTGAGATCGGCAGCCGCATGGTGCCGAAGCTTAGAACCGAGACACGCAGTCCTGTATTTCCCAGTATGGTGTAACGCATTCGACCTGATCGTTTCGGGAGTCAGAGGGAAGAGCCGATTCTCCACCAATATACAAATTCTGCCCAGGTGCGCAATAATCCCTCCCCCTCCCACGCCACAATAAACGCTTGACCCTCAGGAACGGCCTCGACCTGACCGACGTCGCCCAAGGCATCGATCTCCCCCCTCCAGGCTCCCCACGCCGCATGCCGAATGACGGTCGATACACCGGCCGCTTGACAAGCGGCAATCTGGTCAGTATACTGTCGTTCAACACTGGAACGGTCAGGGGTCCCTCATGAAGCGACAATGAACCGATGAGACCGATGTGTCTTGGAAATTGCCCGCCGCGAGGCACCGGAATGGACTTGTGCGGTAAGGGAGGGGGGGAACCATTCGGCGGAACCCTTGGGCGCCTCCGGAGTGTGGGCATCCTCCTCGCCTTTCAGGCGTCGATTGCAGTTGCAGCGATGCCGCCTCTCACCGGCCGTGTCTCCGACGCCGCCGCGATGAAACCCGTTGCCGGGGCGATTGTGCTCATCGTGGAAACGTCGGAGAGAACGGTGACGGACGACCAGGGTCTCTTCCGGTTTGAGCGCCTTGCACCGGGACGGTACACCGTCGAGGTGCATCACATTGCATACGCCGACGTGGAGAGAAGCATCACCGTCCACCCCGGAACGGGTGACAGCATCCTCATTTCTCTTCAGCCCGCGCTCCTGCCGGCCGCCGAGGTCGTTGTCCGGTCCCTCGGGTCGTCGATGAGCGCCACCCCCTATCCCGTCCAGGTGGAACTGCACGACCAGCTCAACGGGACCTCCGGCGTGACACTCCCCGACGCCCTGAAGGATCTTCCGGGGGTTTCCCTGGTGCGCGACGGGACCTGGGAAGCCGCCATTTCGATCCGGGGCCTGAGCCGGTCTGATATCATCATGCTCGTCGACAATACCAGGATCGAAACGGCAAACGACATCGCCGGGGCGCTCTCGCTTGTCAATCTTCATGATCTCGAGAGGGTCGAAACGGTTCAGTCGTCAGGCTCGGTCCTCTACGGAAGCGGGGCGCTCGGGGGGGTGGTCCACCTCATCACCCGGCGGCCGTCATTCACCGGAGAGCCCCGGGTCAGGGGGGAAGTCACGGCGGATTTCACGAGCGTCGACGGGGGTGTCTCCGAGTACGCCGCACTCGAAGGCTCGGCAGAGCGCCTGGGATGGAGGCTCAGTGGGGGGTACCGGAAAGCCGGCAACACCATGACACCGGGCGGTCTTCTTCCGAATTCCCAGTACCGTGACTTCAGCCTCTGCGGCACGCTGGGGCTCAAGACATTCGAGGAGCAATCGCTGGTCCTCACCTACCAGCGCTCGCAGGCGGAGGACACGGGGATTCCGGGCGGATCTCCAATCGGGGCGGCCGCGACGGCGACCTACACGCTCGCCCGGCGCGAGTTGATCGGTCTGGAGTATTCCGTTCCCAACATTACTCCGGAAATCCCCATGCTCACATTCAGGGCATCGCGTCAGGAGATCGACCGGAATGTCGAGATCATCCAGAATCCGGCAGTGAGGCTTACCCCGCATGCGGTCCATGCAACCCTCAGCATGCAGGCGGAAGCCAGGGTGATGCTTCATGAGGAGGATCTCCTCGCTGTGGGGGGGGAGCTCTGGCAGAGAGAGCTTGACAGCAGGAGGGAGAGGTACAGCGGCGTTCAGGTCGTCGGCGAGCGGCCCGTGCCCTCCTCCTCCTTCTTCAGCGGGGGTGTCTACGCGCAGAACGAGTGGCATATCGTCCCGGATAAACTGACGGCCACATGCGGCGCCCGGTACGATTGGATCCGCGTGAGGAACGACCAGACCCTGAACCCCGAGTACATCATCTCTGGCGGGACTCTTCAGACGTCCCCGCCGAACCAGCAGGTTCTCTGGCAGGCAATGTCCGCACGGAACAGCTCCTGGAGCGCCAACGCAGGTATCTGGCAGGAACTCTATCCTGCGCTTGACGTGACCTTTCTCGCCTCCACCGCGTTTCGATCACCCTCCCTCGAGGAGCGATACCAGTTCATCGATCTGGGGAGCGTCGTGCACCTGGGCAATCCGTCCTTGAAGCCCGAGAGGAGCATCTGTCTCACGGCGGGTGTCCGCTGGCACAGGGATGGGCTCCGGATGCAGGCCGATCTGTTCCTGAATCACCTCCGGGATCTCGTAACGGAAGCGCCGGGAGTCTACGAGGGGCGCCCGGCGTTGATCGGAGAGAATATCGGAGAAGCGCGGTTGTACGGCTATGAGATTTCCGGCGAGATCATCTGCTCATCGTGGAGCGCGCTCGAGGCGTCACTCTCCTACGTCCGCGGAGAGGATATCCTCCATCAGGCCGACCTCCCCTTCATAGCACCGTTGAATGGACACGTGGCCTTGAGGTGTGCCTTCACCTCATGGGGGGGCNNGAGGTCCGCACGCCTGGTTACGCAGTGGTGGATGCGGACTTCTCCTCCGAGCCCCTGGGCGGGGGTCCCCTTACTGTCCGGTCCGGAATCCACAACCTGCTGGACAAGGGGTATCAGGACCACCTCTCCACTCTCCGGGGAGCGATCCGGATGGAGCCGGGGAGGAATTTCGTGATCTCGGCCACGGTCACACTATGACAATTCCCGCGGAAAACGTCCCATGCTCTGGTTTGCTCTTGCCTTGAGTTCGGCCCTTCTTTCGGCGGCGGCTGCCGTCATGCAGAAGCAGACGCTCTACCGGTTGAGCGCCCTCGAATTCTCGTTTCTTGTCTCCATCATTATCCTGGTGCTTTCTTCCTTTGTGCCGTTGACGGCGGACGTGACGTCTCTCCCTGCGTCCACCATGATGATCGTCATCGGGAAGAGCATCATCGGCGGGATCGCGTTCCTGCTGGTCATGACGGCGCTGGAGCGGAATCAAATCAGCACCGCGCTTCCACTTCTCGGACTTACCCCGGCCGCGGCTGCTCTTCTTTCGCTCCTTGCTGCGGGGGAATCTCTTCAGCCCTGGGAGTGGGCCGGGATCGGCATGATGACCGCGGGGACCTACATCGTGGAGAAGCGGCCGGCACAGGCGTTCTGGGCTCCCTTCAGGGAGGCCTTTGCCTCGCGCAGCCGCTTGAGCATCGTGGGCGCACTCGTGCTCTTCGCCTGTTCCTCCGTCCTCGACAAGACCCTTGTCAGCGGCTACCGCACGCCCCCCCTTGTCGTCCTCTTCTACCAGCACATCGTCTACTGTGGACTCTTCGGCGTCTTCCTCCTGGCCCGCCGCGCCTCCTTCCCCGCTCTTGCCCGTAAGGGCATCGGACAGCTTCCGCTTCTTGCAGCGGTGGCGCTGGTGAGTCTGGCCTACCGCTTTACGCAGCTTGAAGCGACGAAACTGGCTCCCGTGGCGCTGGTTCTTGCGGTGAAGCGCACCTCCATCCTGTATGCCTCATTCTACGGAGGAAGGATCTTCTCCGAAGAGAGGCTCACCCTGAAGCTCCTCGGGGGTGCGCTGATTGTAGGGGGGGGGTTCGTGATACTCCGGAATGTCGGATAGCCGGGGCGCCCTGAAATACCATACATGCCTTGGCCGCTTGATGCATCCACTGGCATCGACAGGCCACCGATGTCCGACGCCGTCACTGGCCCAGGAGTCCCGCTCGCGCCGCTCCGGACCACCGTATGGCCTCGGTGTTATGAGAGAATTCAGCTCCAGAGGGGCATCCGGACGGCCCGCCCAAGAAACTTCCTTCGTTCGCATTTTTTCCCTTGACATAGAGGCTCGGAATGTTACATTGAATGTGACACATCATGGGTAACACGCCACATACCGCCCCCGGTTTGACCATTGGAGAAGCGAATCCACGCTCCAGCGGCGGCGTTACCATCCTCATTAGCGTCCTGCTTCTTAGCCTAGTGCTGGGTCTGATTCTAATTTCCTGACCCGAACGCCAGAGGCTAACCTACCAAAAGATTCACCAAGCAAAGCAAGGTTCACCTCTGGCGGACAGAATAATCGTTCGTCCACGAGAGGAACCTCATGGCAGTTGAGACTCCTGGCAAACTTCGAAGCTCACAGATCACCGAAGGAACCGAGCGCTCTCCCAACCGGGCAATGCTCCGCGCCGTGGGTTTTCAGGATGCGGATTTCCTGAAGCCCATCATCGGCGTTGCCAGCGGATATAGCAATCTCACACCCTGCAACATGGGAATCGACGTGCTGGCTGCGCGCGCCATGGAAGCGCTCCGCGAGGCAGGCACCATGCCGCAGGTGTTCGGCACCATCACCGTCAGCGACGGGATCTCGATGGGAACCGAAGGGATGAAGTACTCCCTCGTTTCCCGGGAAGTGATCGCCGACTCCATCGAGACCGTGTGCAACGCCCAGGCGATGGACGGGGTGATGGCGATCGGCGGCTGTGACAAGAACATACCCGGCGCGATGATCGCGATCGCCCGGTTGAACATCCCCTCGATATTCGTCTACGGCGGGACGACCAAGCCCGGCCATTACCAGGGCCGCGACCTCACGATCGTCAGCGTGTTCGAGGCCGTGGGGCAGTACAGCGCCAAAAAGATCGATGCACAGGAGCTCGCCGCGGTCGAGCGCCACGCGTGTCCGGGGGCAGGGGCGTGCGGGGGGATGTTCACCGCCAACACGATGTCCTCCGCAATCGAAGCGCTGGGCATGAGTCTCCGCTCTTCCTCCACGATGGCGGCCGAGGACGAAGAAAAGGCCGTGAGCACAGGAGAAGCGGCGCGTGTCCTCGCCGAGGCTGTCCGCAGACAGATCCTCCCCAGCCATCTCCTGACCCGCAAAGGATTCGAAAACGCCATCACCGTTGTCAATGCCCTCGGCGGATCCACCAACGCCGTCCTCCATCTTCTCGCCATCGCGCATTCCGCGCGCGTTCCCCTTGCGCTCGACGATTTTGAAGCCATACGCCGCCGGACTCCGGTCCTGTGCGACCTGAAACCGTCGGGGCGATTCGTGACGACCGAGTTTCATGAGGCGGGAGGGGTGCCGCAGGTGATGAAGATCCTGCTCGAGCACGGATGCCTGCACGGCGACGCCCTCACGGTAACGGGCCGGACCATGGCGGAGGAGCTCCGCGACATCCCGCCCGTCCCTCCGGCCGGTCAGGAGGTGATCAGGCCCTGGAACGAGCCTCTGTACGCACAGGGGCACCTGATGATCCTGCGTGGGAACCTTGCGACCGAGGGGGCCGTGGCAAAGCTCACAGGCGTGAAACGTCCTCGGACCACCGGCCCGGCGCGTGTCTTCGAGTCTGAAGAACGCTGCCTGCAGGCCATCCTGGCGGGCGGCATCCATCCCGGCGACGTGGTCGTGATCCGGTATGAAGGCCCCGTTGGAGGTCCGGGAATGCGCGAGATGCTCGCACCCACCTCTGCCCTCATCGGGGCTGGACTGGGCGATGCCGTCGGGCTCATTACCGACGGACGGTTCTCGGGGGGAACCTACGGCATGGTCGTCGGCCACGTGGCCCCGGAGGCAGCAGTGGGGGGGACCATCGCCCTGGTGCAGGAAGGGGATTCCATCACCATCGACGCCACAGCCGGCCTTCTCCAGCTGAACGTTCCCGAGAGCGAGCTTGCGCGGCGGAAGGCCTCATGGACGCCCCCCCGGCCACGGTACACCCGGGGGGTGCTGGCGAAGTACGTCCGCCTCGTTTCTTCAAGCAGCAAAGGTGCGGTGACCGACGGCGGTTTCTGACATTCACAATCCTTGCGGAAGGGCGTGGTATGGCACGACAACATGAAGACGACGGGCGGTCGCATCACACGGGACGTGTGATGACCGGAGCGGAGATTTTCGTACGGAGCCTTGTTGCCGAAGGGGTGGAGACCGTCTTCGGGTATCCCGGGGGCGCAACCATCGGCGTGTACGACGCCCTGCACGACATCAGCGATATCAAGCACGTGCTGACGCGCCATGAACAGGGCGCCACCCACGCGGCCGAGGGATATGCCCGCGCCACGGGGAAACCGGGAGTCGTCCTGGTGACCTCCGGGCCCGGGGCAACGAACACCGTCACCGGGCTGGCCGACGCCTACATGGATTCCACGCCTATCGTCGTGTTTACGGGCCAGGTCCCGCTCCGCCTGATCGGCAATGATGCCTTCCAGGAGGCAGACATTGTCGGTATCACCCGCCCCGTGACGAAGCATAACTACCTGGTGCGTGATGTGACCGACCTTGCCCGCACCATCAAGGAGGCGTTCTACATCGCCACGAGCGGACGCCCCGGCCCCGTGCTTGTGGATCTCCCGAAGGATGTCATGGCGCACAAGGCGCCGTTTGACTACCCGGAAAAAGTGCAGCTGCGCTCGTACCGGCCGACCGTCGAGGGGCATCCCGGGCAGATCAAGCGCGCCGCCGAGCTCATCAAAGGATCGCGCCGTCCCGTGCTGTACGTGGGCGGCGGGGCCGTCCAGTCCAACTCCTCGAAGGAGCTCCTGGCGCTTGCGGAAAAACTGCACTGTCCGGTGACGATGACCCTTCACGGTCTGGGGAGTTTCCCGGGCAACCATCCCCTCTCCATGGGGATGCTGGGCATGCACGGAACGTGGTACTCGAACACGGCGGTGCACCAGTCGGATCTGCTCATCGCCGTGGGCGCGCGGTTCGACGACCGCGTGGTGGGGAAGGTCGAGGCCTTCGCCCCCGAATCGAAGAAAATCCACATTGACATTGATCCGGCGGCCATCAACAAGAACGTCCAGGTGGATCTCCCCATCCTGGGAGACGTGCGGGCCGTGCTGACCAAGCTCGTTGAACAGGTGGAGGGGCTTGACACCGCGGAGTGGCTGGAGAAGATCGACGGATGGAAGCGCGAGCACCCGCTGCGGTACCAGACCGGGGGCAAGATCCACGCGCAGGAGGTGATCTCCAAGCTGAGCGAGCTGACGGGCGGGAACGCCGTGCTCGTGACGGACGTCGGCCAGCACCAGATGTGGGCGGCCCAGTTCTTCTGCTTCACGCTTCCCAGGACGCACATCACCTCCGGCGGCCTCGGCACCATGGGGTTCTCCCTTCCGGCCTCGATGGGGGCGGCGTTCGGCAGGAGCGATCTGCCGGTCATCTCCCTCAGCGGCGACGGCGGGTTCCAGATGAACTCCCAGGAGCTGGCCACGATCGTCGAGCAGAAGCTGCCCCTGAAGATCCTCATCTTCAACAACGGGTTCCTGGGCATGGTGCGCCAGTGGCAGGAGCTGTTCTGGAAGCGGAGGTATTCGCACGTCGAAATGACCAGCCCCGACTACGTGAAGCTTGCCGACGCATACGGGCTGCCGGGGTATCGCGCGACCGCGTCGTCCGAGGTGGAGGCGACCCTGCGGCGGGTGCTGGAATACAACGACGGACCCGTGCTGGCCGAGTTCGTGCTGGAGCGCGAGGAGAATGTCTATCCGATGATCCCGGCCGGGATGTCTGTCAGCGAGATGATCGACACTCCGGCGCCCGTGGCCGGAGGAAACGGCCGCCCGGCGGAGGCCTTCGTCGTGCACGACCCCGCCCTCATCCCTCCTCTCAAAACCGGAGTATCCTGAGCATGAATGCCAAACCAGGGGCGGCTGCGACCGCGGCCGGCGAAGAACAAGCGCGCAGGCACACCATTGCCATCAGCGTGGAGAACCGTTTCGGGGCCTTTGCGCGCATTGCAGGCCTCTTTGCCGCCAAGGGGTACAACATCGACAGCATGACCGTCGGTCCCACGGAGGACGAAGCGGTCTCCCGCATGACCATCGTCACGCACGGCGACGACCAGATCATCGAGCAGATCATCAAGCAGCTCAACAAGCTCATCGACGTGATCAAGGTCGTCGACCTGACCTACGACAACTTCGTGGAGCGCGAGCTGGTGCTGGCGAAGGTCCGCGCGACGCCGCAGACCCGGTCGGAGATCATGCAGATCACCGAGATCTTCCGCGCCAAGGTGGTCGACATCAGCCCGCAGTCCCTCACGCTCGAGGCGACGGGCAGCCAGCAGAAGGTCGACGCCTTCATCAAGATGATGAAGCCTTTCCAGATCATGGAAATGGCGCGCACCGGAAGGGTCGCACTCAAACGGGACTTTCAGGGAGAGGTCTGAGCATGGATACCTACATCAGGATTTTCGACACCACCCTGCGCGACGGCGAGCAATCGCCNNGTCGACGTCATCGAAGCGGGATTCCCGGCCGCCTCGCCCGACGACCAGGAGGCGGTGCGGCGGATTGCCGCCGAGGTGGGTGTGGCGGGCGCCATGCGTCCCGCGCCTCCCGTCATCTGCGGGCTGGCGCGCGCCAACAGCAAAGATATCGAGAAGGCGTGGGATGCCGTGCGGCACGCCACGCATCCCAGGATCCACATCTTTCTTGCGACGTCCCCCATCCACATGCAGACCAAGCTGAAGATGGAGCCGGCCCAGGTTGTGGCACGGGTGGCGGAGATGGTCGCGTATGCGCGGTCCCTCTGCGCCGACGTCGAGTTCAGCCCGGAGGATGCGGGGCGGAGCGATCCCGGTTTCCTCACCGAGGTCCTGGCAGAGGCGGTCCGCGCCGGCGCGACGACGCTCAACATCCC
>PMBF01000032.1 GCA_003152875.1 Ignavibacteriota bacterium | reverse complement strand
CTCCAGTCGAATTCCGACAGCACGCGGGGAAGATAGGCCCGTTCCCACATCCCGATTCTTGTGCAATCGATGCCCGGACCCTTTGAAAAGCGCCAGGCCCACGCAAGCTCGAAATCGAGCGAAAATGTGACCGATCCTTTCCCCAGCCCGTCGAGGCGGTGCTGGCGAGGATCAATGAAGATAGATGGGTGACCCCGGTTTTTCCAGACGGTCCGGAGAAGAGCCTTGCCCGAACGATTGGGCATGTATCCGAGCAGATCGCGGTAGGCGGAGTGGATGGACCTGTTCATGCGGGCCTTTTTCTGATCGTGTGTCGGCGGCACGTCCCATGCCTGCTGCACGGGGAGTTCCCACACTACAAGAAGAAGGATTCGTCATAGAAACACCGTGTTCTGCATCACAGTTCACTCGATGGATGCCTGCGGTATCCATCGCCCTGGCGAGCCTGGATTGAAGGTGGGATCACCCTATAAATACCCGAGCCACCCTCCTTGTTGCACCTTTTCCCGGCTTTGCTCCGAAAAGATTACGGCGCCGGGATGAGCGCCTTTCCCACGGTCGAGCGGTCCTACCTTCGCGCGGCATGTACATCCGCTTTCCGCCCTGAGGGAAGGAGCTGACGATAGAGCTCTACGTAGGACGCCGTCATTGCCTCGATGGTAAATTCCGACTGGACACGCGTGCGCCCACACTCGCCCAGAGCATGGGAAAGCGCGGGATCATCCAGGATCTGCTGGATCCGTGCGGCCATGGCGCCCGGGTCCCTGTTCCCCACAAGGAAGCCTGTCGCCCCCTCCACGACCAGCTCGCCCGTCCCCCCCGTCCGTGTGGCGACGACGGGTTTCCCGAGTGCCATGAACTCGAGGAGCGCATTGGGGATCCCTTCGCCGTGCACATCGGCGTCCGTTGCAAGGACCCCGATGTCGACGGCCCTCATGAGCGACTCCACGCCGCTCACCCAGCCGGGGAAGAGAATCTTCCCCGCCTGATCCGGCTCCATCATAGCCTCCGCCGCCGCGCGGGTGGGCCCATCTCCAACTGCAAGGAACGTGATGTCGTCCCGGCGGGCCAGCAGCTCCCGGGCCGCGCGGATGAACGTGGAATAGTCCTTCTTGGGGGTGAATGCAGCGACCATTGCCACCACGCGCGGTGTGGTGATGCCGAGGCGTTTTCTCGTTTCCGCAGGCTCGTCCAGGCCCCTGAGTCGGTCAAGGTTGAACCCATTATGGATGCACCGCCCTTTCCCGGGGGGGACCCGGAACGACTGGAGGCCGGCCCTGGAGTTACCGACGACGGCGGCGGAGAGGGGAAACGTGAGGAACCCAGCGATGCGTTCGAGGCTTCGCCAGGAGAGCCGCGCGGGAGCCTTGGTGACCATGCCGTTGACCAGAGGAATGCCGAGGAGCCGGGCGACAGGTGCGGCGTAGAGCGACGTCATCGGGTCCCAGGTATGGATAAGGTCGGGAGCCCGCTCCCGGCAAAGCCGGTAGAACCGCCGGAAGACCCCCGGGTCATGGGGGGTGCGCCGGATCATGCGCAGAATCGGTATTCCGAGCGTCAGGACATCGGGGTACCGGATCTCCTCGGACATCACGACGAGCTCGACCTCCGCATCCCGGCGGGCCTTCAAGGACCTCATGAGCTCAACGAGGCGCCTCTCCTTGCCGCCCGGGTGGAGGCCGTCGACGACCATCAGGACCTTCATGGCCGGAGGCTCAGTGTGGAAGACTCGCGCCGAGAATGGCGGATCGATAGTAGGCGCATGTCCTGTCCAGCCCTTCCCCGAAGGTGATTCCCGGCCTGTAGCCGAGGACTGACACCATCCGGTCGATTGCCGCGAAGGAGTGCTTCACGTCCCCTTCGCGCTCCGGTGCGTATTCCGGCTGGATGGACGTGCCCAGGATCCTGTTGAGCTCGCGCACCAGATCATTCAGCGAGGTCTGGCCGTGGCAGGCGCAATTCATGAACACACCGCGCTCCGGGAGGTCGACGGTTGCCGCAAGGAGGTTTGCCTCCACAACGTTCAGCACATAGGTGAAGTCGCGGCTCTGCAGGCCGTCTCCGTAGATCACCGGGCGCTTCCCCTTCACCATCGCCGTGATAAACTTCGGGATCACCGCCGAATACTGGGACGTGGGGTCCTGGCGGGGTCCGAAGACATTGAAGTAGCGAAGCGCAACCGTCTCCAGTCCGTAAAGGTCCGCAAAGACCCGGCAGTACTGCTCGGCGGCAAGCTTGGAGACCGCATAGGGAGACCGCGGATTCGGAGCCATCCCCTCGTGTTTGGGGAGCTCAGGGGTATTCCCGTACACGGAAGAGGAAGACGCGTAGACGAGGCGCTTCACGCCGGCGCTGCGGGCGGCATGGAGCAGGGAGAGCGTGCCGTGGACATTGACATCGTCTGATGTGAGCGGATCGCGGACCGAGCGGGGGACCGAAGGAAGGGCCGCCTGGTGCAACACGACGTCGATGCCGGCGACGGCTTCCCGCACCATGTGGTAGCTCCGCAGGTCCACTTCGGCCAGCTCTATCCGGTCCATGAACGGGGCGAGGTTCTCGCGTTTCCCCGACGAGAGGTTGTCGAGCACTCTCACCTTCTCCCCGCGGCGGACCAGCTCTTCGACGATGTTCGATCCGATGAATCCCGCACCCCC
>PMBF01000035.1 GCA_003152875.1 Ignavibacteriota bacterium | reverse complement strand
TCCGGAAGATGCTGATCCTCCAGCGGACCCTCAAGCACAGGAATCCCCTTCTCTCGGGCGCGGGTGCAGGCCCATTGAGAGATCTCCTGCCCTACGGCATCCCATCCCATGTCGATGGCGTGGGCGACCAGATTGCCGGGGCCGCTCCCCACGTCGAGCAGCCTACCCGTTTTCATGCCGGATGCATGCTTGACGATCGAGAAGTATTCCTCGATGAGCCCGTGGGTGCACTGCTCAAAATAGTTCTCGTACCCCGTAGCAGCCATCGCGGAGTCCTTTGCGACGTAGTAGCTTTCATCNNAGTCCGCACGAGCGGCACCGCTCGTACCGGGCCTCCCCTCTGGTCCAGAGATACACCGCATCTGCAGATCCGCATACCGCGCACGAGGTACGTTCCATGTCTCGCTCTTCCAGAGTCACACTCTCACGCCCTCGGGTCGAGGGATCCCGTGAGCGCAAGGGGACGCATTGCTTTCCGTTCAGCCAAGCCCAGGGGTGTTCTCAGGCCTTCCGGGCGATCGCCATATAGTTCACAGTGTCTTTCTCGTTGCGGTTCAGCCGGTCCAGCGTGCCGAAGATGATGTTGCAGGCCGGCACCGCAATCCGCATGAAGATGCCTGTCAGCACCGGCACAGTGCGCCTGCGTCCGAACACCAGATGGTTGATGAAGATTTGTCCCATCAGCCTCCAGGCCCCTCCGGCTTCGTCGATCTCAACAACCTCAAGCCCCGCCTGACTGAGCAAGCT
This sequence comes from Ignavibacteriota bacterium, assembly GCA_003152875.1. Taxonomy (GTDB): domain Bacteria; phylum Bacteroidota; class Ignavibacteria; order UBA10030; family UBA6906; genus Fen-1262. The sequence goes on along the minus strand of PMBF01000035.1, from coordinate 14,108 downwards.
GGCCAGTCCATATTTCGTAAACCGGAAGTAGTCGTTCGGCTCCTCGTGCAGCATGTAGGAGGCCGGGCAGGTAAGAATCAGCACACCGCCTCTCCGAAGGATCCGCGAGACTTCGCGGAGGTACGCCGGAGGATCCGTCACATGCTCAAGCACCTGCGTAGAGAGGACGGTGTCGATGCTTTCGGCCTCAAGAGGGAGCGGTTCCCCGGGTCGCACGATGATCTCCACTGTGCCGGTTGCGTTCTGCGCCACGTCGGCGCCAAGGTACTTCGTCGCGGGCGGCTCGAAGAGCGGACGGTACGGCTGATTCCCGCAGCCATAATCCAGCAGCATGCCGTGCACGTGGCGTGTCGCGACCTCCGCCAACCAGTCCATCAGGGGACGCATCGAGAGGTAGTCGCTGCTCCTCAGCCCTACAGACGGCTTCGAACGCCGGTCTCGTGAGGATACCGGCGGGAGCGTGCCTGGCGCTTTTTGTTGGCTATCGCCGTCAGTCATGAGTGCAATTCCGGCCTCTTGAGGAGCCCACGGTACAACAGGTCGGTCTCCCGCACCATCCGGTCGGCGCCAAAGAGAGAGTACGCCCGGTCCTGACCGTTCTTACCCATCCTGAGCCGCAATTCCCGATCGCCTGCAAGCTCTTCAATCGCCGAAGCCAGAGCCCCCGGATCCCGGGGAGGCACAAGGATGCCTGTGACCCGATCTTCGACAACTTCAGGGACCCCTCCGACGGAAGCTGCCACGACGGGGAGTCCGGCGGCCATCGCTTCGATCACGCTCAAAGGCATCCCTTCGAGGACAGAAGGCAGGACAAAGAGATCACACCGGCGCAGAAAAGCCTGGATGTCGTTCTGATAGCCCGCGAACTCCACTCCTCCCAACTCTGAAGCCATCGACCTCAGTCTANNGCCGCCGCCCGGAGAAGAAACTCGACCCCTTTCAGCGGCGAGAGGCGCCCGACAAATCCTATTGTGAGCACCTCATGCTCCGTCCTTCCCTGCCCGGGAAGAGGGGGCCGCTCTTGCGGCAATTCCACTCCGTTGGCGATCACCACCATGCGGCCGTAAGGAAGAAAGAAAAACTGCTTCCGCGAAAACCCGGCGACGTGGCGGGAGACTGCGACGATCTTGTTGTTCAAAAGGAGGTGGAGTCCGTACCATAGCCTCAATGGCCCCGTGAACCAGTCGTACAGATTGTGAATTGTCTCGACCCGCATCGCGCCTGACAGCAGACCGGCCACAGGCCCGTACCAGCTGAAGTGCGAGTGCACAATGTCGGGATGGAAGTCGCGCGCCGCCCGCCAGAGCCTCTGGAACCGCGCCCATCGACCCGGAGCGTCATACGAGATGAGCTTCACGTGAGGATCGGCTTCAAGCTCCGCCGCTGCTCGTCCCCCTTTGGCATATGCCACGGCGATCACATACCGGTCGGCGCAAAGCCTCCGGACCAGGGTCTTCACGACTTCTTCCAGCCCGCCCCTGTCAAGGAACTGGGTAACGATCAAGAGCCGAATCCGTCCATCCTCAGAGCGCGGGGTCATCCGGGTTTCTTCGCAGTTTCCGAATTCGATTTTCAGGTGTGGGAGGGAAGGCAATGATACGGCGGAGTTTTTGGGGGGCTAGCGGGCCGCCCCGCGGCACCGTCGTTGTGCCATGGTACCCGGAGTGTAACGAGAATGTATTCTTCCCCCCCCCCACCGCTTCACGGCATCTGCGTTGCCTCGCCCAAGATTTCGGGGAAGATGCATACCCTGCTTCGCGAGGGGATGTCCAGGGGAGGGTTTCGGATTCAAGATACAAAACCATGCCAGCCTTTTCAAGGGGAACGGCCACCCCGCAGCCCGCACACTGATACACCCCGGACAAGCTTCTACGGCGACAGGTATCCGATGGCGTACTGCAGAACCCTGTCGTTCCCCGCAGCAATGTCCGCCTTCGTGTTCTCGATGAGGATATCGGGAATAATGCCTATTCCCTCGGGACACTTGCCGTCCGGAGTCGTCGTCAGGGTGCACGGGAACCAGTATATACAGCCGTTCGGCAATTGTGCGTTCATGGTGATTTCGCCGAACGCCCCGTAGGTCGTGTCGCCGATCTGCGTGGAGTAGGAGAGGTTCTTGAAGAGCTGGGCGGTGTATTCCGCGCCGCTGCCCGACCACCGGTTGCTGAGAAGCGCGATCTTCTTGGTGAATCTCAATGCGCCCGGCCGGGGAGATATCGATAAGGACCGGGGAGCGTCGAAGTCATCGTAGCGTGGACCCGTGAAACCGGCCACTAATCAGTTACAAGGAACCGCTTGGGTCTGCCGGTCACGCAGCGCTTCCGGGAATCAGGGCTGAATTAGCAGCGGAAAAGGGCCGGGGAGTACCGAAAAGAGCAGGATGCGCTGGAAGTGACTCGGGAACATACGGGCGATGGCCGGCGGGCATGGGCAGGCGCGCAAACCTGATCCTCGTAATAGTTTACGCCGAACATTCGTGTAAAGCAACCGGGCGTCTTCCGGGAATGTACATAGTCCTCAAGATGACGGGCCAGGGCGGGGCAGTACTCCGGCAAGGCAGATCCGTCGCCGGAATCCTCAATCCGTGAGGGCCTCCCCGCCTTTCTCAATGTTCTCTTTCGTGAAAACACGGGAAGGGAGCGTGATCTCGCGAGGGACTTTCCCGCCCCCCAGAATGGCAAGCGCGGTCTCGATGGATTCTTTCCCCCCTGTGGGATACTCAAACGAAGCCGCGAGGATCCCCTGGCGCACATACATTTGCCCCTCCTGCGGGAGGCCGTCAATGCCGACGAAGGTGATTCCCTTCTCCCTCCCTGCCGCTCTTGCAGCCAGGTAGGCGCCGTGAGCGCCCGGGTCATTGTGCGCGTACACTGCGTCGATCCGGTCGAAACGGCCGAGCGCCGATTCCATCTCTTTCCGGGCGTTCGGCTCGAGCCACTTCATGTCCGCCTCGAATATCACCTCGATAACCGATCCCTTGATCCCGTCTCTGAAGCCGCTGTGACGATCCTGACCCGGCGTCGAGGTCATGAGACCCTTCAGCTCAACCACTCTTCCCTTCCCTCCGAGAAGATGTGCAACCCACTTCCCCGCAGCCCGTCCGATCTTCCTGTTATCCGCACCGATGAAACAGGTGAAATCCTGCCCAAGCACACGGCGGTCGAGGACGATCACCGGGATTCCCTTTCGGAAGGCGTCGGCAACGGGTTTCGTCAGAGGGGCGGCCTCCTTCGGGGAGACGATGATGAGGTCGACCCCCGACCGAACGAATTCGTCGATGTGGGCCGCCTGGCGCAGGTTGTCGTTCTGCGCATCCTTGAAGACAACACGCAGCTCCGGGTGCGCCTCAGCCGCCCTCCTGACGTCGGCATTCATCTGAACCCGCCACGGCTCTCCCAGGTTGCACTGGCTCATGCCTATCGTAAACTGCCGGGGCTGGCATACCGCCATGACCGGGAAAAGGACCGCGAGAGCGACTCGGAGAAACCGCCGTGCAACCATCGATCAGCTCCTTTTCTTCTGGAAGAGGACAGCGGCGAGAATGATCGTCCCCGTGAGCATCAGGCGCGTCTCTTCGCCCACGGCGTTGATGCTGAGTATTTTCTCGAGATAGCCGATGATCAGGACTCCGAGGACAGTGAGGCTTATTCCACCTGTCCCGCCGCGGAGACTTGTGCCGCCGATGACGACCATCGCAATCGCGGTCAGCTCGTAAGAAGACCCTGCTTCCGGATCCCCCTGAAGCTCCTGGACCGCCTGGGCGATCCCGGCGACAGCGCAGAGAGCTCCGCTGATCGCGTACGCGGCGACGATCGTCCGTTCCACAGGGACCCCGGCAAACCGCGCGGCCTCCTCATTTCCGCCTATGGCATAGAACTCCCTGCCCGTCGCCGTCTTCATCAGGAAGATCCAGCAGATCAGCAGCACGAAAGCCATGATCAGCGTAACGACAGCGACGTTATCGTTGAGGATGCGCGCTCCGAGCACGTCGAAGATGTCCGGGGCCGGAACGTAGGCATAGCTCCCGTCAGGCGATTGAACCGCCGTGGAGATCTTTTGCCCTCCCGATACCAGCTTTGCGAGCCCTCGAGCAAAGACCATCATCGCCAGCGTGGCAATGAACGGCTGCGTCTTGAAGCGGCCGATGATGCCCCCTGAGACGCTTCCACACACCCCCCCCGCGACAACCGTCAGTGCAACCGCCGGCAGCGCTCCCCATCCCCAGTGAATGGAGAAGAGTGAGAACAGCACGGCTGTAAGACCGAGAAGGCTCCCAACGGACAGATCGATGCCTCCGGTGACGATGACCAGGGTCGACGCGGCCGCCAGGATGCCATACACCGACACCTGCCGAAGCAGGTCGCGGTGCGTGTCCCAGCGGAAGAAGGCTCCGTCGGCATTGAAGAGGGCTCCGACGAGGACCACCAGAACAAGAGCGAAAACGGCCCGGCCGACAGGACTCTTGAGGAATGGGGTCATGGGGGGACTCTATCGTCCGACACCGCAAAAATGCACGCTGAGACCCAGCTCCTTCATGGCTGCCGCCTTGATAAACATCCCCTTGCGGGCGGCGGCGCCGTCAGGCGCGTACACTACCTGGATGTGATTCGCTTTGTGGCGGGCCATCATCTGGTCGCGGCTCACCCCCTTCAGCACAAGATGCATGATCGGCCACTGGCTTGTCGTCAGGGCCCATCGGCGCTCTGTCTCCTCGGCTGGCAGCGCCACAGCGTCTCCCAGCCCTGTGTCGTACTGAAGCCGTCCATCGGCGACAAAGACGCGGCTCCAGACAACCGGACCCGGCCTGCACACCCCTTTCAAGGACCCTCCCCCCAGCCGGAAATACATCGCTGGCTGGCGTTCGCTCACGGCGCTTCTGTACCCGTCCTCGAAATGGGCCGGCGGCGCGCCGCCCGAGATCTCCAGCGACCAGACAAAGCGCTTCCGGTTTTTCTCACGGTACTCTCTCCCCCAGCGAATGTCGTGCAAGGTATTCTCCGGAGGCATGCCCAGCTCTTTCCAGAGACGGTACGTGACCAGGCCGTCCAGCCCGGCGCATTCATCGACTTCGTTGAAGTGAGGAAGCGCATCCCCCTTGAAGAGCTCGGAGCCGTTCAGTTCGTGATACACCGGGGGGCGGTCGACATTGTTGAGAAGCCCCTCGGCCAGGTCGGAAGCCGGGACCAGGTCCTTCAACCCCTGCTGATACTGGATGCCGATCGCCGCGCAGCCGAATTCATCCGCCAGGCGCAAGGCGGCGATGTACATCTTGCACTGCCAGAGCACCTGGGTCTCCGTCAACTCAGTCGCCTCGTCCGCGCCCAGGCGGAACTTCATCCCCTTCGCAAGCAGCCACTCGTACACGCCGCGCGCCTCCTGGTCACGGACAGTAAGCATCCTGGCATAGAGCGTCGACTGGCTCAGACGTTCCTTAAACACCCCGGTTGCGTGGAGGAGCTCGTCAGGAATGATGGCGTTATACATGCCCATGCATCCTTCATCGAAGATGCCAAGGATAGCCTTCTCGTCCCGGAATTTCCTCGCGAACTTCCTGCCTGTCTTCCCGTCACTCACCGGAACGTCTGTCTCCCGGTATGCCGAAACATGGGACATGTCATGCCTCACCATTCCTTTGCTGAGCCACCGGTGCAGCCCTTTGAGGAAGAAGTCATCGGTGAAACCCTCGCTCCACAGCGAGCTGTATTTCACTCCCGCCTTGGTGAGGGAGGCGTTGAGGTTCAGCAGGCCGACCAGCCCGGGCCAGGTGCCGTCCCAGTTTGCCACCGTGAGGATCGGTCCCCGGTGCGTCAGGAGTCCCGGCAGCACATGATGCGTGTACTGCCAGACGGCTTCGGCGACAATCAGCGGGGCTCCGCGGGGAATGGCCCGGAACACTTCCATCCCGTACCTCTGGCTGTCGATGAACCCATGACCCTTCGCGGAATCGTACGGGTGGGCTCTCAGCACGGTCCAGCCGAAACGGCTCACGGCCCCGCAGACCTTCGATTCCATCGCGGCCTGCGCAGATTCACAATTCTGGTTCGCCGCCGGACGCAGGTCGCCCGAGGCAACAAGATAGACAGTCTTCATGGAAAGTCTCCGTGGCTCGATGTGAACATAATTCCCTTTCCTTCCGGTCCCGCCGGTCCGGCGCGGGTCAGAGTCCCGACATTGCCCTCAGCATAGAGTCCTGGCCTGCCGTTGCGGGATCCTCTTCACTCGCAATCTCCCCCCTTCTCATGACGAGGATGCGCGTGGAGATGCTCAGGACCTCCGGGAGATCCGAAGAGACCACGAGGATCCCCACGCCCTTCCCTGCCAGGTCTCCGATAAGACGATGAATCTCCGCCTTGGCCCCGACGTCGACCCCCCGTGTGGGTTCGTCCAGGATCAGAACTTTCGCGTCCCGGGCGAGCCACCTCGCNNAAGCCGTTCTCCGTTCGGCGGCTCAGGAGCATCCCCCGCTTCAACCGGGCAAGTATCGTCAGCGAGAAATTAAGCCGGCAGCTCAGAAGAAGCGCCAGTCCGAGGCGTCTCCTGTCTTCCGGGACCAGTGCGAGTCCCGCATCCATCCTTTTCCGCGTCGTGGCCGAGCTGACGTCATTGCCCTCGACGATCACCGACCCATGCGAGTCCGGGTCAAGCCCGAAAACAGCCTGGACCAGTTCACTTCTGCCTGATCCCACCAGGCCTGCGATGCCCACAATCTCCCCGGCACACACGCGGAGGCTCACCGGTCCGAACTTGCCCGGCGAGGAGAGGCCGCGGATTTCGAGAAGAAGATCCCCCACGCGCGTGCTTTCGCCCGCGGGCATGAGGGCCTTAAGGGCGCGGCCGATCATCATGCCGACCAGCTTGTCCTCCGTCGCTTCACTCCGGAGAAGCGTTCCGGCATGCCGCCCGTCCCGCAGTACCGAGATCCTATCCGCCATCTCGAACACCTCCGGCATCCGGTGCGAGATGTAGATGATCGTGACACCGCTGGACCCGAGACGGCGCATGAGACTGAACAGCCGCTGGGTCTCAACCTCCGTCAGCGAGCTAGTCGGCTCGTCGAACACAAGGACAGAGGCCCCTGTCCCGACGGCCCCCGCGATCTGCACGAGCTGGCGCTGGGCCGGCGAAAGGGCCTGCATAAGCGCTGAGGGGTCCAGCTCCGGGGCGATGTCGTTCAGGAGAACCCTGGCCCGGGCTGACCCGGCGGCCGGGTCGACGAGAAAGCCGGCCCGGACCGGATATCGTCCCAGGAGCAGGTTTTCCGTGATCGAAAGATCCGGACAGTAGGCAAGCTCCTGGTGGACCATCCCGATGCCCGCCAGTCTGCCGTCGCGCGGCGAATGAAACCGCCTGACCGCGCCGCCTATGCGGAGGGTGCCGGAGTCGGGCGCGACGATGCCCGCGAGGATCCTGCCGAGCGTCGATTTCCCCGCTCCGTTTTCACCCATCAGCGCATGGCATTCACCCCGCTCAACGGAAAGGGAGACTCGGTCCAATGCCAGGGTCCCCCCGAACCTCTTCGTGATGCCCTCGAATTCGATGAAGCTCATTGATCAGATCCAGAGAGATCACCCCGGGCCGTGAGTCCACGCGATGCAACAGAGCGGTTTCGCCGGGCCGAAGCCTCTTCCTCGTGCTTCAGGGACATCCGGCGCGGGAGCCCCGATGCGTGCGACTCACTACTTGTACTTCAATGTCCCGGCCGGGTCCTTGATTCTCGCGTAGAAGCCGTACCCTCCCAGGTAATTCTCGACCTTCAGGAGAAGAGTATTCAGCCCCTTCTGCAGGTCGAGGGAGACAGTGTCCTGATCGGGAACAGCGCCGCGATCCAGAAGCCTCCTCAGAATCTGCTTCCCGTTCAGGATGACCTTCACGCCGTCGTCTGAACCGAGCAGCAGCGGGAGTTCCTGTTTTTTCGGCGATTGAATCGTTGTCACTGCATAGGCGACGACTTGCTCGTTGGGGTGGAAATGGCCAAGCAGGTCGACCAGGCCGTCGCTTTCGATGGCCGCACGTTGCCATTGTACCGGCTGCCCTTCGCTCCCCTGGTACTTCGCCTTGAGGTTGACCCGTTGTTCCGGGAGATAGACGACGTCCAGTCCAAGCCGGTCGCCCGCTGCGCCTTTCGGGTTTGGGAACGGCCCGATCACCCTCCACGCCGGAATGAACCCCTTGTCCGGTTGGACCGAGAACGCATCCAGCCCGGCGGAAAAGCCGGTGGAGGCGTCGGCCTTTCCGGTCATGACAAAGCGTACGGGAATGGACGGATCTTTCGGCACCAGCGGCCCGAACCTCACTTTTCCGCCCGGGATGATCGCCGGTGAATACCCACGGATCTCGGCAACGGTCTTCCCTTCGATGGAGATTCTGACGTTTCCGTAGTCCGGGCCCTTCGTGGTGTAGATATCGATGTATGAGCGCACGCCGCTTTGTGCCGGCACCTCCATCGTAAAGGCTTCCCCCGCCTTAGTTGCACGGATCTTCAATTGCTTCCCGCCGCTCCAATCGGCTCCGTAACCGGTGAGGTCCTCCACCTCCGCCTGCAAGGTGGTCCCGGCCGGCCGGAGCGACTCGGCTTCGATAGTGCTGTCGGGGATGACGATGCGAAGAGGAATCCGCAGGCCCGCCTTCAGCATGGGCGGGAACCTCTTGTGTGGCTCCCGCTGGTACCAGTACGCCGTGCTGCTGTAGTCGGCAGCCTCGGTGTTCTCCGTGCCGTGCTCGATGGTGAAGAGAACCGATTTCTTGAAGGGAATTGCGTCGCCGACCATGAACCTGTAAGCCGCGATTCGCGAGAGCGAGTCCACCTTCACCATGAGCCCGTGCGTGGGCGCGGAGAACTCCCCCCGGTTGAAATACCATCCGCTATTGAAGAAGTCTTCTGTGCCCGTGCCGTTGACCGAAGGCGCTCGTTCCCCGTCCACGTACACCATCTCATCTCCCTCGAGAAACGAGAGGTTCCGGGTATATCCCTGCATATTGAGGTTGCATCCAACAACTTGCCCTTCTCCCTCAGCATCAAGGATAACAAAGTTCGACTTTGCCGAAGTTTTCACGTCCCTGTGCCACCAGGCATGGAAGTACCCTGTGTTCGAAGGCAGCCGGCCCGGGAGCTCCTGATAGTCGATATTGTAGTAGAACGAAGAGATGTCCTGCCCGGTCTCATTGACGACATCCATCCTCGCCAGGCTGTCGAAGGGCATCGGGAAATAGCAGTACAATCCCCCGCTCGTCATCCCCATGAACGCGGACCTGTAGTCGGCCACACCGAATCCGGTGCCGAAGAAGTCCCCCAGAGGGACATCCACCGACGGCTCAAGCTCTCCGTCCCAGTACATGCGCAGGAGAATCCTTCGCAGGTAATAGGGGTCGGAGGCTCCGACCGTAATCCAGATCCTCGCGATGACTCCTGGCCCGGCGGCATTGAAGATTGTGGCGGTTTCTCCCGCCGGTATCTTGAAGTAGTCGTCGTTGCGCCCGGTGGTGTCGCGACTGCTGACATGGCGCAGCCGGCTCTGCCTGAGAACCGGAAGGTGCGAAGGCGAGAACAGGTCATCGAGCACCGTTTGCCCGCATGCTCCGGTTGTTCCGGCCGCAAGAAGCAGTATCAGGAGAAGACTCTTTGCGACAGCGATCAATGGATTTCTTTTCATGGTTGGTCTCTTTCCGTCGAAAGTGTGGCCACGCAGTCCGGCAAAAGCTGGCATAGGCGGCCTTCCGGTCACTGCCCGGGGCCTGCGAATGACGGCGGGGCCTCGCCAGCTTTGCTTCCCCATTCCTTATCGGGCTCCCCGCTCATGACGAAGGCTATGCTGGTATTCGGTCCTATCATCGAGGTGGGGAGCCATGTCCGGGTGTATGGTTCCCCGTTCACGGACATCGACCTGATGTAGGGGTGGAGGCTGTCCGCGTCGGCAGCGGTGATGTGCAGTGTCCGGTTTCCTCCAAGCCGCATCGTCACACCCTGAAACACCGGTCCGGTCACAACGAGACCTCCGACACCGGGGATCGAGGGATACAGTCCCAGGGCGGAAAACACGTACATGGCGGACATGGCCCCGACATCGTCGTCTCCGGGGAGGCCGTCCGGCGTCGGGGTAAAGCTGCGCGCAACGCGCTTAGCCAGCTCCTGCGACTTCCATGGCTGCCCGGTCCAGTTGTAGAGAAACGGAACGCCAAAGCACGGTTCATTGCCCATCCAGTAGCAGGGCTGGTTGACGTTCCACCCGTCGATGAGGATTCTCGAGAAGAATCTGTCGAGTCGCTCCTCCGCCGCTACTTTTCCGCCGAAGGAATCCACGAGCGCGGCGAAATTGTGGGGGATGCTCCATGTGTACTGGGCAGAGTTCCCCTCGTTGAACCCCTCTTCAACCGAAGGGTCAAACGGAAAGACCCAGTGCCCATCTTCCGCCCTGCGCTGGAGATACCCTGTGAGCGGGTTGAACAGCTTGAAGACGCTCTGTGCCCGGGCAAGGAGCCGCCGGAATCCGGAGCTGTCGCCCGCCGCCAGGCAGAGTCGAGCAGCGCAAAAATCCGCAATGGAGTATTCGAGTGTCATGGACACACCGTAATTCCAATGGCTCGCCGTATCGGGAACGTATCCGTGAGCCGCATATTTCTCCCCGCGGGGGTACTTGTTGTCCGCAGCCCACACCGTCCTGTCCTTCATCCTCACCAGGTCAAATCCGTCCGCTCCGAATGCATAGACGTTGGCAATAAAGGGAATCGCCGAGTACCCGTTCATGATCCAGGTTTCACGATTGTAGAACCCCCAGATCGGAAAACCAGCAGGGTTTCCCTGTTCCAGGTCGAGCAGCAGTGAGGCCGCCATGTCCGACGCGCGCTCCGGGACGAGCAGAGCCTGGAGCTGTGCCGTGGTGCGGTATGTATCCCATAGGGAAAAGTTGACGTATTTGTGGTGGCCGGAGGGCACGGTGTGCACGCTGTCATCAAAACCCGTGTATTCCCCATTGACATCCTCGAAGATGCTCGGCTGAAGAAGGTTATGATAGAGGGCCGTAAAGAAGACCTTCTTTTCATCGCTGGGACCTTCGATGGCAACGCGCCCGAGGATTTTCGTCCATTCCCGGCCCGTCGCTCTTCTGACCACGGCAAGGTCCCATCCGGGTATCTCAGCTGAGAGGTTGCGGGCGGCATTGCGTTCGCCGACATAGGATAGACCGATTCTCATGCAGACGCTCCCCGCCTTCCTGCAATCGAACGTGAGATAGGCGGCCACATCACCCCCCCGCGCCTCTTTCACTCCAGTAACGAGCGTCTCCCCCTTCCAAATGCCGAAGCCGGCAATCGGCCTGTTGAATTCCGCGACGAAGTAGAGCTTGTAGGGACTCGACAGGGGCTTGTCGCTGCAGAACCCTCCGGAGATGACCCAACCTGTGACCCTTCCGAGGTTCCTGTCTATCTTCATGCTTGCATCCACGAGTCTCGCAGCACTGTTGGTGGGCCGGAAGATCACATGAGCGTCCTCCACGGCCGGGAAACTGAACTTCCCCAGGCCAGATCGGTCGCGGACAGCAAGTTCCACGCTTGTCTTGAAATCGTCCAGCCGCACTTCATAGTAGCCGGGAGAGGCCCGCTCCTCGTCGTGGCGGAAGCGGGAGGCATAGATCCTTCTGTCTGCGACCGGCGAGCCTGTAAGGGGGCCGGTGTAGGGCATGACGCAGAGGTCTTGCGCCGCAGGACAGCCGACGCCATCGATATGAGTAACGGAAAAGCCGTTGATGGAATCCTGGAGGTACTTGTACCCTGGCCGCGCATACGGATCATCGTAGGAATTGAATACATTGCCAGGGCTCCATGAAATCATGCCAAACGGAGCCTGCGCCCCCGGGTAACAGTTGCCGGCTTTGCCTGTGCCGATGAACGGATCGACCAGCTCGCTTCCCGTTTGCGCATGCACCAGGGTCAGCCACGGACACAACGCGAACAACCACAGGACTCTCGTTCTCATTGTGCTGTTTTCCTTTTCTTTATTTCCCCCAACCCGAAGAGCGATCGCCCATCACAAACTCCAGAACCGCTCCCTTCTTCAGTTCGGTGTGAGTGATGAACGGCCGATCCCACTTCTCTCCATTCACCTTGAGCGACTGCACATAGATGTTCTTCTCCGAAGCATTCAGCCCGATTACCCTGATCGTTTTCCCCTCCTGAAGATGAATCGTGACCTCGGAGAACGAGGGGCCGTGCAGATAGTAGAGATTCTGCCCCGCGTTGGGGAAGAACCCTATCGCCGCAAACACAAACCAGGAGCTCATTGCCCCGCTGTCATCGTTGCCGGGACCTCCTTTCAGGGAATACCCCGTGTTCATCAGCCTGCGGACCCAGAGGGCGGCCAGGTCGGGACGGCCGGCATAGAGGAACGAGTGAATGGTGAGCGAAGAAGGTTCGTTCCAGTAGTCTATCAGCCCATGGCTCAAAGCGTATCCCAGTCTCGTGCAGTACTTCACCTTCCCTCCGCAGAGATCGACCAGTTTCGAGAACTCATGAGGGACAAAATAGGAGTAGGACCAGGAACTCCCCTCGTAAAAGTAACTCTTCCACGATCCCCAGCTGTTCTTCGGGTCGATCATGATCCGGCTCCCGTCGGCATTGCGGGGAGCAATGAACCCTCTGAACCCGTCACTCGCCTCATCCGGGTTCCAGAGCTGCCGCCATTGCTCGCTGCGACTCCGGTACCTCCTGTAGTCTGCTGGCCTCCCCAGACTTTTTGCCATCCCGGCCACGCAGTAGTCGTTGTAGGCATACTCGAGGGTCTTTGAACACGACATGATGCCGGCCGGAAGCCAGCCCATCCTGAGATATGCTCCTGTGTCCGCCTTCACTGCGGTACTGTCGCCGGACCCGGCCCTTCTTTCGTGATCGGCATCGTGCTTCACCACCTCGTACGCGTCCTCCCAGTTGATCCCCGGGATCCCCTTTGCATGCGCGTCCGCGATGATATTGTCGACATCGTTGCCCCCCTGTTCCTCTTCCATGTCCTTCCCGGCGATGAATGAATCCCTCACTTTCCCGTTCACCCTGAAGCGTCCGATGAACGAGTTCACGTTCCCCTCCACCATGGCTGGATTGATGAGCGCCATCAGCGGGTACACCGTTCGCCAGGTGTCCCATACCGCATACTGATCGTCCCAGAGCGGCATCGTGTCAGGGAACCCTTTCATGTCGCCTGTTCTGTTCCTCGGCATCAACATCGAGTGATACATTGCCGTGGTGAAGATCCTCTGCAACGAGTCCGGTCCACCCTTGAATTCGATTTTCCCCAGCTCCCGGTTCCACGCTTTGATCGCGGATGTCCTGACCTTCTCAAAGTCCCAATCAGGAATCTCGCTCCTGAGCCAGCGGGCGGCCTGACCGACGCTCTTGAATGAAACGGCCACCTTCATCAGAACCTCGTCACCTTCCCGGGTCGAATAGGTGAGATATGCCCCCACGCGGTCGTCCGGTTTGAGGATGACGCTGGACAACCTGCCGGCCTCGGTTTTCCCGTTGGACCAGGTCCCGCAGCCGAGAGGGTTTTTGTTGAACTCCGCGCAGAAGAACACTTCATAGTCACCCTCGCCGAACCCGCCTGAATATGTCCCCCTCCCCTTGACCGAAACCGGCCCGGAGGTGTCGATGGCGATCTCACCGGCCGAAACTTTGCCTCCGATATTCGTGGCGATGTCCACCGGAATATTATGGGTGAGGTCGACCAGCAGGTTCGATGAATCGGACGCCGGAAACGTGAAGCGATAGATCGCCGAATGGAAGGAGGGTGTAACTTCGACTCTGATGTTGTATCGCGAGAGCAGGACAGCATATTCGTAAGCCCTCGCGATCTCGTCCCGCTTCGGGGAGTCGTGATCCGTTTCGCCAACGGCCAGGCCAACCTGGGGGGAGACAAACACCTGCCCGTACTTTCCCCACCCCGTTCCGGTCGCATGGAGCTGTCCGAATCCGCGAATGGGCTGGCTCGGCGAATACCCGTCGTGGGAGCCCATCGGAGTCTGGGGACTCGGGTTGATGGAGCCGAACGGCAATTGTGGACCGATAACGCAGTTGCTCTCTTCATCCCTCACGCCTATGAAAGGATCCACAAGTGCGACGGGACC
>PMBF01000104.1 GCA_003152875.1 Ignavibacteriota bacterium | reverse complement strand
GACATGTGGACCGGGATCGTGGCCGCGCTGATTGTTGCCTTCCTGACCGCAATCGCATTCTCCGAAATGGCGCGCAAGTATCCTGAAGCAGGCGCGGGCGGATCCTACTATTTTGCCGAGAAGGCGTTCCTGGACAGGGAGAAGGCGTCGCATCAGAGGTTTGCCCGCATCGCAAAGTTCCTCACGGGCTGGGCCGCACACCTCTTCTACTGGGTCTATCCCGGAGTGATGGTCGCGTTCATGGCGATTCTGGTGACATACGTGCTGGGGCAGTTCAACATCGATGTCCCTATTCTCGTTCAGATCCTCATTGCGATTGCCTTCTCAGCTGTGGTCGGCTTCATCGCCGTGCGCGGCATCAGCGGATCGACGAACGTGGCAATTGCGATCAACGTCATCCAGCTTGTCTCGCTCATCGGTTTCAGCGTCCTTGCCATCATGTTCAGGGTGCAGAATCCACTTCACGCGACCCAATGGGCTCATCCAAGTGCGTTTTCCATTACGTTCCCCCACAGTCTGCCGGCGATGCTCTTTCAATCCACCGTCGCGATATTGATCCTGGTCGGGTTTGAATCATCGACCTCCCTGGCGGGGGAAGCGATCAACGCCAAGCGCGATATTCCGAGGGGGGTGATCCTCTCGCTGGTCATCCAGGGCCTCTTTGCGTACCTGTTCGAGTATTTCGCAGCCAACTATGCCGTCAGTGAAAAACTGGTGTACGCCGCCGCAGACGGCAGCAAACTCACCGGTATGGACGCGGCTGCAGCCTCGGGAGCCCCCATAGGCGACCTGACACGGCTGATCGGCGATTCCATGCTCGGCGGGAACGGATTCGCTCTGATGATCGTTATCGCCGTCACAGTCGGACTGGCCGTCCTGGGAACGACGCTTGCCGCCATGAACACCGCCGTCCGCATAAGCTTCGCGATGGCGCAGGATAACGAGATGCCTGGCGTTCTGGGGGCGCTGCACGATAAGCATGCGACCCCTCATGTCGGCGTCTGGGTGCTTGTTGCGGTCTCGGCAATCATCGGCTCCGTGGGCGTCCTGAATGTCACAGCCCTGACGGGCATTACGCTGGCATCCAATATCGGAACGTTCGTGCTCTATGCGCTGATCTGCGGGCTGACATTCGTCACATTCGTCGGACGAGAGGAATTTCACAAGGTGAAGCACGCGGCCATTCCCTTCGTGGGCCTGCTGGGGAACGTCGGCATGCTTGTGGCGATTGTGTTCATCGGGCTCACCACTCCAGGCGTCACAGCCGATGCCACTCAGATGGCACTCGCGATCACGGTGGGTTGGGGAGTCATCAGCGTGGCCTACCTGATCTGGAACAGCCGGAAAATGAAAAGACACATTGTCCCGCCCACGCACTTCATGGAAGGGCAGGCTGCACAGAGCAAGTAGTGCAAGACCGGCGGGGCAGCGAGCGGGCCCGCCGCCAAGGGAGGGGACACCCCATGTCCCCCTCCCTTTCTTGTTATCTGGGGATGACTGATGACGGCAATCGAAGCACCGGAAATTGAATCGCACGGTTTCTGTCGTGTGGGCAAGGTCCGGGAAGACAATCAGGATGCAATCCGGTTCTGCCTCCCGGATGATACCGCTCTTGCCCAGGGATACCTGTACGGCATTGCGGACGGGATGGGCGGCTACTCCCACGGGAGAGTCGCGAGCTCCGTAGCGCTCGAGAAATTCTTCGACACGTTCTACACGAGCAACGGGGCATCGGTGCAGCAGAAACTTCGCCTCGGCGTGCAGAACGCGAATCTCGGGGTATATCAGGCTGCACAGAATCTGGGTGTCCATCGTATGGGCACGACTCTGACCGCGGTGACCTTGACCGGTCGGACCCTGAGCCTTGCTCACGTGGGGGACAGCCGCGCCTACCTCATCCGGGATGGCGCCGCGATCTGCCTCACGAACGATCACACGCGCGTGGGTGAAATGGTGCGCGCGCGCCTGCTTGCTCCGGAGAAGGTCCGCACGCACGGCCAGCGTTCTGTCCTGAGCAAGTGCCTTGGGATGAATCTGTTTGTCCAGCCGGATTTCAGCCAGGTTCCCGTGAGAGACGGAGACATCATCCTCCTCTGCACGGATGGGGTGTGGGCTGTCGTCGAGGATGTGGAATTTGCACAGCTGGCGACTTCCTCAGGAGACCCCGAGGAACTCAGCCGGAAGATCTACGAGCTGGCGATGCAGCGGGAGAGCGACGATAACCTCTCCGTCGTCGCGCTCTATCTGCGCAAACTCGTGGCCGCACCGTCTGCACAAGGGCGGGCGCCCTTCCGGGGACTCAAGGGCCTGTTCCGCCGGTTGGGCAGGCGGTCCGGGGCAGAGTAGTCAGGTCGCGCCAGATGTTTCGCTCTCCGGGGCGTGCGCTCTCCCAACCCGGGCGAAATGGGCCATTCTCGCTTTTGAACGAAAACTTCACTATGATATCGGGAATATAGCGATGCCGGGTGAAACAGGGATTACTTCTTCCTCTGCGATGCTCCAGATCGGCGACCAGTTTGATCACTTCCAGATTTGCGGGCATATCGCGCAGGGAGGCATGAGCGATATTTACCGTGCGTTTGACCTGTTAAGCGGCAAAGAGGTCGCGCTCAAGATCCCGGATAAGAACATGATCGGCGATCCGGCTCAGTATGAGCGCTTCCAGCGCGAGCTGGAGGTGATGCGGACGCTCAAACATCCGGCAATACAGAGGGGGCTCGGTTCGGGGCGCTACAACAACACTCCGTATCTTGTGACGGAGATTGTGGCCGGGGAATCGATGCGCGATCTTGTGAAGCGGTCAGCACCGATGTCCCCTGATGCCGCCGTCAGCTTGACTCGCAAGATCGCCGACGGCCTGGCGCATTGCCACGATCATGAAATCATCCACCGGGATATCAAGCCCGAGAATATCCTGATCGCGCCTGACGGGCAGCCTGTGATACTCGATTTCGGGCTTGCCCTTACCAAAGGTGCGCACCGGGTGACATATGCCAATCTCAGCGGCGCTGCCGGTACGCCCGATTACATGGCGCCCGAACAGGTCGAGGGGCACAGGGGGGACAGGCGGACAGACCTGTATGCGCTGGGCATCATCCTCTATGAGCTGCTGACGGGCAGGCCCCCGTTCACCGGTGATAATCATCTGGCGGTCATGTCGCAGCATCTGCACGGCGATGTGCCCCGGCTGGACAAGAAGGGGGTGCCGCCGCCGCTGGCGGCTGTCGTGGCCCGCGCTCTTCAGAAGGACCCCGACGACCGTTACCCCGACATGCACGCGCTGATGCATGATCTGGACCACCTCGATGAGGTCGATGTCGCCATCCTCGAGAAAGTGAGCCGGCAATCCGAGCGGGTTCCGTTCTGGCGGTCGCCGGTCCTGGTCCCGATCGGCATCGCCTCCCTGTTGCTGCTCACAATCATCGCACTGGCACTCGTCCTCCAAGCCTTACATCGATGACACCCAATTCGCCCAATCTCTCCGCTCCCGAACTCCTCGCGCTGGTCGAGGCGCACAACGTCAAATTCATCGATCTTCAATTCACCGATGTCGACGGGGCCGTCAAGAATGTCACGATCCCGACCAAGGAGCTCGCGGCGACGCTCAACCACGGGATCTGGTTCGACGGATCGTCCATTGAGGGATTTGCCCGCGTGGCCGAGAATGACATGTACCTGGTCCCGGACACGTCAACCTTTGCCGTTCTCCCATGGTTGTCCGGCAGCGACGTTACCGCCCGGCTGATCTGCAATGTCTACACCCCGGACGGACAGCCGTTTTTCGGGGACCCTCGTGCAGTGCTTACCCGGATGCTCGGTGAAGCGGAATCCATGGGGTTTGTCTACAACACCGGACCGGAAATCGAGTTCTTTCTCCTCAAACCGGGAGAGGGGGGGGAGCTCGTGCCGCCCCGCCCGCAGGACAGTGCAAGCTACTTCGACCAGCCCACAGATATGGTGGCCACCGGACTCTGGCGCCAGATGGCCGATACACTCATGGCATTCGGCATCGAGGCGGAGGCCATGCACCACGAGGTCGCGACCGGACAGCATGAGATAGACCTCCGGTACGCGAATGCCCTGAAAACAGCCGACAGCGCCGTCGCATTCCGAGTCGTGCTAAAGATCCTGGCGCAGCAGAAGGGGCTGTACGCCACATTTATGCCAAAACCGATCAGGGGGGTGAGCGGAAGCGGGATGCACGTCCATCAGGGACTGAGCTACAAGGCAAACCAATCAAACGCCTTCAGCGATCCCGGAGATCCCCACGGGCTCTCGAAGATCGCCAAGCACTTCATAGCCGGCCAGCTCGCCCATGCACGCGGCATGTGCGCGGTGCTGGCTCCGCTCGTGAACTCATACAAGCGGCTAGGGGGGTACGAGGCTCCGGTGCATATCAGCTGGGGCCGAATCAACCGCTCGGCTCTCATACGCATTCCGCGGGTGCATGCGCCCGAATCGACTCGCATCGAGCTGCGTTGCCCCGACCCAAGCTGCAATCCGTACCTGGCGTTCGCCGTGATGCTCGCCGCAGGGCTGGACGGCATACGCCATGAGCTTNNTCCATCGATGAGGCAATCGAAGAGCTGGAAAAGGACCAGGTCATCCGCGACGCGCTCGGAGCCCATATCTGCGAACGCTTCATCAGCGCGAAACGGCTCGAGTGGGACGACTACCGGCTGGAGGTGACGCCGTGGGAGTTGAACAAATACCTTCCGAACTACTGACAGGGATTGGATCCCGGATTCTCCCGCACTTTCGCTGGAGACTCGCGCACGGTCCTGTTTTCAACCAAGCGAACCGGCGTGGAGTGCTATAAGGTATCACCAGAGTTCAGGGCCGAACTGGATTATCAAACCTCCGAGTACCACCAACAGAAGTCCCACAAAGGTGGTGGGAGGGATTCTCTCGTCGAAGAGAATCCGGCCAAAGGAGACGCTGACAACCGCAAAGACACCGACGTAGACCCCGAGAAGCTTCGAGAATTCCCACCGGACCTGGTTTACGGTTACGCCGTAGACACCCAGCGCGATACATCCCAGAAGTATGAAGACGATTCCCCTTCCTCGCATCCCCAGCCGAATCAGTGCGTCTCCACCCACTTCGAGAACGGCCGCAACAAGGAATATGACCCATGAGAATGATTCGATCTTCACGAACGTACCTTTGGAATGTGTTTTCGTGATTGGACCGGAAATGCCGTTCGCGCTGGTCCGCTATTTTTCCTTATTTTCCGGCCTCAGCGATCTCACCTGAGCCCCGGCGCGCCACATCTCGCTGTTCTTCCACTCGTCCAGCTCGCACTGCAGCCGCTCCCGGTAGTCCGGCGCTCCGCAGGTGTCAAGCACCCGCCGGGTCTCCACGCCCGACTGGACATCCCTGTAAAGGAGTTCGAAAAGAGGTTTGACCGTGGTCTCGAACCTCTTCGCCCAGTCGAGGGCCCCGCGCTGTGCCGTTGTGCTGCACGCCGCGAACATCCAGTCCATGCCGTTCTTCCCGACCAGCGGATAGAGGCTCTGCGTCGCCTCTTCGACGGTCTCGTTGAACGCCTCGCTCGGCGAATGGCCCATCGCACGCAGGGTGTCGTATTGCGCCTTCATGATCCCCGCAATCGCGCCCATGAGGACCCCCCGCTCCCCGGTCAAGTCGCTGTACACTTCCTTCTCGAATGTCGTCTGGAACAGGTACCCCGAGCCGATGGCGATGCCAAGCGCCAGCGTCCGCTCCTCCGCCCTCCCGGTCGCATTCTGGTGCACCGCAAAGCTCGCGTTGATCCCGCTCCCGGCAAGGTAGTTCAGACGGACCGTCCGGCCCGAACCTTTCGGCGCGACGAGGATGACGTCCACGTTGGCGGGAGGAATGACTCCGGTTTGCTCCTTGAACACCACGGAAAAGCCGTGCGAGAAGTAGAGCGCCTGTCCCGGCTGGAGATTTTTCTTCACCGTCGGCCATTCCTGCTTCTGCCCGGCATCCGACAGGAGGTACGCCACCACCGTCGCGCGCCGGACAGCTTCCCCAATGTCCGAAAAGAGGTTCTTCCCTTCCTGCCACCCATCACCTTCCGCATCCTTCCACCCCTTCCCCCCCTTTCGCTGGGCAACGACCACATTCACGCCGTTGTCGCGCAGGTTTAGTGCCTGCCCGTGCCCCTGGGGTCCGTACCCCAGGACCGCAACCCTCTCGTTCTTCAACACCTCCTGCGCCCGTGCAAGGGGAAACTCATCTCTCGTCACCACATTCTCCTTCACGCCGCCGAAGTCCATTGTTGCCATGATGCGCTCCTTGTTCAGTAGGTGGCCCGCGGCCCTGAGCCGCGGAGGTATTGACGCCCGGCGACGCCGGTTAGTTCTTGTTGTGCGCGGTCAGGTGCCTTACGACCTCGGCAGTCATCGCAGATGTGCTCAGCGACCCCCCCACATCAGCCGTTCGCGCACCTTCGTGCAGGGCCCGCGCCACCGCCCCTTCGATCATGGCGGCCTCGCCCTCCAGTCCGAGCGAGTAGCGCAGGAGGAGCGCAGCGCTCAGGATCGTGCCGATGGGATTGGCGAGCCCCTTCCCCGCAATGTCCGGTGCCGACCCGTGTATGGGCTCGAAGACCCCCGGTCCGCCGTCGCCAATCGATGCCGAAGGCAGCATTCCGATCGAGCCCGTGAGGACGGAGGCTTCGTCGGTCAGGATGTCCCCGAACATATTTTCGGTGACCAACACGTCAAAACCCGCCGCCGCCGTGATGAGCCTCATCGCCGCCGTGTCCACCAGCATGTGCTCGAGCTTCACATCAGGGAACCCGCGCGCCGCTTCCACGGCCGTCGACCGCCAGAGCCTCGATGTCTCCAGGACATTGGCCTTGTCGACCGATGTTACTTTCCGCCGCCGCCCGCGAGCGAGCCGGAAGGCAAGCTCGACAACCCGACGAATCTCGTAGTCGAAGTATTCCATCGTGTCTACGGCCCGGACTCCCCCGTCAACCTTCTCCCTCCCCTGCGGCCGCCCGAAATACAGTCCCCCGGTCAGCTCCCTCACCACCAGCAGGTCCACCCCCTCCACCCTCTCGCGCCGGAGCGGCGATGTTTCGAGCATCTCCGGGTGCGCTTTCACCGGCCTCAGGTTTGCATAGACCTTGAGCTCCTTCCGGAGCGCCAGAAGCCCCTGTTCCGGCCGGACATCAGCAGAAGGATTGTCCCACCGGGGTCCGCCAACCGCACCAAGCAGGACTCCCTGCGAGCGCTTGCATGCTTCAAGCGCCCCGTCGCTCAGGGCGGTGCCGTAGCAGTCGATCGAGCATCCGCCTATCAGGTGTTCGACGAACGTGAATTCATGTCCGCACCGGTCCGCGATCAACCGCAGGACCCCGACCGCCTCCCCCGTCACTTCGGGACCAATCCCGTCGCCTGGAAGGACCACGATCTGCGCTTTCATACGTATGGCATCTCCTGTGCGTGGACGGCCTGTGCTTCGAGCATGAGTCCGTATTCCACGCTGTCGGCCAGGGCCCACCAGCTCGCTTCGATGATGTTCGCGCTTGCGCCGACCGTGGTCCATACCCCGGACCCGTTCTGCGTGTCGAGCAGGACCCGGGTCGTCGCGCACGTCCCGTTATGCCCGTCGAGAATGCGCACCTTATAGTCTGACAGGCGGAAATTCCTGACCGACGGATAGGCGGGGACGAGCGCTTTCCTCAGCGCAAGGTCGAGCGCGTTGACGGGGCCGTTCCCCTCCGCCACCGTATGGATCGTTTCCCCGGCCACCGCCACCTTGACGGTCGCCTCTGCGAACGTGCCCCGTCCGTGCCGGTGCTCGACGTTGACCGCCANNGAGAAACCCTGCGCCTCGAGCTCCTTGATCTCCTTCAGGACACGGGTGATGTCCTCGTCGTTCCTTACACCCACGCCGTGCTCCTCGGCCTTCGCCAGGACATTCCCCCGTCCGGAAAGCTCCGACACCAGCACCCTCATCTTGTTCCCGACCAGGGCCGGATCCACATGCTGGTAGGATGATGAGGAGCGCCTCATCGCAGCCACATGGATGCCCCCCTTGTGAGCAAAGGCCGACCGTCCCACGTACGGCGCATGCTCGTCCGGGGCGAGGTTCGCAATTTCGGCCACGAAGTGCGACACTTCCGTAAGCCGCCGGAGATGGCCGGGAGTGAGGACGTGTTCTCCAAGCTTGAGCTCGAGGTCCGCAATGATCGAGACGAGGTCGGCGTTGCCGCAGCGCTCTCCGTATCCGTTGAAGGTTCCCTGGAACTGGACGCACCCCTCCCGGACGGCCTCAAGGGTGTTGGCAACCGCGCATCCGCCGTCATTGTGCGTGTGAATCCCCAGCGGCCCGCCAACCCGGCTCCGCACGTCCCGCACGATCGCCGCCACCTCCCAGGGCATGCTCCCCCCGTTCGTGTCGCACAGGATGACGACCTCCGCGCCGTTCTGGAACGCAACCTTGACGGTCTCCACCGCATAGTCGGGATTCAGCTTGTACCCGTCGAAGAAATGTTCCGCATCATGGAAGACCCGCCTCCCCTGACCGACCAGGTAGGCGATGCTTTCCCCGATGATCCTGAGGTTCTCCGCCGGCGTGGTCCTGAGGACTTCGCCGACGTGGGCGAGCGAGGCCTTGCCGACGAGCGTGCAGACTGCCGTCCCGGCGTCGAGGAGGGCCCGGATGTTGGCGTCGTCGGCAGGCTGGCCTCCCACCCGGCATGTCGAGCCGAAGGAGGTGATGACCGCCTGCTTCCAGTGCTCCGCCCGGACACGCTCGAAGAACTCGGCGTCCTTGGGGTTACTCCCCGGCCAGCCGCCTTCGATATAGTGCACACCCAGGTCGTCCAGCCTCCTTGCGATACGCAGCTTGTCGTCACAGGAAAGCGAGATACCCTCCCGCTGCGTCCCGTCGCGCAATGTCGTGTCGTAGATCTGTGCGCTCACCGAGATTCCCTCCCGCGTTCGTGACTCTATGGTTGAACTGTCTGACGCCGTTCATACTCCCCGATTGCCCCGTCGAGCGACTGCAGGTAGCCGAGCTCATCGATCCCGTCGAGCAGGCATGTCCGGGCAAAGCTGTCGATGCGGAATTCCAGGAACATCGAGCCCGGCAGGCGGATCCGCTGGTCCTGCAGGTCGACGGTGATTTCAGTATCCGGTTTCTCCGCAACGAGAGCGCAGAGTGACGCGTGTCCGGCCGGATCCACCGCAACCGGGAGGAGGCCGTTCTTGAGGGCGTTCCCCCGGAAGATGTCTGCGAACGACGTGCTGATGATCGCCCTGAACCCGTAGTCAGTCAGAGCCCAGGGCGCATGCTCCCGCGAGGAGCCGCATCCAAAATTGTCCCCCGCCAGGAGGATCCGGGCTCCGGCATGCTCCGCCTTGTTCAGCACGAAGCCGGGGTTCGCGCTCCCATCGCCCGAGTACCTCCAGTCCGCAAAGAGGTGGCGGCCCAGGCCCGTCTTGTCCGTCGCCTTCAGAAACCGCGCGGGGATGATCTGGTCTGTATCGATGTCGTTGATGAGGAGCGGGACGACCCGGGATGTGCAGCTCCGGAACTGTGTCATGGCATTGTCCTCACATCGGTGATCCTTCCGGTGACGGCCGAGGCGGCCGCGGTCAACGGTGAAGCGAGGAAGGTCCGACCTCCCTTTCCCTGCCTTCCTTCGAAGTTCCTGTTGCTGGTGCTCACGGCGTACTGTCCCGGAGAGAGCTGGTCTCCGTTCATGGCGATGCACATCGAGCACCCCGACTCGCGCCATTCCGCGCCGGCGTTTCTGAAGATCACGTCCAGCCCTTCGGCTTCCGCCTCCCGTTTCACCGCCTGCGAGCCGGGCACCACCATCATCCGGACGTT
>PMBF01000106.1:16931-18995 GCA_003152875.1 Ignavibacteriota bacterium | reverse complement strand
GGCCCAAGACTTGACAAGTGGGGCCCAAGAGAGTTATCTTTAGCCTCTCGATTTAACCTGCCTTGATGAGGGACGCCGAAGGTGTTACTCAAGTGTGATGTTGTCGGGCGCGCTCCTGAGGACCCGTACTTTCGAATAACAACGTCGGAGAAAGCATGAACCCGGAACGTTTCTTTGAGCTTCTCCTCAAAGAACTGGAGCAAACACCGGTGCTCCAGGGCTATTACAAGTTCCTGCGGGGCCGGAAGAGCTTTCTCTTCCGACGGAACTATTTCCTTCGACGCCTGGAGTTCATCGCCGCCCGGGTCGGATCTTCCGAAAAGTCCGTCTGGGACGCCGGATGCGGGTATGGCACATCGGCGATCTTCCTGACGCTGAGCGGCCACAGCGTACGGGGGACGACGATGGAGTTCTATTCGGATCTCATCGACAAGCGCCGCGCCTATTGGTCACAGTTTGGAGACCTCGGCAAGTTTACCTATGTGCATGAGGACCTGTTCAACAGTCCGGTGCCGCCCGGGAGTTTTGACCGGATCCTCGTACAGGACGCCCTCCATCACATCGAACCGATCGATCAGGGGATTCAGATCCTTTCCAGGAGTCTGAAACCGGACGGAAAGATCGTCGTCGTGGATGTCAACGGCAGGGCGTTCCTGATCCGGATCCCCCTCTACATGCAGCGGGGAAGCAAACGGGTCATCACCATGCACGATGAGAAACTCAACCGCGATTACGTCATGGGCAACGAGAACGTCCGCTCCTTCGGGACCTGGAAGGGCATTTTCGAGCGTAACGGCATGAAGGTCGCCGACTACGAGTTTATCCGCTGTTACCCGCCATTCCTCTGGTCTCAAGACAATTATGATCGCCGGGTCGTATCGGAGAAGCAGCTCTGGCGGGATCATGCAATGCTCCGGGAATACGGCTATATGGGAATGAGTCTACTCGTCGATAAGTGAGAGCGGGGCTCACTCTTTCCGTCTCTTCTTTTAGCACCCCTCCGGGGCAGCCACGTGCCGGTGCCAGGCATCTGTGGTCCAGGGTAATTCCCCCGTGCTGCAAAGCCACGAACACGGAAGACTCCAGATGATGCAATGCAGAATCTGCGGCAACGAGAAGGAGAATCAGGAGTATCAGGTCCGTGAGATGATGTTCGGCTACCGCGACCTCTTCAAGTATTTCCAGTGTTCCCGCTGTCGATGCCTGCAGATCAGCGAGGTGCCGAAGGACCTTGGGAAGTACTATCCGGCTTCCTATTACTCGTATTCCTCACGTGCGCCGCTCTCAACCCGTGCGGGTGTGAGGGGAATGATCTGGAAACTCAGAACACAGTATGCCGTTTTTAACAAAGGCATTCTGGGGAGACTCCTGTATGCGAAGTTTCCGGAGGTGATTCTCCGCTCCCTATCCCTGGTTTCCTTGACAAAGGAATCGCGGGTCCTGGACGTAGGGTGCGGCGCCGGGAACCTGGTGTATGCCCTTCGCGAACTGGGCTTTGAACACCTGCTGGGCATAGACCCTTTCAATGACAGAGACTATGATTATCCCAACGGAGTGCACATCCGAAAGCTCCACTTGGATGAAGTCCAGGGGACATGGGATCTGGTCATGTTTCATCACTCGTTTGAGCATGTTCCCGATCCTCTGGACACACTGGCCACCGTGCATCGCATGCTGAATCCCGGCGGCCAGTGTCTGATCAGGATACCTACGGTGTCCTCGTATGCATGGGAGCACTACCGGACGGACTGGGTGCAGCTGGATGCGCCCCGGCATCTCTTCCTCCATTCCCGGGAAAGCATGTCCATCCTCGCAGGCAAGACAGGCTACGAGGTTTCACGCATTGCCTATGATTCCGATGCCTTCCAATTCATGGGAAGCGAACAGAACATGCGGGATGTCCCTTTGCGTGACAGCCGCTCCTATATGGAGAATCCGGGAAAGTCGATGTTCACCGGGAAGCAGATTGCGGAGTTTGCCAGGCGTGCAGCGGATCTTAACAAGTCAGGCCAGGGAGATCAGGCGGCATTCTGCCTGAGGAGGGTTTGAGCACGAGGCCGGCCT
>PMBF01000106.1:3205-16904 GCA_003152875.1 Ignavibacteriota bacterium | reverse complement strand
TCCCGCTCCATGGCAAAGCGCATCATCGTTTTCCTCATCCTCCTCCTTTCCTTCGTCCAGGCAATCCCGGCAGCCGGGAAATTTCAGGTCGTCTTCCTTGCCGATGTCAAATATGCCTCTGACCCGCTCTGGCTCCAGCAGGTCAAGAAATGGGGTGCCACCGGGATCACGCTCCGAATTCACCGCTCGTTTGTGGAACAGCAGTATCACCAGTACAACTTTACGGACGTTGAACGCGCCGCGACTGCTATAGCCGCAGCGAAGCTGGACATGTTCCTCAGAATAAGCACCACCTACATCAACGGGGCCTACGCCGACAGGTACTCGAAGGATGACTATCACCAGACCCGGGGCGGCGAAATCATCTACAACCAGAACGCGGACCGCCCCCTGCCGCTTCTCAACCTCACTTCTGAGCGTGCCTTCGGGGACCAGGTCGCTTTCTTCCTGAAAACTGCTGAATGGGCAAAGCGGACGCCCGCCGCACGGCGGATCAAGACCCTTCTTCCCGCCCTCGTTCCTGACGACGAAACCGAATACCCGTTGGGTCGCTGGGGGCCCCCGGGGTGGGGATGGCTCACCGGCTATTCCCGGCCGGAGCAGGAAGCCTTCATGCGATTTCTCAGGATACGCTACAACGGCTCTCCGGACGACGAGAGGCCTGACAGCCTGAACACCGTCTGGCACTCCGGCTTTTCCAGCATCTCCACCGCGCAGATCCGGATCGACGAGTACGACTGGGAGCGCCTCCGTCCCAAATTTGATTCGTACCCCGCGGGGCGAAAGGACTTCCTCGATTTCCGGGGCTCCCAGCTGAAGCGATACATCGACACCTGCGCCTCCATTGCCACGAAGGGAGGTTTCCGGATGGGGATCCAGCTCGGCAGTATCTACGACGAGGGTCTGGAACTGAGAAGCACGTATGATGTGACGCCGATTGTCGAGAATGTCGGCCTCCTCATCGTCGATGATATCGCCGACATGAGCCCGAATTTCGATTTCGTCTCCGATTATGAACGATCGCTCGGCCGTTACTGGGACTGGCGGAAGCACCGCTCCGCCTCCAGGTCCATGATCTGGGGGACTGAGACCAACTGGCCCGGCTATAACCACATCGACCCGGACACCCTTGTTCGTCTCTGGAAAGATCAGCTTGAGACTGCCCGCCTGCGGGGGGCTTCGGTGTTGTCCGTTGCGCACTGGGGGACCGAAGACGGGGTCGTTCCGTGGAATACACCGGAAGGGCGTAAACTCTATACCATCGCCGAGCTTGTCAGAGTGGATTCGGTCGATAAGGAGAACCGCGACGTCATGAGCACGGCGTATGCGGAGTGGAGGAAGGAGCTCCTGTCGGTGAGCGGAACTCCGGTCATCGCGGTGCATCACACGACCTCGGTCCATCTGAGCTGCGAACAGATCCTCTATTCCGAAGGCGGGCCGGGCGATCTGGCTCACACACGGAACTTCCGCCTCGAAGTTGGGAATCTTCCGACCTTCGACGGAAGCAATCGGGGAACTCTGCCCCTTATGCTCTTCCCGCTCAAGAAGATCGCGAAGGCGAAAAACCCCTGGGGCGGAGGAGAGCCGTATAATGGACACACGGATCTCGTGACCAACTTCATGATCATCAGCTCGCCTGAGTATCTGAAGACGTATTCCGCGTTTACCCTGGACGGGACGAGCCGCTACATGCCCGACAGCGTCTATAAGGTTCTGTCCTCAGGTCTGCAAAGGGCCGCAGGCAATACCGCGAGCGCAATCTCTTCTGCCTCCGAAGTCAGCGCGGCCTCCGGCCGGATCGACGAATATGGCCGCCAGCATTCTGCCTCAGAACTTGCCCGCCGTGTCCAGCGGCAACCGAATCTCACCAAATAGNNCTTGGCATCGCGGGACCATCCCCGGAGACATTGATTTTCCTGGCCGGAATGTGTATTATAGACGATTATACGAACTATGGACTCGACCCCGGCCGTGCTGTAGGCCCGCCTGTGGCTCTTCCCCCGTTTCTGAGCGGGTCTCTGCAGGTTCGGACGATGCCGCCCATCATCGTGCTTCGTTAACCACTTGAATCCGGATAGTGCATGGCCAGGAGATCGTCGTGTTTGCCGCCGTTCCTGCCATTGTTTACCTCGTCCCATCCAAAGATCTGACCGATGATGAAGAACGTGCTCGTGACCGGGGGCGCCGGGTTCATCGGCAGCAATTTTATCCGCTTCCTCCTCTCCAACTACGACGATCTGACGGTTGTCAACTTTGACGCCCTGACGTACGCCGGCAACCTGGAAAGCCTTGCCGATGCCGCCGCGCACCCTGCCTACCGGTTTGTGAAGGGAGATATCTGTGACGGTCAGGCGGTGGAGGGCGCACTGCGCTCCCATCACATCGATGCGATCGTGCACTTTGCCGCGGAATCCCATGTNNCTCGGCCCCGCGGGAGAATTCACCGAAGAGTCGCCCCTGCATCCGAACAGCCCGTACTCGGCAAGCAAAGCGGGGTCGGATCTCCTCGCGCTTGCCTGTCACCATACGTTTGGTCTGCCCGTCGTCGTCACACGGTGCTCGAACAATTATGGCCCCTTCCAGTTTCCCGAGAAGCTCATCCCATTGATGATCCACAACGTGCTGCGCGGCCGGCCCCTGCCCGTCTATGGCGACGGCCGGAACGTCAGGGACTGGCTGTATGTCGAGGACCACTGCCGCGCTCTCGATACGGTGCTGCGGCAGGGGACCCCCGGGGAGGTGTACAACATTGGCGGCAACAACGAGCGGCAGAACATCGACATCGTGAAATTGATACTCAGCGTTATGGGAAAGCCCGAGTCGCTGATCACCTTCGTCAGGGACCGGCCGGGCCACGACCGGCGTTATGCGATCGACGCTTCCCGCCTCAGGCGTGAGCTCGGATGGGTGCCCGTGACATCGTTCGAAGAAGGGATCCGGAGCACGATTCAGTGGTACGAACAGCACCCGGAGTGGGTGGACCATGTCACCTCGGGAGCATACCAGCAGTACTATCAGACAATGTATGAACATCGCTGACCCGCTCCTGCCCGGTGCACCGTGTGCATCCCGGGGAACGGGCCGAACGGTCTCCTGGCGTCCGATCCGGTGCAGCCCTGTCCCTTCTTCCCTGATACCCCCGGCAGGACCTCCGGCGTCCCTCTCCGCGGCAGAGAGCGCCGCATTGCTGTTCAACCAGGCATAACACTATCACTCGGTCGAAACCCGCATGGATGAGCGTCTGAAGCTTGAACTGAAGAAGACCCAGACCAATGGCGCCACGAAGTTCCGCCTCATGGACTACCTGGATATCCTGCTCCGCTGGCGGCGATTCATCATCATCAACCTCCTGGTTGTCGCCGTGATCGCCTCGGTGGTCAGCCTTCTTCTCCCGAACTGGTACAAGTCCACCGCCTCCGTCCTCCCGCCGAAGGACAACGATATGATGGGTTCCTTTGGCGCTGCCTCCTCCGTCCTGAAGGGGCTCTCCGCAGGTCGGCTCCCGAAGATCGGTGGAGGCAATCAGGGGGCGTACAACTACTTTGCGATCCTGAAGAGCCGCACGGCGATGGAGGCGGTCATCAGGAAATTCGACCTTATCCAGGTGTACAAAGTCGCCGATTCCTCCATGGAGAAGACGATCAAGGAATTGACCGGCAATACCGCCTTCGAGACCCAGGAGGACGACAACATCACCGTCGAGGTCTATGACAAGGACCCCCAGCGGGCGGCCGCGATGGCGAATTACTTCATTGAAGTGCTGAACGACGTCAGCGTCAAGCTGGGCACCCAGGAAGCGCGGAACAACCGCGAGTTCATAGAAAAGCGGCTTGTCGACAACCGCTTGCAGCTCCGCAATGCCGAGGATTCTTTGCGCGCCTACCAGGAGAGGACCGGCACGGTGGTTGCCATGAGCACCGAGAACGGCGTTGTGAGCCCCCTGGCGGAGCTGTACGCGCTCAAAGCGAAAAAGGAGATCGAGATCGCCATCCTTGAGCGGAGTGTCTCTTCCGATAATCCCCAGCTTGCCCAGGCGCGCATGGAACTCTCGGCAGTTGACAACAAGGTCTCATCGTTCCCGGCCATCGGCATCGCGTCGCTGCGGCTTTACCGGGATCTCGTGATCCAGCAGAAGATCATGGAATTCCTGGTGCCGATGTACGAGCAGGCGAAGGTGGACGAGCAGAAGGACATTCCCGTGCTCCTGGCCCTCGACAAGGCCGTGCCTGCCGAAAAGAAGTCCCGGCCTCAGCGCTCACTGATCGTCCTGCTCTCGACCATGCTCTGCCTGTGCGCTTCCGTGGTGGCCGCGTTCGCGCTCCACGGCGGAGCGAGGTTTGACGAAGACCAGGGGGGAACCCAGGATTGGCTCCGGCGGGCCGCAAAGCGGACGGCCACCCTTTACCGGGTGCGGCTCGTGTGACCAGGCCCGGCCGCACCGGCCGGGCGTTCTCCAAATTCTCCGCGCGTATGATCCTCGTGTTGGTGGTGATAGGCTTCTGTACGGTGCTGCTCGGGCGGTTGCAGTTCGGGATCTGGTTCAACCCCGTCTCGGCGTATTCGGCGATCTGGACCATCTCGCTCTCGCTGTTCGAGATGAAGCTGATCTATTTCTATCCTCTGGCCCCTGAGACCTGGGCGGTCATTTTTGCGGGATGGACGTCGTTCATCCTGGGGTGCCTTGCCGTCACCGCAGCCCGCTTCGCCACCCGCCCGGCCTACTCTCCCGTTCCGCAGGCCGCTGGCACGGTGGAATTCTCCCCGGAAGAGATCGTGCTGCTGCGGAGGGTCCTCTGGGTCCTCAATACGGTTGCCCTGGTCATCGCCGTTCAGCATATCACGACCATCCTCAGGAAATTCGGCAATATTGGCAGTCTGGTGGTTTTCGCACAGACGGTCTATGAAACCAGGACCCGTAAGGGGATCGAAGGCGCCGTTCCGTACTTTGGATCGGCAATGCTCATCGGCTCCCTGGTGGGGGGGATCTACTCTTCGGCCATGGGAAAGCTCAAGCTTGCCGGCGTCCTCCCCGTGGTGCTGACGGTTGCCGTCTCCTTTGCCGAGATGGGCAGGATGTCCATGATGATTGCCGTCCTCATGTTTGTCACCGGGTATGTGCTCAACAGGCGCAGGGTCCGGGCGCCTGAGCAGATCTCGGTCTTCAGCGTGCGTGTGAGGCGCATCATTGCCCTCGCCATGGTTTTAGTCATTGTGGGCGGCGGCGCGGAACTGGTCAGAAGCGCCCGCGTGCCCTTCGAACAGTTCGCGGGAACCACGAGAGCACTGTCGAAACTCAGGGGCGGGAGCTTCGTCACCCCGTCGGTGTACCTGTATATGACCGGTCACCACGGGGCTCTCAACCAGTATCTGCGGCAGGATGTTGAGCATTCGCTGCCGGGTGGATTCACCTTCGCCCCGATCTGGCGTCTCCTCTCCAAGCTGGGCTATGATACCTACGTCGACCAGTATCAGCGATTCTACCGGACCCCGACTCCATCGAACACGGGGACCTATCTCCGCGAGCTCCACGCCGACTGGGGCCTTCCGGGAGTGGTCTTCGGTCCGTTCATTCTGGGGATGCTCATCAGCGTCTCCTGGTATCGAACGATGACCAGGCATCGGATGGTGGACTACGTCATCGCCGCGCACCTGTTTGTGGCCGTCGTGATGAGCTACGTTGACCTCGTCACCCAGCTCGGATACTGGCTTGCCAGTCTCGTTTTCGGGCTGATCGCCGCGGCCGTGTACGACCGGAGGACCATGAAGATCTCAGGGGCGAGGCACGGTCCTGCCGCGGAGCCGGCGGGACCGGGAGGGGTCGCATGAGGGATACCAGGTCCCTCTCGGGGCTTGTTTTCAGAAATAGCGTGATGAATGTGGTGACGCAAGGGCTTCTCATGGTCCTTGCCTTCGGATGCCTCCCGATCCTCGCCCACGGGCTCAGCAAGAACGACTTCGGACTTCTCACGCTCCTCTGGGCAGTCGTCGGCCACTTCAGCATCCTGGATCTCGGCGTCTCGAGGGCCATCACGAAGTTCACCGCAGAGGCGATTGGCAAGGGCGACACCAGGGAGGTCCGGCGCATGCTCTGGGTCTCGCTGATGTTCAGTTTCGTCGTCGGGATCGCCGCGTGCCTGCTCCTTGCTCTTGCGACGCCGCTGCTGGTGCAGAAGGTGTTCCCCATCCCTGAGGCCGACCGGCATGCGGCGAGCACGGCGTTCCTCATCGCCTCTCTGGGGATACCCCTCACGCTCCTTACCGGGACCATCCGCGGCCTGCAGATGGCCTACCAGCGCTTCGGCCTGGTGAATCTGACCCAGGCATTGAACGGTGTCATTCAGTGGGGGGGGGCGGCCATCCTGATCTGGACCGGCTCGGGCCTCATCGGTGTGGTGGCGGTCACCGTGATTGCCCGGGTCATTGCCTTTGTCATCGCAGGAGCCTCACTGCCGTTCCTGGTTCCCGGCCTGTTCTCGAGCATCGAGCTGTGGCACACCCCCACTGCCCGCCGACTGCTCTCGTTCGGCGGATGGGTCACCATGTCTCTGGCGGTCACACCGTTGTTCCAGTATGTTGACCGGGTGTTCATTGGTATCTTTCTTTCGATGGGCGCGGTGGGGTTTTATGCCGTCCCCCAGGAAGCCCTGATCCGCCTGCTGGTGCTCCCCCTGAGCCTGACCCTCACGCTCTTCCCCGCACTGAGCTACATGGTGGCCAGGGAATCGATGGATTCGGGTTCGCTCTACGAACGCCCTCTGAAGCTCTTCACGATCAGCCTGTTTCCGGTGACGCTGATCCTCGTGGTCTTCGCCCGGGACATCCTGTTCCTGTGGCTGGGGAAGGAGTTCGCCGACGCCGACACTCTCGTCTTCCAGATCATGGCGGTCGGCATCTTCTACTGCATGGTCGGCCAGGTCCCTGCCACCATGCTGCATGCGTTCGGCAGGCCCGACCTCTCAGCCAAGTTCAACCTTGCAGAGCTTCCCCTGATGGTGGTGCTCAACCTCGTTCTTATTCCCGTCCTCGGGATCGTCGGAGCGGCCGTGAGCTGGTCGGTGCGGATCATCGTGGATGCTCTCCTGGTCTTCTGGATCGCCCAGAGACTGTTGGGCGCACGGCAGCCAGGCAAAGAGTTTGCCTGGGTCTGGAAATCTCTCGCGGCCCAGGGATTCGTGGGGATTGCGGCGATCGGCCTGCCGCTCTGGGTTCCCGGTCTGGTTCAGCGCAGCGCCATCGTCGGTGTCCTCTGCGTCCTCTTTCTTGCGGCGGCCTGGACATACTGGCTGGACGCTCAGGACAGGGAATTCGTGCTCCGCCTGCGGAGATCCCCTTCCGCCGCCTGAAACCGAAGAAACACCAACGCCAGGGTGAACAATGTTTCATGTCGAGTCGCGCCATCTTGATGGTGTGGTCGTCCTTGTCCCCGATTTCTATCCTGATGACCGTGGCTTCTTTCTGGAAGCATACCGGAAAGACCACATGCTTGAGCTGGGACTTCCCGGCGATTTTATCCAGGACAACCATTCACGTTCGGTCAAGGGGGTCATCCGCGGCCTCCACTTCCAGTGGGACGCCCCGCTGGCGAAGCTTATGCGCGTCACCGTGGGCGCGGCGTTCCTGGTTGCTGCCGACATCCGGAAAGGCTCTCCCACGCTCGGTCAATGGGTCGGCATCGAGGCCTCTGTCGGGAACCGGCGGCAGATGTTTGCTCCACCCGGCTTTGCGCGCGGCTTCTGCGTCCTCTCGGATGTGGCCGAGATCCAGTACAAATGCACTGCCATCTACAACAAGGTGGGGGAATCGGGGATCCGCTGGAATGATCCTGATATCGGCGTGCGGTGGCCGGTGAGCAATCCGCTGCTCTCGTCAAAAGACGCGAGCGCGCAATTGCTGGAAGAATGGCTGCGGCGTCCCGAGTCCGACAACTTCACTTTCGGGAAATAGCGCCGCATGCTTTCGGTCATCATCGTCAACTACAACCAGTGGTCCCTGCTCCAGGCATGCCTTCGCTCGGTGTTCGAGCAGACGCGCGGCCTCGATTTCGAGGTTATCGTCATCGATAACGCCTCCACAGACGAGACTCTCGCGGTGCTGCCGAAGGAATTCCCGCAGGTCTGCCTGCTGGCAAATGGGAGGAATGCCGGCTTTGCCGCCGCCAACAACCAGGGGATCCGGAGGGCGCGAGGCGACTATGTCCTCCTCCTGAACCCCGACACGGTGGTGCTCGACGGCGCTCTTCAGAAGACGCTCGAGTTCATGGACGAGCACCCCGAGGCTGGTATCGCCGCCTGCAAGCTCCTGTTTCCCGACCGCTCCCTGCAGCGCTCCCTGTACTCGTTCCCGGGGCTCTGGAACATGATCTGCGAGACGATGTTCCTGCAGAAGCTGTTCCCCCGTTCGAGGCTGTTTGGCAGCTATACCTTGACGTATTTTGACTATAACAGTGCCCGGCAGGTCGATGCCGCATGCGGCGCCTTTCTGATGATACGCCGCGAAGTGTTCGAGGGCATTGGTCTTCTGGACGAGCAGTTCTACATGTACTCCGAAGAGATCGATTTCTGCTATCGGGCGAAAAGGGCGGGATATCAGGTTTGGTTTGCTCCGGAGGGGGTGGTGCTGCACTTCTGGGGCGGGGCTACTACCGTCAGCAGGAGGGTCACACTCTGGAGTGTGGGTGCCCAGATGCTCTTCTTTCAGAAACACTTTTCGGGCCCTCTTCGGTGGACCCTCATCGGCCTGAAATTCACCGGTGTCCTCTTGCGCACGCTGGTCTATGGCACAGGAGGGATCGTGCTCGCCCGCAGATCGCTGCTCCGGAAGTCTTCCTGCTACTTGTTCGCAGCTCTTCATCTTGCCGGTTCCCCCTGGCGATACAAGCACGGGTACGAGGGAAGCGTTGAGCCGTGGCCTCGAGTGTAAGGAGAGAGACTCTTCGTGAAACTCCTGATGATCTCCCCGATGGTGCCGATGCCCGCCGACGACGGGGGACGCCTCTGTATCCTGAGCATGGTCCGCTATCTGAAGGGGGGCGGCCACGAAATCCATTTTGTCGCGCCGCGCACGCGGGCCAACGATGCCGCGGCGTTCGCGCGTGAAGTATCTCTGCACCTCATCGACCTTGATCCCCGGTCTACAATTCCTGGGCGCCTCCGGCATGCGTTCGGCCCGCTCCCGTACGCAGCTCAGAAGTTCTTTTCGGAGCGGGCGCTGAATGAAATCCGGGACATTGCCAAGATGCACCGGTTTGATGCCATCCACGTCGAGCACCTCTATGTGATGAGGTTCGCATCGGCCCTCAAGCGCGAGCTCCGCCTCCCTCTGGTGCTTCATGAGCATAATATCGAGACGATGATTCTCCGCCATTTTGCCCGAAACACGAGGAACCCGCTGGTGCGCTTGTATGCGCGGGCGGAGTGCCGGAAGATGCATGCCTTTGAGACCGCCGCGCTGCGCGACTGCGACCTGGTGTTCCCGGTGACCGCCGAAGACGGCGGTAAGCTCCGCCAGATGGCCCCCGCTTTGAACGTAGTGGTGCTCCCTCACGGAGTGGACACGCAACGGCTACGGTTCAGCCATTGCACTGTGCCGGAGCGCCTGCTATTTCTGACGAACCTCGACTGGCTTCCCAACCGGGAAAGCTTCGACTACTACACCCGCGATATCCATCCGGCCCTGAAGTCTGCCGTCCCGGGGCTCCGGACCCTGGTGGTGGGGAAGGATCTCCACAGGGCGGACAGGCGGAACCTGCCGCCGGATATTGAATTCCGGGGCTTTCTGCCCGATCTGAACGAGGCCTCATCGCTGGCCTCGGTGGCGCTGGTCCCGCTGCGCATCGGCTCCGGGATCAGGGTAAAGATCCTCGAACTGATGGCGATGGGTATCACAGTCGTTTCGACCAGGCTTGGCGCCCAGGGGATCCATGTGCGGGATGGAGAGCATCTGCTCATTGCCGATTCGCCTGAGGAAATCACCCGGGCAGTGAAGGGTCTGCTTGCAGATCCGGACCGATGCAGGCGAATCGCCGTATCCGCCAGGAGATTCATCGAGGAAAACCATTCGACGGAGGCTTTTGGCAGCATCGTCAACGATGCATACGGATCACTGCTTGCAGCCCGCCGGCCCGGATGACCCGGCCCCATGAAGAGCCAGGCCGTCGGGTCGGAAGGCCGGATCGGCTCAGCGATTCTTCCACAACCTTCTGTCTGACCAGGTGACGATCCTTTTTCCGTACATGGCCCGGTGGTACTCCGCGCATGCTTCGCGGTACTACCACCTCCTGACCGCAGTGGCACAACTCGGCCACAAGGTCATCGTCCTCCAGCCCCCTTCACGAGGTTCCGACGAGGCCAATGACATCGATGTCGTGCTCCCTCCGCACCCGGACGTCCGTGTCATCACGGTGAACCTGAGCAGGTTCTTCTGGAACGCCAAATTCCCGCTTGAGAAGCTGACCAAGAAGCTTGTCTACAGCCTCGTGTCGCTCCGTCTCGTGAAGCGCCTGCAGCGGGAGGAGAAAATCGACCTGGTCTACCTCTATAACCTGCCCCAGTTTGCGTATCTCATGGGCAGGAGGCCGAAGGTTGTCTTCGACCTTGCCGACGATCTGCTCGGGATGCTCGAAACGGAGCTCAAGATCACTCCAAAGCATCCTGTCCACAGACTCGCCTCCTGGTGTCTCGACTGGATGATGAGCCGCTCCGACAAGGTCATCGTCATTTCGGGCCCGCTGTTCGACCTCATCAACCATCCGCACAGGTTCATCATACCGAACGGCGCACCTGTTCCCGCGCAAGCCCCGGTCAAGGACCCTGCCTTCAAGGCCCCGTTCACCCCACCCTTGCGAAGCCTGCCGGGGCCTCTGAGCTTGAGGGGGGCCGGCCCGGCGGGCATGACGGTCGGCTACGTGGGCGCCTTCGAGTATTCGATGGCCCTCGACCAGGCGGTCGTTGCGGCAGAACAACTTCCGGAAGTCAACTTCGTCCTGGTCGGGGCGGGAAGGGATCTGGCGCACATCAGGGCGGAGGTGGATCGTCTCGCCCTGAAGAACGTAACTCTGACGGGGGCCCTGCCGCATGATGAGGCCATGCGCCGCATCGACGGCATGGACATCTGCCTGAACCTGTTCCATAAAACCCGGGTCTCGCACGCGGTCTCCCCCCTGAAGCTGTTTGAGTACCTCTCGCACGGCAAGCCCGTTATCAGCACCCGGCTCCATGAGGTGGAGAGGATCAACGAAGGTTTTCTCTTTTTTGC
Organism: Ignavibacteriota bacterium; assembly: GCA_003152875.1. Lineage (GTDB taxonomy): Bacteria > Bacteroidota > Ignavibacteria > UBA10030 > UBA6906 > Fen-1262. The sequence goes on along the minus strand of PMBF01000106.1, from coordinate 5,651 downwards.
CGACGACCCCGGGGAGGTGGTGGAACGCATCCGGTATATTGCAGGCCACCGCGATGAGGCTGAACGGATGGCGTTTCGCGGCCGCGAAATCGTTGCCCGCTCATTCTCCTGGCCTGTGATCGCCGCGAAGTTCCTGGAAGCGGTAACCTCCTGATAGTCCAGACCTCTCTGCCTGCGGCTTCGGGGTACCTGGCACGGTGGTGCGGCCCCATCTCCGGTCTGTTCCACCCCCGCACAGCCTGTCCGTGCGGCCGGCTTCCGCGCGTTGACTTTGCAGGGTGAAATGCATATTTTTGTGTTCTGAGGGGATGCGGCGGCACTCACTCCGCATCTCCCCGCGCCTCCATCATCGTGGTCTCCACAAAGGTCCATGTTCACGAGAGGTACCTTCCTCGAAGTGCTTACCGGGAAACATGCGACCGACATCACCAATCAGTCCTTGGGAGCCTGACGCATGCTGAACATGCAAGTGTGGAAATCTTTGCCCGCAATCCTTGCCCTCGTTCTCTGCGTGCAGGCGGCCGCCCTGAGTCAGTCGAAACAATCGACCAGTATCCCGGACCTGAGCACGCTCAAAGACGAGCTGAAGAGCCAGACCCGTCCCGCGGAGCTCCGGGCCTCTATCCCCATGGATGCCCCGCTGAATGCCGCCGAATATCCCGTCGGTCCCGGGGATGAGCTCTCCCTGAATATCTGGGCTTCTTCGCCGGTCGAACATCGCCTGGTCGTTACCCCGGAGGGTACGTTGTTGATACCCACCGTCGGACGCGTCGAAGTGGGAGACGCAACGCTCGACTCCGTCAAGGCGAAGGTTGTCCGGCTGATCGGGAAGAAATACATCAAAGCCGATGTCTCGCTGACATTGTTGACTCCGCGAAAGGTCGTCGTCCAAATCGGCGGGTACATTCTCAATGAGGGGCGCAAGGAGGTTTATGCAACGCAGAGGGTGAATGATCTCATCGCCATGAGCAGCACGTTTCCCACCGAGAAACTCACCGCCGACGAGTATGCAGCCCAGCTTCGCCGTCTGGTCAATGATGCCTCTGACCGCCGGATCGTCCTCAAGCGGCGGGGCGGACTATCCGTCCATGTGGATCTGGCGATGTATCGCGCGACGGGGAAAGGGAAATACAACCCCTACCTGAAGGAGGGGGATGTGGTGTTCATCCCTCAGAGAACCAACCAGGACGTGCAGATCGGCGTATACGGCGCGGTGATGAACAAGGCAAATTTTGAATTTGTCCCGGGGGACAGCCTTTCCGGACTGATCGCCATGGCGCTTGGCTTCAGGGAGAACACCGATCCCGGGCACGCCATACTCACCCGTCTGTCGGCGGATGAGGGNNCCCTGAAACGAGGCTTGATTTCCGGGCGAGTATTCAGGGAGAGATCGTCCGGCCGGGCGACTATCCCATCACCCGGTACGCCACTCGCCTCACCGACCTCATCCGTGAGGCCGGTGGCCTCACTCCTCTGGCCAATCTCCACGGTGCAACTATCCTGCGGCTCAGGACGGGCGCCACCCGGCCGGCGGAAGGTATTCAAGCCGAGGACCTTCTGAATCGTCGTGCGGCGCTCATTGCACAGGATACCGCGTACTACAGCGCGGAGACGGCGCTCCGCGGCCTGGGGGAGTTTGTTTCCGTGGATTTCGTCAAACTTCTGGTTCATGGAGATTCTTCGCAGAACATTGTGCTGCACCCCTTTGACCAGGTTGAAATCCCCGCCCTCTCCCGGACGATCTACGTGTTCGGACAGGTCGTCCATCCGGGGCATGTTGGTCTTGTTGAGGGCAAAGAAATCTCGTTCTACGTAGACCAGACGGGGGGATTTACCACAGAGGCGCGCAAGGGGGATGTCAAAGTGATCAAGGCTGGAACACGTGTATGGCTTGATCCTTCGGAAACCCACGTTGAAGATGGAGATTTTATCTGGGTTCCCAAAGACCCGCAGTACCCGTTCAGCTACTATATGACCATCTACGCACAGGTCGCCGCAATCGTCGGCACCATCGCCACTGTCGCGCTTCTCGTGAGAAGCTTCTAAGAGCAGCAAGGGGCACCCCGGGGGGGCTGAACGGAGGTTTCTCCCGGCTCCTCCTCCTTCTCCGTTCCTGAAGGGGGGAGGCCCTTTACCTTTATATTTTCCCCCGATTCGCGTATCTTATGGATCGGAGGCCTTCGGGCCGTCCGTTCTGGTAGCCCCCCCTTGTGCGCACTGCATCGATCGCCGGGCCTCGTCTTGATCCCCCGGTTTGCCTGGGCGGCTCAACTCTACGAGATTACTGCATGGCCGTCTCATTCGTCATCGTTTTTGCCGTTGCCCTGGGAGCATCGTTGCTGGTGACTCCCTGGATCCGCGGCCTCGCGCTCCGGTGGCGGATAGGTGACTATCCCGACAAGCGGAAGGTGCATAAGACCTTCGTCCCCCGGATGGGAGGGGTGGG
>PMBF01000106.1:0-3137 GCA_003152875.1 Ignavibacteriota bacterium | reverse complement strand
CTCCGCATGACGAGTTTCGCTCTCCCGCTCATGGCCCCCGTGCAGCTGGGCATCGGCGGTCCCCTCCTGACCCTGCTCTGGCTGATCGGGGTAACCAATGCCGTCAACCTGCTCGATGGACTGGACGGACTCGCGGCAGGCGTCGCGGCCCTGGTGGCGTCGGCCTTCCTGGCCATGGGGGTGTACGTTCAAGACTGGATCGTGGTTGGTACCTCAGTCGCGCTCATCGCAGGCTGCCTCGGGTTCCTCCGGTCGAATTTTCATCCGGCATCGGTGTTTATGGGCGACACCGGTAGCCTCTTTCTGGGATTCCTGCTGGCCTGTCTATCGCTCCGGATCGCCCAGACACCCGTGGGAACGGAGTTCCCCATCTCGCTCCTTGCCGTCATTGTGGCGCTTGCAGTGCCGATCGTCGATACCTCGGTCGCCTTCTTCCGCCGCATCCGGCGGGGCATGCATCCCTTGAAGCCCGACAAGGAGCACATTCACCACCGGATCATGGATCTCGGCCTGACCCACCGGCAGACCGTGGTGACGATTTACGCCGTTTCCGCGTTCAATGCTCTGGTGAGTCTGTTGCTGGTCTATCTCGACAGCATGTATGCAGCAGTCCTCCTTGCGGTCATGGTCGTCGCAGTCTTCACGGGCATCCGCCGGCTGGGCTACATAGAGGAGTTGCGCGTGCAGCGCGGCGGCACGCTTCAGGCCATGCAGCCTTTGAGCGTGGCGCGCATCATCGACCGGTCTGTGCTGATCCTGGGGGATTTCGGCGCGCTTGCCCTGGCCTTTATCTTCACCTACTGGTTCCGCTTCGACTCCGGGGCCGTGGCCCAGGCCGGGTATGTCACGCTCGAAACTTTCGTCACCAGCCCAGCCGTGCTGATGCTGTCGCTGGGATGGCTTGCGCTGTACGCGCTTGCCGGTCTGTACGAGATCCCCTGGGACGCTTCGCGGATCGACTACGCGTTCCAGATCGTGAGGACCGCCGCGATCGGCACGCTTGTGCTGTCGCTCCTGACGCTTGATATCGAGTCCATGACTGTTGAAGGAAGGCTGACCACGCTGTTCTATGGACTCGCGGTGGCCATCCTCACGGTGGCTGTTCGGATGGTCATTATCGCATTCGAGCGCCGCCATGAGATTCTCGGGTTCAGGCGGCGGAACACCATCCTCGTGGGCACTTCTGCCGCCGCGGGGGATCTCCTGGACGACATCGCACGACGTCCAGGCCTGAAGTACTCGCTGGTGGGTGTCATCGACAGGAAGCCCGTCGAGGGATTCCGCGGATTGCCGTTCCTCGGCATCTACAGCGACATCCCGGCGATGGTCAAGCAACACAAGGTCGAAGAGATCCTCATCGCCACCAACTACGTCTCCCGCGAAGAGATCCTCGACATACTGGCCCAGTGCAACGGGATGGTTCCGGATATCAAGGTCGTGCCTGAAAGCCTCGACGTCCTGGGCGGGTTCAAATTCGAAGAGGTGGTGGGGCACCCCCTCATCAGGCTTCACCCGACGAACATGCGGCGTTGGCAGTGGATCGCGAAACGCCTGGTGGACATCGTGGTAGCGCTCCTGGTCCTTCTCCCTCTCCTCCCGGCCTGGGTCCTCGTGGCCCTGATAATCCGGCTCGACTCCCCCGGCCCGACTTTCTTCGTCCAGGAGAGGATCGGCAAGAAGGGGAAAGCGTTCAACCTGGTCAAATTCCGCTCGATGATTCCCGACGCCGAGCGCGACACGGGCCCGGTCTGGGCGCAGCCAGATGATGTTCGTGTCACCCGGCTGGGGAAGATGCTGCGGAAGCTCCGGATCGACGAAGTGCCGCAGTTCATCAACGTGCTCAGAGGCGAGATGAGCCTCGTGGGTCCGCGTCCGGAGCGTTCATTCTTCGTGGAACAGCTCAAGAACGAGGTGAGCTTCTACACGCGCCGGCTGCTGGTCCGGCCGGGGATTACAGGCTGGGCTCAGGTCCGCCACCGGTATGACCGGTCGCTGGAGGATGTTGTGGAGAAAATCAGGTACGATCTCTACTACCTCGAAAACATGTCCCTGACGCTGGACTTCAAAATCATACTCCGGACGATCGTCGTGGCGCTCAGCGGCAAAGGCACACATTAGCAGAGGGATTTCGCTATGGAACTCCAGATGGTCGACGTCGTCGGCCAGTACAGGAAGATCAAGCCGGAAATCGACAACGCCATCCACGCTGTGCTCGACTCCGGCCAGTTCATCAACGGGAAAGAAGTCGGTGAGTTCGAATGCTCGGCGGCGGGCTACCTCGGCTCCAGGTATGCAGTGGCCTGCTCCTCGGGAACGGATGCGCTCCAGATCGCGATGATGGCCCTGGGCATTGGACCGGGGGACGACGTGGTGACGACGCCGTTCACCTTTGTTGCCACGGCCGAGACGATCGCCATCCTCGGCGCGCGTCCCGTGTACGTCGACATCGATCCGAAGACGTTCAACATCGATCCCGAAANNGCACGGCATCAAGGTGATCGAGGACTGTGCCCAGGCGATGGGAGCTTCCTACAAGGCCACGAAGGTGGGGACGATCGGCGATATCGGGTGCATCTCGTTCTTCCCGAGCAAGAACCTGGGGTGCTTCGGCGACGGGGGGATGATGGTGACAAACGACAAGCCCCTGGCGGAGAAGCTGCACGTGATCGCCTCCCACGGGTCGCGCGTGCGCTATTACCACGAGGTGCTGGGTGTGAACAGCCGGCTCGATACGATTCAGGCGGCAATCCTGGGGGTGAAGCTTCGCCACCTTGAGGAGTACAATTCCGCGCGGCAGCGTGCGGCCGTGCTCTATGACGGGATGCTCGGGGGACTCCCCGTGACGGTCCCCTATGAGGATGCAAAAGGGCAGCACATCTATCATCAGTATACGATCCGTGCTCCCCGGCGCGACGCCCTTGCCCAGACGCTGAAAGCGAAGGGGATCCCGCATGGGATTTATTACCCCGTCCCCCTGCACATGCAGAATGCATTCAAGATGTCGGGGTCCGTGAAAGGCGATTTTCCGGTTTCCGAACAGGCTGCCGACGAAGTGATCTCGCTCCCGATGCACACCGAGTTGACCGGGGAGCAGCAGGCCTTTGTTGTCGATGCCATCAGGGAATTCTATCAGCACC
>PMBF01000067.1 GCA_003152875.1 Ignavibacteriota bacterium | reverse complement strand
GTTGACTTTCACTCCCTTTTTGGATATCGTAAGTGTCCATGGCCTAAGCTCAACAACAGGCTTTTCTCTTGTCCGGTCGTCTCTCTGAACGAGGGGCTTCGCGGACGTTTTTGTAAGGACACTGCTCATGCGCAAGCGCTTTTCGCTGGTCACATTGCTCGGGCTCATCGTGCTGAGTCTTGGAGCGGGAGCTCTGTTGAACCGGATGATCTCCGGCGATACCATCTTTGACCAGCTTAACAAGTTCAAAGACGTCCTGAGCCTCACGGAGAAGTACTACGTGGAGGACGTCGATACCCAGAAATTGACCGAATCGGCGATCAACGGGCTCCTGAACCAGCTCGATCCGCATTCGGTGTACATACCCGCCTCGCAGATGCAGCGGGTGACCGAGGAATTCCAGGGAAGTTTCGAGGGGATCGGGATCGAGTTTCAGGTTCTGAATGACACCCTCCTGGTCGTCGCGCCGATCGTCGGCGGTCCCAGCGAAGCGCTGGGGATCCAGGCGGGCGACAAGATCGTCCGCATCAACGATTCTTCCGCTGTCGGCATAACGCAGGAGGGGGTTCAGAAGAAGCTGCGGGGCCCGAAAGGGAGCAGGGTGAAGGTGACCGTGTTCAGGGCAGGCATAGCCAACCTGCTGGATTTCGACATCACACGGGACAAGATCCCCATCTACACCGTGGATGCGTCGTTCATGCTCGACGGGAAGACGGGCTACATCAGCGTCACGAGGTTTGCGGCCACGACGCACGACGAGTTCCTTGAGGCGATGGCGAAGATGCGCGCCGCCGGGATGAAGCAGGTTGTGCTAGACCTGCGGGGGAACGCGGGAGGGTATCTTGAACAGGCGTTCAAGATGGTGGACGAGATCATGCCTCGCGGGCGCAAGATCGTGTACACGAAGGGCCGCCGGCCGGAATTCAACGACGAATATATCTCCTCCGGGTCGGGACGGTTCACGGAGCTGCCGCTGATCGTTCTGGCCAACAACGGCTCCGCCTCCGCCAGCGAGATTGTGGCGGGCGCCGTGCAGGATTGGGACCGGGGGCTCATCGTGGGCGAGACCACGTTCGGGAAGGGACTCGTCCAGCGGCAGTTCGATCTGAAGGATGGATCCGCATTCCGGCTGACCACCGCCAGATACTACACCCCGAGCGGGCGGCTCATCCAGCGGCCGTACGACGGCGACAAGATGAAGTACGCAAGGGAAGCGTTTGAGCGCTCCGAAACGGAGGGGGAGAACATCACGCATACCGAGGAGAAGGATTCCACGCGGCCCGTCTTCAAGACGATGGGCGGACGCGTGGTGTACGGCGGAGGCGGCATCACCCCCGATTACATCGTGAAGGCGGACCACCTCGGCGAGTACAGCGTGCAGCTTCGCAGCAAGAATATCTTCCTTGAGTTCGCCAACCAGTACCTGGAGGCGCACGGGGCCGAGCTCAAGAAGGAATACGGCAAGGATGTGGCCCGGTTCGCAAAGGAATTCGAGGTCAAGGGCGCGATGCTCGACCAGATCGTGGAGCTAGGCAAACAGAAGAAGGTGGAGTTCAAGAAGGACCTGTACGAGAAGGACCTGCACTATATCAAAGCCTTTGCCAAGGCGTATATCGCGAGGAGCATCTGGGGGAACGAAGGGTCGTCGCGGGTCATCCTCCTCGAAGACAACCAGTTCACCAAGGCCATGACGCTGTTTCCCGAGGCTGAGCGCATCGCTCGCAATCTCTCCAGCCTTCGCTGAATCAGGTCGCACGAAAGGACGGCTCTCCGTCTTGACGCTCCAGAAAGGCTGTGACGCCCGGGCCCGGCGCATGCAGGGCCGGCGGCTCCTGTGTGCCGCCACCGTGGTCCTTGCCGTTTTCGCGCCGGCGCGGGGGACGGGTCAGCAGGCGCCTTCCTCGCACGTCCTTCGTGAGGGGGAGGAGCTGACGTACAATGTCCGGTACGGGCCGTTTGACCTGGGGTCTGTGCGCATCAAGACCCTCAGCCGTTCGCAGGCCCAGGCTTCGGTCAGATATGAATGCAAGGCCCTGATCGATTCCTACCCGAAAGTCCCCTTCGTCGATCTTCACGCCGTGTTCGAGAGCATCCTGGATACCGCGTTCTTCTCGCACCGGTTCATCGGGAAGCTCAAGCAGGACGACCGCTGGGACTTCTCCCGCTACCTCTTCGATTACCCACGCCACCTGGCATACCTCGAAAAAGGTGAGCACGACACCGCGGTGACGAAACGCGATACGGTGTCCGTTGACGCGGCGTTCCAGGACGGCCTGTCGCTGTTCTTCTACGCGCGCGACCAGCTCTTCTCGGGAAAAACAGTCGATGTCCCGACGATGATCAACGAACAGAAAGTCAACACGAGGATTGAATTCCTGGGGAAGCGCGACGGGGTGGAGATCGACGCCGTGGACTACCCGGTCGACGTCGTGGGGTTCGAGGGGCATGCGGAATTTGTGGGGATCTTCGGGTTGACCGGCGGCTTCGAGGGTTGGTTCAGCAACGACGAGGCGCGTGTTCCGATCATGGCGAAGATGAAGGTGATCATCGGCAGCGTGACCATCGAGTTGATGCAGTGGAAGCGCCAGGGCTGGACGCCGCCAAAGTCGAAAGGATGAGCGGGTGCCCATCCTGAGCCATCACGGCGCCGTTCCCGCTGTCGATTCCACGGCGTTTGTCGCCGAGGGGGCAATGGTGATCGGCGACGTCAGCCTGGGGCGCGATTCCAGCGTCTGGTTCAACGCGGTCCTGCGCGGCGACATCAACAGCATCACCGTGGGGGAGCGCTCCAATATCCAGGACGGCGCCGTCGTCCACGTCACGAGAGAGCTGCCCGTCGTGATCGGACAGGAGGTCACTGTGGGCCACCTTGCCGTGATCCACGGCTGCACCATCGGCGACCGGGTGCTTGTCGGGATGCATGCCGTGGTTCTCGACAGGACGACGGTGGGGCCCGGCACGATCATCGGCGCCGGCTCGGTCGTCCGCGAACGCAGCGCCATCCCCGGAGGCGTCCTGGCGGCGGGAGTGCCCGCCCGGGTGATCCGCGACCTTACGGCCGGGGAGATCGCCTCCCTGGGTCAATCCGCCGCACACTACATTGAGTACGCCCGCAGCTTCCGCCGGAGCGACTGAGAGACGAATCTTCCGGAGCGCGCCATGCTAGTCCGTTTCTGGGGAACGAGGGGGTCTCTCCCGACGCCCGGCCGGGGAACCGTCCGGTACGGAGGGAACACCCCCTGCGTGGAAGTGCGGCTCTCCCACGACCATCTGATGATCTTCGACGCGGGGACCGGGATCCACCGCCTCGGGGACACGCTGACGGCGCGGGGCGAATCGGTGACCGCCTTCATCGCGATCAGCCACCCGCACTGGGACCACATCCAGGGTTTTCCTTTCTTCAAGCCGGCCTTCATCTCAGGCAACGAATTCACGCTTATGGGGCCGCAGTCGAAGCATGCGACGCTCCGTGCGGTGATCGCCTCGCAGATGAACAAGATCTATTTTCCCATCCAGCTGAGCGCGCTGAAGGCCAAGATCCGCTTCCTGCCGTTGAAGGAGCAGACCGTGCCGATCTTCGACGCCTCGCTCAGCTCCCTCTTCGTCAACCATCCGGCCTATGCGCTGGGGTACCGCCTGACGGTGGGGGGCAAATCTGTGGTGTACATCAGCGACAATGAGCCCTTCGACCGCGAGGTGGCCAAGTCGATCCGCAACGTTGAAAAGCACATTGTGGACCGGTATCTCGCCGAGCGCGGGGATCCGAACCGAAGGGTGGTGGAGTTTGCCCGGGGGGCGGACATCCTGATTCACGACACGACCTACACGCCCGAGGAATACGTCAGCCACGTGGGGTGGGGGCATTCGCACTATCTGTTCACGCTCTCGCTTGCGGAGCAGGCAGGGGTGCGCCGCCTCGTGCTGTTTCATCACGATCCCTCGCACGATGACGACAAGGTGGATGAGATCCTCGAGAAGTGCCGGCACGAAATCAAGACGCGGAAACACCGGTTCGAGTGCGTTGCCGCGGCCGAAGGGATGGAGCTCGAGTGGTAGGGCCAGGGGCAGCTCCCGTTTTTCTTGACAAAGAGAGGTGATGTGCCTATATTGCGCCCAGTCAACCGTACCATGGGAAAACACCGCCAGATGATCACCCACATGGGATGGCTCCGAAAGCCACCCCTGAGCAGGAACCCCGGTGGTAACCCAGCCGGGGTTTTGCATTCTCCGCGTTGCGGCACCGCCCTGAATAGTCCGAGGTAACCATGCCTTCTGGGTTTAAAACATCCGACATCCGGAAACTCGAGAAGCTGTTCGGGGTTGCTGTCAAACCGATGGGGCCGAACTTTCGTTTCGAGATCGCGATGAACGACCCGGCGCGCAAGCTTGCCCTGGAGATCTATCCCCATACCCGTATCGGCGCAACCCGGGGAGACCTGATCTCGGTGTACACGGTGAACGCCCATCTCCAGCTGCACTTCTGTTCGGGCTACGTGATCAGCGATGTCCTCGGAGAAGTGACGTTCGTGGGCGAACGCGACGGAAGACTCTCGGGCCTGATCATCGAAAAGCAGGGCGGCTGCTCGCTCTTTGCCAACGTCGACAGATCGCTGGTGTCGGGCGACTTCACGCGTCTCGGACCGGAGGTCATGCTCTCGGGCATAGCGCTGTCGCTGACCGACACGATCCTCGAAACTCCGAAACGGCCTCCTGCCGGGAAGAAGGCCGCTCGACATCGGGCTGGCGTTCGTTCATGATCGAAGTGACGGTCAGCAATGCCCATCCGGAACGCCGTGTTGCGGCGCCGGCGGTGCGCCGGCTTGTGCGTGGTCTTCTGCGCAGGGAGAGGCGGCGGCACGGGGCCGTCTCGGTGGTGTTTGCGGGCGATGCGCTTTCACGCCGGATGAACCGCAGTTTTCTCTCCCACGATCGACCCACCGACGTGCTGAGCTTTTCGCTTGGGGAGGGACAGAACCTGGAAGGGGAGATTTACGTTAATCTGGACAGAGCTGCGCGCCAGGCCCGCAGGTACAGGGTCTCGGCCGCGAACGAGGTTGCCCGGCTGGTCATTCACGGTGTCCTGCACTTGCTGGGATATGACGACAAGGCCGCCGCGGCCGCCAGGCGAATGAAGTACTGTGAAGACCGTTACGTGGAATTGCTTGCCGGGAAGGGTATCCACCCTCGATGAAAGAAAAAGTGGTCGAGATTCTCATCTACCTGATGTCCGCCGTGCATGACAACAAGCGGCTCAGCGAGGTCGATGTCGATGATCTTCGCAACCAGGGCTATACGCAAACCGAGATCAGCGCTGCGTTCAGCTGGCTCTACGACAACATGCCTGGCGGCATGACGGGCGCGTCGTCGTCGGCCGTGCCTGCAAAGGATTCCCGCCGGTCGTTCCACGAAGCCGAGAAAGCGCTTCTTCCGCCCGAAGGCCAGGGATTTCTCATCCAGTTGACCGAGCTGGGCCTGCTGAGCCAGCGCGACCTGGAGACAGTCATCGAGCGCACCATGATGGCGGGGTACGAGCAGCTGTCGGTCCCCGAACTCAGGGCAATTGTTGCGGCCGTGCTTTTCGGCCGGGATTCGGGAAATGACCGGGCCGGCCGCACCATGCTGAACAGCGGGGACACCGTTCATTGAAGGCAACCAGGAAGAAACCCGCTGCAGGAGCGCAGGATACCCCCTCCAGTACGGCCCCGCAGAACATTCCCGCCGGCATGGTCCCGGCGGACACCCCCCCCGTGACGGCCCCCCTGATCCCCGTTCGCAAACGCCGGGCCAGGAAAGGGGCAGGCGTCGATCCCGCAGGGCGGGCCCTTATAATAGTAGAATCGCCCGCTAAGGCGAAGACGATCAACAAGTACCTGGGGGCGGATTTCGTCGTTGAAGCCTCGGTCGGACACATCAAGAACCTTCCCAAGAGCAAGATCGGGGTCGACGTCGAGGACGGGTTCGTACCGGAATACGAGACCATTAAGGGGAAGGACGAGGTGATCAAGCGCCTCCGCGACCATGCGGAGCACGCAAGTTCTGTCTACATCGCCACCGACCCCGACCGCGAGGGAGAGGCCATCGCCTGGCATATCGCCCAGGAAGTGGGGCAGGTGAACCGCAAGATCCTCCGCGTGATGTTCCACGAGATCACCGAGCGGGGCATCACCGAGGCGATGAAGAACCCCACGAGCATCGACCAGCATCTGGTCGATTCCCAGCAGGCCCGGCGCGTCATGGATCGTCTGGTCGGGTATACGATCTCGCCGTTCCTCTGGAAGACGGTCTTCTACGGCCTGTCTGCCGGCCGCGTGCAGTCGGTCGCCGTGCGCCTGATCTGCCAGCGCGAGGAGGAGATCAACGCCTTCGTTCCCCGCGAATACTGGTCGATCGTGGGGGAGTTCACTGCCGCGGGAAGCGAGCCGTTCCTTGCCAAGCTCTTCAAGGTCGCCGGGGAAGACCCGGTGCTGGAAAACGCGGAGACGGCGGAGCGCCACGTCGTCGCGATCGGGAAGCAGGCGTTCGCCGTCACCGATGTCCAGCGGAAACCGGTGCGGCGGAATCCTCCCGCGCCGTTTATCACCAGTACCTTGCAGCAGGAAGCCGCAAGGCGGCTCCGGTTCCCGGCAAAGCGAACGATGATGCTCGCCCAGAAGCTGTACGAGGGCGTCGAACTCGGCCCCGAGGGGCGGGTTGGCCTCATTACCTACATGCGGACGGACTCGACGCGCCTGAGCGATGATGCGGTACGGGAGGTGCGCGAGTACATCTATGAGAATTACGGCAAGGAGTATCTGCCCCACGAGCCCAGGCAATTCAAGAAAGGAAAGAGCTCGCAGGACGCCCACGAGGCAATCCGCCCGACCTCCTCGAAATACCATCCGAAGGCGGTGAAGAAGCATCTTGACAAGGAGATGTTCGCGCTCTATGAGCTTATCTGGAACAGATTCGTTGCCTGCCAGATGAGCCCCGCCGTGTTCGAACAGGTGACGGTGGACATCGGGGGGGGGGAATACCTCTTCCGGGCAACCGATTCCCTTCCCGTGTTCCGGGGATTCTTGCAGGTCTTCGACGATCTCCAGGACGATAGCGAGCGCCCCGACCAGGACGAAGATCCCGTCTCGAAGCTTCCAGCGACGCTTGCGCCGGGACAGGATGCCCTGCTTCGCAACCTGATGCCGAACCAGCATTTCACCAAGCCCCCCGCGCGGTACACCGAGAGCAGCCTTGTGAAGGACCTGGAATCGCTGGGGGTCGGGCGCCCGAGCACCTATGCCCTCATTGTCGACACGATCCAGGTCCGCAAATACGTCGAGCAGCGCGAGCGCCGACTGTACCCCACCGAGCTCGGGAAGGCCGTCAATAAGATTCTGGTCGAGAACTTTCCCAACCTGTTCAACGTGGAATTCACCGCCAGGATGGAGGAGGAGCTCGACACCATCGCCTCCGGACGCCAGAGTTACCGGCAGGTGATGGATGACTTTTACCAGCCGTTCATCCGGTCTGTGGAGGGAGTGGACCGCAAGAGCGCCGCGATCAAGCGGTCTCTGCAGGAGGGCACGGATCAGGTGTGCGACCTCTGCGGTAAGCCGATGATCATCAAGTGGGGGCGGAACGGTCGATTCATGGCATGCAGCGGGTATCCTGCCTGCAAGAACACCCGGCAGCTGCCGGAGGAGGCGGAGCAGACCCGGCATGCGGTGGGGATCAAGTGCGATGTGTGCGGCGGCGACATGATCATCAAGGGGGGACGCTTCGGGACGTTCCTGGGATGTTCCAACTACCCTGCCTGCAAGAACACGCGGCCCCTGGGCATCGGTGTGAAATGCTCCAAGTGCAAGGAAGGCGATATCATCGAACGAAAAACGAAGCGCAAGCGAACATTTTACGGCTGCTCACGCTACCCCGATTGTGATTTCGCCTCGTGGGACCGGCCCGTGGACAGGCCCTGTGACACCTGCGGGAATCCCTATCTCGTGCTCAAGTTCAATCAGAGCCGGGGGGAATACCTGGCCTGCCCGGCGTGCAAGGCGGAGATCGCAAAGGAAGAGGAAAAGACGGCCACCGGCTGAAACCATCCGGGGCGTCAACCAGGAGGTTCCGGGACTGCATGCACCATCATGTTGAGGCGTTCCTCGCCTATGTCGAACGGGAGCGCAACTACTCCGGGCACACTGTCGCCGCCTACGGCCGGGACCTGCGCATGTTCGATGAATTTGTTTCCGAACTCAGCGGCGGTCCCGGCTGGGATCCGGCTGCTGTGGACCGGGGGACCATCCGTCTCTATCTGGGCGCGTTGCTGGACCGCGGCTACGCCCGCCGCACCGTCGCCCGCCGCCTTGCCTGCCTCCGCTCCTTTTTCAAGTACCTCCGGCGCCAGCACATCGTTACCGTGGTCCCCCTCTCCGGGATGCCGTCCCCCCGCCTCGAAAGGCGCCTCCCCCGTTTCCTCGACGAGCGGACCATGGAACGGCTCATGGAACGGCCTGACGCGGCGACCTCCGAGGGATGCCGCGATGCGGCCATCCTCGAAGTGCTCTACAGCACGGGCATCCGGCTCGGCGAACTCCTGGGCCTTCGTGCCGCCGACGTGGACGGAGAGGGGGAGACCATGAAGGTCACCGGAAAAGGACGGAAGCAGCGCATCGTGCCGTACGGCCGGGCGGCGGGACGCGCTCTCGAAATGTATTTGCACGTGCGCGGCGAGCTCGCGATGCGGGGAGCCGCCGATCCCGGGACGCTGTTCGTCAGCAACCGGGGGAAGGCGATGAGCCCGAAAGGCGTGAATCGGATTGTCGCGCGGTATGTCGGCGCGGTCTCGGATATCGACCGGAAGAGCCCCCATCTGATCCGACACACCACGGCGACACATCTCTTGAACCGCGGGGCGGACCTTCAGGCCGTCCGCGAGCTGCTCGGACACGTAAGCCTCTCGACCACGCAGGTCTATACCCACGTGAGCGTGGAGAGGCTGCAGCGACTGTACGCACAGGCCCATCCCCGGGCCGTTGAGGAGGCACCAACGTCAACCAAGGAGAACGCGTATGGAGATCAAGTTCACCGCACGCCGGTTCCGCGCAAGGCCAGAGCTGCGAGACCACGCCCTCGCAACAGTGGGAAGACTTGAACGGTTCTATGACGGAATCGTTACTGCCGACGTCATCCTGAGCTATGAGGGATCAACCAAGAGCGCGAAGTGCGCCGAAGTCAATCTCCACGTCTACGGAGGGTTACTGACCGCCAAAGAGACGAGCGACGACTATCTGAAATCCATTGATGCCGCAGTGGGAAAGATGACCATGCAGCTTTCGAAATACAAGACCAAGCTCCGTATGAAGGACAAATCCAAGGTTCGCGCCATCAAGGACAAAGTATGAGGGAGCCGGTGCTCCGCTTCGCAGGGACCCGGACGGGGCATGCCGGACCGGTCCCTCCGGGATTCGCCCCAGCAGCCCGATCAGGCCGACGCCAATGAAAATAGACAAATCGCGCGAGACCCGGAAAAAGAGCATCACCGTCGGGTTTCTGTATGAAACCACGAAGGACCGCTTCAAGCTCCGTTCCCTCAACGGTGAGAACGGGTTCGAGAACATCATCAAGGACAAAAACCTGAACAGGCCGGGGCTGGCCCTCGCCGGGTATCTCAGCCTCTTCACGCACGACCGCGTGCAGATGATCGGCAATACGGAAGTCCATTACCTGCAGTCGCTCTCGCCCGAGCAGCGGTCGCAAGCGTTCGGACGCATCATCGGCTACACCATGCCGTGCATCATCCTGACCAACGGAAACCGCCTGGCTGACGAGCTCATGCAGGCAGCCTCGGCGAAGAACATCCCGATCTTCGGCACCCCCTTCGAGACGACGAAGATCTCCTACTTTCTCGCCGACTTCCTCGACGATCAATTCTCCCCCCAGGTGGTGCTGCACGGGTCGCTGGTCGATGTGTACGGAGTAGGGGTGCTGCTGACCGGGCGCTCGGGCATCGGCAAGAGCGAGATCGCCCTCGACCTCGTCGAACGCGGTCACAGGCTCGTTGCAGACGATGTCGTGATGGTCACCCGAAAAGGGGAGGCAATCCTGATGGGGGCGGGGACGGATCTCGTCAAACACTTTATGGAAATCCGCGGACTCGGCCTGCTGGATGTCAGGAGCATGTTCGGCATCCGTGCGATCAGGTATCAGAAACGCGTCGAGGTCATCATCGAATTGGAGGAATGGAAGCTCGACGAGGAGTACACCAGGACGGGCCTTGACGATCAGATCGTGACGATCCTGGATGTCGAAATGCCGATGGTCAAGCTCCCGATCTTCCCCGGCAAGAACGTCACGGTGATCGCGGAAGTCATCGCCCTGAATTACCTCCTCAAACACTATGGCTATGACGCCGCCAAGGAGTTCGCCAAGCGCCTCGAGGGGATGATCGGCCAGAAAAAGAAGGAAAACAGGGCCATCAACTACTTCGAGCACGATTTTGAGTGAGAGTGCGTGATGGAGAGTGATAGGGGACACATTGTGGAGGTTTTTCCCATCCGGAGGGGGGACTTGTAGAAGTTGTAAAAACCTCCGTTCACCCCTTGACATCCTTTTTTTTTCTCCCTAATTTCTCCCAGACCTTTCGCGCCCAGGGCCCGTTTCTCTTCCTTCTGAAACGTGGCATGAGGTGTGTGCCTTTCAGAGACATCACAAAAAGAAGATTTCTTCGTGTTACGTACTCTCAGCAGAGCAGGGAAGGTTGTCTCGCGGGCGTTTGGCAGCCTCCGCGGTATGAAGACCTTCGTCTTCTCGAGCCGCTCGCTGGATCTGCGTGAAGTACGCTTCTTCAAGACCAAGCTTGTCGGCTCGGGCGTCCTGCTCGGCTTTCTCGCTGTCGGCGGCCTCCTTTTGACCAACGTGCTCTTCAGCGACATCCTCGGCGTGGGATACAACCGCGTAAATCTCCTTGCCTCAGAGAACAGGCTTCTGAAGGAAGAGATGGAGGCTTTGGCCGCAAGGATGTCATCCGTGCAGAACGCGCTCGACAAACTGGCCGACAGGGGAAACGAGCTCCGGCTGATGGTTGACCTGACGAAGCTCGACGAGGACACGCGGCAGGCCGCCGCGGGAGGGTCGGTGGGGCCGCAGACGACCGCATTCCTCACGGGTGATGCCGCCGAAGTTCTGGCTTCCTCCCAGTCGCTTGTGGACCGCCTCAGCCGCGAGATTCGCGTGCAGCAGTCAAGCTATGAGGAGATCTACCGTCGCGTCGAATACAACAAGGCCTTTTTCTCACACCTTCCCGCCATCAAGCCGATGGCCGGCTACTATTCCATCAATGGATTCGGCATGCGCATCCACCCTGTCCTGCGCGTCTACCGGATGCATGAGGGCGTCGACATTGTCAACGATGTTGGCACAAACATCTATGCCGCCGGAGACGGCGTGGTGAAGTTCGCCGGTCGGACGATGGGGGGGTACGGAACGGTGATCGAGCTCCAGCACGGGTACGGCTATGCGAGTCTGTACGCGCACCTCAACCGCACTCTCGTACGTCCCGGGCAGTCGGTCAAGCGGGGGGAACTTATCGCAAAGTGCGGGCGTTCGGGTCTTGTAAGTGGACCGCATCTGCACTTCGAAGTGCGGCACAACGGGAGGAAGTTGAATCCTGTGGACTTTTTCTTCGATGACGTGGAGGCTGCACGGTACCGAAGCGCGCTTGCGGCGATGAGTCAGCAGCATGGTTGATCTTCTCAGTTAGTGTGAGGTGAGCGTTGATCTGGACGATGGAACTGGCTTCGTATCTTGATGACGCTCCGTGGCCAGCGACCAAGGAAGAACTGATTGACTACGCGATCCGGACCGGCGCCCCTCGCGAAGTCGTGGATAATCTCCAGGAGCTCGAGGATACCGACGAGCCGTACGAGAGCATGGAGGAGATCTGGCCCGACTATCCGACCGATGAGGATTTCTTCTTTGACGAGGAGGGCGAGTACTAGGAGAAGGTCTCCCGAGTTGCGTTTGGTGACCGAATGTGCTAGAATACCAACCCGGCCAGGCGGCTGGGTTTTTTATTGCTGTCCGTTCCAGTGATATCTCACACCCCGTGATCACCCACGTGCCCCCGCTCCTCCACGGTCCCCGTCCGGGGCGCCTCCGCGCCGTTGCCGTGATGGCCGTCTGCCTGCTCTGGAGTCCGCAGCACGCACTGGCCCTTCAGGGAGCTTCACAGGGAACGGCCGAAATCGCGAGCATTCGGTTCGAGGGGAATGCCACCCTCAGCACCGCCGAACTCCGGGGTCAGCTCTCGACGCAGGAGACGCCCGGGTTCTTCAGCAAGTTCCTTCATAAGACCATCAGCGAGAAGCTGGGACGGAAGGACGAGTTTCTCAGCACGGTGAGCCTTGCAGCCGACCTTGAGCGGCTCAAGAAGTATTATGAGAACCGTGGCTTCCGTGGAATTGCGATCGACACCGCGCTCGCATTCTCCCCGGACGGCTCCTCGGTCGACATCACCTTCCGCATTGGGGAGGGCTACCGCTCTATCATCGACTCGCTGGACTATGGAGGGATCCCGCGCTCGCCCGAGACCATATGGCAGGACATCAAAGCATCGCCGCGCATCGCGCGCGGCGACCCGTTCAACTCCTTTCTCCTCGAGGACGAGGTCAAACGCGTCCTGCGCATCTTCGCCGACAACGGTTTCCCGAACGCGGCATTTGTCCGGGACAGCTCCAGGGCGCAATGGTTCGCGAGCTCGCCGAACTTCAAGGTTGGGCTGAATTTCCGGGCCGGGAAACGGTACCGCTTCGGGACGGTGTCCATCGAACAGGAGGTGGACACCCTGCGAGGACTCGAGCACCGCGACGACATTACCGACGATATCCTTCTGCGGCATCTGGACTACAAACAGGGGGACTACTACAGCCAGGCTCTGCGGCAGAGCAGCGAGCGCAACCTCAACCGGCTCGGCCTCTTCGATCTGCGCCGGATCGATGTGGCAATCCCGCCGAACAACGACTCGGCCATAACGGTCCAGAGCCACATCGTCATCCGGCCGAAAGACAAACATGAGCTGGCCCCGGAGCTGATCGTCAGTAACGAGAACGAGGCGTTCAACCTGGGCACCGGACTCGGCTACGTCAACCGCAACTTCTTTGGCGGAGCCAGGATCCTCAGCGCAAACATGAGGTTCCGGACCCAGACTCTGGGACAGTTTCCCAACTACTTCGCGAGCAACAGCGATGCGGTATCCAATTTCGATGTGACCTTCGAGGTGCTGCAGCCGTATATCTTTTCCAACTCTGTGAAGGGCACCTGGTCGTTCTCCTATATCGTCGACAAGCAGAAACCGTATAAGCTCAACATCGTCCGTAACCGCTTCGGGATCAACGACCGCTTCGCGGAATTCACCACGGGACAGTTCGACTGGACCCTCGAAACGTTCAACCTTCGCACGCGGGAGATTCCCATGACAGATATCTCCCCGGATGACCTGCGGCAGCTCCAGCTCCTGCAGGTCAAACCCAGACAATTCAACTCGGTCTTCTCCTTTACGATCCAGCGTGACATGACGAACGACATCTTTTCCCCCTCCGACGGGTTTGTCCATTCGGTCACGGTGATGGAGTCGGGGATCCTGCCGCTTGCGCTCCGGAGACAGATCGGCCTCCCCTTCACGCAGTTCGTCAGCGCCAGCATGCTCGGGCGCTGGTATTTCGACATCTCCGGAGGCCGGCGCTACTCCATCCTTGCACTGAAACTGAGGGGAGGAGTGGAAGAGAAGTACGGCCAGTCGCGCTCCGACGACTCCAGCCTGATTCCGCAAACCTACCGGTTTTATGCCGGCGGATCGGGGAGCGTCAGGGGGTGGGCCTCGAGATCGCTTATTTCGAACGGGGATCCCCAGCTGGGCGGAAACCTCTCGTTCGAGGGGAGCATGGAGCTGCGCACCAATCTTCTCCAGAACCTGCGCGATGGAGTGCTCGACAAGATCTGGGTTGTCCAGTTCCTTGATTTCGGGAACCTCTGGCCTACCGTGAGGGATTTCCGGCTGCGCGATGTCGCCATCGCTGCAGGCCTCGGATTTCGCTACGACACCTTCTTTGGTCCCTTTCGGATCGATTGGGGGTTCCGCATCTACAATCCGGATGACCCGAGCGGGAGGTTCTGGATCACCCAGCGGCAGCTGCTGGGTCAGACTCTCAAGGAAGGAGTCTTCCACTTCGGGATCGGGCATGCGTTCTGATCCGGCATGAATCAACGGCAACGCTTTACTCACGGTCACCCGCTATGTCCTGGTCACGTATCATCGGTCAGCACCGCATCAAAAACATCCTCCTCCATGCGCTTCGCGCGGAACGCCTGCCGCATGCGTTCCTGTTCGCGGGCCCGGATGGTGTCGGCAAAGATGCCGCTGCGATGGAACTCGCCAGGACGATCCACTGCGAACGCAGCGCCGATGAAGCATGCGACCGGTGTGGCTCATGCAGGAGCATGGATCTCCTCCGGCATCCCGACGTCCATCTGGTGGTTCCGCTGCCACGGGGAAAGGACGAGGGGAACGACGACGGACCCCTGGACAAACTTACGGAGGCCGATGTCCTCGCGGTGCAGGAGCAGCTCAGGCTCAAGGGCGGCGATCCCTACCACCGCGTGGTCATTCCCCGGGCGACGGTCATCAAGGTGAACAGCATCCGCGAAGTGCGCCGCGAGGCCTCGATGACGACGTCGGACCACCGCCGCCGTGTTACCATCATCACCAGGGCGGAATTGATGAACGACGAAGCCGCGAACATGCTCCTGAAAACGCTTGAGGAGCCCTCCGGGGACACGATGCTCATTCTCACCACGGCGCACCGCGAGCAGCTGCTCCCCACCATCCTGTCGCGCTGCCAACTCGTCCGGTTTGACCAGTTGTCCGAGGGAGAGATCCTGACTGCGCTCACCGGGCGGAGCGGGGTGGACCAGGCTCACGCCGCGGTCACCGCAAGGCTGGCGAACGGATCCTACACCCGCGCCGTGGAACTCCTCTCGGAAGACCTTCTGGGGCTGCGCCGGGACGTCGTGCAGTTTATCAGACATGCGCTCACCCCAGGGGCCGCTGCGCTGCTGGATGATGTCGACCGGCTGACGGAGTCGAAGGACCGCGAACTGATCCGCCGCTTCCTGCTGTTGATGATAGTGTGGTTCCGGGATGCGATGGTCCTCGCCTCCGGAGGCAGCGTCATCAACGTGGACCAGCAGGAGGACCTCGGGAAGTTTGTGGCCCGTTTTGGAACCGCCGACGTCCCGCGGATGCTCAACGGATTGGAGCGCGCCCTCTCTCTGCTTGACCGCAACGTCCAGGCCAGGCTCATCCTGATCAACATTGCATTGCTGGCCAGGGCTTCGGTGCTCGGAGAGACCCTTGCCGGACATCCCGGATCGCTCACTGCTCCCGAAAGCGCATGACCATGCCAGAACGCATTCTCGTCACTGCCGCCCTCCCGTACGCCAACGGCCCCATCCATCTGGGACACCTGGCCGGCGCCTATCTCCCGGCCGATATCTATGTCCGTTATCAACGGCTGAAAGGGAGGGAGATTGCCTTCCTCTGCGGCTCCGACGAGCATGGAGTGGCGATCACGCTCAGCGCCGAACATGAGAAGACCACCCCCCAGGCCGTCGTCGACCGCTACCATGCCATGAACAAAGCGGCCTTCGAACGCTTCGGGATGACGTTCGACAATTTCTCCCGCACGTCGCTGCCGCTTCATCACCGGACGTCGCAGGAATTCTTCCTGGAGTTGCACCGCCGGGGAATCCTCCGGGAGAAGCGGAGCAAGCAGCTCTACGACAGTGAAGCGGGGATGTTCCTGCCGGACCGGTATGTCGAAGGGACGTGCCCCGTCTGCGGGAACCCTGACGCGCGGGGCGACCAGTGCGAGCGGTGTGGAACCTATCTCGATCCCATGGAGCTGGTCAATCCGAGGAGCAAGATCACCGGCAAGACCCCGGTCGTCCGCGAGACGTCGCACTGGTTTTTCCCCCTGGGCGCCTACCAGAAACGGCTGGAGGAGTACATCAGGGAAGCAGACAGGGTTGACGGCTGGAAGGAAAACGTCCTGCAATACTGCAGGGGATGGTTCAAGGATGGACTGCAGGACCGGGCCGTTACCAGGGACCTCGACTGGGGTGTGCGAGTCCCTCTCCAGGGCTATGAGGACAAGGTCATCTACGTCTGGTTCGACGCCGTGCTCGGCTATATCTCCTCCACCAAGGAATGGGCCGCGCGGATTGGTCGCCCCGACGAGTGGAAACGCTACTGGCAGGATCCCGGGACCAAGTACGTCGCTTTCATCGGCAAGGATAATGTTGTCTTCCATTGCATCGTCTTCCCCGCAATGCTCATGGCGTGGAATGACGGCGGGAACGGGCGGTACGTGCTCCCCGCGAACGTCCCCGCAAACGAGTTCCTCAACCTTGAAGGACAGAAGCTCTCGAAGAGCCGCGGGTGGAGTATCGACGTCCAGGACTTCCTCGCAAAATTCCCTGCGGACACGCTGCGCTACTACCTGGCGGTGAGCCTCCCCGAAGCCCGCGACTCCGACTTCTACTGGAAGGAATTCCAGGCGAAGACCAACAGCGAGCTTGCAGACATCCTGGGGAACTTCATCAACAGGGCCCTCGCCTTTGCCGCGCGGGTGTTCGACGGTCAGGTTCCCGCGCGTGGGACGCCCGGACCGCGTGATCTTGAAATGCTCACGGCGATGAGCGTGGCCCCGGATGCCGTCTCGCGGCATTTCGAACGGTACCGGTTCCGCGACGGGGTGAACGAGATGATGAACCTCGCGAGAGCTGGAAATAAGTACTTCAACGATAGTGAGCCGTGGAAAACGGTGAAGACCGACCTGGCCCGCTGCGCCACCACCATCAACATCAGCGTCCAGGCCGCACGCGCGCTCGCTGTCCTGGCATCACCTGTTGTGCCGGGGTCCGCTGAACGGATCTGGAAGATGCTGAACCTCCCGGGAACCGCAGCCTCCTCCGCGTGGGATGATGCAGGCAAGGCTCCGATCCCGGGCGGCCACCGGCTCGGGACGCCGGAAATTCTATTCACTAAGATCGAGGACTCCGTGATCGATGATGAATTGAAGAAACTCGGGCAGCCCCAGCCCGCGGGCCCGCCCGCCCTCACTCCGTCCGGGGCCAGTCCGGCGGCGGTTCAGCCCCGTGAAGGTCAGGAGTCCGCTCCGGCAGCCTCCAAAGGGGTGACTCTGCCTCCCGGTTCCGCAGGTCCGGCCGCAGGAGCTGCACCTTCCGGCGCACCCGCGGGAAGCACTGGGATCCTCCCTTCCGGTGAAGCTGCCGAAGGACGGGGTCCGGTTGACGGACCGGCGGCGGTGCCTTTGTCGATAGGCGACTTCAGAAAGATCGACCTGCGCGTCGCGCGAATCGTGGCGGCCGAGCGCGTGCCGAAGTCGAAAAAGCTGCTGAAGCTCCAGGTTGAAGTTGGAGAGGAGAGGCGACAGATCGTCGCTGGCATCGCACAGCAGTACAGCGCGGAAGAAATGGTGGGCAAGAGCGTGATTGTGGTGTTCAACCTCGAGCCTGCCACCGTCATGGGCCAGGAGTCCCAGGGGATGCTGCTGGCCGCCTCCGACGGCGCGGGCAAACTCGTGATCGTGACGCCCGCAGGCGAGATCGGCAGCGGGAGCAGAGTGAAATAACCTGAGCGGCCGTATGGAAGGCGAAACCTGATGGGGTACATCGATTCGCATGCGCATCTCACGTCAAAGGAGTTCGACGGAGATCGCGACGAGGTCATCCGGAGAGCCCAGGACGCGGGTGTCACCGCCATTGTCAATCCGGGCACTGACCTGGAAGACAGCCGTCTTGCCGTCGAGCTGGCGGACCGGTATACGCACGTATATGCCTGCGTGGGCTTCCATCCGCACGAAGCGGCCAAGGCCGGAGACGGAGAGCTCGAGGCAATCGAGGAGCTGAGCCGGCATCCGAAGGTCGTCGGCATAGGCGAGATCGGCCTCGATTTCCACTACGACTTCTCCCCGCGCGACGTCCAGGAACGGATGTTCCGGGAACAGCTCGCGCTGGCGCGCCGGCGGAACCTTCCTGTGGTCATCCACTCCCGCGAGGCGATGGATCTGACGATGTCGATCGTTGAGGAAGCCGTGCGGGACGATGGAGAGTGGCGGAACGGCGCTCAGCCTGCACGGTATCCTGCCCCCAGGGGGGTCTTCCATTGTTTTGCCGGCGATGTCGGCACTGCCTGGCGGCTCCTGGACCTGGGCTTTTCGCTGTCACTCCCCGGCATCGTCACATTCAAGAACAGCGCCAGCGCCGCCGCTGTCGCAGCCTCCATCCCGATCGAGCACCTTCTCCTGGAAACGGACAGCCCGTACCTGGCTCCCGTCCCTCTCCGCGGCACGAGAAACGAGCCTGCCAACATTCCCCTGATCGCCGCTGCGATCGGGAGGCTTCAGCATCTTTCACCCGACGATGTGGGACGGGGGACCAACTATGCCGCCCTTAAGCTGTTTGGCATCGGTGAGCTTGGCGCTCCCCGGTTTACCTATACCCTGCGGGATGCCGTCTACGTAAACCTCACGATACGATGCAACGCGGACTGCGTCTTCTGCGACCGAAAGGGAGAAGCAGTGATCAAAGGAATCAATCTCCGGATCGAGAAGGAGCCGGAGCCGGAAGAGGTCATCGCCGAGATCGGGGATCCGCGCCGGTATAAGGAAGTGGTGTTCTGCGGTTATGGGGAGCCTACGATACGGCTGGACGCCCTCAAGCAGATCGCCCGGTGGGTGAAGGACCACGGCGGACGCACCCGCCTGAACACCAACGGCCACGGCAATGTGATCAACAAGCGCAACATCCTGCCGGAACTTGCCGGGCTCCTTGATGGAGTCTCGGTCAGCCTGAATGCGACAGACCCCGGCCAGTACGGACGCCTGATGCGGCTCGACGGTCCGCTCTTCTTCAATGCGATGCTCGATTTCACCCGCGAGGCTGTGCGGCACATTGGACATGTCCTCCTGACGGTCGTCGACCTGGAGGATGTTGACCAGGAAAAAGCCCGCCAAATCGCTGCTGACCTTGGAGCGGAGTTTCACTCCAGGCCCTACTTCTGAACCAGGAAGCGCGCGTGCCTCCCTGCTGATGGGGCTGTGCGGCATTTCTCCCCCTGTCAGGTGTAGACGGCCGCGTTGCCGCGCGGGAAAGGACGGCCGGCCTTGCGTTTCCAGCACAGACCTCATGTTCTCATCACCGGCACCGAACATCTCACCGGAGACATGTCCATGCGATTCTTCGCCCTCCTCCTCTTGCTTGCCTCCGGGTTGAACCCCTTGCCCGCGCAGGACCGAACGACAGTACGGCTCTGGCAGGGGAGGGCGCCAGAAGCCCGTGGGGATTCCGACGCCGACATCCCGTCTCTGGCACTCTATCCCGTAAAGGGAAGGCCCGCTGCTGCAGTGGTGATCTGCCCGGGGGGCGGCTACCAGGTTCTGGCCTCCCACGAGGGAGAGGACTATGCCCTCTTCCTGAATGCGTCCGGCATTGCAGGCTTTGTGCTCAAGTACCGGCTCGGCAGCAATGGGTACCGGTACCCTGCCATGCTGCAGGACGCCGCAAGAGCCATGCGCTATGTCCGGAGCCACGCTGCCGCCCTGGGGGTCGATCCGCAACGGATCGGCATCATGGGTTCGTCGGCAGGAGGCCATCTTGCCTCGACTCTTCTGACACACTGGGACCGGGGGGATCCGGCCTCGTCCGATTCCATTGAAAAAGTGAGCTCACGCCCCGATTTCGGGATCCTGTGCTACCCGGTGATCTCCATGGGTGAAATCGGGCACAGCGGCTCCCGGCGCAATCTCCTGGGGGAGAACCCTCCGCCTGACCTTGTGCGCCTTCTCTCGAACGAACTCCACGTTTCCCCGCAGACGCCTCCATGCTTCCTCTGGCACACCTTCATGGACAACGTTGTGCCGGTCGAAAACACGCTTGAATTTGCGGCTGCGCTGAGGCGAAACGGCGTTCCCTTCGACCTCCATGTCTACCAGGACGGCGGCCACGGTATGGGTCTAACCGACAAGTCCCCTTTCGCTAATGTCCACCCCTGGGCCCGGGATCTGGTCTTCTGGCTGAAGGCACGAGGTCTCTCCCCTCGTTGACAATGTCACTGGACCCCGACCCTGCCACCTGGACCGGTCACATCATGCATCACTTCCTCAAATCCAGCCCGGAATCTGCATAGTTCCAGCAGGACCGGCTCCACCGTGCACCGGTGTTGTGACTTGCGTCATTGTTTTTCT
>PMBF01000105.1 GCA_003152875.1 Ignavibacteriota bacterium | reverse complement strand
GTTCGGCCCCCATGTTTGCCAGGAGGATATTCAGCTGCTTGCCGATATTGACGTCGATCGGGCTCTGGGCCACGAGCGTGTGTCCGTAGGCCATTGCAGCGCCCGCGATCGTCCGGTAGTTGTCCTGTTCCACCCAGTTCAGGAGAAGGTTCTCTCCCGGAAATGCCTGGGCCACGGCCTTCATGACTTCGTTATTCCTGTCGAAGTGGCTGTGGCCTGTGATCATGAGCGGAACATCAACGGCCCGGAGCACCTCCTGAACCACACTCACGGCATTGGCCGGCGAACGATTCCCTTTTTCCGGATGTGTTCCTTCAAGCCGGACGCTGATCATGTCGGCACCGTATTTTTCCACGCAAACCTCAGCCATGCGGGCAGGATCGCCAAGGAGATCCCCGTAGATCTCCCTCAGGACCGCCGGATACTTTTCACCGACGGCGTCGAAGACCTCCATCGCCACCAGGGGCCGGTTGGGCATCTCGCCTTCCCACAGGTGAAACGGCATGCACGTTTCTCCCCCTATCACGTAGGTTTTTCCCCGCGTACCCCCCTCTTCCTTCGTGGCACCCAGTTTGACCGTCCAGACCGGGACTTCGCACTTCTCCCTGTGGACGGGAAGAGCAGTGACTTGCCCGATGCGCTCTGCAGCGGTCGAGGCGCTCCGTCGCACTTCACCACTTCCTGGATGTGTCTCATACTGACCGTGCCGTTCGCCCTCAGCATTCGAAGGAGCGCTCACTTCGGCCTGAGGCATCCCTGATTGCGCCTGGCCCGGTTGCCCGGGAACGATGACCTCTCCTTTCCCTCCGTTCCTGTTATTGAGCGCGCGCAGTATCTGTTCGGCGATCTCGGCGGAAAGTCCGGATTTCAGCTCCCGGACGACCTCTTTCAGAACCTCTTCCTTGATCTGTTGAACAATCTCAGGCTGTATCAACCTCTTCCCCGGGGTTGGTTCGGGGACATGGGAAGAGACATCCGTCCCCAACCAGGGACCCTGCGGGGCCCCTGGTCCGGAGCGGCGACCTCCAAGTGCACCCAGCAAACTCTCCACCTGGCCTTCAGGCAGCTCGCCCTGAGTTGACTTCCTTCCCGGCTGTGGAGTGTGAGGAGCGTTCGACCCGGCAAGGGCGGCCCGGGGAACGCTTGGCTCCTGCTGGGCGGCCGGAGGGGCGAGCGGCGAGGAACGTGCATCCTGTCCCCGCGGCTCTCCCCTATCCTGTCCATTCCCTTTCTTGCCGGGCTGGGATGCAGAGTCGACCATGGCGCTCATGTCGGGCATATCCAGGGCCGGATGTCCCACACCCTCCATAAACGTGCGGACCGCAGTCGCCTCAGTTGCAACATCCTCGTCGGCAATACTGTCCAGGAGGTCCGGGACGCCCTGCTCCGAGAACCTTTTTACAAGGTCATCCTTCAACGCCTCTTTCAATCCTTTAGGCATCCAGACCAGCCTTCTGTGCCCCCCTTCGGCCAGCAGGAATTTCTTCGAAGAGACGAAGATCTTCCCGCAGCCCATGAAGCCCGGAGTCTGCTGACCTCCTCCCACGCTTCCCGCAAGGCTGGAGAAGGTCATGCCGACAGGGGTCTCTCCCTGGTATTCCCTGGACACCGCCATGACGCCGTTGCACTCCGGAACGTATGCGCAGATCACTTCGAAGCAGCCGCAGCTCGTCATGGGATGATCCATGATCGAATAGGCGCTGAAGCTCGTAATGGTCTTATGACTGCTGATGTAGACGAAGTCGTCGATCCCCTTCCACACCCCCCGGACGGGATCGAGGCATTCCCCCTTTTTCACGGGCTGGTTGGGGCCGGTCTCGTCGATTTCGAAGGCGGCTTTGCCGTCGAGCCAGTTGTACGCTCCGCACAGGCCAAGCCGCTCGGGCGAGATCATACAGACGTGGTTCGGCGCAAACGACTGGCACAGTGAGCAGGAGTAAAATGTGTCGACGGATTCATCCGTCATGGTCTCCAGACGCCGGTTGCGTTCATCGTAGACGCCTCGCGCAAAAGCCAGCCTGTTCGCCACCTCCTGCCGGTCGGTGATCAGGGTGACCCTCACCTTGTCGACAATGGCGGGATAGTTGGCCAGGAGCTTCGCATGCAGGATTTCGCCATAATGCCTCAGGCGCAGTCCCCTGGCATAGCCGGTCTTCGAGACGCGCGTCCATATGATGTCACGCTGCCCCATGTGCCAGATGCCTTCCGCGCCGTTCACCAGGTGATGAATCTGGCGCTCCAGAATCGGCTCGAAATCCGGCTGCATCTTCCGTCCTGCCACCTCGACCCATATGCCCAGCGGCAGAGCCTTCCCCGGCTCGACGCTGTCGATATCCGGACCAATGATGCGGATCTCTCCGTCATTGATCTGGTTGAGATCCGTCATCGTGGCAAACTCGAACGCAGGGGTGACGTTGCCGCCGAATTCTACATGCATATCGGCCTTGCGAATGCGCTCCCCCTCGAACGCCGGACCGTACGGGACGGGGATAGGGACCTTCGTGATCTTGACCTTGCATCCCCTGACCTCCAGCGCCTTGTCCACCATGACGTCGTACGACACGGGCGAAACGACGTGCTCGTACATGCAGATGCCGGACGGCAGGATCTGGTCGATGTCCGTCTCGGAAATGGTGGGAAACCCGAAGTTGATTGCGCCGGCCGCCTGCGCGTGTTTTTCATCGTCGACGGGGCCCAGGGCGAGAACAAAAGCAAAAACGCGGTTCTTGTTGTAGTTCAGAATCTTCCGGTAATCTCCCGGCTTGCCACCGCCGAACGAGAGGGCAGCCCTCGTGGCGAAACCGAGAGCGTGCACGCAGGCGGTCACGTCGTCGCCGAACGGGACGAGCCTGGTCTCCCACCCCAGTTGCACTCCCTCCTCGTGAAGCTGCTGTGCCATGGATTTCCCGTCCGTACCCGCGGCCATGAAGACGTAGAGGTTCTTCTCCTGCAGCTCGCGCGCGATCCTGACGGCAATCTCGTTGGTGGGGCAATGGCCGACACAGGCGGCGAAACCGGGTGCGGTACCGTCCACGAACTCGATGCCTCGCTCCCTCATGATCACATCGTTCGCGGCTCCAAGCCAGATCGATCCGTTCTGAGCACTGGACCCGGTGAGATACGGAAGGGGGTCCCGGGTATACTTGATGCCTTCAATGATCTCATCCGCGAAAAGCGCCGCCATGCCCGCATCGAGCGCGTGACCGAGATAGGGAAGCCAGAGCCGTTCGTCAGGTACGGGTGGGAGAAGCCGTTTCGCATGGTCCAGGAGCTCCGTCAGACCGCCGAGTGTGTCGATCCTGAGCCCGAGCATTCCGTGAGAGACCGGAAGGAAGTATGCGGTATTCGGAAATTCCACCTTTGTGCCGGCGCTCTTCTCTTCAAGCGCCTGCCGGAGTTCTTTCTCCGCACGGGCTACCAGCCGGTGCGCCCCTCGAATGGCTCTCGTAACGATGAGCTTGGACATTCCCAAGACCTTTCCGCCGTGAGGCTCTCGAATTTCGTTTGCTGGACGAACCTTATCGACTCCACTCCCCAAATCTCAGGCCCGGGGGGAGCCGGGGTCCGGCTGAGCGCGGGAGGCACGCCATGCCACTTGAGATCATTCCAGGCGCCCTGATACGGTTCACCTTATGAAACCGGTTCCCAGCAGGCAGCGCCCTCTCTGGCGGGCCCTCGTGCAGGCAGCCCACTCTCGAGTCTCCATGTCGAAGGGAACACGCCCCTTGGGCCGGTTGAGCTCATTCCCGGCACGGACACTATCGCCGGCCTTGTCCAGTCCGGTTCCCTTCCGGAGCCCCTTACGCGGCGGGTTCCTTTGCGGCCAGTTCCCGCCTCATCTCCATGTCGAACAGGACCCGCTCCCTGCCCTGATCGATTCCCAGCGCCTTCCGCTTCTTGTTGATATGGTCGATCATCAGCCCCGCCATCCGGTGGGCATCGGGCTCGACGGCCCACTTGCCGCCCAGCATCGATTCATGCTCCACGCAGAGATGGCGCAGGAAGAGTTCGCTCCCCATCACCGGAAGCCCGACACCGAACACCGTAAAGACTCCAGAGGCCACGAAATACTGCCCGATGGCCACAGCCTTCTCGCTCATCCATTCCGGAGCCGCGCCGGCAACGGGCAGATCCGAGATGTCGTTGCCCAGTCCCCCCGCCTTGACCATTTCTGATAGAGCGATGAGAATCCGGCTGTTGTCCACGCAGGAGCCCGAGTGGAGGACCGGCGGCATGCCAACCGTCCTGCACACCTCCGCCAGCCCCTTGCCCGCATACCGCTCCGCTGACTCCGGCACCATCAGGCCCGCCTTGGCGCACGCAATAGCAGAACATCCTGTCTGGACCACAAGCACGTCATTGGCAATCAATTCCTTCACAAGGTCCACGTGGCTCCGGTCGTGAGGGACCTTGGGGTTGCAGCAACCCACGACCCCGGCCACCCCTCTGATCCGGCCGCTGATGATGTTGTCGTTCAGGGGATGATACGATCCCCGGAAGGTCCCGCCCAGCATGTAGGTGATTGCTTCGTGGCTGAAGCCTGCAACCAGGTCCATGCTCTCGCCGGGGATGTCGACGGCCCCCCGGTTGGGGAAGTTCATGACGGCGTCCTGGACAATCTCCCTTGCCGTCTGGTACGCGTTCTCTTCCGAAAACTCGTGATGGAACGCACCTTCTATCCTCCCCTTTGAGGATGTGGTCATCAGACGTGTATGAAAACACTTGCAGAGCTCCGGCAGCGAGGGCATGATGCACTGGACATCCACGACCATTGCCTCGACTGCCCCCGTAATGACAGCCAGCTCCTGCTGGAGGACATTGCCCGCGATGGGAAGTCCGTGCCGGAGCAGGATCTCGTTTGCGGTGCAGCAGATGCCGACCAGATTGATGCCCTTCGCCCCCTTCTCCTTCGCGAGCGCCAGGAGCTCGCCGTCGCGCGCCGCCACAACAAGCATCTCGGAGAGCGCAGGCTCGTGTCCGTGGACCACGACATTGACCTCGTCCCTCGAGAGGACCCCCAGGTTCACGCGCCCCCTGACGGGTGAAGGCGTACCGAAAAGGATGTCCTGCAGCTCGGTGGCGATCATCGATCCGCCCCAGCCGTCGGACAGCGCAACCCTCGATCCCTGGAGCATGATGTTGCGATGATCGTGGTCCACCCCCATGGTGGTGCGATGCATCATCTCCACGACCTCCCGGTCAATGCCCCGCGGCACGATGTTCAGCCGGCGCCATTGAGCCTGCCTCGTCTCCGGGGCCAGACGGACGAGGGGAATTTCCCCTTCCTGCTGCCCGAAGATCGCCAGTGCCGCCTGCGCCACGTCGGCTGCCACGTCGGCCGTCGTCCTGTTCTCAAAGGCAACCCCGAGCGTCTTTGCGACCTTCCTCAGTTTGCCGGCGTCCTTGACTGCATAGCCGCTCTCCGGATGCCTGGCGGCCTGCATCAGCGCATGAGCAACGTCCCGTCCGTGATCAGAATGGGCGGCGGCTCCGGCAGCGATCATCCTCCCGAAATTCCTGGCGACGATGATTTCCGCCGTTGCACCGCACACTCCTCTCTGAGCCCCCTCCCCGAACGGATCGATGCGGCAGGGGCCCATGTTGCAGTTGCGACAGCAGACTCCCAGCTCTCCGAAACCGCAACGCGGCGTCTGCAGCTCGGAGCGGTCCCACACTGTTTCAACACCTGCCTGCCTGAACTGCGCGGTAATGTTCACAGGCTTCTCTCCGGGCATATCCCCTTGCGTTCCCTGCCTACCCTCAATGTCTACCTGGTTGCCGCTGCCATATTCATCGACGCTCTGTCCGGTCATGCTGACTCCCTGTCATTGAGCCGATTATGGAAAGACGATTTCGATACACTGTGGGGTCCGGGACCCCCGCGTGGATGCCCGGTGCAGAGCCACAGGGTATGGGACCGATTCCCCCTTCAGAACCACCCCTAACCTGTCCGGGCAGTGACGGCAGGGCAAGTGCAGAGGTCGTCGTCACGGGTTATGATACCGCGCAAGGTCCGGCGCGCCGACGGAGCCGACCAGCGTTCCGTACCCGAACTGATCGCTCACGAGCCGGTCTTCAAACGAGGAGACGTCTTCCCGCCTCTGGATGAGGGAGAGGAGAACACCGGCATTGTCGATCCTCCCCAGAAGGATGATCCCCCTGATCCGATGTTCTTTCAGGACGATCTTCTTGTAGACACCGGCCCGCCCCTGTTCACGCGTGATCACCTGATATCCTTCGCCCTCCGGGGGATTCGTGACGCCGTAGGATATGAGGGGGATGCCGCCGATGCTCAGGGAATTCATCAACACCGCCCCGTCATAGGCTTTCCCCCTGCCGATCATGTTCAAGCCCGCAAGGTGCCCCTGCTGCACGGCGCACGTCCAGAGGGCGCTGACGGCGTGCCGCCCGGTGGTGATATCAAACGTCTCGGCAACGTCCCCCGCGGCATAGATGTTTTCCCGGCTGGTCTGCATGTGCGCGTTCGTTTCGATCCCCCATCGCTTCCTGATGTCCGTATCGGCAATGAGATCCGTGTTCGGCTGAACGCCTTTGGCCACGACGAGGAGCTCGCAGGGAATCCTCTGTCCGCTGTCGGTCCTGACAGCCTCCAGCGTGTTCCCCCGGCTCTCCACCTCTGTGATATCCGTCTTGAAGAAGACCTCGATGCTGCTTGCACCCAGGCGTTCCGTGACGAAGTGTGACGCCTCCTGGTCGATCATCTGCGAGAGAACGCGGCTGGAACGGACCACCACGCTCGTCACCAGTCCGCATTCGTTCAGAGCAACGGCGGCCTTCATGCCGATGAGCCCGCCTCCAAGAACAACGGCCCTTCTGGCCCGCCTCACGTTCGTCCTGATCATCTCGACGTCATCGAGGGTGCGGAGGACATTGACCCCTTCCATCCCCTGGGGGATGTACGCGGGGAACTTTGCCAACGAGCCCGTGGCAATCAGCAGCTTGTCGAACTCATGAACGCTCCCATCGTCGCATGTCACGCACTGGCGGTCTGTGTCGAGATGAACGGCACGTGTCCCTTCGTGCAGCTCCACTCTCATTTGACTGTGGAAACCAGGATCCCTGTATTGGAGTCCTTCCCTCGGGATTGAGTCCGAGAGGTAGTACGAGAGAAGACAGCGGGAGTAGAGCTGATGGCGTTCGTCGGAGAGCTGGACGATGGAGCTCTCCTGGTCGTACCGGCGTATCGACTCTATAGCGGCCGTGCCTGCGGCACTGGCGCCGATGATGAGGATCTTCATAAAGCCTGGTCACCCCCGGACTTTCGGTGAATTTGATCAGACTGATCGGGACTGATCGGTCTGTCCGTTCTGTCAGACAATCCGGTCTGACCGTTCTGCCTGACTATGCGGTCGCTGTTCTGTCAGACCATGTGGTGTGACCGCGGTGAACTCGACAAAGACCAGCGCGCCGGTGGGGCACGCCTCTACGCAGGCGGGGATATCCCTGCCGGGACAATGATCGCACTTCACCGCCCGATGGAGGCCTTCGTGCCTCATGATCGCCCCGAAGGGACAGACCATAATGCATGACCAGCAAGCGACGCAGCGTCCGGGATCCATCAGCACATCCCCCGTCCGTTCGTCCCTGCGAATCCCTCCCGAAATGCAGGCTTGCGCACAGACGGGCTCCTCGCACTGCCTGCACTGAAGAGCGAGGGTCCTGTGCAGCCCGCCGTCGACCGCCTCGACGCGGATCCGGGCCCGGGGCTTCACTGCCTCCCTCACCGCCGTGACCAGCGTCCTGGATTCGGAATGCTCGACGGCGCACGCGAGCTCGCATGCCCTGCATCCGAGGCATCGATCCATGCGGCAGATGACGCGCTTCATTGGGGCACCTCCATAATCCGTCCGGAGATTCCGGCAGCAGAAAGAAGTCCGTCCAACCGCTCACCGACGGGGTTCTTTGCAGAGAGGGGCCAGAGGCCTTTTCCCGCCCTCCCCAGCGCGGCGATTTCATCGTCTTCCGGGAGACCCACCACCCAGTCGGCCCTGGTGGCCTCCTTCAGCGCATCGAACGGTGTCCCGTCGACCCCAGATGGAATACGGTTGACGATAACGGCAAGATTGCGGTACTGAACCCCCATTTCCCGGGCCAATTCATACAGCCGCAGGACCGTCTTTACTCCCTGAGAGGAAGGATCGGCGACGAAGATCATCAGATCGACCTTCTGAACGATCCTGCGGGAGAGGTTTTCCAACCCGGCCTCGTTATCAAGTACCACACTGGGGTACTGTGACGATATCCCGGCAAGGACTTCCTTGAGAATATTATTGGCATAGCAGTAACACCCCGGTCCCTCGGGGCGGCCCATGGCAATCAGGTCAAAATTGTCGGCCTCCACGAGGCAGCCTGCGATCTTCAATTCCAGCAGCTCCTGCTTGGCCATGCCCGCGGCTAACCCCTTCGAAGCAAGGTCCCTTGTTTCCTCGCGGGCCCGGCCCAGAGTGTGGGCGGCCGAAACGCCAAGAGCGGCATCCAGACAGGTGTTCGGATCCGCATCGACGGCCAGGACCGGCCCGCAGCCGCGGCCGATCAATTGCCGCACCAGCAATGACGCGATGGTGGTCTTGCCTGTGCCGCCTTTTCCCGTGATTGCGATGAACGTACTCATCCGTCCCCCGGCGCATTCAATCCGATTCACTGGCTCAGTCCATCAAGAATCCGCTCGAACTTCATCGTCATCTCTTCCCCAAGTCCGTCAAGCACGGACCTCCCGGTCCTGTCGGCGGACCGGAGCTCATCGCACCAGGGGATGCTGCCCAACAGCCTGCAGCCGGGGAGGGCGCCGCGCACGAACGCCTCGTCGTCGTCACAGGTCACCTTGTTGGCGACAACCCGTATATTCCTCAGGCCTATTTCCGAGCACATCCGAATGACGCGCTGCGCTGTTTCGATGGACCGCTGCCCGGGTTCCACTACCACGATCATGGTGTCCACACCTCTCGCGGTCCCGCGGCCGAGATGCTCCACCCCCGCTTCCATGTCCATGACCAGAGCGTCGCCCCTGGAAAGGACCAGGTCGGTCACCAGAGCCCCGATCAGGACGCTTTCCGGGCAGGCGCACCCGGCACCCCCTTTCTGGACTGCGCCCAGCACCAGAAGTGCAACACCTTCATGCAGCAGGGCCAGCCGATCCGCAATGTCCGACACATCCGGGTTGAGCTTGAATATCTGCCCGTACTGCTTCACCTTTGCGCCGGTCCGTTCCTCGATGAGAGCCGCCTGCCTGGAGACGGGAACGATCGACGCGCGTCGGTCCTTCGATATCCCGAGACATGCGGCCAGATTGGCGTCGGGGTCCGCATCGACAGCCAGCACCTTCAGGCCGCGCCTGGCCATGAGGAGCGCAAGCCCTGCCGCAAGCGTGGACTTTCCCACGCCGCCTTTTCCTGAAATCGCAATCTTCATCTCAGAAACCGTACCTCCTCTTCATCTCCCTCGACAGCGATCCGGTCAACGAGAACACCCTCTCGGCATCCCCGGTCTCCATCGACCCGGTCCCGCAGGAGGGGGTGATCATGGATTGACCGGCGATCAGCGTTCTTTCAATGCGATGCGACGCCAGATGATCGATCACGGCGTCAAGGCGCACCGCGAGGTTTTCCACTGACTGTTCGCGTACCGCCGTCGATGTCGGCACGATACCCCAGGCGATCGCTCCTCCCCTCATAAGGAGTTCGCGGACCGCATCCGGATACATGGCAATGGTCTCGCCGTAGCCAAATGCGTCAAGATTGATGATGTCGACTCCGGCATCGATGGGGATGCTCCACTCGGTATTGCCGCAGCAATGTATCCCGGCGATCCCGCCGTCCGCATGAACGGCTTCGACCACCTCGCTCAGCATGGAGACCACCTCTTCACGCCTCACGGAAACGTACGTCGAGCTTCCGAAGGCGGAAAGAATGGGCTCATCGATAAAACAGATTACCCTGCCGGCGAAGGGCCGGAACTTCTGGATCTGCCACCGGCATTTCATTGCCAGCGCCTTGACCACCACATCCCGGAATTCCTCGTTGTAGTACACGGCGCGCTTGTTCTCGTCGACGATGGTGAGTGCAAAGCTGCAGGGCCCGGTTGTCTGGACCTTCACGAATGCCGGCTTCGGAGATCTTCCCCGGAGCCTGGTCTCCAGGGCGCAGATCCCCCTGGAGAAACCGGGGCCGATGGCCATTGACGAGCAATTTCCATCTCCCTCCGGGCCCATGGCGCTCATGTATCTCTCGTAGAATTCGGCAAAGGGCTCGGAATAATCGGCCGATGTATCGAAATACATTCGCCCCTTCTCACGGTCGATCCTGATGCACGGCATACCTTCGGAGTACTGGATCTCCATCTGCTCGTTCATGTCGATCTTCGGCAGCTGGGGCCAGAACGGCGCGTCGGGAAACGTCGACAGGGAGAGCTCAAGAGCGCGCTCCTGGTCTGTAAACGGCATGCTGCCAATGCCGGTCGCAAGAAACTTCGGCTTGAATTCCATGAGAGTGAAGATCGGGTGAAGTTATGTGCTGCTCGCCAGCATGGCAAGACGGAATTCCCGGAGACTCCAAGGTGACCGTCGGTTACACCTGGCCCTCGCGGCGTTTCGGCGGACTATAGAGGCTGGAGCAGTCCGGGCGCCACAGAGGTCGCGAGGCGAGCAGAAGAACTGTGCAGGGGGACAGGGTGTCTCAAAGATCAGTTCCCCTTCTCCGGGCTTCGACAAGATGCCGGGAGAGAAGGGGTGGGGAGAGTTGGCAAACCAGCATCTCAACAGTTGAAGCTATTGAAAATCCTGAGAAAAAGCTACTGCCGGGAGTGTCTTGGGCAAAAGCCAGCTTCATCCATAGCCGAGGTTGAGGCAACTTCCAGATCGTCAGATCCGTTTGTTGGACAGGAACTGACTGCGGCCGATCAGGCCTCGCAATCCGGTATCCGCGATCTTCCGCCGGCCGCCGCTCTCCAAAAACCGCAGAAAAGCGCCCCAGACTCTCCGTGGGGCGTTTTCTGTTTTGATTCTCTGCCCCTTTTTGCTTCATTGATGCATCTCATTGATGCATCTTCATGCATCAAGCGGTGAAGAGAAAGGAACTCCCGATGCCCAATTATGACTATCAATGCACGGAATGTGGAAACACGTACGATGTTTTTCACAAGGTCCGCGAAATTGAGGAAGACGTGGTCTGCCCGGCATGCCAATCCCAGGAGCATGTGCGGCTCATCTCAGCCCCCAGCATTGCCGTGAAGGGGAGCGAGAAAGCTCCCAGGGGTTTCGTGCCTCCGTGTGGAGATGCCTCATGCTGCGGCGGCTCTTGCGCCATGGAATGAACGGCAATGTTGCGGCTTCACTCTCTTCACAAGAGGACGAAGCTTCCTGTGGAGATATTGACTGCGGCGGTGTTCACCGGCTGCCGCCGCCTTGCCTGTGCAGCTCCCCCCTTTACCCCAAATGACTTTGTGCTCCGGCTTCGCATGGCCAGCCGCACACCCCCCATCGTGTGAGGGCGCTGTCGAGCGGCATCTCCTGTTCGCCTGCAGGCCGACCGCCATCGCCAGCCTTACCTCATCTTCACGGCAGCCGTTCACGCTCACGGCCTGATCCTCACTTGCATTCGAGAGCCTCTTTCGCAAAATTGGTAGGGCAACGCCTCTCCGCCCTGGCGTTTCCGCAGTTAACCATGTAAAGGCTGCAATGTCCCGTCGAGAGTACTCCCCGCTGGAGTTCACACATCATGGCGCTCATCCCCTCAGGAAGCTCGTCCGCATCTATGAGGGGCAGTACCTGAAGATCATCCTCTCGATCGCCCTCTTCGCGGTGAAGCACTCCCCGGTATGGATCTTGCCCGTTGTCCTTGCACGGATGATCACGATCGTCAGCGACACCTCCAGGTACACCATCAATGATGTCTGGCTGGTCGGCGGGGTGTTTTTCGTCATCATCATTCAGAACATCCCCACCCATACGCTGTTCGTGCGAGTCTTCAGCGGCGCACTGAACACCATGCAGCTCCAGCTGAGGTCTGCCATTGTGCGGCGCCTTCAGGAGCTGTCGATTGCATTTCACGACAACTATCAGTCAGGAAGGCTCCAGACGAAGGTGCTCCGAGACGTCGAGACTCTCGAAATCCTCTCCCGTAATCTGATGAACTCCGTCTTCCCTGCCGCCCTGACCATCATCGTAGCGTTCTCGATGACGGTGCTCCGGGAACCGCTTGTGGCGGTGTTCTATCTGGTTTCTGTCCCGGTGTCGTCCAGCCTGGTCTTCCTCTTTTCGAGGAAGATGACCGCGCGGAACAGAGAGTACAGGGAGGAGATCGAGTCGCTCTCGGCGAGCGTGGTGGAGATGATTCAGATGATTCCCATCACGCGTGCCCACGGGGTCGAGAATGTCGAAGTGTCCAAGATGAACTCCCGGCTCGAACACGTCAGGCAGAAGGGGATCCGTCTGGAAGTCGTCGGAGCTCTGTTCGGGGCAAGCTCATGGACCTCGTTCCAGGTCGTCATGCTTGTGTGCATCATGTTCACTTCCATCCTTGCCTTCAGAAAGCAGATGAGCGTCGGGGACGTGGTGCTGTACCAGAGCTTCTTCGCGATGATTGTCGGGGCTGTGAACCTGATCCTCAACTCCTACCCGGAGCTCTCCCGTGGCTTCGAATCGATCAGATCGATCGGTGAGATCCTCGAGTCCCCGGATAGCGAGCAGAACGAAGGAAAGAGGGAGGTCTCTTCGGTCAGGGGGGCTTTCCAGTTCGAGGGCGTCAGCTACACGTACGAGAAGGGAAAGCAGCCTGCCCTGAAGGATGTCTCCCTGGAGATCCAGGAGGGGGAATCGATTGCCTTTGTCGGCGAATCGGGATCCGGCAAGTCCACCCTGATGAATCTCGTGATCGGGTTCAGGAGGCCGACTGCAGGAAGGATCATCCTTGACGGGGCGGATATGCAGGAACTGGATCTGCGGCAGTACCGGAGGTTCCTTGCCGTCGTGCCCCAGACCACCCTGCTGTTCAGCGGCTCTGTCCGGGAGAACATCGTGTACGGTCTGCGGAACATCGACGACCGGAGGATCTGGGAGATCCTGGGGATCTCGAACGCGGCGGATTTCGTCTCCGATCTCCCCGAGGGACTTGAGACCCCGCTGGGCGAGCGGGGAGCCCGGCTCTCGGGCGGCCAGCGCCAGCGGATTGCGATCGCCAGGGCGCTGATCCGCGATCCCAGAGTCATCGTTCTGGATGAAGCCACCTCGGCGCTCGACGTGGTTTCCGAATCTCTGATCCAGGCCGCGATACAGCGGCTTGTCAGAGGAAGGACCACGTTCATTGTCGCTCACCGCCTGTCAACGATCCGGAACGCTGACAGGATCGTGGTGATGAAACAGGGCAGGTGCGTGGAATCGGGCACTCATGAGCAGCTCATGAATGCAAAGGGGGAGTTCTTCAGGTTCAAGGCGCTGCAGCAGTAGATGCAGAAGACCGGGAACGCCCGCTCCCGGGGAAGCGTGCGGGCGAGAAAGAATGGAGCCAGCCTGTGGATTCCCCTTCCCCCCTGCGCGTGCTTCTCGACCCGGAACACGGAGCTGAATTCCCGCTCCCACCCGACATCTCAGCGCTGTACGGTCCTCTCGGATTTCCCTCCCCTCCCGGGCGGCCGTATATCCTCAGCAATTTCGTAACCTCCCTCGACGGCGTCGTCTCCCTGGGAATGCCCGGCAGGACGGATGGTGACGCCATCAGCGGGGCGAACGAGCACGACAGCATGGTGATGGGCCTGCTGCGCGCCGTTTCCGATGCCATCATTGTCGGTGCGGGCACTCTGCGAAAATCCCCGGGCCACATATGGACGCCCGGGCATGTTTTCCCGCCTATGGCGGGTGCCTTTGCTCTTCTTCGCCGTCGTATCGGCAAGGAGGAGGCCCCGTTGAATGTGTTCGTCACCGGAGGGGGCAAGCTCGACCCGGGCCTTCCAGTTTTTCATGCAAAGGGGGTGCCGGTCGCAATCATCACGACCAGGCAGGGTGCCGCGCATCTCAAGGCCGCGGGGATGCCCGCGAGGGTGGAGATCGTTTCTGTTTCAGAAGACATGCTGCCGACCGCACGCGGGATCATCGATGCCGTCTCCACCCTGCTTCCTGGCGGGAGGATCTTCATGATGGAGGGAGGACCCCATCTCCTGGCCCAGTTCATAGCCGAGGGATGTCTGGATGAACTCTTCCTCACTCTTGCTCCACAGATGGCGGGGCGGGATGGTCATCTCGATCGGATGGGGCTAACGGCAGGGATAATCTTCTCCCCCGACAACCCCGTTTGGGGAGAGCTCGTGAGCCTGAGAGTCGGCGGAAGCCACCTCTTCCTGCGCTATGCATTCCATGCCGGAGAGCCTCTCCCTCTTGGGGAGAGGGATTGATCCTCTTCCTCCCGAATTGCCGGGATTCCCATTTTGCGAACAATGGACGCGTAGACACCGCCGCTCCTGGTTCAGGAGCGAATTTCACCCGGAGAGTCGTCGAGGAATGACGAAACCTGAGGAAGGATATGCGTGCAAAAAAGGGAAGGCTCCGGGAAGCGCGGCACTCCTGATTTGAGAGGAAGCGGGGATTGAGATCGCGTGATTGGGTGTCAGGAGGGGAAGAGCCGCTGGAGTATGGTTGCAGAGACACCTTCCGGAGAGA
The DNA here is from genome assembly GCA_003152875.1 of Ignavibacteriota bacterium. Classification (GTDB taxonomy): domain Bacteria; phylum Bacteroidota; class Ignavibacteria; order UBA10030; family UBA6906; genus Fen-1262. Next base: position 10,392 of record PMBF01000105.1, on the reverse strand, counting down.
ATACTTGCTCCCCGCCGCCGGTTGCCCGGCACGCGCTTCTCATGCCGACGCCTTGGCCAGCACATACGTATGGGATCAGGAGCAGCTGGCCTTCCGGGACGAACAGCCGCAGGCTGGTTCGGTTCCTGTAAGGGCTCCCTGAATCAGCGCTGCGGCGCAGCCGACTCCGGCCCTGACGAGGATTGCGTCCTGAGGGCAATTGAGCGCGCAGGCGCCACACTCCATGCAGTAGTCCTTATCAATGATGAATGCTTTGTGTCCTGACATTCCGAAGACTTCATGAGGACAGACTTTCAGACACATTCCGCATCCGTTGCATTTGTCCTCTTTCAGCGTCAGGGTCACCACGTTTTTCAGGTAGACGAGGCGTTGCATCGGGTTCATCTCCTCAAAAGAGTCTGTCTGCGATAATCAGGATGAAGGCAATTCCGGCGAAAGCGAGCTGTACAGGAAGGGCAATGCGCATCTCTTTCTTTACGCCCGAGAGCGACGTGTAGGTCGACGATCCCGTGAAATTCATCGCGACAAAAGAGGCGAGACCGGGTATGAAGAGGAACCATGCGATGACGCTGATGGCCGTGCCTCCCAGCGTGTGGAACGGCAGCAGTCCCACCGTGAGTGCCAGACCGGCGAGGATGCCTTTTGACGCAAAACTTCGGACGGGGATATACGGCAGGGCCATGGGAGTGACGACGATGCCCGCGCAATAGGCGGCAAGGACGTTCACCGCCGATGGGAAGAAGCTCTCGAGCGCATGTTGAATCGAAAACCCTTCCCTGCTGATCCCCGCCGCGATGAAAAACAGTGCCGCCGCGCCGAAGACATACCTTGCACCGCTGACGAAGTCCACGGGGATCAGTTTGACCCGGTCAGCGAACCCGAACCGCACCCGCCTCATCAGGCTGTCGGCCCTGTACCGCGCCCCAATGAACGCACGGATGTCCGACGCTCTTACGGGCCCGTAGAGCACGGTGAAACCCGAACGCCTTTTCACGAGATGCGCGGCAACGCCGGAGGCTCCGAGCTGCGGTAGGATAAGCCGGCGGTGTTTCACGAGTTTGTCCAGCGACGCGAGCTGGATCCTCCTGACGAGCTCTTCGGTTCCAAATGTCCCCTTCCCAGCAGCGCACCAGACATTGATCCCCCCGGTATCAAGGACGAGAAGCCACACGTCCAACCCTCCAATGTTGGCGCGAACCGTGTCGAATGTCAGCTTGTAGTTCGAGGTCACCAGAATCTCGGAGCGTTCGTCCGGCGAACCGACGGCATACAGCCCGGGCTCAATTCTATAAGAATCCCGCCTGATTCCGAGCCGAGCTCGCAGAATTCCCACATAATCCCTGGGATCAAGGCGGGTCGCAACGACCGGAACTGCCCCCGCTGCTGTGACCGAAACCCCGGTGACGAACTTCTCTTTCATTCGCTCATCCCCATGGAATCCCAACATTGCCCATCAAAATCGCGTCCAGGTCCCGCCGGGTTGCCAACACTTCAGGTTTCGAAGGGGAGCGGCCGGATACAGCCTTAACACATGAGACCTGGCTTAGCCTGCACACTCGCTGCCCTATCGCCCCATAATTGTATATCGTAAATATACGATAAAAGTTTCAGGGTAGCAATACTTTGAGGGCCAGTCGAACGACCCGTCCAATTCACGCCATGCAGTCTGAGGACAGCTCCCCGGCTCGCTTTGAGCAACCCGGTCCGGCAGGGGCCGGAAATGGGCGGCCCGCCCCGCCCGTCAACCCCGAGTCCGCGGTGAGTGGTCAAGAATCCTGAACAGAATGCCGAGGTGCTTTGCAGCCAGCGCGACTGGCATCACGGGGGTGACTCCCTGCAGGACACAGTCAAGGAAGTGCTTCGTCAGCTCTTCATTGTCCCCCGCATGGGAGGCCATGTCAACTGTCAGCGTTTCCTTCTTCTCGTTCCCGGCTGCATCCACAGAGAAAAAATCGACCCCGGGGGGGTCCCAGGTGCAGAAGCCGAACCTCAGGCTCCCTTTCGTCCCGCAGATACGCGTCTCGTTGGCGACTTCGCAATGTGCACCGGATCCTCGTTCGTAGTAGTACGTCAGCCCCGAGTCGAACTCCATGTATGCGGCGCCGTGCTCCTCGACGTCCTGCCGGAGCCGGGGATCCTTGAACACCTTGAGTCCGCCACGTGTGAACGCTTCCAGGGAAATGAGCTCCGGCCTGTCATCGAGCAACCCGAGGTGAAAGGAGAGATCATACACACCCCAATCCATGAAGGGACCCCCTCCCGCTTTCTCCCTTTCAAGCGCCCAGGTCCCGGCCGGATTGTATTCAATGAATGTCCCCCGCATGAGGTGGTTGTGGTGGATATGGTAGACCTCCCCCAGCATGCCTTCTCCAATCATCCTCTTTACCATGCGGAATTTCGGCTGCAGGCGGGCATGCCTGCAGCTGCATTCCAGGACGGTCAGCTCCGGATGCATTTGTACCGCCCCCAGGATTTCGTTCGCCTCCCCGGGGGAGACGCACATGGGCTTCTCCAGGAGAACATGCTTGCCGGCCTCGAGGGCCGCAAGCGCCATCTCCCGGTGTGTATGGGGAGGCGTGGCAATGATGACGGCGTCGACCGCTGGGTCCCGCAGGACTTCACGATAGTCGAGCGTCCCGTGCGGGATCGCGTGCATGCTGATCTTCCTGTCAAGCGTCTCGGCGGTCCGCGCCGCAATCCAGGTGATCTCGCCTCTTCCGTCGGCCTTCACGGCATTGATGTGCACGTCGCCGATCATGCCGGCGCCGATCACGGCGATATTGAGTTTCGTCACAGGATAGTCTCCGAGGTCCTGAAGAGAAGGCAGAGAGGTCTTGAACCCGGCGTCACCCGATCACGGATGGGACCAGGTGACGCGCTCGCGACGACTCACGGTTCCCGCTTAGGGGGGATTCCTTTGGTGTGACAGTCCAGGCACTTCACAAAATGGATGTTGTGCGGACTGTTCCTGTCGGCGTAGGTCGTGTTCATCTTTTTCACGTCGAGCCGGCAGTTCGAGATGGCGGGATGACAGTTGATACAGTTCTGCTTCGCATCGTTGCTGTGCGCATCATGGCACGACATGCAACTGAGGCCCTCATGGACTCCGCGCGGGGTGCGGTCGTCCTCGGTCCCCGCTTCGTGAAACGCGTTGGGGGCGTGACACTGGACGCAGAGGCGCTGCAGGGGGTCTTCCGAGGAATTGACGGTCCGATCCCCTTCCCGGACCCGCAGGACAGGCAGATCTGCCGCCTCGACATGAGTTTGTTCATACCGGTCGTAGTAGAGCGGGGCTGCCGGGGCGGGCCGTCTGGCGTAAAAGACGCTCTCCGGCTCCGCGTAGTTCGCGGGCTCACTCGGAGACCCGCCACGGTGAGACTTGTGGCAGGCCAGGCAGGGAATGGCGTGCTGCAGGGATTTCTCAGGCGTGGCCAGTGTCCAGGGCCCCTTCCGGCTTATCGGCCCAACCAGGTCCTGGATGCTTCCGGCGAAGAACATGCCATGACACCGGAGGCAATCGGCGTTGAGCTGCTCCGCGGAATTGTGTTTTTCGCTGAGGAAGATGGCGGCATACGTTGCCGAATGCCCCCCTGATAGCCACCCGGCGTATTCCGTGCCGTGGCACCGCTTGCAGTTGTCCATCATCTCCAGCACCTGCGCCTCGTTGAGCCTGATGCCCCGCATGTCCTTTCCGGCGAAGTGATGCACCACCATCATCGCCTTCTCCTTGAGGCTGTGCAGGCCGTTGCTGAAGGCGGTTCCGTGACACTCCTTGCAGTGGAAGTTCCGGTGGCCGCTCTGCGCCCACATCGTGGACGAATTCTCGATCTCATGGCAGCTGGCACAGGTCGACTGCGGGGAAGCGGAACCCCAGTACCACCAGAAGCCACCGAATGCGGCCAGGAGCGCCAGCAACGCGATTGCGGAAACTGTCGAGAGCTTTCGGATCATTCTCACGGGGATGCCCAGGGAGCGTTCGCGGGATGTGGCTTACGTGAACCGGTTTCCGTGCTGCCATTGACTGGAGATATACTCCCCGACCCAGTATCCCAGGGCCATGATGGTCAGCGCCGGGTTGAATCCGCCGTTCGTCACGTGAAGACTGGCGTCGGCGACGAACACGTTGGGCGTATCATGAACGCGGCCGTACCTGTCGGTGACGGAAGTCAGCGGATCGTTTCCCATGCGGCATGTGCCGGCCTGGTGCTGGCCCCCGCTCAGGCCAATCCCCGACCCGTGGCGCCAGGTCTGGAAGGCACCCGCTTCTTTCAGGATCGTCTCGGCTTTACGCGAGAGGAAATCGCACCCTTCCGCGTCTTTCGGATGCCTGTGTCCTGAGAGCCGCACGACGGGAATTCCCCATGCATCCCTGACCCCGGGGTCGACCTGCACGCGGGAGTCAAAGAACGGCATCTCCTGAATCGGCCCGACCACCTGCACATTCCGCCGGAAATACCTCCGCTGAAATTCCTTGTGCGCCTTGCCCCAGGGAGGCGATCCGGGAGGGCGGATTCCGCTGAACAGGTAGGGAAGCCTGGTGAACTCGTTGGCAAGCAGTCCCCCGCCGACGATCCCCGGATTGTGGTGACTGAAATCGCTGACGGCGATAGTCGCCCCCGGTCCGACATCGTCGAACATGTCCTCCTCAAACAGGCCGAAGGCGCCGGTATAGGCGTGCCCCTGGAGGTTCCGGCCGACCCAGTCATGCCGGTTGCCGACCCCTGACGGGAATTGCTTCGAAGTCGAATTCAGCAGCAGCCTTGGGGTCTCGGTGGCAGAGGCGGCAATGACCACGATGTCTGCGGACTGCAGCTGCTTCGTGTTGTCCTGATCGAAGTAGGCCACGCCGGTGATCCGGCCCGAGCCGTCAATGACAAGCTCACTCACAACACAGTTGGTCCGGAGCTCGCAGTTGCCCGTCGACAGCGCCGCCGGGATGACGGTGTTGTGCGTTCCGCACTTGGCGTTCAGGGGACAGCCGAAGCCGCAGCATGTGCGTCTTCGCACGCATGCCGGACGGCCGCTGTAGGGCACCGAATTGCGCAGCATCGGAATGGGAAAAGGATGGAGTCCCATGCGCTTCATTGTCGACTCCAGCATCCGCGCCTCGTTGTTGTAGGCAAAGGGAGGCATGGGATACTCTTTCTTCCTCGGAGAGGCAAAGGGATTCAGCTTCGCATCGCCCGAAACCCCGATCTCCCACTCCGCCTTTTCATAGCAGTGCTCGAGGTCCTCATAGGCGATCGGCCAGTCCTCCAGGGTCGATCCTTCGACCTGCCCGTAGACGCTCTTCATCCGGAAATCCTCAGCCATGAACCGCCATCCCATTGCCCCGTAACTCACCGTGCCTGACCCGACACACGCCGCAACGTTGTTGTACGCCCCATCGCTCGGAGTGACGATGGAGGTCGACCCGTCATCATTCACAACGACTCTGCGGTATCTCTCGTCGTCGGGACCGTACGCGTTGCCGAGGACTGTCGTCCGCTGCGAGATCAACTCGTCATGATCGTGGGCGTCATACGGCACCCAGTCTCCCCGTTCGAAAAGCACCACGGAGAGACCGGCAACACTCAACTCCTTTGCGACGACCCCGCCTCCGGCTCCGGCGCCGATCACGACGGCTTGCACATGGTGTTTGCTCATGGATCAGGACCGATAGCGGTTTTGTCCGACAATTTGAGGATAGTCGAGTCCCATCATTTTGTAGCTGACATAGTTCCTGTTGCCGCCATGTCGCGGGCTTCCATAAAATCCCTGCATGGAATGGTTTCGGAGCAGCTCGAAAAACCGGCTGCAGAACCCGTCTTTCCAGGCATCACCTGCGAGCTTCCCCGCTTCCATATCTTTCAGGAAGGACAACTGCTGCTCCCACGGGAGGTTCTCGAACCTCTTCCCATGAATCTTCAGGCAGGTACCGGTGACGGCGTCGAGCCCCTTGCGGTAGTCGGCCTGGAACCGGCTGTACGGACCCGCGAGCTGCCTGTCAATAAAGGTGACGACTCCCGCTTCGCGTCCCCCCGGCCACTCATCGGGGGGAACGATCTGATCGGCAATGCTTCCCAGCAGGAGCGCATCGTCTTCGGTGAGAAATACCCAGCGGGATTCCTTCGGACCAGCGCACCCCGCAAGAAGCGTGAGACTTCCTGTGCCGGCGGCAGCCAGTTTCATGAATTCCCTGCGTGTAAGCCCCGCCTTGTCGTCCATAGCTCTGTCAACCTCAAGGTAATGTGATGCGGCGACTCCTGCCTCTTTGGAGAGCCCGTCGTTACGGGCGACTGCATATGCGGGAGTCTGAGAGAACGGGGAAAAGAAGAAGATACAGGCAGCGGCACAGCGGGAGTCTGTTCCCGCAGAAACTTAGGGGAACAGGGCCCCAATGTCAAGGGGCGAATTCCTCCCTCATGCACGGCTCCGCCCCAGGGGGAGGAGTGGAAGAGGCGGTGCGGAATGGGCCTGCCAGTGTGCCAGGCGCCGGGCTCTGGTCTATGCGCCGAACTGCCGGAGGTGATGATCAAGGTGCTTATGCATTGCCACACCCCACTCGCGAGGTGTGAGCTTCCCGAAAAACGAGTGGGGGTGCTTTGAGCATCCTGCCTCCCCGGCATCGGAGAGTTCGCGGAGGAGCCGCAGAAGTCCCTCCTTCTCCATCTTGAAGTCCCTCGGGTCTGCAACAATGAAGCTGGGATCGGTGGGGCTGTTCCTGGTAAACTCCCCTTTCCCCAAGAATCTGCTCTTGAACAGAGGACCCAGGATTCGCCCGATCATCAGCCGGGGTGGGAATGCCTTGCCGGCGGGCACCTTGACAGCGGCCGTGCAGTGAGCAAACATCTGCGCCGGATCCATCTTTCCCCACTGGCGCTGCATCCCCGACTGCACCAATTCGATGCGCTTGATGATCTCATCGAACGCCGCCTTGTCGTAGAGGCTCTTCATCGGAGTCTGAATGAATGATTGTGAGAAAGGACGAGGAGGACTCATGGTGCCGCCGCGGCGATCCCCCTCGTGGAAACCTCCGAGAGAGGATACGAACGAGGGCGAACATAGTCAAGCCAACCGGAGAGGGGGGATCACCGGGGCGTCGCATCCGGCAGCCCGCCATCCACGGGGATCGTCGCGCCCGTCGTAGGCGTCTGGCGCGTGGCAAAGTAGAGAACCGCTCTGGCGACGTGCGTGGCGGTGATCTTCGCTTTCAGTAGATTCCGCTGACGGTAGTACTCCTCGAGCCCTCCCTCGTCAAGGCCTCGCGCGCGCATGCGATCCGGTCCGACCTCGGCCCAGAGCCCGGATTTCTGTTCCCCGTGAGAGAACACGGCATCGGGAGCGACCATGTTGACGCGGACATCCAACTCCGCAAGCTCAAGGCTGGCGATGCGGGCGAGTTGATGCGCCGCTGCCTTCGTGGCGCTGTATGCGCCGAACTTTGCTCCCGGCGCGAACACGTTCTTGGTCGAAATGAGGACAATATCTCCTCCCGTCCCCTGTGCCTTGAAGTGCCTGGCCGCTTCGGCAAGAAGGTGAAGCGTCCCTTCGACATTCACGCGCTCAAGCCTCTGGAAGGCCGCCGGATCCATCTCTGCCAGCGTCGATACATGTGCCATTCCCGCATTCACGATCAGGAGATCGACCCCGCCCCACGCTTCGCTCACCGCACCGAATCCTCCGGCGACGGACTCCGGATCGGTCACATCAAGACGCACACCCATCACCCGTTCGCCGAAAACTCCCTTCAGGCCGTCCACCATGGCAGTCAGCCTGTCTCCCTGGACATCTGTGGCGGCGACGTGACAGCCCTGTTCCAGAAGCACCTGGCATATCCCTGCGCCGATCGCCCCTGCCGCCCCGGTAACCAGTGCCACAGTCCGGCGAAGGGGAAGGTGCTCCCTCCGGGGGAGCTTCGCATGTTGCAGCGCCCGGTACTCCATGGCAAAGAGCTGCTCTTCGCTCAGACCCTCATACGCTCCCATTCCGGCAATCGTCTTCTTTACTGCAAGTGTCTGTGCCGAGATATCGCGCGCGATATCGGCTTCCTCCACATCCTGGCCGGCGCAAATCACTCCAATGCCCGGCACGACTATCACTCTCGGGACCGGGTCAAAACGGTCAAGTCCGGCTGCCATCCCGGATTGATGCCGCGCCACATATGCGGTGTACTCGAGGGCGTACCTTCTGATGGCGGCGGCGGCTCGCTCCAGGAACGCCTGCGGATCTTCGGCGGAGTCGCTGTCGATCCACAAGGGGAGCGTCTTTGTTCTGATCAGATGATCCGCTGTCAGGGGCGGCGTCAGGACGATCTCCCTGCCTCGCTCCGATTCGATGAGGTCCAGCGTTTCCTGTGTGATGATCGGCCGGAGGATGAATCGGTCGTGGGGCCGGTCGGCGTTTCCGGAGGGAATCGCCAGAAGTCCCCGAATGGCCGGGGCAATCGAGCGGTACCTTTCGCGAGCGGATGCCGGAGATGTCGAAGGTGCCGCGCCTGCGCTGCGGAGAGGATGGCGTGCATTCCGCAGAATGTACTGCTCCGCCTCTGACACAAGCTCGACTGTCCGATCATACGATTCACGGGCCGTCGCCCCCCAGGTGACCAGGCCATGCTTCATAAGGACAATCCCCTTGCTCCCCGGTGAAGCTTCGAGCGCTTCCACCGCACGCCTGGCAAGCGGGAAACCTGGCTCCACGTATTCAAGCACGATCACCTCGGCGCCCAGCGCCTCACGCACGCTGCTCATCCCATCGGGACGGTTCGTGAGGGCCAGGATGGCATCTGCGTGGGTGTGATCGATGAACTTCGCGGGGAGGAAAACGTGCATTAGCGATTCGATGGAGGGCATTGCAGCCCGATCGGCCATCCGGTGCGTCAGAAGCTCGCCGGCCATCTCCACGTCGGACAACTCCGCCAGTAGCCGGAGCCGGGTCAGGTACTCCAGGTCCAGGGCGGTATGCCCTCCGGGCTCTATGTGCGCGAGGTCATGCCCCGACGCTTTGATGAAGATGGCCGGGACAGGTTTTCCGAATATATCGAGCCACGACCCCTTGACCGAGGTGTTGCCCCCGCCATGGAGGACCAGCTCCTTCTCCCCTCCGATCAGTCTGCTCGTATAGGTCCGAAGCGCCAGGTCCTCCCCCCATTGCCCTCCGTAAGCTGTCATGCATTCCGATGCGGCGGTATCCGACCACCTGTTGAGCATGGGATCTCCCGTAGTGCTAAGAACCGTTCTTCGCGTCCCCTCCTTAGAGGAGCCGTGGTTCCTAATGTGGCCGCCGCTCCGGAGTGAGCCAACCTGTTCAGGTCTCTTGCCTTGCCAGGGCCTGATAGAGGTCAAACGCTTCCCGGGGTGACATCCTCTCGTGAACGACCCGGCGCACTGCCTGGATCATCGCCTCCGGAGCCCCCGACTGGAAGATGTTCCTTCCCATGTCGACACCGGCCGCCCCCTGTTGAATCGCATCATGGGCCATCTGCAGGGCCTCAAGCTCCGGGAGCCTCTTCCCTCCAGCTATGACAATGGGCACGGGGCAGGATGAGGTGACGGTTTCAAATCCTTCGGACACAAAGTAGGTCTTCACGTAAGATGCGCCGAGCTCCGCGCAGATCCTCGTCGCCAGGCGCATATACTTGGCATCCCGGACCATCTCTTTCCCCACCGCCGTCACTCCAAGGACGGGGATTCCATACCGGTTTCCCATATCCACCAGCCGCGTCAGATTGTGGATGGATCTAGCCTCGAACTCCGCCCCCACAAACACCTGCACCGCCAGGGCCGCCACGTTCAGACGGATCGCATCCTCGATATCGACGGCGATCTCCTCCTGCGAAAGCTCCTTGAGTATGCTCGAACCGCCGCTCGCCCGCAGCACGACTCCCTGCGTGAATGTCGGCGGTATGGTGGACCGGAGTATGCCGCGGGTGCACATCAACGTGTCGGCATACGGGAGCAGCGGCACGATAGTCACATCAACGCGTTCGAGTCCCGCCGTCGGCCCGAGGAAGTATCCGTGGTCGATGGCAAGCATCACGGTGCGGCCGGTCGCGGGATGAAAAATCTTCGAAAGCCTGTTCTTCATTCCCCATTCAAGCGAATTCGAGCCCCGCAAGGCAAAGGGTTCGTTCTTCACGGGAATGTCAATGTGGTAATTGTGGGATTCCTGATTGTTGTCCTTTTCTGCCATAGCAGGGCTCCTCTGAGAACCGGGGAATGTGTGCAAGCCGGGATGGATTACAAAGGGCGCTGATGATCACACGGAGGAGGATCACCCGCCGACGAACGCCTTCACGTCCGCGCGAGCCGACGCTCTGTACGGTTGAGCGTGCCGGCGCATGCCGTGCTGGGCAGAATCTACCAATCCTCGGGCACTATTGCAATCGCACGAAGCCTCTCATGGGACGTGGAG
>PMBF01000066.1:34891-67598 GCA_003152875.1 Ignavibacteriota bacterium | reverse complement strand
ATCACCCTGAGACTGTCCACCTTCGAGTTCGGCAGGGCCACGTCGCCAAACGAAAGCGTTCGCGGCGTGATGCTCGCCGACGGCGAGGATATCGTAAATGTCCCTTCCGAGGCAAACGCCGAGCCTGCATAACTGTTGTCGATCGCCTGCACGGACCAGTAATACAACCCGGGAGAAAGATCGCGAAGAGTCCACGCTGTGACGAGATTCTGGCCGCCGAGAGCCGCCACTCGCCTCTTTCCGGTGGAACCGGCAAGGGGTGAGACGACATCGATTCCGTCGGGCGCAGTCCCCACCCGTACGGCATAGCTGAGACCGGCGGCGGGCGTCTTGGTGTCTGCGGCGCGGTTCCAGCTGAGTCGAACGGATTCTCCTGTGACGAGTGCGGTAAGCCCCGTCGGTGCACCGGGGGGTACGTTCACCGAGAAGTCGATGCTCGTGCCGGCGCCGCTGTTGCGGAGCAGGATCGTGGAATCCCGGTTCGCGGGAGTGAGCGTTCCGCTGACGAGTGCATCAAGCATGCCGTCTCCGTTGGCATCCCCCCAGGCCAGACCGCCGAAAGCAATCTCCGGCGAACCGAGGGACTGGGACACAAATGTGCCATCACCTTCCCCCTTGAAGAGACCGGGAAGGGTCCCGTAGCCGTTCAGCAGCAGATCGAGTTTCCCATCAGCGTCGTAGTCCCCGAGAGATGCCATGCCCTGGTATGCGCCGGGCAGATTCGAACTTGAAGGGACCAGCGTGAAGGTCCCGGTACCACCGTTATTGAGATAGACCGATGTGGTGACAACGTGGGTACTGGGATCTGCATCCTGTCCGACTACCCCGCCGAGGAGGATGTCCAGGTATCCGTCGTTATTGAAATCGCCGAAAAATCCGGGGCCGCGGAATATCCCGACCAGGTGGGCCGCGGTATCTTCTGTGAACGTCCCGTTGCCCCTGTTGTTGTGATAGAGCTTCGACACGGACTGGGGATTTGCGTAGTCGCGGGTGGTCCGGCCGCAGAGGAGGATGTCCTGGTAGCCGTCATTGTCGTAGTCACCGAAATTGATCATGCTGTGCCCGTTGACTCCCTGGAGGCCTGCAGCGGTGATCTCGGTGAATGAGCCGTCATGGTTGTTCCTGTAAAGCTTCGATGCCTCGTTGCCTGGTCCCAAATCGACGCCGGTGATGAGAATGTCCAGGTAGCCGTCGTTGTTATAGTCGCCCCATGCCACACAGCCGTAGGAAGAGTAGTGAAACGCCGTCTGCGTGTTCAGTGTAAAGGTGCCGTCGCCGTTGTTATGATAGAGTTTGGTCACCTGATTGTTCAGTGTATCGATCCCCCCGTACAGGAGGTCGAGGTATCCGTCATTGTCATAGTCACCCCAGGCCACCTGGCCGATTGCGACCGGCATCAGATTGGCAAGCAGATCCTCCGAAAACGACCCGTCTCCGTTGTTGTGGAAGATCTTTGCCACATTTTTGCTCAGATCCAGGCTGGGGGCATTCGCCGAATCGGTGGAGCCGATGATGGCCACGTCGAGACGTCCATCATTATCATAGTCCCCCCACGCAATCGACGAAGCATAGACTCCCGGGAACGGCGTCGGCTGAGCTGTGAAGTTCTGGGAATGTGCTGCCGGAGCGAAGCAAACGATGATGGAGAGAGCGACACACCATGTGACGGTCGCTTCTGACTTGCTGAAGGAATCCATAAGGATGCCCCTCCACAGGAATGTCCCTTGCGGTCATCGATCTATCCACTGAAGAAAGCTTTCCACTCAAAAAAAGCAAATGTCTATTGAAAAGAACGTCAGGAGAGAAATAATTCCTTCCCGTCAACTGATTCCTGAACCCGGGGTCGAAGATCTCTTCATTTCTTCAAGACTCTCTTCCCAGGTTATTCAGAATTAGCGGGAATTCAAGCGCAACAGGCATCACACGCCGGTACCCAATCATGCAGAATGCCCCATCGCCTCTTGAGCTCCATTAGAGGCGGGCAGAGGCGGGCCGGCGCCGGGGGTATGCCATGTTCATCATTTCGAGTCGAGTAGAGACTCATGCCTCCCGGTCCAGAGCGCTGCGGCAATAAGGAGACCAGAAAGCAAGACCATGCACAGAGTGAAGTCACCGAAGGAATCGAACGCTACACCGGTCAGGACGGCAACGGGTGAGGCGGCGATGTTGGCGGAAAACAGAAGCCCGTAGACCTGTCCGACATGTTCCGATCCCCAGATCCGGGCCGCAGAAGAGGCGAAGATCACCAGTACCCCTCCGTAGTTGAAGCCCGCCAGAAAGGCGAAGATGAGGAATCCATTTTCGCTTCCATGAAGCCAGAAGAAGACCAGAAGGACGAGTGCCTGACAGAAGAGGTTGATTCTGATCGCTTCTCCAGGTCTGATCCGGTCGAAGACCGCTCCCCACACGATGCGTCCCATGGCATTGGCCAGGGCGAAGAGGGCGACCGCGATCAACACGGTCCCTGAGTCAAGCGCGGGCGACAGCTCCTTGAGATTGGCATTGACCGCGAACCCTGCCGCAAGTCCGGCAACCATGGCACCATAGAGTACCCGGAACTCCTTCCGGCGGAGGAGCGACCGGATTTCCAGGGTGGTCCCTGATTGCTCTTGAAGACGGGGGGCATACTGCATTGCCAATCCGGCTGCGGGGACCAGAAAAACGAATACCGTGCCCAGCACGCTGAATGCCCTGAAGGGGTCTCCCTGCTCCATGATGGCGCCGGCCGCACGGCTCACGAGCGCCGCGCCGCCGCCGAAACCCGCCACCGCAATGCCCGTCACCAGGCCCTTCTGAGCCGGGAACCATTGCACGCAGACAGCGATCGGCACGATGTAGGCGAATCCCACTCCGATCCCGGCGATCAGTCCGATCCCCAGAACGGTGAAGGCAAAATGGATCCGGCCCAGCGACGCTATGATCCAGCCGATGCCGAAGAGCGTTCCGCCGAGTACGGCAGAGCGCCGCGGTCCGAGCCGTGGAAGGATCCACCCTGCAACCATCATGGAAGCAGGAAATGCGAAGTAGAATAGGGTGAACGGAAGCTGGGCTGATCCCTGGCCGAGGCCGGTCAGATCCCTCAGAGGTTTCACGAAGACCGGCCAGGAATATGTAGCGCCCAGACAGGCCTGCATCACCAGGGCGCAGACGAGGATCAGGACTCTGCGGCGGGACCGGATGATGTCCATTGGCTGAGGCATTCAGTTGACGAGACTGCCCGGGGAGTGAAGGGGAAAACCTACGGCGGGGGCAAAGGCGATCATGAACCTTGCCAGGCCACGGGGGGCAATGTGCAAAGAATTGCCGAATGATGCCCGGCTTTTTCAGAAAGCCGGCTTCTCATCGACTCTTGAACAAGGGTCTGCAGGAAGGGTGCTCACGGCAGGGAGGGACAGCCGGTATCTGCCCGGCAGCCGACGACCCTCCAGGGCATCCATGACCATGAACCGGCCTGCCGGAGTGATTATCGAAGCGAGAGCTGAAAATCCGCCCGGGTGTTCCCGCGAGGCGCTATGGTGATCTGCCGGGTCTCGAGGTAAGGATCCTCAAAAGTGTACTTTGAGGGGATTTCTTTCTCCCTGTCCGTCCGGACAATTGCGACGCCTTCGTGCCACATCACCAGCGTGTAGGAGCCGGGAGGAATATTGTCGAGGCTGAATGCTCCGTCGGCGTCAGTGACTGCGTAGTACGGATGTTCAGTCCGGATGACATAGGCATTCATCCAGGGATGTCCGGCGTCACACGTCGTGAGGACGGAGGAGGCGTTCCTGAACTGCGCGGCAGCAACGGTGGTTCTTTGGCCCCTGATCGGCTGGGCGATATTGAACAGAGGCTGTTTCGTTCCCGAAAGGTCGTAGGCGTGGACGTTGTGCAGAACAGGATCGAAGTTCACCACGTNNCCCCGGTTGATGGAATCCAGATACACGACGCAATCCCTGACGCCGTTCTCGCGTCCGATGGTCAACCGGGAGGCTGAAGCCGACACCCCGCACAGGTTCTTGTCTTTTGTGATCTCCAGCATCGCCAACGCGGGCCTTGTGCCTGCAAGCCGCACGCAGCCGCGTACCGAGCCGCCGCCCTGAACAGAGATCTCCCTGTACGCGGGATTCCCGGCCTGTGCGAGAACCGGCAGTCCCGCCATGAGGCCCGCGACGACAAGGGTCCACAGCTTCATCGGCTTCAACCTCCCTCCATTGATCTTCACGCAGAATCAGGCACCCTCTGCTCATCCAACCAAGGACCAGATGCGGACGCCAGGGTTGTCCAGGGAATGGGCGGAGATGACTGCAGCGTTACTGCCCTCCGGGCTGCTGCCCGCCTGAAGGCGGAACGGGATCGGGAACGGTATTCTGAATGGGCTTGAGCGTACGCAGATAGGCGAAGACGGCCTTCAGGTCGGAGTTGCTCATTTGCCTGAATCCCTCCCATGGCATCGGTGGCAGGATCTGCCTCCCTTCCCCCATGTGCTTCCCGGTGCGAAGAGCCTTGATAAACATCGCAACAGTCCATTTGCCGAGGCCTGAGTTCTGATCAGGAGTGAGATTGGCCGCGTAGCTCACGCCCCACGGACCCACCCAGGCGGTGAGATCATTGGTCGTGAGCGCTCCCCATTTGGTCGGTCCGAGGACATTGGGCGGTATTTCCGGGATCTTCTCATTGGCCGGGTGTCCGGAGAGAAGTCTGGTCGTGTCGGGAACAGGGCCCATAGCAGTAAAGACTTTCGGGGAGTGGCAATCGTTGCACCCTCCGACCGCCACCAGCATCTTCCCTCGTGCGACGATGCCCTTTATGCCGCTTTTTTCCTGGGCCAGGGCGGATATCCCGCCTTGGAGAACAAATCCCAAACAGACCCCTGCCAAGAGGGCAAAGACGGTACCTGCCTGCTTCATGCTGCCTCCGTAGTATGTTGACGAGATGGTCCCCCGGTCGGAAACCCCAAAACAAGGGAATGTAGTTCCCTTGCGCCCTCCATTCCGCCCGGACCTCGATCACCCCACCGCTCCCTTGGAAAAGTCCCTGTCCCGGCCTATATTCGGTCTACCCACAAAATCAAGGAGCATCTCCCATGGGTACCCCAGCATCCGTCCCAGACGCGAAACGCACGCACCGATGGACGGCCGTCTTCCTGAAGTGGTTGTTCCTGAGCCTCGGAACGATCATTCTGCTCTTTGTGGTGTACACCTGGACCATGTTGAACTGGAGTTATTCTCGCGGAGAGCGCGCGGGATACATTCAAAAGTTCTCGAAGAAGGGATGGATCAGCAAGACATGGGAGGGGGAGCTGACCATGGTGACGATACCCGGCACCATGACGGAGAAATTCATCTTTACTGTCAGGGATGACTCCGTGGCCAGTCGTATCAACGCTTTGATGGGAAGGAGGGTAACACTCACGTACGAGCAGCATGTTGGAGTTCCGACGAATCTCTTCGGCGAGACCGAGTATTTCGTCACATCCATAANNCGGCCCGAATGTGCTGGTGACCAGCCCCGCGGCGCGGAGTCTGGCATGGGAGAGTTCAGTCATGTCGTTCGCCCTGACATCGCTCACACTCCAACCCGGGGTGAAATCGTATTCGAAAGAATATGACACGGTGTCCGCGGAGTTGACGAACCGCATGGCCTGAGTGGTGACCACGACAAACCTGAAGAGATCATCTTCGGAAGACAACTTGTTCCGGATGACAGGGAGCGATTTGATGGCCCGGTCCATGTCGCACCCGGCCACGCGGATGTAGTGCACTTCCGCGGAGGAAACCGGGAGCCCGAAGCCGCGGGTGGCCGAGGCTTCCGTTTTGCCGATGATCTTTGATGGATCCAGCACAGCAAGGACGGGGAATCTTACACCGGAGGTATCCTGCCCGTCGTTGATGCCTGTCATAATGATCCGATCGTTCGTGCCGTCAGGGGAATGGACGATGTTCATCGCAGTGAGGTGCCCGTAGTGCCAGTATTCTCCCAAAACGGTTCCCCGGGGGTCGAGGCGGACCACCACCGAGGGGGACCGCCAGTTGCAGAGAGCGGCAACGATCTCTTTACCGCCCGGGCCGCCCACAATCCCCAGGCCGCTGCCGCCGTAGGCCTTGCCGTCGTATGACCGACCGGCGAAGCTGATCGGACCCCCCAACCGCAATCGCACGACTTCACGCCCCCTGCCATCAATCACCATCAGCATGTTCCCTGCGATTTCCCCGCTGCCCAGGGTCACCGGGGCAATCATGGCCACTTCGTTCGTGCCATCACCGTTCAGGTCGCCGATGGCAATCTGGGAGCTCTTGTAGAGTTCCTCCCTTTGCGCGAGCGCCCACACGTCCGTCATCGGTTTCTCCCACAGCAGCCTGTCGTCCCGGTCATAGACTTCCAGGACGTTTCGCTGGAAATTGTAGTGCTTATAAGAGGGGTTCGCTTCTCGGAAGACGCCGAACGGTAGGAGCACCCCTGCAATGAGGAGGGCAATCCCGAGCAGGGAGAGAGATCCCGCTGCAACAGGATGGACACGGCAGAACCTTGCAACGCGCACGCCCAGAGGCGATGAAACAGGCTTCAACGCCACACTTCGGGGGTACGCTTCAGGATGGAGATTGAGAGCTCTGGTGACCGCGCCCGGTGCCAGCAGTTCATGCCGCTCGGCTGAGGCATGACGTTCGGCTTCAGCATAGAACTGTGCAATCTCGCCGGCGATGCGCCGGCAGTCCTCACATGCGGAGAGATGGCCGGAAATACTCTGCCGCTCCGCCCGGACAGTTGCCGAACCGAGAACAAACATCTCGAGGGTATGATAATCCAGGTGATTCATCCGCGTTCGGAACACACCTCCTTGCAGAACTTTCGAATCGCTGAAATGAGCCCGGTGGGATTCAGGCGTCTTTCAGCCGTTCGAGGACCGACGCTCTCGCATCCCGCGCGAGATACTCGAGCCGCGATCTATGAATCTCCATATAATCGCGTCGGGAGAGCTCTGGAACAAGCGTCTTCAGGCTTTCAAATAGCGAACCCTCCCCCTCTACCCCATCAAATTCCGCCAGCAGGTACATCTCGACGGCTTTGAGGTAGCTGTCGAGGAGGTCCTGTGAAAGCCTCCCTTCCCGCAGATAGTTTGCACCCAGCGTTTGCAGGGTGTTCTGGCAGGAATAGCGAATCGCAGCCGCGACATCAATATGATGATCGAGCTCGGCTGCGGATGTGCTGCCAGAAGGAGGGAGCTGCTTTGCTGCATAGAGCCATCGAATCGCCAATGCAAGGCGGACAATCGGCACTTCGCGGCTGTACTCCGATTGTTCCCGAAGGTAGCGTGCAAGGACGGCAAGAATGGAGGGAATCCGCTCGGAGCCCGGGGTCCGTACCGAAAGCACGGATTGCAGGGTCTCCAGGTTGATCGGGGGAAGGTGGCTGAGAGGATCACACGCCACAGGAACGAGGCATTGTTCGCCCAGCCGGTTCACTTCGGTGAACACTGCCAGGGCCTGCATCGAGATCTTTACATTCCTGAGGATCTTTCCAAGCGAAGGATCGTAGCTGCTGTAAATCCGGAAGAGCCCCTGGTTGACGGACGAAAAGACCAGCCGCCTGAGCTGAATCAAGAGGTCCTCGTCGGTGGAACTCTCAAAGTCAAAGCTCTCAAAGTAGGTCTTTAACCTCACCAGGGTTCCTTCGCCGTTCCGGGCAAAGAGTTCCCCGATGCAATCGTATGCAACGTCCGAGAGGTTGAGCGTGTCTTCGATGAGCATCAGCTTGTGCCTGCGCTTCATGTGCAGGGCCGCGAGGGCCAGCGCATGGCACTTCGCAATGAGGCAGTTTATGTGGCGTGGCGAAGGTTTTTCTGTCAGCAGGGCGAAGATTGCTTCCCGGAGACCGTCGAGCAGCCTTGAATTATCGTACATTGCGACAGCCCCGGGCGTGGAGAAGTGCGGATTCAGTCTTCGCGATTCATCATCACTGCTCCTTATAGTATAGCAAAAAACCGAACCTATGCAACCCTGTCAGTACCGGGGCAACCGCTTGTCGATTTTGCGAGTCCAGGCTTCGATCCCACCAACGAGGTTTTTCGCCTTGTCATATCCCCTTTTCCTTAGGAATTCAACGGCTTTTGCGCTGCGAACCCCTGTCTTGCAGAGCACGACGACCTCCTTGCCAGGATCCAGCTCATGCACCTGCTGAGGCAGCTTGCGCAGGGGGATCAGCCGTGAGCCGATATTGACGATTTCGTACTCGTGAGGCTCACGCACATCGATGACCTCCGGCCTGTCTCCCTGGTCGAAGCGTTCTTTCAACTGTTCGACGGTGATTTCCGTCTCCTGAAGGTCGGGCTCGTGGGGTTCGGCGGGCGCCTTGATCCCGCAGAATTCCTCGTAGTCGATGAGAGCGTGGATCGTGGGGTGGACGCCGCAGATGGGACAGTCGGGGTCCTTCTTGAGTTTCAGCTCGCGGAACTTGAGCTGCAGCGCGTCAAACAGCATCAACCTCCCGACAAGAGAATCCCCCTGGCCGATAATCAGCTTGATGGTTTCAATCGCCTGAAGGGACCCGATGATCCCGGGAAGCACACCCAGGACCCCTCCTTCTGCGCAGTTTGGCACCAGACCCGGGGGGGGTGGCGCCGGATAGAGGCAGCGATAGCACGGGCCTCGCAGGGAGTCGAAGACGGTTACCTGACCGTCGAACCGGAAAATCGAGCCATAGACATACGGCTTGCCCAGAAGCACACAGGCGTCGTTGACCAGGTACCGGGTGGCAAAATTATCGGTCCCGTCAACGATGATGTCATACTTCCCTATGAGTTCCAGCGCATTTTCCGACGACAACCGGAGGCTGTGGGTCTCGATCTTCACATGGGGGTTGATTGCTTCGAGGGTTTCCCTGGCGGAATCGATCTTGGGCCTTCCTATATCGGCTGTTGTATGCAGGATCTGTCTTTGGAGGTTTGTGACGTCCACGGTATCGAAATCCACGATCCCGATAGTCCCGACACCGGCGGCTGTCAGATAGAGGCAGAGCGGAGAGCCCAACCCTCCGGCTCCAATACAAAGGACCCTCGCAGCTTTGAGCTGCTTTTGCCCCTTCATCCCCACCTCTGGAATGATCAGGTGCCTGCTGTAGCGGAGGACCTCCTCGTTGCCCAACGTTGCTTCCGGCTCTGAGGCAGCGGACGGGCTGCCGCCCGCAATGGAAGGGACGATGCTCACCGTGTCTTCTTCGCCAAGACTGGTCTGTTCCTTGTCGAGGTATCGGATATCCTCATCATTGACATAGACATTGACATACGAGCGGAGGCTGCCGCTTTCTGCATAGAGATGCTGCTGCATCTGCCTGTATTTCGCAGTCAGGTTTCGCAGGACCTCACCGACGGTTTTACCCTCAACCTCGACGGACGCCTTATTCTCGGAATACGCCCGCAGAGGTGTCGGGATGAAAACTTGTACTGCCATAGATCCTCCATACAGTAAGACATTCGTCCCGCGCCGGCGGAACGCGTTCAGCTCAGCACACCGGTTCCCCTTCCGGGGAAAGGCGGCATCAGTCCGCCACCAGCGGGATCCGGCCGGCAGGTGTGCCGACGATCAACCGTCGTTCATCAAACTTCTTCCTGTCTTCCCCCAACAACCAGGCCGTCGTCTCCATGGCCCGGCCCTGAGAGACCGCCACGATGACATAGGTGAACCAGGGAAGAGCGTGCTCGGTGTCAAATGCGGAAGGGACCGCAGGATGGTCCGGGTGTGAATGGTAGAATCCGAGCAGCGTCATCTGCCGGTCAGAAGCCGCCTGTTCCGCCTGTCTGTACTGTCCGGGCGAGACGAGAAATCGCCGGCGGCGGTTCGCATCCTGGCTGTTGTCTATGGGGAGTACCTCCCGGAGAATCTGGTCACCCTGATGTTCCTCTCCCAGAAGGAGCCCGCAGCACTCCTCAGGGTAATCGGCCTCACCGTGCGCCTTGATCCGGTCCAGCAGGTCCCGGGAAATCGTCATCATGGCCGGGGTTCCTCCGTGTCGGTCCAGAACCGCTCGCTTCCGTACCTTGCCCCACCGTCGGGAAACACCGTGACGATGAGCGACGAATGCGCGGTGCTGGAGGCTACCCTGAGGCTTGCCGCCATTACCGCGCCGCTTGAGACGCCCACGAAGAGCCCCTCCTCCCTTGCCAGCCGCCTCGCCATGTCAAATGCTTCCTCGGTCGACACGGTGATACGCTCGTCGGCCAGCGAAGGATCATAGATCCCCGGCACGATAGCCGTTGCAAGATGCTTCATTCCTTCCAGGCCATGAAGGGGTGAATCAGGCTCCACGGAAATGCAGGAGATTGACGGCCTGAGTTCCTTCAGGCGCCGGCTCGTACCGACAAAGGTCCCCGTCGTTCCCAGTCCTGCTACAAAATGTGTTATGCGCCCCTCCGTCTGTTTCCAGATCTCATTTGCCGTCGTCAGGTAGTGCGCCTTCCAGTTGGCGGGGTTGTTATACTGGTCCGGATAGAAGTAGCGATCCGGATCAGAAGCCACGATCTCCTTGACACGGCCCTGAGCCCCGTCAGTTCCGGCAAGGGGATCGGTAAGGAGGATCACCGCTCCATACGCCCGGAGGACCTGTTTACGTTCAGGGCTTGCGTTCGACGGCAGGGCCAGGAGGACCCTGTACCCGAGCGCGCTTCCGATCATCGCATAGGCAATGCCGGTGTTGCCGCTTGTCGCATCGATGATGGTCTTCTCTTTCGTGAGCGCGCCCGATCGTTCGGCTTCGAGAAGCATCTGCAGGGCTGCACGATCTTTCACCGATCCGCCGGGGTTGAACCATTCCGCCTTGGCATAGATCCGGGCCTGACTGACGGGAGCATGCACCCGCCGGATCCTGATGAGAGGCGTGTTCCCGATCAGACCTGGAATCGATGTGCGATCGTGGATCAGTCCCTGGAGAGGCGGGGAGAGATCCAGGAGCGCTTCCCTGTTATCCTGCCGTGATGTCAGACGGTACATGGCTCAGTCTTCGTTGAGTCGGTGTGCAGCCGATGCCAGCCGCCCCTTCGCCCGCGTTAGAGCTTTTGTTTCGGCCTCATTTCTTGTCGTCCCGTCAGACCGGACGATGACTGCGCCGGGATCGAGGTTGTACACGGTACAGTGATAGGTCGCCCCCAGCCGGTAGCTCATCACCCGGACCTCGAAGGGGGGGATGGACTCCGTTCGTTCCTTGTATTCCTCAGGCTGCAGAATATTCATGGTCTCTCTCCACGTGCAACGGGAGCATTGACGAGGTTCCCCCATTCCGTCCACGAGCCGTCATAGTTCTTCACATTCTCATAGCCGAGCAGATACTTGAGGGTAAACCAGGTCAGGCTCGACCTTTCTCCGATCCGGCAGTATGCGACAACCTTCCGGTCGGGCGTAATGCCCAGAGTCTCGTACAGTGATTTCAGGTCGTTGACGTTTTTGAATGTCCCATCCTCATTCACATTCTTCCCCCAGGGGACACTCAGCGCACCGGGGATATGGCCGCCCCGCTGGCAGGTCTCCGGCAGTCCGGGAGGAGAGAAGATCTTGCCGGTATACTCATCGCCCGACCGCACATCGACCAGGGACCAACCGTTGGTGCTCCCGGCGACCTTCATGACATCGGTGAGGTAGGCCCGGAGCGAATTGTCCGGCTGGGATGCCCTGTATGTTTTCTGTTCAAGAACCGGGAGGTCGACCGTGAGGGCTCTTCCCTCCGCAAGCCATTTCTTCCGGCCGCCGTTGATGATCCTGACATCCCGATGACCGTAGATTTTCAACTGCCAGAAGGCCCACGCTGCAAACCAGTTGTTATTGTCGCCGTACAGCAGGATGGTGGTCGTGTTGTCGATGCCCGACTGCCCCAGGAGTTTCTCCAGGTCGGCCTTCGGCACGAGATCGCGGCGCACCTGGTCGGCAAGCTGTGTTTGCCAGTTCCAGCCGACCGCCCCCGGGATGTGTCCTTCCTCAAACGCCTTCGTGTCGACGTCCACCTCAATGATCCGTATCGCGGAATCGGATTTGTGCTGATCCGCCCAGGCGGTCTCAACCAGAACTTCAGGATGTGCATAACCGATTGATGCCATGGCTCTTCTCCTCAGTTGGTTCATTGATGGTGNNGCTTCGCTTCATACCCTTTTCGTGACTCCTTCTCTTCAATCTATGTAACTATCTAACCCGGGTCAAAGTTCCGGAATTATAAGATTTAATGGGGATTCCTGGGGCAGGCCCGATCCGTCTTGCCCGGGATGGGGAAAGCCGGCACACGCCGTCACATAACAGGAGAGGAAGCGGCGACCGGGAGATTATTTGACCCCTCGGGACACGAGTCAAGACCTGTAGGCCGGGTCGGACTCCATGATATATTGAATGACGCTTCTCCCCCGCGGGGCTCATCGGGTTCCGCGGATGCAGCCTAAAACTAGGCCGATTCCCGGGACCTGCAACCTCTCCCCACGACCGCACGAGTGCGGGAAACGCCTCCAGGCGGCGACAACAAATCCGACGGATGCGCTCCCGAAAATCCCGGCGCACCCGCCAGGGAACTCCCCGAAATCACACGCCGCTGCCATGCTCATGCTCCGCCGCAATCGAAGGAAGAGTGAAATCGATTTCCACAGTCAATCCATGCCCTTCGCCGCCTTCCAGGCGCAGAGTTCCGTCAAGCTGGCGAACGAGGCTGGTGACGATCGACATGCCGAGTGTGGGAGAAGTCTCCGGACAGAAACCGGCAGGCAGACCGGAACCGTCATCCCGCACGGTGAGCCGGTGCCGGCCGATCCCATCAAGCGACTTGATGGAGAGGTAGAGATTACCTTCTCTGCCTCCTGCGAAGGCATGTTTCATGGCGTTGGTGATCAGCTCATTAACGATCAATCCGCAGGGGACGGCGACGTCGATCCCGAACTTCGCGTCGTCGGCATCCACATGCAGCGTAATCCCTCCCGCGATCGAGTGCGCCCGGAGCAGGACTTTCCCCATGTCGTTCAGGTACTCCGCAAAATCGACGGCGACGAGATCGTTGGACCGGTACAGCTTGTCATGAATGAGGGCCATCGAGCGGATGCGGTTTTCGCTTTCTGAAAAGGCCTCTCGCATCGCCTCGTCCTCGATCGTCGCCGCCTGGAGGCTCAGCAGGCTCGAGATCACCTGCATGTTGTTTTTTACCCGGTGGTGCACCTCCTTGAGGAGCATTTCCTTCTCCTCCAGAGAACTGACAATGCGCTCTTCGGCCCAGCGCCTCGAAATGGCGATGGCGAGCTGGTCTGCAACCACCTGCAAGGGACCCAAATCTCTCGGGCTGAATCGATGGGGATCGGCCGGATGCTGGAGGGAGAGGGCGCCGATGGTACTGCCATTGACGGTCAGGGGAACCCCGATCCAGACGCTCGGGAGGGGTGCTCCGGACGCGCCGGGGGTTTCTCCGAGGAGGCTGTGGAGTTCCTTTCCGTGGAGATAGAGGGGCTCGCCGGAGTGGATGACCTGGGCAAGCAAAGGAGTAAGGACGCCGCCCTCGGCGGGACCCGTATCACATTGGATCGTCATGCCTTTCCCGTGCTGGTCTTCAAGCGCCACGACAAAGTGGCGGGCGTCGATAATCTTCGCCAGCGACTGGTGAACGGCGATGAACGACTCGTCCAGGCTCTTGATGCAATTCAACGCGCGGGCGATCTCGTACAGCGTTCCGCTTGTCGTTTCCGCCTGGGTGCGCTCGAGGGTGTTCATGAAGATCTCGCCTGCAAGCTTGAGGAGGCTGGCGACGCCTTCGCTCCAGCCACGCTCAGCCTCCGCGGCACCGATGCTCAGCACCCCTATCAGCGTTTCCTGGAACACCATGGGAACGAGAACGATCCCACAGATCCGGTGGGACTCCAAGACCGCCTTTTCGGCGGCAGCCTCCGGAGGAAGCGCCCCCGGGTTGTCGACGCGGACGGATTCGAAACGCCGGAGCCTCGAAGAGATCCAGGGAACGTCCCTCCCCCGGAGTGCAGAGAACAACTCGACCGACGGAGGGACTCCCTCCCTGTGCCATTCGATCACCTGCCGCGCCCGGAGACCTGCGTGGGAAGTGAAGAGGAGCATTGCTCTGTCCGCCCCCACCATGCGGCCCATTGCGCTGAGGCTTTCCCTCATTGCCGAATCCATCTCCTTCGCAGACACCTTGATGAACCGCTGGGAGATGGCCGCAACGAGGTTTTCCACTTCGATCCGGCGGCGGATTTCCTCTTCCGCTCTCAACGATTCTGTGATGTCTTCGACGGTCCCTTCGATGGCGGAGATCTTCTCTCCAGACTCCGACACCGCCTTTGCGTTTTCGCGGACGGCCATAAGGGATCCGTCCTTCCGTTTCCAGAACGACCGGAATCCCGTCAGCTCTTTCTCTTCCTGCAGCCGCCGCAGGAACTCGCGGCGGGATTCGGGCGACTCGAACCCCGCCTCGGCAATATTGATCGCCGCCAGTTCCTCAAACGAGGCATAGCCGAGCATGCTGAGAATGGCCGGATTGGCCATCGCCACTTTTCCGCCGACCGTCATCCGATAGATGCCGATCGGCGCATTCTGGAAAAGATCCCTGTACCGCCGCTCGCTCTCTCTCAGTGCGACCTCGGCCTCGGTTCGCTCGATGGCGCTCACCAGGATCTGTCCGAGCAGCACGAGCAGGGCGATGTCCTCTTCCACCCATTGCTTCGGGAACCGGACGGAATCGAAGCCCAGGAATCCGATCACCCGCTCACCGTGGAGCATCGGGATGAGGACCGTGGACCGGCAGAACCTCCCGAGGAGAAGCTTTCGTTCCGCCCTGGCCTCGTCGGGGAGCGATGAAACATCCGGGATGTAAACATGCTCGTGGCGTCTCAGGCGCTCGTGCAGCCATGGGTACCCAGCAGTCTGAAGGGTGTCCTGCGGTTCGGGTGAACCCTGAATGCCTCTGGCACACCATTCATGGCTGTTGGTGAACGACGTTCCATCCTTCCCCGCCAGGAAGACATAGCTGCGGTCAACCCGCAGGAACCGTCCAACGCTCTCGAGGGTCCCAAGAAGCACCCGGTCCAGGTCTGCCGCCCCGCATTCGAGAAACTCCGCGGAGGCGGTGATGATACGCAGCTCGAACGCGCTCCTATGCCTAAGGGCCTGCTCCGCATGTTTTCGCCACGTGATGTTGTGAAAGATGCTCCTCGTCAGAACCGGTTTCCCGTGGTCGAATCTGCAGTTCGAAGATCCCTCCAGGTAGACCACTTCTCCTGACTTCGTGACGACGCTGATGCTCCGCGTCTCCACGCTCTCCCCCTGCAGAATGCGTTGCTGGAGGCGCTGCCACTGCTCCATGCTTTCGGGGTGGATCACGTCGAGTATGTTCAGCGTCCGGAGATCATCATCGCTGTACCCCATGGTCTGGCGCCATGCAGCGTTGACATAGAGCAGCCGGCCGTCCATGGAAACTCTCTGGACAAGATCATTCGCGTTGTCGAGCAGATCGCGGTGCTGCTCCTCGCTGTCGCGGAGCCGTTCATAGGCCGACTCGACCCGGGCGATCATGGTGTTGAAGGACTGCGCAAGGTCGCCCGTCCCGCCGTGCGACAGCACTTCCGCCCGCTGGCTGAGGTCCCCTGAGGCAATCCGCTTGGCAGTCTTCGCAAATCTCGCCAGAGGCCTGGTCGTGATCGCGCTGATGATCAGGACAATCAGGAACCCCAGGCAGAACATGCCGCTGCTGACGGTGCTGATCAGGAATCGCGATCTGGCGATCTCGGCATTGAGCGGACGGAGGGAAAGGCCGACCATCACACTGCCGATGACGCGGCCGTTCTGCGCGACGGAGTGCCAGCTCCGGTACGTCTCCGTCCCCCCCAGCGCATTGTCGCCCGAGCCCCAGAGCGTGACGGGGACTTCCCCCGCGGAAGCTCCACGGAACGTGAAAAAGACACGCTCACTGGAATCGCCCACCACAATGTACTCGAGGTCCTCGTCCTGCTCGAAGCCCAGGAGAGATGTCTTTGCGGCAAGAGTGTCTCCCAGAAGAAGGGCGGGGGCCATGTTGTATGCCGCCACCGCTGCGTTGCTGGCGGCCTTCCGTGCAAGAGCCCGCTTCTCGCTCTGTTCGAGGACCGTGGGGAGGTAGAGATTGGCCATGAAGGCAATCAGGCCGAGCAGCAAACCGATTCCGGCCGTAAGCTTCGCCATCATGGCGAACCGGTTCATGCGGCCGCGTATGTCGGTCAGAAGAGATGACATGTGTCGAATTTCTTCAATGATGCGGTGGAGCTTCCATCAAGAAACCGTGACTGATGCAGCGCCCCTCTCTCCCGGAGGAAAGGCGGTTCGCCTGCAACCAACCATATAGGGCAAAGGACGTGCCAGCCGACGAAGACTTATGTGCAGGTGATTACAAGAAAGAACCTCTCCAATCCGGCCATCCTGCCGCCTCTGTGGTTAATATTCACCAAGCGGCTGAAACTTGACCTCACCCCTCCCGCCGATCACAGTTCAAAGACATTGAGAGCCCGGGGGCATGGAAATCGAGGAGCCGGAATCTGGGGCCCAGCTCAGAGGTGCTCCTGAATCCAGGGCCGCCATCTCGAGTCCGCGAAGGGAGCCGTATTGGCCATTTATGAGGTTGGTAACCCCTGACCCGGGAAGCGGAGAATGATCGCGGCTGCGTTTTGCGCGAAGGAGCATCCCCCCTCACCCAAAACTTAAGAGCCGGACCGCTCGTATACACTTCAACACCTGACGATGGCTAGAAGCGGGGCAAAGCTCGAGGAGCCTGATACCGGATGACAGATGCAATTTGCCTGCATGAGGAGTATATTGTAGTTTCTTCTTCCTGCAGGCCCCGGCTCTTCTCCTGCACACAAACGTTTTACTCCCGTGCCCGATGATCTCAAGGCATAGTCACTGCCGAAGGAGAAGGGCCACGTGCAATATCAGAAGTTCAAGGAAAGAGGTTCATCCCAGTGCTTAAAGCCTGCCGATGATCATCGCACACCGAAGCTGCCTCACAGCGACTGCCGGCGGCTTTCCGCCGGAAGAAGACACGAACATCACCCAATTCCCTGACCCCTGAAACCTCCTCGTTATCTCCTTGAACCACAAAGAACAGAACCCGGAGAGTGTGCCAGGACTCTCGCGAGCACTTTGGCTACTCACACTTGCGGGAACGCTGTGTGGCTGCACCGGCGGGCCCCGCACTGGCATTGAAGCGGCTCTGGACCGGGTCCGGCCAGAAGATGTCCGGCGCGACCTGTTTTTCCTCGCCGCTGACTCGATGATGGGGCGGGACACCCCGAGCCCGCAGCTCGACTCGGCAGCTTCGTATATTGCCCGCCAGTTCAGGCACGACGGCCTCCTGCCGGTGAACGGAAGCTACTTTCAGCCTGTAGCCCTGAACATCATCGATCTGGGGAAGGTCAACACATTCCGTGTCCGACTGGGTTCGGTCGATCGGACATTCGAGATCAAATCCGAGTTCATGCCTTTCGAGATGACCGCAGACAGGCAGGTCGGGGCTCCGGTGGTCTTCGCAGGCTACGGCATCACCGCCCCGGAGTACAGGTATGACGACTACGGCGGCATCGACGCACGAGGAAAGATTGTGCTCGTCTTCCGCCACGAACCAGGAGAGGATGACCCCACATCCGTTTTCCTGGGGAAGACGCCCACGGAATACTCGAGGCTCAGTACGAAGGTCAGGATCGCGATCGACCACGGCGCCGTCGGGATGATCGTGGTGACGGACCCCCTGAATCACTCTTCGCTCGCGCCGCGGGGGTTTCCCTGGCCTTCCCTCTCTCGCACGATACCCCGGGATGCGCTCCCGCTCCAACTCGCAGAGGACGAGCGGGCCAGGATCCCCGTTGTGCATGCCGGCGAACAGGTAATCGTCCAGCTCTTCGGAAGCACCGATTCGCTGAGAGCCCTGGAGGCTGGAATCGACCAAAGGCTCCAGCCCCACTCGTTTGACATCGCCGGGTCGGAGGCATTCATCCGGACGAGCATCGAGATCAGGGTGTACTCGGCAAACAACGTGGTGGGCCTGATGCCCGGCAGCGATCCGGCCCGTCTGGACGAGACGGTGATCGTGGGGGCCCACTATGACCACGTGGGGTACAAAAAGGAGCACGCCGCCGGGGAGCGCTATATCTACAATGGAGCCGACGACAACGCTTCCGGAACGTGCGCCCTGCTCCGCGTGGCGGCTGCGCTCGGCGGCCTTCCGTCCGCTCCGCGCCGCAGTATCCTCTGCATCGCCTTTGCGGGAGAGGAAAAGGGACTGTTCGGCTCGGAGTATTACGTGCGGCATCCCCTCCTGCCGCTCAGCGGCACGGTGGCGATGCTCAATATGGACATGGTCGGCCGGAACGCCCCCGACACACTCTTCCTGATCGGCACGGAAGGGAGTCCCGAACTCGCCCGGATCGCGCGGCAGGAGGATGCCAGGGTGGGATTTGCGCTCGTGGATCAGAAGCTCACCTCAGGCGGGAGCGACCACCTAAGCTTCATGAAGAGGAACATCCCCGAGCTCTTCTTCCATTCCGGCCTTGAGGACGTCTACCACACGGTCAACGACCGGCCCGAACTGATCGATGTGCCTAAAGTGGCGCGTGTTGCCAGGCTGGTGTTCCTGACTGCATGGCACATTGCCAGCGATTCTTCGCACTATCACTACAACCCAACTACCCTACCAATGTTTTAGACATCCCAAGGAGACCACTATGTATCGACTCGTCATGTTCACGGCTGTTGTGTTCTGTGCCGGAGCTTTTGCCCTGCAGCCGGCGCTGGCGCAGGATCACTACACGCTGGAGTACAGGTTTGTGCAGGGGAAGACGTACCGTTTCGCCGACAGCATCAGCATCAAGACATCGCAGGAGGTGATGGGACAGGAGATGAAATCAACCTCCTCGGTGTTTGCCGCGACCAGGGTTGTCCCCTCCGAAGTCAGGAGTGACGGCATGACGGTCCTCGTGATTTCTCCCGACAACATGAAATTCAGCCTGAAGTCCATGCAGCTGGATACCACGATCGACCTCCAGGAGATGATCGGCAAACGGACACGGCTTACCATTTCAAAGCTGGGAGACTTCACCAGGCGGGATGTCATCGACACGGTCAGGCTGGCGGGGTTGGCCGCATCGGCGGGGCAGAGGGATCTGATCAGGTTTCACACGTATCCCGCGAAGCCGGTGAAGGTGGGCGAGAAATGGAGTTCGACAAGGCCGGATACCACTGAGGTCTCAGGGAGCAAGATTGCGATCAAGACCGTGTTTGAATACACGCTCATCGCGAACGAACAGCACCGGGGGATCGAATGTCTGAAGATCTCGTACGCGGGAACGATATCCTTCACGGGAAAAGGAAGCGCGATGGGCGGCACCTTTTATGTCGAGGGAACCGGGAAGGCGGCAGGAACCTTTTTTGTGGACCCGGCGAACGGGCTTCCCGTTTCTGAAGATTCCACGACGGACACCGAGTCAACGGTCGCCATCACGGGTCAGCAGAACATGACGATCCCGAGCTCCCAGTCGATCATCTCGCACCGCACCCTGCTCAGCGATTGAGGAGCNNGCCTGCCTGGGCCGGTGGCAGCGGAAGCGGCGCTCATCTCCCGGACTGCCCGGCACCATTCGTGTCCGGGGCGGAGCGGCCGTACTCCCGGAGAAACCCCAGCTTCATTTCAAGGTACCGTCTGTACTGCTCCACCGTGATGTCCCGGCGGCGCACCTGCTTTTCGAGGAGATGTTCAAATTCTTCATCATCGCGCAGAAACCTCTTTCCGATGTCCACGTTGACCCTTCCCAGACTGTCGAGGATGCCGAGATAGGCGTCGAAGGAAACACCACCATCGACGTAGTCCAGCCTGGCATAGAGGAGAGCCTCATCAAGGTTGGTGGGCTTCTTCTCCTCGCTCCCCCGCCCGTGTCCGTTGCAGCCGAACAGGAGCAGTCCGCTAAGCAGGCAGGCGGTCAACCTCATGAAGACCTCACGGGTGAATTCGAGCGCGGGAGATCATTCCGTCCCAACGCCTCTCTCTGATCCATGAGAGACGGGGACGCCTGGAACAAGCGGCCGCAACACGGCGGACAGCAGGAATGTCAATCCGGTCAGCATGAAGAACGGTTCCATGACGGAAATAAACCTGCGGTCGCCAAAGATCATCACCGTGATCAGGACAAAGTTCGTAAAGAGCACCGCGAACGAGAGTGGAAACGGGATCCTCTCCAGGGTACCTCTCCATGCGGCGATTGCGGCGGCGGCGAAGAGCATGAGAATCATCAGGGGGATACTCGCCAGCGCTGCGACAAGGCACAATCCTGCCACGGCATAGCGGGTGAGGCGGCCAAGAGAGCCGCCCGGCCGGCGCGCGGCTCCCTCGGAACGGCCCAGCATCATCAAGAGACGAGCGAGCAGAAGAAGCGACGCCAGCCTGAAGTAGAGGTAATGCCCGAACGCTTCGTTGAGCTTGGCCGACACCATGGCTGGGATCCTGCCGGCGTGCCTCAGGGCAAACCGGACCACACGGAGAGGAACCGGAAGCCGTTGTATCTCGGCCCGGTTGTAGAAAGCGCTGGAATCGGTCACGTACTCGGGGTGCCATATCCCGTCGGTCCACGCCAGCTCATTGTTTCCTTCCAGCAACACGAGGCTCCCCTGCGTGCTCAGAACGACAAACTGTCCGCTTTCCCTGGAAGCGTAGAGCGACCACGGAGTGATGGTGACGGCGCACATCGCTCCATAGACAACGGCCTGGATCAGCGCCCCCCTCTTCCTCCAGGACCGGTACAGGAGGACCAGGATGACGATCACGGGGATGAAGACAAGGTCTCCTTTGACGAGCAGCGCCACTCCGGACACGAACCCCAGCAGCGCGGCCCTGGCCAGAGTTCTCTTCCGTTCATAGAAGGAGAACGTGAACGCGAACAGGAAGAGCACGAACATGATCAGGCATTCCGTATAGAGCACCGATGCGATGCCGTACCACCTGTCGAGGAAGAGGAATCCTGCCGGGATCCCGGCATAGAGGCCGGTGGTGCCCCAGGTGACAAACCCGAGGAGGGGAAGGAATGCAGCGATGAGGATCAGCAGGCAGAGCTGTGCCTGTTTGGCACGCAACGGGGAGTCGCCGAACACGGTGTAGATGCCGGCCAGGAATGCGGGATACCCGGGAGTACGGTATGAATGGAACCTGCCTCCCCACCATGCACATGCTGCCCGGTAATCGGTGGAGTCATTGATGGCATTCTGAAACCTGTAGGCCTCAAAAGGCTCGACCCCGCCAAGCCGGTTCAAGCCATGACCCTGGGAGGCTGCCACGGCCATGGCCTGGTACTCCCACGCATCCCCGTGGGGATTGACGGTGTCATCAAGCTCTGTTGCGGAAAAGAACACAATTCCATAGAGGATCGCGAATGCCGCGCAGAGCAGGATGACCTTGCCGGGTGAGGAACGATTTGCGGTCCTCGGGTCTCCGGCGGGTCTGCTGAACGGAAAAACCACGAACGCGAGGGCGATGGCAAGGGAGCAGAGCGCGGTCTTCCACACGCCTGAGACAAGCACCCTGGAAAGGACGGCCGAATCTCCTGCCCAGTTGATCACACCGCCAAGCCCGGGGAGGCGGGATCGCCGGGCTCCCAGGGACGGCGGGGAGTCGTAGATGACACGGGTGGAGTCGGGGGTCGAGCGCAGCCAGGAAACACGGAAGAGGTCGCCGGAGACGTCAACCCTCTGTTGACCGATGGCGACGCTGATTCCGCTGACCCGGTCCTCGCCGCCTCGCGGGAGCCTGATGCGCAGGCTGCTCACGAATTGACCGGCTGCAACCCATGTTCCCCTGACCAGAGCAAGATCGACGGAGCTGCCCTTCCGGTCCAAGGCGGCTACCGAGATGGAATCCAGGGGCAGTGTCCCGGATGACGCGATCGACAGCGTGACCGGTTCGGCGGTTGCATCGCTGGTCCACTCTCTTTGAAGCTCCGCAAGAACCATTCCCGCAAAGATCAGAAGGACGGACAGGAAAGACCAGAAACGGAGGGTGGTTCGCATCGGGTTGTTCCGGAGATGAGTCTTGAGGGCTCCTGGGATGTACCACCCCGGGGGGCGCCCTCTTCCGCGCCGCCTTTTCCTAGTAGAGCACCATGAGGATGCCCAGGATACAGAAGGACAATCCGAAGATTTTCATCGTGGTCACCACCTCATTCAGGAAGGTCATCGAGATGAGGGAGAGCAGAAGAATGGCCATGACACTGGCTGCAGGATAAGCCCGGCTGAGCTCCATCTTGGAAATCACCAGCGAATAGAGGGCGAACCCGGCGCCGTATGACAGGAGAGCGCCAAGGACGAACGGGTTCCTGGCAAGGGAGAGCGCCCTGACCACAAGGGACTGCCCGTTATGCAGCGTGTCAAAGTTCTTCATCCCCTGTTTCAGGAGCAGCTGGGCCAGCACATTGCACAGCACACCGACAGCAAGCAGCAGCTTGTACATTGCCATTCTCCGCGGCTAAACGAATTTGATCTTGTTCATGGCAAACGCCACCATCTTCAGGAGGAGCCACCCGTGGCTGAAGCGAGAGATGTTGGTCTCGCCGTATGCACGGGCGTGGTACCGGATCGGGATCTCGACGATCTTCAGATTCAGTTTGGCCGAGCCGAAGATCAGATCGAAGTCCCCGAAGGGGTCGAACTCCCCGAAGTATCTCCGGTTCCGGATGAGCCTCTCATAGTCGCGGCGCGCCAGCACTTTCGTGCCGCAGAGCGTGTCTTTGAGTCTCTGGCCAAGGAGCCAGCTGAACATGATCGAAAAGAACTTGTTGCCGATCATGTTCAGGGTTCTCATTGCCTCTTCCTCCAGCGGGTAGACAAGGCGGGAGCCGTTGATGAATTCTCCCCGGCCCGAGGCGATGGCCTCGTAGAACTTCGAGAGATCTTCCGGCGCGACCGACAGATCCGCATCCAGGATCATCAGGATGTCGCCCGTGGCAGCGGCGAACCCCTTGCGCACGGCATCGCCTTTCCCCTTCCCATCCTGAACGAGAGCTTTCACGTCCCACTCCCCGGTGTAGGCACAGCAGACACGGCGGATTTCTTCAAGCGTCCCGTCGGTAGAGTTCCCCTCAACGAAAATCACCTCGGTGTGCGAGCCCATCCTGGGGATGCGCTTCATAATGTTCTCGATGTTCCCCTTTTCGTTCCGGGCGGGGACGATAATGCTGACCGAATACCGTTGCGGTGTTCCTTCCTGCGGAGGGTCAGCGGGGAGAAGCCGTGCCATGGTGTACCCGGTGATCCCCAGGCTGTTGATCAGGGGAAGCTGGCTGAGG
Source organism: Ignavibacteriota bacterium (assembly GCA_003152875.1). GTDB lineage: Bacteria > Bacteroidota > Ignavibacteria > UBA10030 > UBA6906 > Fen-1262. The sequence goes on along the minus strand of PMBF01000066.1, from coordinate 44,311 downwards.
TAGGCATTGAACAGCGTGTCAAGCACGGGAAAGCGGAAAGGAAACACAAACCGTCGTCCGGTCTTGACAATGTCGAACCCTTCAACGTACAACAGGTTGCGGATATCACTCTCGTTGAGCCAGTTCATCCTGCGCTGGGCCATCTTCAGGCGGAGCCTCTCGGCAAGCGCGAGCAGGGGGTTCCACAGGAAGCTATGATACGTGAAAATGATGCGGGTGGCTGGAGTGCAGACCTTTTTCAGCTCACGGAAGACCTGCTGGATATCTTCGAAGTAGGCGAGGACGTCCGAGAGGATAACCACATCAAACTTCTCCGAGAGGGTAAGCGTTTCGGCGTCCATGACGTGGAATTCCAGCCGGGGATGTTTTTCGCGGCCGAGGGCTACCATACGGGGCGAGAGATCGATCCCCACCCCCCGCATGGGGTTGAGCTCATTCAGGAGGAATCCGGTCCCGCAGCCGATCTCCAGCACTGAAGACCCAGGGGCTATGCTGTGGCTCAGGAGCTTGGCAAGATCGCGGTAGTAGGCGATGTTCCGATGGATCCACCGATCACGGTTGGGCGCATCAGCGTCCATGTAGTGCATCAGTTCTGTTTTTCTCGGCGAATCCATGCTCATGGCGGAGCCATCCTTTTTCCCCCCGCAGTACTCTCCCGGGCGAGGGAGCCGGCCGTATTCCAGGACAACGAGGTGCAGAAGTTCGAAACAAAGAAAGGAACAGGTTTCAGAGTAACACTTCCCGGGTCAAGCCGATATGACAGGGATCACATGACGAGGAATGTACGAACGATTTCCTCGGGAATCTACCGGGTTTCGATCTTGCGCCGGAAGAAAGTCCGAGAGAAGGAGGCCCGTTCCGGCAGTGGTTGTGAGGGTGGTGAGCCGGGGCCAGCAGCAACCGGCATATCGCCTCCGGGGGGGGCGAGGTGAGATCCCGGGCATGCCAGTCCGGTCCAGGAATGTCTGATCTCCATCAGGCTCCGCCGGGCCGGAGTGCGTGAGGATTCATGGCGAGGCATCATTGAGCCCGAGGCGGGGTGGTACCATGCTCTTCCGGTGGTGATGAGAGCACCATGAACTTGCCGACGTACAGCAGCTCGCCTTTCTGCTCAAGTTTCCAATAGTACAGGCCGGGAGCGAGGCGCTCTCTCAGCGTGTACGAGCCTCCACGTACCGCCGAGGAGAGGAATCTCCCTCCCCGGTTCGTGAGAATCTCGATTCTGAAGCGTTCGTCCCCGGCGACCCCCCTCCATTGAAAGTGCTGAGGTCCGGCAATGGTGTCCCCCAGGCGAGGCCGGAGAACTTCCATCCCCCCTGAACGGACAGTCTGGCCGGCAAGGCTTTCGAAGACCGGCGAAGGGAGAAACGGATCCGGAGAAGAGGTCCTTTGCGCCAGGGGTGTTCCCGGTGCATCGCCAAATCCCTGGTGCTGGCTTCTTGTCGAGGCGGAGTCCGGACCGTGATTCGCGATCTGGTTGCCCTTGACGTTCGAGGTCCACCATCGCGGCGACAGAAGGTAGATTGCCGCGGCGCCGGCAAGCAGGAGCACGAGGGCAGCCGCCACCCGGAAGGACATTCCGGGGTCCCATCCCGGGCGTTTCTGCTTAACGATGCTGTCAAAGAATGGATGGGGCTCTCCCTGTGGGTAGGGCTCCGTGGGCACAAGAGCGGAGATCTCAAGAATGGCCCTTTTGCATTGAAGGCACCCCTCGACGTGCTCCAGGAGTCCCCGGGGGAGGTCTTCCGTGCGGCGCAGTTTCAGACCGTCGACGTAAAGGGCAAGTTCCTCGTCATTGAGGTGATTCATTGAAGGCGCAGTCCGCTGGTTGAATGGGTGAAGGTTCAGGCACCCATATATATCCGTTGACCCTTCAGGTTTGGATCGACTGGTTTTCCATAAGGGTTCGGAGGTCTTCCTTGGTCAGGCGCGCTTCTGGAAGCCGAGAGCCGAGAAGCGAGAGGATTTCCGAAATCTTCTCCGATGTCCACCGGCGATAGGCATCCGGAGTTGTGGACCTGCCCTCCCTCTCGTTGAGGAACGACGCGGCATCGGAGTAGAGCTCCCGTTCACTCCTCCTCCAGAGATCTCGACCGAGCAGGGCGAGGATGCGCCGCACATCCCTGGACTTGCAGCCAGGGAAGGATGCCAGGATGTCGTCTGAGGTCAACGGCAGTTTGAAATGCACTTTCAGGAGGAGGCGCAGCCGCCCCTTTTCCGTGTGAAAGAGGTCGAGGACCTCGGCCAGCGCGGCGGATGTCTCGCCGATGGCGATTGCGCTGAATACGTTGTCGGAGTCCGGTTCCTCGGGATCAAGATCTCCAGGCGTCGGCATCGGCGGGCCGGCCGCCCGCCGCAATTTCAGGCAAATATTCCGGATGATGGCGGATACGTATGTGGCCAGCAGCGAGCGCCCGGAGTAGTTACGCTGCATCGAAGAGGTTCTCGACAGCAATCCGGCATTGACGCTCTGGACGACATCCTCGAATTCCCGGGCGGAGAACATGCCGGTGCCGATAAAGCGCCTGACGATGATGCGAATCGTCTCCTGATACTTCAGGACAAGCGCCCCGGGATCGGCGCGCAGGAGAGCCCACTCTCTCTCGTTTTCGGTCAAGGGGATCGCATCGGGCGGTTCCTTGCAGTGTTGGAAAAAAAGGAAGAGTATGGCAGGGAGGGAGCGGTCTATGATCCGGAGTGTGTCGGAACACCGGGCGCCCCTGCGTTCTGGCGTATGGTGAACTCCGTTCCGCCGTTGCGGGAGAGCTGGAGCGTCGCGTCCAGTTGCATGACCAGCGACAACACCAACTGCATTCCCAGGGACTGAGTATTTCTCTTCCTTGAAGAAGATATCGGGATCATCGGACCGCCCCAGCTGCACCGATCCCGAGAGGTTCAGGCCGGAGGCAAGTTCGTTCCCGAAAGGGATAGATCAGCGGTATGTAAGGTACGTGCCTGCATGTGCAGAGACCTGCAAGCCACGGACCCCGCAGCAGGGAAGCGACTCACAAGAACACGATCTCTGCGAGGACACCGGGCCGGCCGAAGCATCCCCTGGCCAGGAATCCCGATCGAACTCAGTGCCGTTTTCGCTCTCGTCCGTCGTCCTGCCGAGCCGGCTGCGGGGGTCGCTCCGAAGGCGGCTTCTTGAAACTCGACGATCGTTCTGCTCCCCGCTGGCGGGCCTGCGACTCGCCTTCGACTCCCCTTCTCTCGGGCGTGTTGCCCGCATCCTTCCAGCCATTGCCTTCCCTCTGCTGCCACCCCCGTGAGGTCTGGCGAAGGATCTTTCCATTCGGGGTAGCATACACGTTGTTCTCCCGTGCTGACGGACGTCCCGCCCCGCGCCGAACATCTCGGGCTTCCCGTGTCCCCCCCGGTGCGGCCGGCGCAGCGGCTGCACGGCCGGCCGCGGGCCGCATTCCCGTTCCGCCGCGTACGACCGGGGTCCGGGAGAGACCGCCAGCTTCCGGCCGCCGAACCCCGGAAGCCCACCTGTCGTAGAGCGTCCCCCCTCTTGTCACACCGATCGTACGGGCTCGCGCGCCTTCAGTGGCCTCTCTGTAGGCCACCGGGCGATAGATCGGATGGTATCCAATCCGGTAGACCGGGCCTGCAAAGGGGCGGTAGACGGGTCTATAACCCACGGGGCCCCACCAACCCGGACGTACGACTCCCCAGTTGTAGGCGAACCATCCGTGGGGCCTCCACCATCCGGTGGAATAGCCGATGGACCAGCCCGTCCATGGATCATAGTGGACGCCGAATCCCCATGTCCAGGGCCTTGGGAAATAGTAGCGGCGGACCCATGGCCGGTAGGGATATCCTGTCCCGTATACCACCGTCCCCCGGAACATATAGCAGCCGGTGTACCCGGCCGTATATCCTACGTAGGCAACGGTGGGAGTGGAGCTGTATACGCGCACATAGCGGACGTAGTAGACCGGGCATCGCGGCGGGATCGTATAGATAGCCGGAGGCACAGCGACACAGACAGACCATGGCCCGAGCGGACTGCCGCTTTCAAACCAGATCCCACGGTCGCAGTCGTAGTACCGCCCGGCCACACGGATCACCGGCGTCGCAGTATTTACAGCGTACTCCATTCCAGTATTCTCAATAGGCTGGAACTGCGGGTCACCGTCATACTCCACCTGGCTGGATGTCTGCCCGCGGTCGACCTCTGCCGTTTGGGGAATTTGCGAATCCAGGACGGCCTCTTTTGCAGGAATCGTCCCGGGGACATTAGCAAGGATATCGTCACGGTCAGACCCCGGCGGAATTTTGGCGAAGTCTCCGGGGAGCTTGTCCGATGCATGGTACGTCCAGGGACCGGCCACCCCCCTGGCCGAATACCAACGGCCGGAAATGAGGATATAGTACTCCTGTGTCGAGATCTGAAGGAAGAGTTTCGCAGGTGTATTGCTCGCGTAGAGCAGCCCGGTTCCCTTGATCGGCGCAAACTGGAGCGGACCGTCGCTGGCCACAAGTTCAGCTGGCTCGGTGGCCACAACAATGTCGGGAATCTTGCCGGTCGTCGACCGGACTTCATTTGCCGCCGAATCCCCGGCCGATTCATCAACAGACTTGGACTTCTCGAAGGCATCTGCGACCTGCTGTGGCGGCACAGCCCCCTGCTGCCATGGCCCCTTGAGTGCCACCGTGGAGTACCAGGTTTCTCCTCCCCGGAGGTAAAGACGGCCGGATGCTGGATCCTGGGCGATGAAGAACGGCGTGTTGGCGACACGCTTGAGAGAACTCCCCTCCACATCGACGAGAACAGGATCCCCGTCGATCCTCACCAGGACAGCAGGGCGGTCCAAGACGATGATTCTCGGGGGGCTGACTTCCAGGTCATCGGCGCTCTCATTTTCCTTCTTTGCGGTCTCGAGGCTCTCGAGGAGCTCGTCGAGGGAGAGGGTAAGGTCCAGCCTGGGGATCTCCTCTTCCAGGCTTGCCGAGATCCTGCTCGTCTGTTGATTGGTCCCCGCGGGGAACTTGATCTCCTTCACCTTCACGTCCTCAAGCTTGACCGTCCGGCTTGGCCGGTCGGTGAGGACCCGGCAATCCAGCCAGACGGCGCCGAAGACCGGCTCCCCTCCACCGGCGGGCGTCACGGAGACTGCGGCCCGGGCGCTCATCTGATTGTTTTTCAGGGAGTCGACCTGAGGCTGGTAGATGGTAATCGTCCCCTCGGGACTCTGGATCTCCCTGGGCCAGTCGGCGGCAAGGACCGTCGACGCAGCGCAGAGCATGAAAACGATCAGCATGAATTTCATTTCCGTTGCCTCCCTTTTACCAATCCATGGTGTCATCCAGACTTTGCGGATCAGCCACACCTTCCTGAACGCTTCCGCCGATAGGGCCCCGCCTCTTCTGTTGTAACAGAGTTACTTCGGGGATTGTCCCCAGCCACGTGGTGGGACCCTGACGGGTGGTCCGAGCCGGGCGCGGGATATCACCGGTCCCTTCTTCTTCCCTGGTGGTTTGACAATTCCGGAGAAGGGGAGTTTAAGGATGAAGTTTGGCAACGATCAAAGTCCAGCTGACGGAGGCCGGGTGGACGGCGCGGCCTTTTCTCAGCTGGGCTTTGCAGCACGAGTCAGATGGAGACTTGCGGCTCCTGGCCGCTTGCCGGAGCCACTCTCATGCCCGCGCACTAGGCGCGGGCCTTTTTTTTGTCTCCGGGGACGGGGAAACACGGCACTCAACGTGATTTCGAGACCTTCTTCTTCGCCTTTGGCCGGAGCATCTGCTCGATCTGCTTCAGGTGATTGATATCATGTCCCGCCATCATCTCTGTGATCCGGGTGATGGTTTCCTTTCCGCGCTCTTCATGCATCCCGAAGTTCTCCCACATCCCGGAAGGAATAAGACGCAGCATGCGGATATTCCGTTCACGCTGGACCCGGAAAGCCTCCATCGACAATACGGGATCCTGTTTTGCGTACTGCAACGACCCGGACCAGGCGTCCTGATCGAAGGCCTGGATGGGAGTGCCGCTCTTTCCGAGGATCAGCCGCATGCGAAACCCTGAGACCAGCTCGGTGTCGGCAAGATGGGCGAGGATCTCGGCAGCCGACCATCTTCCCGGCTCGGGGCGTTTCGTCAGGTTTCTTCTGGGGACTCCCCTGAGGATTTTCTTGAGCTTTCCGGGAGTCGCTGAGAGCACTGTGGCGGGCGCGGCCCCCTTCAGGTGGCCCAGGATACGCTCGATATATTGCTGTGGGGTTTCCTGCATGAGGGTTCCTTTCACATGGTGGAATGTGTGATGCATGTACCGCTCAACAGGGTGACGCGATGCGCCACTAGACTCCGCGGAAGATCGTCTCTTCGCGATCGAACCACCGCGCACATCCAAACAAACTCAGCGCGGCAAGCAGCACAAGCGTGCCGTACACTTCGGCAAGAAGCATCGGCTTGATGGTTCCCGAGATGATATCCTTGGTGGCAAGCGACACGTTGAGCACGGGGATCATTGCCGTCACCGGATCCAGTGCAATGCCCGGCATGACGCCGATAACGACCGGCAGAATCACCACGATGGTCAGGGGGCTGATAATGCTCTGTGCCTCCTTGTACGATTTGGCAAAGATCGACAGCGAGAGCAGGAAGGCGGCGAAGAACACCGAGAGAGGCAGCAGGAGCGACAGGATGAGCAACACCGTCCTGACGTTGAGAATGCTCATGACGAGACTCAGGATCTCCGGGGGAATATTCTGGATCCCGCGAATGGCAACGAGGATCCCGACGATCGCAACCAAGGCGCTGAAGAGTCCGGCCAGAACCACGACGCAAAATTTCCCAAGGAGGATCTGCCATCTGGTGACGGGAGCCGTGAGCAGCGTTTCCATGGTCCCGCGCTCCTTTTCCCCCGCGGCGAGATCGATGGCGGGATACATGGACCCCATGAAGCAGAAAATCACGAACAGATAGGGAAGCATTCCCCCGACGCTCTTCCCGATGCGCTCCTGCATCGAAGCCACGTCGTGCTCTTCGACCCGTACGGCCTTCACGATAGCCGGATCGACCTTCAGCGTCGTGAACCGCCGCGCGACAAGATCCTTTTCGAATCCATCGAGGACCGCCGACAGGCGGCGTTTCACCATGTCGTAGTCCTCGGAAGATTTGTAGTAGAGGCGTACCAGTCCGCTGCGCAGCAGGCTCACCTCCGGGTCGAAGTCAGGCGCTATGGCCACGGCGGCATCCAGGCTGTCGTGCATGATCAGGGACTGCAGGCTGTCCGCCGGCATTCCTTCGATGATCCTGAGGCCCGGAACGTGCCGGAGGGCATCGGCAAGGCCGGCCCCGTTGGCGTTGGTGACAAGGCCCACCCTGAGGACTTTGTCTTCGGCCTTCCTGACCGAAGCGATCTGGATGTTGGTGACGATGGTGAGCATCAGAGGAACGAGCAGGAGCGGAAAGATGACCATGACAAGCAGCGTCCGCCGGTCGCGGATGGTGTCGGTGAACTCCTTGCGGAAAATGGTTATGAAATGGTTCATGTCAGGCCGCCTCCACCAGGCGCACGAACTCGTCTTCTACGGACCGGGTCTGCATCTGGTTCTCAAAGTCCTTGTACGTGCCGTTGAAAATCAGCCCCCCGTTGTGGATGATCGCCAGGTCATCGCTCAGGAGGCTCACTTCCCCCATGCGGTGGGTTGAGAAGATGACGGTCTTTCCGCTTTCGCGGCAGGTCTTGATCAACTGGATGATATGCCGTGAAGTGATCACATCGAGGGCTGCCGTAGGCTCATCGAATACCACCACCTGCGGGTCGTGGATGATCGTACGCGCAATCGACACCTTCTGTTTCATTCCGCTCGAGAGCTTGCCGATGCGCCGCCCGGCGAATTCGTGGATGCCGAGGAGCGTGAAGAGCTCATCCTTGCGGCGTGCGAAGATCTTCCGATCCATGCCGTAGAGGTCGGCATAGTAGGCAATAAGCTCCCCGGGGGTCAACCGGTCATAGAGACCGGTGTTCCCAGTGAGGAACCCCATCCGCTTCCGCACCTCGACGGAGTGTTTCATGACATCGAACCCCGCCACGGTGATCGATCCGGAGCTCGGTCTCATGATGGTTGCGATCAGTCTCAGCGCCGTAGTCTTGCCTGCGCCGTTCGGCCCGAGCAGCGTGAAGATGCGTCCAGGCTGGCAGGTAAAACTGATGTCACGGAGGGCATCGATCGATGTTCCCTTGAAGCCGGGCCCCATCTCGCGCCGTTGCTGGCGGGAGACGGAGAATGTTTTCGTGAGATGGTCTACGACAATCATGGAGAGGCTCTGGATGTGGATCCCATCGTCCTGATGAGGTCCGCCACAGCCTCGGGCCTCCAGACGATCGGCTTATTGTACGGTTGTATTAGCGAATATACAATATCCTCACGGCCGCTGTGTCTTTCCCCTTCCGGGAAGGCAGGAGTTTTAACAGATAAACTGTCCGCCGCCCGAGACGACCACGACGTCTTGGGACCCGGCCGGGTCAAACCTTCATCTTGCTTCCGCGTCGGGAATACTCTAGCTTCCGGATGACCGGTCCATTCCGGCGAAGCCAGGGTGTGCCATGCACAGAGGACTCTTCCTGGGACTGACGACACTCGACATCATCTACAGAGTGGAGCAGTTCCCTTCGGGTGATGAAAAGATCGTTGCATCGGGCCAGCTCGTCGCGGCGGGGGGTCCGGCAACGAATGCGGCGGTAACCTTCGCGTTCTTGGGAGGGAGGAGTACGCTGGCATCTGTCATCGGAGGGCACCCCCTGACCCGCCTGATCCGGGATGACCTGACCGCTCATGGAGTTCGTCTGGCCGACCTGTCTCCCGATCATCGGGACGTGCCGGGCCTGTCATCCATCATGGTGAAGGCAAGCACCGGAGAGCGCTCCATCGTCTACACTCTGGCGCAACCGGTCGATGGGATTCCCGGAGCGGATCTCCTGCAGGGTGCCGATGTCGTTCTCGTGGACGGGCACCAGATGAAGGCGAGCCTCGACCTCTGCTTCAAGGCCCGTTCACGGAACATCCCGTGCGTGCTGGACGGCGAAAGTTGGAATGCCCTGACCGAGGAGCTCCTGAGGCTGATCGACTATGCCATCTGTTCCGAGCAGTTCCTTCCTCCCGGTTGTTCAACCATGCAGGATGTCATTGAGCGGGTATCGGAATTCGGAGTGAAGCACATTGCGGTAAGCCGGGGAGGAAAGCCGATTGTCGAGGCGGACAATGGCCGGGTGCAGGAAATCTCCGTTGCCCAGGAATCTCCCGTCGTGGACACCCTTGGCGCCGGGGACATTCTCCATGGAGCCTTTTGCCACAGCCTGATACTGTCGAAGGGAGACTTCCACGCCTCACTCGTGCATGCCGCGCAGATCGCTTCGTTTTCCTGTCGCTACTTCGGAACAAGGCAGTGGATGAAAGAGATGAA
>PMBF01000066.1:0-34873 GCA_003152875.1 Ignavibacteriota bacterium | reverse complement strand
GCCCCCGGAATCGTTCATCGAAGGTCCCTCGACTGCGTGCCGGGAGCACGCCCTCAAGCGCCGGGACCGTTCACTTCGGCTTTGTGACTCCTTGTTCCTTCTTGATCTCGGTTCCCTCGGTTGCCCAGACCAACCAGCGGCCGTCCCGCTTGATGTAGGTGTCGGTAAAGCTCGCCCAGCGCTCGAATGGGACGCCTTTGTCATCCCGCCCTTTGACATGATTGACGCCGGTCACCACTGCAAAGCGCCCGTCGACCCGGGGATGCAGGTCGGACAGCTCTGCCCATTCCATGGTCGTCTTTCCTGTCTTCACATCCGCAACCGTCTCCGCTTTTCCGTTGATCGCGCCGGTGCGGCTGCTGATGTCCGTTGCGTCGTCGGCATAGTTGCGCTCAAACCAGGCGGCATCCTTTTTGATATCCGCGTCGTTCCATTCGTGTTCCATGTACATAAGGACTTCGGCGTCGCTCAGCGCATGTCCGGCGTTGCTGACCACCTGCCACTTCCCGCCGCGCTTCTCGAGGAAATGAATGCTCCGGGCGTAGCTCGTCTCCTCTTTCCCGTTCGCCATGGAGGTCGTGGTGGAGCGGTGAGTGATCGTCGCCGTGGTGGGAGTGGAGCTGACCATGTAGTAGTCGAAGGAGGATTTGGGAGGGGTCGGCATTGCCTTGTTCTTTTCCGCCTGTTTCACAAGGATGTCGATCGACTCCGCCTTGCCCTGAATCCCCCCGAGTCCGAGGTTCACAAAATCATCGGCGATGATGGAGTTCAGGAAAGCCCGGTCGCCGCGCAGTGCCGCGTCCCCCCAAGCCCGGTCGAATTCTTCCAGGCTCTTTGCATCCGCGCTGCTGGTCTGCCCATGAGCCGTCAGGCACGCCGCCAGCAAAAGTACCGGCACAAACGACAATCGATTCATGTACTCCTCCTCTTGTGGTTGATGAAAAGCATAGTGATAGATTACATGCTGATGGGCACGGAGCAGAGTGGGGAGAAACCCCCGTGTGCGAGCGATCGGGAGTTGACAGGGCAAAGAGAGAGGGGTCAGATGTCTACTCAGAAAAAACCCGGTCAGTACCGATCTCAGGCACCATTGTGGCGCCATAACCATCGACCCGCTGATCTGCGTTTGCTGGCACTGAAGAGCGAAGAAGAATCTTGCCCTGCTGGTTGGAAGGAAGGCTCGAGCCGCAGGCCGCCTCTGAAGAATCCTGAAGGGAGCCAGACGGGGTGCCATGGCCTGGTGCTTCGAGCAATCCCACTCTGCCAACACCGCGCGTTTCAACCCCGTTCCGGGATGGATCCAAAAGAAAAGAAAACTTCGAGAACATCCGCTCGAAGTCTCACAGGCATCGTGAGCGGACAAGGCTGCGCCCGCCGGCATCCTGGCCTTGATTCGCCGACTCTTGCCTCGCTCCGTGAAGAGTCCGGCCGGGAGGGGTGAACTTTCACCTCTCCCTGCGGGGTTTCCAGTACAAACACCTTCACCTCGTTTTCCGGCATGCCGCGTTTACGTTTCCCATGCCGCCTGGAATGCACTGGGGCTCAACATCTGCGGAAGGTGTGGAAATTGGAGTTACCGAGTACGGCAGGGGAGGATCGAAGGTTTCAAGCCACCTACCAGTAGTGATGCACGAGGGGGCGCACGTGCCGGCTGTAAAGCTCGCGGCAGGCAGACATTGTCGCCTCGGGGAGGGGCGGCAGATCGGCAGCTCTCACATTCTCCTCTACCTGGGCCGGGCGCTTGGCTCCCGGGATGGCACAGGTGACCGCCGGCTCCATCAGGATCCACCGCAAGGCCATCTGTGCAAGCGTCTGCCCCGGCGGGACTAGCGGACGCAAAGCCTCCACCACACGCAGACCCGTCTCGAAGTCCAGTCCCGAAAAGGTTTCCCCGCGGTCAAACGACTCGCCGTGGCGGTTGAATGCCCGATGGTCGTCCGGAGCAAACGTGGTCTCCCGGCTGAGTTTGCCCGTCAGGAGGCCCGAGGCCAGGGGCACTCTGGCCAGGATTCCAACCTGGCGGCGCCGGGCCTCGTTGAAGAAGAGATCGGCTGGGCGCTGGCGAAGGACGTTGAAGATGATCTGCACCGATTGCACTCCGGGGTATTCTATCGCCTTGATGCCTTCCTCGACTCTCTCGACACTTACTCCGTAGAAGCGGAGTTTACCCTCCTTCGCCAGCGTGTCGAGGGCATCGAATACCTCAGGCATATAATAGACCTCTGTTGGCGGACAATGAAGCTGAAGCAAGTCGAGTGTGTCGCTTTCCAGATTCGCCAGGCTGCGCTCCACAAAGGCCGTGAGATTGCGGCGTGTGTAGCCTCCTGCGACGTGGGGGTCGAGCCTCCTGCCCGCTTTTGTTGCCACGTGAAACGGTTCGCGGCGCTCCCGTCGCAGCCGGGCCAGAAGGCGTTCACTTCGTCCGTCGCCATACACGTCGGCGGTGTCGAAGAAGTTCACCCCCAGATCGAGGGCGCGGTGGAGCGCCGAGAGGGATTCCCGGTCATCCACGTTTCCCCAGGTTCCTCCGATGGCCCAGGCGCCGAAACTGATTGTCGATACCTGCCATCCGGTGCGACCCAAAGCACGGTATTCCATACACCCTCCTTTGGCCCGGAGGTGTCCTCCGGATCTTGACCTGCGATGCGAAGATAGGAAATCCCGGGAATGCTATCCACGCCATGGAGCATGGTACTGTTTCTGACACCTCTCGAGCTACAACATAGGGATCTGTTTTTGGAGTCGGGGCAGATGGAAGGCTGCTCCCAACGTCAGGCGGGAACCGGGCCCGGGGCTATCACGGGATTCCCAGGAGCTTGTGTGTCTGCAGGCTGATGCGCCACTGCGGATGTTCCAGGCAGTATCTGACTGCAAGGTCCGCATTCTGCCGCAGGTCAGGACCATCCATGGGTTGGAGGAAGAAATGCGAGAAGCGCAGCGCGGAGAACTTCTCGGGTTCCGCTCCTGGCTGGGGGTAGATGAGCTTCAGCTCATCACCGGAGAGAAGAACACACTCAGCCCCCGCTTTGGGGCTGACACAGACCCAGTCGATGCCGCGCGGCGCAGGCCTGGTGCCGTTCGTCTCAACGGCCACTTCGAAACCCGCAGCATGGAAGGCCCCGACCAGTGGTTCGTCGAGCTGCAGGAGCGGTTCACCCCCGGTACAGACGAGGTACGGGATGGCCCCCATTCTGCCTGAGGGCCATGCCGACCACGCCGCCTCGGCCAGGAGGTGGGCAGTGGGAAAGCTTCCCCCTCCCGGACCGTCTGTCCCGGCGAAGTCCGTGTCGCAGAAGTTACAGATCGAACTGGCCTTGTCCTCTTCCCGGCCGCTCCAGAGGTTGCACCCGGCAAACCGGCAGAGCACGGCCGCGCGGCCTGTGCGGGCCCCTTCCCCCTGCAGTGTGTAGAAGATCTCCTTGACAGCATATCCCATCAACGGACTCGACCTACTCGCGAATACTTTGTGGCAGCCTGGATGCCGAAGCAACGTACCAGGAAGGGAGGAACCACCGGAGAGGTGCAGGCCGGCTTCAGTCTTTAATCAGAACGCAGGAATAGCTTTTCCAGACCGCGGGCAACTCCCCTGTGTGAAAGCCGGAGTTTCGGGCGAGCGAAAGAGTCTTCTGGAAGGCATCAGCAGAGACATGCCCTGCCGGCTCAGCAAGCAGGAGGTGTCCTCCCTTTCTCACGGCATTGCCGATCTCAGCAAAGAATTTCCCCGGATCGGGCGTCTCGTGCACGACGGCGAACGCCAGGGCGAAATCGATGCTTCCCGCAAGGTCATCGATCATCAGAGATCCGGGCGAACACACTCTGAACTCCATGCGCCCGACCAGTCCTGCGCGCGTCGCCCGCCTTTTCAGGGAGTTGATCATTTTTTCCTGCAGATCCACACACACCACGCGGCCCGACGTTCCCGCGAGCCGTGCCATCGGCAGGCTGAAGAACCCCATGGCGCAGCCGGCATCGAGCGCACGCATGCCGGGTTTCACGTGAGGGTGGAGGAGTTTCTCGGGGTCCTGCATCAGCTTTCGGATCGGGCTGGCAAGCAGGTAACCCGCCCACCAGGGACAGACACTCTCAGCCATTTGGCCTCTGGAAGAGTCCGACAATGCCGCCGTGAGTTGCTTTCCTGGCAACCACGTATGGTACCGAGTTACCGGGACAAATTCCACATGAGTGTTTGACGGATCGCAGGCAGGATGTAGTGATGAGGCCGACGTCGGGAAATTTCTTTCAGTGTCCGGCGAACCTCAGAGACCGGTTTGATTTCACAGGGGAGGACTCGCGGAACTCTGGTGGGGGCAGCGGGATTGACAGGGGCGTCTCAGGGCGGGCCGAAGTACCGTGCGACAAGCATGGTGATGTCGTCGGCGTGGATCTCTTTTCCGCCGAAGGCATTCAGCTCTTGAAACGTCCGCCGGGTCAGTTCTTCCAGAGGATACCCGCAGGACTGCTTCAGGCACTCCAGGAGCCTGTTCTCGGCAAAGAGGTCCTGTGACTCGTTCATAACTTCCGTTACCCCGTCGGTATACAGGAAGAGGGTATCCCCGCGGCGCAGGGCTATGCGCTTCACATCGTATTCCAGGTTCGGCATCATCCCGATGAGCGTTCCCCCGACTTGCTCGAGCAGCTCGACGTTCCCGTCGGCATGGTGAAGGCAGGGGGCCGGATGGGCCGCGCTGCTGTACTGCAGCTCACCGGTGCGGGTATTGAGGACGCCGTAGAAGATTGTGACGAACATCGACGTGTCGCCCTCCGAGGCCAGGATGGTGTTGAGCCGCCGCAGGCACTCGCCCGGATTCACCACCTGTTGCGCAAGGGCTTTCAGGAGCGTCCGGCACATGGCCATGAAAATTGCCGCAGGCACACCCTTTCCGGAGACATCCCCCACCACCAGCGCGAGCCGTTCGCCGTCGATGAAGAAGAAGTCGTAGAAATCGCCGCCCACCTCCTTCGTCGGTGTCATCGCCGCATAGAGGGCGAATTCTTTTCTCTCCGGGAATGGCGGGAACACGCGCGGAAGGATTGACAACTGGATGCGTGAGGCAATGGCCAGGTCCTGCTGGACCGCCACCAGCTTCTGGTGGTCTTGACGCGCCCGTTCGATCATCTCCAGATGCTTCAGCGTCTTGGCGATCGTGATCTCCAGATCGTTGAAGTCGATCGGCTTGGTGATGAAATCAAAGGCGCCGTAGTTCATCGCCCGGCGGATGTTTTCCATGTCTCCGTATGCCGAGACAATCACGGCCTTCAGAGCGGGATTTTCCAGGTCCTCGATCTTCTGCAGCAGCGTGAGGCCATCCATCTCCGGCATGTTGATATCGGTCAGGATGAGACCGATGCTGCGGTCCTCGTCAAGCTTCCGGAGCGCCTCAAGGCCATTCCGTGCGAAGTCGAACACGAGCGACCCTTCACGGATCTGCTTCCTGAATTTCTGAAGGACCAGCTGCTCCACGTCCGGTTCATCATCTACGACAAGGATCCTCGATCGCATAGTCTCCACCCGTTATGCCTGCATGCTGGACATTTTGACTTTGAGCCGCTCGAATTCGATCGGCTTGATCAGGTAGTCGTCGGCCCCGTTCTCCATGGCGGAAGTAAAATACGCTTCATCACCGTAGGCGGTGATCATGAAGACCCTCAACATGGGATAGCGGTGCTTGACGATTTTCAGCAATTCGATGCCGTTCATGCCGGGCATGTTGATATCGGACAGGATGAGTTCCCGTCCCGCCGCTCCCTGCCTGTCGAGGTATTCCAGGGCCGCCTCGCCTGAGAGCGCAAATTCCAGCTCCAGCTGGCCGGCCCTGAGCTCCCTTCGGAATTTCTGGAGAAACAGCAGGCGGATATCCTGTTCGTCGTCGACCACCAAAACTTTCATGCCTTGTCTCCGTTGGTGCCAATGTCTGCGGGGAGGGCGTGTTCAGTTTTCCCGGTGCGAAGCCCCGTTCTTCGGCAACCTGATAATGAACTCCGTGAACGCCCCTTCTTCGCTCTCGAAGCTGATGCTTCCGTGGTGTTCCTTTACCACGATGTCGTGACTGAGCGAGAGGCCCAGACCGGTCCCCTGGCCGGTGGGCTTGGTTGTGAAGAAGGGGGTAAAGATCTTCTCACGCACTGCGGGGGGAATCCCGTTGCCGTTGTCGCGAACCCGAATCTCGATGGTATCTCCCAGGTTCCGGGTGCTGACCGTAAGGATCGGCGCAAAGTCCGGGCCTGAGGCCTTCTTTTTCCGGTGCGCCTCATAGAAGCCGTTGGTAATGACATTCAGAAGCACCCGGCTCAGGTCCTGCGGAACCACGCGAACCTTGCCGATGGAGGGATCCAGCAGTTTCTCCATCTTGATATTGAACTCCGCATTCTGGGCGCGCGTTCCATGGTACGCCAGGTTGAGGTTTTCCTCTACCATGGCGTTGATATCGGTCTCCTGGCGGTCCCCGGTCCGGCCGCGCGAGTGCTGGAGCATGCTTCGCACGATGCTGTCCGCCCTCTTTCCGTGTTCGTTGACCTTCATCGCGTTTTGTTCCAGATCCCGCAGAAGGCTTCCGATGGCATCATCCTGAGCGGCCTGTTCAGCGTTTTTCCCCCTGCTCAACTCCTCTCTCAGCTCCTGAAGGAGTTCCAGCGAAAGTTCCGAGAAATTGTTCACAAAGTTTAGAGGGTTCTTGATCTCGTGAGCGATCCCGGCCGTCAGGGCGCCCAGAGACGCAAGCTTCTGCTGTGCCACCAGCTGCTCCTGCGTGGCATTCAGGTTCTCGAGCGTGGCGTTCAGCCTTCGGTACGCGTCGGCGTTATCCAGAGCTATGCTGGAATATGCCGCAAGGGTCTTAAGAATCGAAAGATGCACGTCGGTGTAGGCGTGAGTGCGGAAGCTCTGGACCGTGATCACACCGAGGACCCGCTCCTGGGCGATAAGCGGAAGATAGATCAGCGACTGAGGGGCCTCGGAGTAGCTGCCGTCCTCAAGCAGCCTCCGGGGGTCCCGGTATTCCCCTATATAGCGGCCGAATTCCACGTTGACATCGTTGATGAAGACCGCCTCCCGGTGCTCGATGCACCAGACAGGGAACTGGTTTCTGTCCCGGGCATCCCGCGAGTAGGGAGCGTACCGTTTGCCTTTCTCCACGGCGAGGCGGTACTCAATCTCCTGGGTCTCCGGATGGTAGATTCCGACCCCGAAGACCGAAGCGTCGACCAGCTGGTTGACACGCTCGTACAACCGGTAAAAAATCGTGTCAAAATCCAACGAGGCGGTAATTTCCCGGCCGATCTCACTCAGGAGCTCCACGTTCTTCTTGCGTTCCCGTTCCGACTGCGCAAGGTTTTCGGCCGCCTTGGCGCGCAGTTCAGCTTCGCGCAGCCGGGCCTGCCGGCGCTCTTTCCTGATCAGGCGCCGGCGCTGCAACCGGTCCATGCCGAAGGCGGCTCCGAGAAATGCCAGGGCATAGAGCCCATAGGCCGGCCACGTCCGGTACCAGGGCGGGAGGATGGAAAAACCGAACGACGCTTCCTCGCTGACGTGCTGGTAGATGTTCAAGGCCCGGACGCGGAACCGGTAAGCTCCTTCCGGAAGGTTCGTGTAGTCCTTCTTCGCCTCCTTGCTCCAGGCTGACCAGTGCGGGTCGAAGCCCTCGAGCATGACCTGGAACTGTGTCTCGGTGGGATTCTCGAAATGCGTAGCGGCGAATTCAAAGCGGAGGGCGTTCTCCTTGTGCGGGAGCCGGGGCGACGGGCGCCCCGCCCACGATGCCGCTCCGGCGAAGAGGACAGAGTCCTCATTCACAACAACCCGGCGAATCAAGGAGGGAAATCCGGCACCGTAATCTTTCTGGAGGTTTGCGTCATAGCGAATGATGCTCTCTGCATTGCCGAACCAGACCACGCCGTCGGCTTCCGGATAGATCGCAGCCGTCGACTGCACGTCGGCAAACCGGAGGAGCGGCGTCTTGTCGACCCGGTACGTCGCGTCGACCTGCCGCCTGAAGATCGCGCTCTCGCGGCCGATATTGACCCACAGGTCTCCCCGGGCATCCTCTTTGATCTGGTACTCGTCTGGCGAGCCTCCCACGCCGATGCCGGCCATCAGGGAATCGAGGATGAATCGCTGGCTGCCATCATCGAAACGATAGACCCCCGCTTTGGAAGTGACAAAGAGCCTCCCTCCTGCATTGTAGACGGAGGAACCTCCCGAGGCCTGAAAGCCCTGCTCCGGGCCGAAATGGTCAACGGCGCGATGTTCCAGGGAAGGACCTTCAAACCGGATACGGATCGGCCCCGTATCCGCGGTCCCGAGCCAGAGAACGCCCGGTTCAGGCTCGGCCATCCGCAACACGTACGTTTGAATCTCTTGTATCCTCCCTTCGTCGATCCACCGGCCGGACCTCTCGAGGCGAAGGGAGGCGAGTCCGTCGAAGAGACCCACGAACACCCGGTTGGAGTCCTGCCGCGACCGGAGAAGGGAGATCGGATTGAACGAGGTTCCGCGAGCATTTGCCCTCACGAGTGAGGCCCGGGATCCCTCGATCTGGTACACACCGGTCCCCATCGCGGCGAGAAGTCTTTCGCCCATAGGGATGAGGGCAAAAGCCTGCCGGTTCCCAGGAAGCCAGCCGGAGACCGGGCTGAAGGCTGATGTGTGTCGATCCAGGAAATAGAGCCCGTTTGAAGTCGCCGCATAAAGGATCCCCTTATGCCTGATGATATCCGAAACGGCGCCGACAACACCTGAGGCACCGTCGAAGCGGGAAAGCGGGGAAGGTGTTTCAATGATGCTGATGCCGTTTTCGGGTGCCGCCCAGAGGAGCCCGTGATGATCGACGAAGAGCGCGTTGACCGAATTGCTGGTCAGGCCCGCCCGCTGATTCAACGCGACCAGCTGGTGTCCCTGGCGGTCGATGACCACAACCCCCCCGACCAGGGTTGCGAATGCGATGCTCCCGTCAGGGAGCAGGGCCCCGTCATACAGCGTATTGCTCTTGAGGAATTCATCAACCTCCGTTTTGAACGGCTGGAACGAGCGGCCATCAAATAGGAAAAGTCCCCTGTTGAACGTCCCGACGAGGATCACCGCCTTCTCCCCTTCCGGTCCGCCCCGTACGAAGGGGAGCATGACCTGCAAGCGCTCTTCAGCGAACTGCTCCCCTCCCGGGAGGAGTTTCAGGGAATCGCCTTCCATTTTCATCAGCCCCACCCCCCCTTGCTGCACATAGTAGGTATGGCCGACGACAAAGGCGTAGCCGAAGCGGCCCACCGGTTTCCAGACCTTCACTTGACACGAAGGCCCGGCATGTTCCGGCTTTTCCCCGGCAGAAGGGGATACGGTTGTCCGATCGGAGGTCGACGAAACGGTATCACCTAGGGAGCTCTGCCTGGAGGAATCGACCAGCTTCAGACGGAATATCCGTTCTCGCGACTGGAAATAGACGCCGCCGTCGAGGGCACGGACCGTCCATATGTAGCTGAATTCCCGTTCCGGCTCCGGAACATTTCCGAAAAGGGAAAAATATCGGAGCTTGCCGGTACTGTCGGGCAGGAGCCACCCGAAATCATTTGTCGAGCCCACGAAAATGTGTCCGAGGCTGTCGATGGCCAGAGACCGGGCAATGTTGCTTTGCGCGGTTTCGATCAGCCGCCAGCTGGTCCCATCGAATTCAAGGACCCCTGCGTTGTTCCCGACGTAGATCACTCCCCTGCTGTCCTGAATAAATGACCAGCTCTGGAACTGTCCCCCGGTTTGCTTCTGGCTATAGGTAGTGATGAAGGGACGGCCGGCTTCCTGAGGGGACGGCTGAGCAATTGCAGCAGACGATTGGAGCAACACCAACAGACCGAAGATATGACGCTCGAGAACATTCAACGTATGCGCCATGGATCAACCCTTCCACACTCAGACATGAATGGGAGCTGCCCTCCATCGGTCTGGGGCGGCGGCACCCGGCCTATTCACGTGGTCACAGGAACCCCTTTGGCGGCCGGCTCCTGGTTCCCCCTAGTTCCCTGGTTCCATTGAGCCTTCCATTGCACACAGGTGGGAACATGCTGTTATTTCGAACATTCTGGCGTGCTGTAGCGTTCACGCTAACCGGCCTCCGGTAGAGAAAAGCGGCCGGCCCGGATGTTCGAGCAGAACCTCGAACAGGCGAGCTCCCCCATACCACTTTTGATTGGCCAGAGGTTTGTGATGTGGACTTGACACAATGCCCGAAGAGGCAACTTTGAATGTGGAGGCTTCCCGGAGGATGGACGGACAATACTCAGAGCCCGGCTGTGCGACAATGAGCGATGTCCTGAGCAACAAAGCGGAAGGGACAGTCCGGAACTATCCGGTTAGTCCGGACAGAGCATGGAGCACTGCCATGACGGTCCTGCACTGGGAAGGGGCCGAGACGATTGAAGAGCACCGGGAGGATGGCTACATGCTGACGACCGTTGGAGCGAATTTAGTCTCAGCCGGGAGTGTCGTCGGGGTCTGGGTGGAACCGGCGGGCAAAGGGAACAGCAAAGTCACGATCGTGACAAAAAGGAAGATGCAGACGAACCTCGCGACGGGTCTGACCGAGTCCACATTCCACACCAGGTTCGCCCAGGCGGTCGAAATTGTCAAGTCAGGCAAGAAACTGCCCATGGAAGCGCCCTAGCCTCCAGGGTGGATTGAGGCCTGGTGACCGATTCGAGGCAATCTCGCGACGTGGAAACGTCGGTAAGCGATTAGTTTTGTGCAGCCTGTGGAGTTCGTTTTTCAAATGTGAGCAGCTCCCGGCATTCTGAGAGGAGCGATTTAGCATCATGCGTTGATGAAAACTGCCTGGTCGAATCGCTTCGCCGGGGCAGGTAGACCTTGCCGATCTGCACAACCCCGAGCTCCCGTGCCAGCAGGGTGACTTCAAAGGGAGAATCGATGAAGACGGAGGGTCCGCTAGTCACCTCGACAATGATCGAAACCCGCCCGCCGGGCTTAATGATGCGAACGCTCTCCCGGAGAATGGCCTTGAGCTTTCTCATGGTATCCGATTGTGCCGCCGCGGCCGAATACCCGGGTTCGAGTCCCCGGGGGTAGAAATCATGAGGGGGATCGAGGAACACGTAGTCGACGCTTCCGGTCTCTTCCGGGATGCCCGTCTGCAGAATATTGCTCCTCTTTATCCGGTCGTCCGATGGTTCGATGTCGTACATGCGGCACTTCCGGTCCTCGAAACAGCTGACCGACTCAATCACATCCCCCGTAGTTCCGCTGCCTGCCATGGGGTCCACAATCGTCCAGCCGGGCTGGGTATAGTAGAAGAGCGCGTTCGCCACAATCTGTCCAGGCAGGCGACCCTTGGCGGCCGGCTTGCCGAACCGCGGATCGGAAGTGTCGAATGACCAGATGTTCTTCTCCTTGCGATCGAATCCGTAGCTTGTTTTTTCGTCTTCCCGGCGTGCCTGCTCATCTTCACGGATTCTTTTTTGCAGATCGGAGATAGTCCACTTGTTCGCAACCGCCATTTTCTCATAGTGGTCGCGCTTCTTGCTGTCCTCCACCTTCGTTGCCAGCTCATAGTAGAAGAGCTCGGGGAGAGGCCTCGTTTCCACGTCGGGATAGTAGCTGTAATAGCGCTGGCACTGTTTCAGCAGCGAGAATGGGAATTTGAAACCCGGCATTTCCGCCATGCGCTTGAGGATCTGCTCCGCAAAGATCCCCTTTTCCAGGGCTGCCGGGATGACCTTTTCGGCAAGGAATTTTCCCAGGTCCCAGTAGTTGTCTGCTGAAAAGGTGTTCAACCGTTCGATGAGGGGTTCGAGTGAAGACATGGGGCCGGACACGATGTCATGCGGGCGTTGGATCTTTGACATGAGGGCGCTCCAATGGGTTGAGTGGTTCCACCGTACTTTGGGAGAGGGTATGGTCAAACCATATGAAGATTCCGCGAAGAAGGCAAATGAAATTGAACGCCATCCCGTTCCTCGCAGTCCACGGGGACCGATTCGGCAGCGAGTCCTTCAGCACTGGAACCCCGCGGCCCATACCAATCCTTCAGAGCAGGCCGAGGATGTAAGAAGAACGACGCTGTCGCACGCCGCACCCACACCCGCCGAGTCGAGATAGAAGGGGGAATCGGGTGGGGTCCGTTGTTTGATGGGATATGTCGTTGTTGGCGATGCAGGGAACCCGAATGAGGAGTCCGGGCTTTCCCCATTGTTCTGTACAGGGACCAATCATAAGCCGTCTCCGATTCGGGATGGCTTTTTGTTTGAGCGCGATGAGTGACCTCTGTGGCAGGCTGGGAATGGAACCGCTTCCAGCAATCACCATGGTTGGAAATCCTAGCAAGGCGGGCTGAATTTGGCGGGTTTGAAGGCTTGGATCACATCGAAGGCCCAACTGACCGAGAGATCCGGCAGATGATGAAGACTCAGAATGGCTGGTAGCTTAACCGACGCACGGGATTGGAGGGAGCCACTGTCGCCTATGCATGGACTTTTGCCTCTCTGTTCTTGTAGCAACCAATTCCGATGCGGAAAAGAAAAGAAGGGAATAGTTGACCAAAAAACCCCCACTTGGCGAACTTGTTTGGAATATCCCTGGCTTCGCAGTATGGAGGGTTTCGAGCACACGATGATCACGATCCCGTGCCTTTCCTTTCACGGCTAAAGGATTCTGCTCAAGAGCTTTCCTTCCGACCATCGGAGCACAGTCGTTCTTCGCTCCACTGTACCAGCACTCGTGGCCTGAGAAGCGTAATGCCAGATCAAGACTCCGCCCTCTAGCAGCGGTTTCCGAGTCCGTGCTGAGTGAGGTGTTTGTGTACAGGGGAGGCCCTGCGATTTCTTCAACCGTGAATCCTCTCTCATCGTGAGGGGTCTCCGATGAAATAAGCTGTCAACATATTCAATAACCGGAGAATCGCATTCGAACTACGACAGAGGACTCTCTGAGAGGTGCATTATGCGCCCTATCACTGCCGTTGCCACGCTCGCCCCGTTGCTCATGGTATAGCTTTTTGCCTTTCACGGAAGCGCTCACGCGCAATTCGTGACGGGTGATCTGCGATTCAGCGTGATCGATTCACTGAGCGATCCGGTCCCCGGCGTGAACGCCGTCGTTACAGGACCCAATGTCCAGGGCGTCCGGGGCGGGGTCACCAACGATCTCGGCTTCTGCAGTGTTCTCGCCCTGGCTCCAGGCAAGATTACCGTGCGCCTGAGCCACACAGCTTATCAGCCGGTCGTTTTTGAGGAAGTTCTCATTCAGCTGGGGAAGACCACCAGTCTAGGTGAGATACGGGTTCTGGCACGGACCCATGATATGCCGGAACTGGTGATTTCAGGTCAACAGCTGAGCATCGACCCTCGCACGACCACATATGGTTCCAACCTTCGTCCGTCGGACTTCGAGAATCTCCCCGTCGAGAGAAATTATAGGAGCATGATATCGCTACTCCTGCAGTCCAATACGAGCTTCTTCGGGGATGAAGTGAACATTGCAGGAGCTACCGGGTTTGAGAACAAGTACTTCGTCGATGGTGTCGAAGTGACGGATCCGCTCATCGGCGCCAGCGGCACGAATCTGCCGTAGAACTTCATCCGTGAGATTGAGGTCAAGGCGGGTGGCTATGAGGCAGAGTCACCTTCACCAAGAACCAGTTTGACTTGTGTCCTCTGATTTTCTACCTTGGGTACAGACATGGCGATTCGCTCCTTTCTGAGGTTGTGACTTTTCGCAGAGTGACTTCCTCAGAATAAGCATCGCCATGTTTTGTGTCAAGCCACTACCAGCTCAGATCATTGCCAACGACCTTCGGGACATCCCCACAAGTTCCAGGACCGCGAAACCAGGAAACGCGCCGAGGTCGTTCGCCCGAAACGACAGAACGAGATGGACGAGGGGCGACTGGGAATCAGCCCCGGGGACAAGTGGAAGGGCTCCGCCTGACGCCAGCCATCGTGGCGGGGTCATCCTGAGGGGAAGATCATATCATTCACTTTCCCATCAAAGATTGGTGGATCTGCACACACGTGACATCTCAAGGAGAGTGCGATGAAACAGAACTTCCACCCCTTACTCTGCACACTTCCCATCGGATTGTTGCTCGTTGTCCTCGCGGGCTGCAGTGGTTGCAGCTTCATCCCACTACTCCTCACTCAGGTCGCCGCCGCTCTGAGGGAATGCACAGGACCATGTGGGAGAATTTCAAGTTTCCCGGCAACCGCAGATGGGACGCTTCCAGTGCGGGACGCTTGCATGAAAGAGACGAGATTTGTATGTTGAATTCGATCCGAGCTCTTCTGGCGCCACTTCTAACACCTCTTTGGGGGGAATGATGACCGTCTGTTTTGAATGAACCCTTGCCAGATGACGATCCGTCAGATCGTGCAGAGTATCCAGAGAGACGTGCGAGTTTTCGACCGAGAGCCCTCCCGAAAGCACATCATGCGCCTTGTCCCGCCGCCATCAACTCCCTCTGCAACAACTATATCGCCAAATGGATCAACGCCGCCGAACGAACAGAGCCATCGACGCCAGCAACGTTTCCCCCAAAAAAGGGTCCCCAGGTTTCTGGCCGCTCAGGCTCTTTGCTGATATCCCCGTGATTCTCCCTCACGCAATTGATCGGCTCTCTCTCGGGTTGAATCAGGATACGATCTGCCGACACCATTCGTACAATTCCCATGGGCGATAATGAAAGACCCCGATGAACTAGCCTGGACTCGGTGGTGTGCGAACGCCGAAAAACACCCCGACAAAGAAGCAATTGTCCATTGGGTAGCCGGCGAGGAACCCTATCGGTGGACGTTCGCCAATTTGATATCCGCCGCGGAGAGTTTGACTGTCAGTTTGATTGAAAGTGGAATCAAGAAAGGTGATGTATGTGCCATCATCATGCGACACAACAAGAATTTCTATCCTCTGTATCTTGCAATTGACAACGCTGGCGCTATCCCTGCAATCCTGGCCTATCCAAATCCCAGGCTTCATCCCGACAAATTCCGGCAAGGCATAGAAGGCATGTCTCAGCGTTCCGGACTCGATTGGATCTTCACGGAGAGAGAGCTCGAGCCGGCTATCACACCGCTCATCGAAAAAGAACACAGCACCATTAAAGGTCTTCATTTCCCTTTGGAGTGGCACATCGATCGGGCCGTTGAAAAAGAGATTCGCAAGACAATGATCGATTTCCACAATTCAACAAACGCCAGCCATCCGCTCCTGCTTCAACATTCGTCAGGTACCACCGGACTTCAGAAGCCGGTATTGCTTTCGAATCGCGCTGTGATTCAACACGCCGAGTATTACGGCGAAGCAATCGGGTTGAACGACAATGACAAAATTGTCAGCTGGCTGCCCTTGTATCACGATATGGGCCTGATTGCAGCATTCCACGTTCCTCTCGTTTTCGGCATCCCCGTTATACAACTCGATACGTTCGAATGGGTGCTCGTTCCATCGCTTCTGTTACAAGCGATATCAAACGAACACGGAACAATTTCCTGGCTGCCGAATTTTGCCTACAATCTCATGGCAGACAAGATTCGTGATGAAGATCTCGAGGGCATTTCCCTCGAAAGCTGGCGGATGATCATCAACTGCAGCGAGCCGGTGAGATATGACAGTCACCTAAAATTCATACAGAAATTCCTCCCCTATGGCTTGAACCCCGCCTCCCTGTCAACGTGTTACGCAATGGCGGAAACGACTTTCGCCGTTACCCAGACTCCTCCCAACGTCCCGCCGTCAGTCCTTTCCGTTGACAGACTGGAACTCTCGAAAGGAAAGGCGCGTGTAACAACGAGCGGCAGCAACTACAGGATGTGCGTATCGTCCGGCAAAACAATACGAGGTTGCCAAGTCAAAATACTCGATAACGAGAGAAACCCAGTTGAGGATGGAACTATCGGAGAGCTGGTGATTCATTCCGACTCCATGTTCGACGGTTACAGAAACTATCCCGAAAAAACCGCAGAGGTGTTGCTCGATGGCTGGTATTACTCGGGCGATTACGGCTTCAAGCATGGCGACGACTTCTATATCATCGGCAGGAAGAAAGATATTATCATTGTTGCCGGCAATAATATCTATCCAGAAGATATCGAAGATGCTCTGAGCAAAGTGGACGGAATTACCCCCGGCAGAGTCGTTGCCTTCGGGGAAGAAGACAACGAGATGGGGAGCGAGCAAATATCCGTGATTGCCGAGACGCACGTCAGTGCCGAACCAGAACAAAAAAAACTACGGCTGGAAATTGTCAAAGCCGGAATGGCAATTGATGTGACTATTGGGAAAGTATATCTGGTTCCGCCCCGCTGGCTGATAAAAAGCTCTGCCGGCAAGCCAAGCCGCAAAGCAAATAAAGAGAGAATTGTGGATGCCTCAGGATCAACGAAACGGAGTGTAGATGATATCGGATGAACTAAAAGGAGTTATTCTTACCGTGCTACAGTTGGATGAGTGGGAAATCGGCGAAGAGACCGTTACGGCGCAAATCCCCGGCTGGGATTCGCTTACGCACGTCAAGGTGATCGTTGCCGTAGAGAAACATTTCCATGTTCGATTCAAGACAACTGAAATAGTAAGACTGAAGAATGTAGGCGACTTGCAGCGGCTGGTAGACGTGAAATCTCAGATACACGGGTAATCGATTCTTGGATTTTTCGTCAAGGATGGTCCTCCGCCTCATCAAGGTACTGCATTGATAGGCAGGACCTTGGAAGAGCTCGGGGTGAGAATTCCGCTTCTCGGAGTACTGCTGCCTCGTTCGACACCACCGGGCAGATGTGACAGGATATTGAGCAGGATTAGCGAGGGAGAGCCGTGCAGTTCAACAGCATGACGTTCGCAGTGTTCCTGCTGTGCGTGGCGCTTTGCTATCATGCTGCCCGGGATCGGTTCCGATGGATTACCCTGCTCCTCGGCAGTGTCATCTTCTACGCAGCCTTCCAGCAGCCGCATCTTCTCGTTGTGGTGGTCTTCATCGTGGTGCTGAACTACCTGCTGGGGATTTCTCTCGATCGCGCTGTTGTCCTCCGGCGGACGCTTCTTGTCACAGGTATCACCGGCAACCTTCTTCCACTTCTGCTTCTTCGCTATTTTCTTCCCGTTGCCCAGGCACTGGGAATCCCGATAACATCGCCCTGGGTCATGCTGTTCTCGAGAACCACGGGAATGGGAGTGTCGATCGGTGTGTCGTTCTACAGCTTCCAAGCGATCTCTTATCTGATCGACGTGTACGGAGAGGCCGTTCCCGCAGAACGAAACCCTGGCTCTTTGGCGCTCTATTTTCTCTTCTTCCCGAAGCTTCTGCAAGGCCCGATCGAGCGGGCCGACTGGCTGCTTCCGCAATTGAAGAACCTTCATGCGTTTGCCTATGAAGACCTCCGGTACGGGTTGGTCCTCTTTACCCTGGGCGCATTCAAGAAAGTCGTCGTCGCCGAGCGCATGGCGGTCTTTGTCAACCTCGTCTACGGCAATGTGCATGCGCATTCTGCAACATCCCTGATCCTTGCGACTGTCTGCTACGCGTTCCAGTTGTATGCGGACTTCTCCGGCTACACAGACATGGCTCTGGGCATTGCCCGCCTGTTCGGAGTGCGCCTGACGGACAATTTCCGGCAGCCGTACTTCGCCACCTCCATCGCCGACTTCTGGCGCAGGTGGCATATTTCGCTTTCCCAGTGGCTTATGCACTACCTGTTCATGCCCCTGCAAATAGCCACCTTCCGGTGGGGGAAGCTCAGCACCCCGGCGGCCCTCATCATCACGTTTGCCATCTGCGGCCTGTGGCACGGGGCAAACGTGACATTCCTCGTGTGGGGGTGTCTGAACGGCCTCTATATGGTTGTTTCTCTCCTTACGAAAAAACAGAGAGAGCAGTTCGTCCGGCTGATCGGGCTCGATCGGGTCCCCCGGCTTTACACTGTGGTGCGGATTGTTCTGACATTCTCCCTGGTTTGCGCAGCCTGGGTCTGGTTCAGAGCGGGAGGCTTTGGAGAGGCCCTGTACATTCTCACAGTCATCGGTCAGGCCTTTGTCCATCCCGCCTCGACTTTCTCAGCCTTTTGGGGCAGATTCCCCGGGCATTTCATGGAGATGCGCTTCGCACTTGCCGTGCTCGGACTCCTCATTGCTGCCACAATCGAGGTGGCAGGCTACCGGGGAAAAAAGCTGGAGGACCTCTTCGGGAGACCGTGGGCGGTGCGCTGGGCGGCATACTATGGTCTCCTGCTTTCAGTTATCCTCCTGGGCATGTGGGGTTCTTCGAGTTTTCTCTACTTCCAGTTCTGAATTCAGACTCTACCCCGTACAACGTGAAGCTGCCATCGTATGCGCATTCTCTGGAAGAAGTTTCTCCTGCTAGCCCCGCTCGCGATCCTGGTTATTGGCTTGAATACCTGGGTCGATCCCGGGAATATTCTGAACAAAGGCCGGACCGAAACACAAATGGCTGCAACCCTTACGACTGGTCTGAATTGCGCGGCAAATTCTGACGTCGATGAACGCCTGCTTCGGGAAGCACTGATCGAACAGTCCGCCATCGTCCCTGAAGTCGTCGTGTTTGGTTCAAGCCGCTCACTGCAGATCCGTGCCTCCCATTTTCCCGGGTTCAGTTTCATGAACTGTGCTGTCCCCATGGTGGATATCGAGGACATGATCGGGCTGCATGCTGCTTTCCTCGGCCGTAAGACGTACCCCCGGTATTTCATCATCGGGGTCGAGCCCTGGATGCTCAGCGAAAACTTCGACCGACCCAGATATGTTTCGTTGTACCGGGTATATGGACGCGGATTGCGAGACATGAACCTTGAGGGAGGAATCAGCCGGACGGAATACCTGCGCTGGCGGGTCTCTCCGCTCGTCGAGCTGGTTTCCCCTGCGTATTTGAGCGTTGCGTTGAGAGCGTTGCCCCGGATATTGCGGGCACCGTCGAGCAATATAAAATTCGAACCCACTACCGACAGCGTAGGCAACGGCTGGATCTGGCTGGCCGATGGGTCGCTTGCCTATGAACGAGGAGTTCAGGAGGCTTCAGTGGCGGAAGTCACCAAACAGGCCTTGAATGCAATCGCTTCAGGCAAGTACAAAGGTTACGGGTCCGAACCACCGGGCAGGTCCAGGATCGAGAAGTTCGAAGCGCTCATTGCCGCGTTCCGGAACCATGGTGCAACGGTCTTTTTCCTCCTCGCCCCGTTTCATCCGCTGTTCTACGAGCAGCTGTGCGGCACCGCAGATTTCACGATCGTCGGCGACGCCGAGCGGTACTACCGGACCCTGGCCTTTGAGCGCAATATCCCCCTTGCGGGAAGTTTCAACCCGGATTCCTGTAACGCACAGGCTTCTGACTTCTTCGATGAGGTCCATCCCAGACCGGCTTTCCTGCAGAGACTCCTCAACCAACTGCTGGTCCAGGACCCTAGCCAGGATCGACTCGTCAGCAGGACGATGCCCCAGACCGTACAAAAAGACGCCCCATCTAATTGACCTGAAAGCGCATTCCCGGTAAATTGCGCTGTGCCGTCGATCTCGTTCGGCTTGTACTTCCAAGTGCGCCGCGTAACACGCGAGGAAAGCCCCGGTTTATCATCCCGCCCAATTGGTGCCTCTGAATGATACAGAATGCACCGCAACTGAGATCGGGGACAGCTTGAATGTCTCAGCCTGGTATCCTATATTGCCGTTGTTCTGCGGGAGTAATTCAGTGGTAGAATGCCAGCTTCCCAAGCTGGACGTCGCGGGTTCGAGTCCCGTCTCCCGCTCAAGTGATGTGCACTGATCCCCCCTCCGTGGGTTTCGTCTTCTGGACACTCTCCGCTACATTTCCTTCTGACCGCGTGTACGATTCACCCAGGGGATAGTGTTCCCTTTGGCAATTGCCTGATATGGCTCCATCGTTTCCCGGTCCAACTCCCGGAGGTGTGGCGGACATCTCTCCAATCGCAGGCGTGTATGCACTCTAGCGGACGACCCTCAATGTCCAGGGAGCTCTTGGATTTATTCCAATAGTTTGTTATATCCTTGGTGGCCTGAAGGAAAATGAGTGCGAGACTGCCGCGATCTGGAGCGGCACGCAGAAGCGGAAGGCGTTGAGGTTCACCTTCTGTTCATGGGCATCTCCCACGCGCTGCTCCTGAAGGGCGCCGGCAAGGTATCCATTGATACACTCTTGACGGCATAACGTCCCCCTCCCCCATATTGCAGAGAGCTACATGAAGACGCTCATCGTCGAGGATGAATTCGCCAACAGGGTCATCCTCCAGCAAATGCTCTCCCCGTACGGGGAGATCCACGTCGCTGTCAATGGAAAAGAAGCACTGGCGGCAGTGAAGCGGGCGGAAAACCTGGGGATTTCATACGACCTTGTCTGTCTGGATATTATGATGCCTGAAGTAGACGGACAAGCCGTCCTCCGGGGCATCAGGACCATTGAAAAAAAACGGGGGCTCCACCAGAAAAAGCGGGCAAAGATTGTCATGACCACGGCTCTCAGCGATAAAGAGAGCGTCGTGAACGCCATCGCGGGAGAGTGCGACGCGTACGTCCTGAAGCCGTATGACAAGAAGACTCTCCTGGCCACCCTCCGAAAACTCGGACTTCCCATCAAGCCATGAACCAGCTCGCCCCATCACCAGGGAGGTGCCGCAATGCCCGATGATCGCGGGCACGAGCCGCCCATTGCCGCGGCCTGGGTCCGGGAGTTTCCAGCCGCTATCACCGTCTGCGACTCCGGCGGAACCATCCTGGAGATGAACGATACAGCATGCGCAATGTTCGCGGAAGACGGCGGCGCCACACTCATCGGCTCCAATGTTCTTGCGTGCCATCCCGAGCCTGCACGCACCACGCTCGAACATCTCCTCGCCTCGGGGACTCCGAATGTCTATACGATCGAGAAGAGTGGGAAGAAGAAGTTGATCTACCAGTCGCCATGGTATGACAACGGCAAGTACCGCGGCTTTGTCGAAATCGCCTTTGTCATCCCCCATGAGCTGCCGCATTTCGTGCGGAAAGGGTAGAATCAGGAAAGGGGAACACCGACAAAACGCTGCAGAACTACGGCAGGGCGTTGAGGCTGAATTCCCACTACGCGCCGTCACTTTACGGAAGCACCCGATGTACCGAGGCGAAGGGAAGGAAGAAGGAAGCGGTGGCCTTCTGCCAGCGGTACCTCGGGATCAATCCCCCACTGCCTCCTTTTCGAGCACCCAGATCATCGACGGACTCGCATCTTCCTGAAAGGCCGTGCCCGAGTAATCCCCGAAGAACTCCACGACTCTGAACCCCGCCGCGCAGGCAAGGTTCTCAAACTCCGCCTTGCTCATGATCCGGTATAGAATGTCGAGGTTCCTCTTCGAGTGCCGGTTTCCGTGCTGGTCGAATTCCTTGAAGAACTCCACCCCCGTTACGATGCCGGTGCCGGGGTCAAGGTTTTCCCAGGTCCAGAGCCTGAGCAGACTCTTGTTCGGCAGCGTGACGCTTGTGCGGAGATGCAGTTTCCCGTCGACCAGTTGAAGCCTGACCGGCGGATTGTGAAGCGTGCAGATAAACCTTCCGTTGTCCAGGAGATGCTTGTGCACGCCCTCCAGCACGCAGCGCTGATCCTCGACGGACACGATCTCGGAAAAGGAGTTGAAGGGGATGATGATGAGGCCGAAACGCTTTTCCAGGCAGAGATGCCGGATGTCCATCTCCCTGACATCCGCATGGAGTCCGCGCTCGCGGAGTTTATGCCGGAGAACGGTGACCATTTCATGCGAGCTGTCCACGCAGGTCACAGCAAGACCCGCCCCGGAAAGAGGAACCGATACTCTTCCGGTGCCGGCCATCAGGTCGAGCACTTCGCCCGGAGACTTACGTGCGTGATCCAGAAAGAACGGAACATCCGCCACCGTTTGGACGAAGAGGTCGTAGATATCGGCAATCCGGTCATACTCCATGGTCATGTCAGAGTTGAATCGCGTCGCCTTCTCCGTGCCAGGACTCGGTGTCGAACCTCAAGGTGAAAAAGAGCTGCCACCAGGGATTCCTTTTCTGGCCGTAGCGGAAGTTCATGACTGCTGTTGCGCCGCGTTTCTTCGCTTTCCGGGCGAGTCGATCCTTGACTTCGCCGAGGTTTGAGTTCTGTCGCGATATTTGCACGCGGAGGTGTCTAAGCACGCGGGCATCGGGAATCGTCTCTTCCGTAAAGAGCACGCCCTTATGCACAGAACCATTGACGCCGGTCCAGGCCTCCATTATTTCTCTCTCTCAAGAATGATCACGATTTCCTCTCTGGAATCACCAAAGGAGGGAATCCTTCCGGTTGCGACTCCCACGACTACCCATCCCTCCTCAGCATAGGAGTTGATGGCCGCCTCCAACTGTTCGGGGTCGAATTTCCCCCCGAAGAACCTGTCCTTCTGGGTCATCACCTTATACTGCTTCATGACACCTCCGCTGATGCGCCAAAGCCCCCCCATTCCCAAGGGCATGTTCCCGCCTGAGCTCATCAAGCCGAAACAAAGACCAGCGGGGCATTCCGCAAAGAGATCGGCGCTCCCGCGAACGGGATTGTCTCACAAGAGTGAGTTTCTGACGCCCCGGGAAGAAGATCTCGTTACCCGGTACTTGAAATGGCGGTAATGGCCCCGCTGGTTTGCAACATCCGCCGATGATTGGACAGCGGCGAAGAAAGGCTATTTCTGGAATATTAGTCCGGCGTTACCACAAAGTCAAGGCGTGGTCAAAAAAGTTCCCGACGCCCTCGGCGGCTGAATGGATCTCCGGGGAAGGAGCCAGACCCCGAACGGAAGGAAAAACACAGCATAAAGCCCCCGGAAGCATTTCTCTCGCGGAGAAGAAGATTTTGCGTTCTCTGGCATCGAAATGTCACCGACAAATCATGTTTTTACGAACCGGATGAAAAGGATTTAACCTGGGAATTCCCCAAATCATTAAACGGTTCTTATCCCGGGGGTGTCCATGTATAGCCGATGGCTTCCGTGCAGGCGGGAAGCCGATCGGCTCCACACTTCACAAGGAGATATATCATGAAATCTGCGATTCTTGTCCTGGCATTCCTCGTGGCGGGATCGGGCCTGGCGATGGCTCAGGATCAAACGACCCCCCCGCCGCCAGAGAAACCGAAGACCCCCGTCATTCATCAACGGCAGGTCAATCAGCATGCACGGATCCGGCAGGGAGTGAAGAGCGGCGAACTGACCAAGGGAGA
This sequence comes from Ignavibacteriota bacterium, assembly GCA_003152875.1. Classification (GTDB taxonomy): domain Bacteria; phylum Bacteroidota; class Ignavibacteria; order UBA10030; family UBA6906; genus Fen-1262. The sequence continues at coordinate 11,687 of PMBF01000066.1, read as the reverse complement.
GGCGGCGAAGCTTCGCACGGAGCAACGGAACATCCAGGCCGAAAAGCAAGCAGCGAAGGCAGACGGCAAGGTGACCCCGGCCGAAAGAAACCAGCTCAGGAAGGACCAGAACAAGGCAAGCCGCGACATCTACCGCAAGAAGCATAACGAGAAGGAACGCTCGAACTAGACGGCTTGCGCCGGTGGGTAACTGCATTCTTGAGCAAGGGGATGGCCCAAGCGATTGGGCCATTTCCATCCTCCGCAAGGAGACGGGAGGCGCCGGACTGTCTCGCTTCGAGAAGGAATCAAGGCAGCACACCCAGCTCATCCAGCGAGCCGAGGAGCTCGTGCGGGTCACGATAGACGCGGAATGCGCCCGCTCTGCTCAGCTCGTCTTCACCATATCCCCCGCTGAGCAGGCCGATACTGAGCATCCCTGCGCGGCGCGCCGCAAGAAGATCCCAGACCGCATCGCCCACCGCATAGCACTCTTCCACACGGACTCCCAGCCGTTCCTGGCATGCGAGAAAGAGATCGGGCTCGGGTTTGGCGCGCAGGACGTCGCCGCGCTCAACCACAACCGCCTCTTCACCAACCCCGAGCGCCTCAAGCGATGCATTGATTTCCGGCCGGCGCCCCGAGGTGGCAATGCCGTACAGGACTCCGGCAGACCGCAGGAATCTCAGAAGCTCGACGGCCCCGTTGAGAGGACGGCGCTCAGGCAGAAGCTGGGCGAACAGCTCTCCATGACGCCGCTGGAGAGTCACTGCGACCTCAGGGCTGAGGTCGCGGCCGAGCTCGCGTGTTACTGCGCGGGTGAAGAGCCCGCCGCTCATCCCGATGCGCCGATGGATCCTCCAGCCTTCGATTGCGATACCGGATTCCGCGAGCGCTCTCTGCCAGGCGAAGACGTGGGCATAGACGGTGTCGACCAGCGTGCCGTCGAGGTCGAATATGAGCGCTCGCATATACTCCTCCTGTCAATTGCTGAACGGCTGACCCGGACTCCGGGCCGATCCGGCAGGTAACCTCCAACCTGAAACAGCGGCCGAAGGAGTTTCGTCTCCGCCTGCCGGCGTGATGCCGTGCCGGGCAGGAACGCGTTCCATGCACCCGCTCATGGGACTGGCTTCCTCGACCAGGATTGAAGCTCGATGATGTTTCCCTCGGGGTCTGTCACGTAGCAGAACGTCACGCTCGCACCGCCGGCCTTGGAGAGGGTCACTACTTCCCCGACGGAGCTCCCGCCGGCACCGAGGACCATCGTGCGGGCTTCCTGGACGCTCGGCACGGCAAAGGCAATGTGGCCATAGCCGGGACGATTCACGACGCCCGGCCCGTTGTCCTCAAGCTCACGGTAGGTGAAAATCTCAAGGGTCGGTCCCTGGTCGTCGTATCCGGGGAGGAGGAGATGTTCACCGTGCAGTTCGGCGCCTTGTACTCCGGTGCCACGCTCCAGTTCCCTCCCCTTGAGATGCCGTTCCGGCGGGACCGGGACGCACCCGAAGACTTCCTGGTAAAAGCGAGAGAGGCGCTTCCAATCGCGTGCTATGAGATTGGTGTGCCGGAACCGTGCGTTAAGAGGCATAGATCAGAGGTTGTTTTTCACATGCCGTTTGATCTTCTCGACGGTCTCCTGTATTACCTTCAAGACGCTCTCAAGGTCTTCGGCAATTTGGGGTCCCAGGGTGTCCTGCAGATGTGTTCGCTCAAGGTCGAGGATGAAGAGAGCGACTTTGCGCCGCTCTTCAACCGAGAGGGTTTTGATTGCGGCTTTGATCTCATCGATTCCCATGCCGGCCTCCTTGAATGATCATGACAAGATACTCCACCACTCCCTCCAATGCAACGGCCAGGAATACTGAAGGCGGGCGCACAACGGCTGGTCCCGACGGTAACGAGGAGCTCATGTGCCCCCCTGCCGCGCCTCTTCCCGGGCCAACGATGTCACATCGCGGATAAACCCGCGCTTGGCGATGGTGTACAGTTCGCGGTTCTCGCTGTATGTCAGCGCCAGCTGTTCCTTCAACCTGGCATATTCGCCGGCCACTTGGGGATGCGCGAGCAGGTAGTCCCGGAACAACACAGTCTCCCACTCTCTGTGGCCGCGTGTGGCAAGGTGGAGATGGTGTGTGCGCCGTCCCATGAACCCGTCTCTTTTGATGAAGACGGGATGATCGTCATAGCCCCAGTATTCCCAGGTATCCGTGTTCAACAGGGGAATGACCCTTTTTCTTGACTCTGCAAATGAAGGGATCTCCACCAGGACGTCGATGATGGGTTTTGCCGGGATACCGGGGACGGCAGTGCTGCCAATATGCTCGATCCGAAGAGCAATCTCCGGGCCGAGCATGTCTCGAATGTGACGGGAAAAACCGGCATACTCCGAGGGCCAGGCCGGGTTGTACGAGGCAAGAGCTACCCTGTCTCCCCCTTCGTACTCCCTGTCAAGACGGATGTATGCATTGGCGGAGAGACGACACCGCCCCCGCCGTTCTCCGGGAATAAAGCTCTCAGCGCCCCTGACGTAGAATTCGCCTGTCGTGCCCCTGCGCTCATCGCCGGGAGGGCTGTCGATCCAGTTCCATCCGATACCCCTCCGTGCAATGACTCCCTTTCCGCCTGCGCCCGCCGAGCGGATCTCCCACGATGTGTCGGTGAGCACCCATGCGGTCATGTCATCAGGAAGAAGATCCGTCTCCCCGGTTTCCAGTCCGATGAACACAAGGTCCTCGGCCTCATCGATCTTCCACGTGTAGCCCACATATCTCATGACGTCGCCCCCGTCCCACACCTCTCTCGCCCTCTTGAAGAAACGGCCGAAGAAATCCAATGACTCATCATCGGTGAGCCTGACCCTCGGAATCCTGGATTGAACGCCTGCGAGGAAAAGCCGCATGGTACGCCAAGGTTGTGATTACACTACGGGCCGGGCGGGCTCAGACCTGGGATGTCCGGTCATAGGGATTGCAGAGCTCCATGTAGAAACGATGCACGCAACTCACAGGTCTCGACGCTCTTCGTGAAGAAACCGCCTTCCCCGCTCCCTCCCTGCATGGTATGTTTCTTGTGACTCATATCACGGACCCACTCCGGAGGAGATGAGCCATGGCACAACAGCAGCTGCTTCTCATTATCCTCGCCACGATTGTGGTCGGCATCGCGGTGACCGTCGGCATACAGATGTTCGCCGATAATGCCATCTCTTCGAACCGTGACGCGGTATCAAGCGACCTCACCAGCCTGGCCGGCCGCGCTCAGGCATACTACCGGCGTCCCGCGATCATGGGCGGGGGGGATCATTCCTTTGCCGGACTGACCGCTGATGACGCCGGCATCAAGAAACTCACCAGCCTCCCCGGGGGGAAGAACAATAACGGGACGTTCTCGATTTCCGCGGCTGGCACATTGAATGAGGTGGTCATTGAAGGTGTCGGCGCGGAACGTGCCGGAGACGGGAACCCCGTCAAGGTGGAGATCCACGTGCGTGATGCGGGACGGGCCGACAGCCTGGTCATCCTGCACTGAAAGAGAGGGTCAGCATTTCCCGGGGAACAGCACCGTAGCGGCAAAGGACCGGTGAACCCCGGGAGACGGGCGGGGAGCATGGAATTCAGGCATTTTCGGGTTCCTTTTTCCGGGCCTTTGGAATAACGGAAAGGATCCAGAGAGCTGAGAAAAACAGTGCGCTCCAAAACGCCAGGTCGATAAGGAACAACCCGAGATTGAATGGACTCGCAGTGAGACTGAAGTGAAAGTCGGTCAGAGCATAGATGATCCTGGTTCCGACCATGGCGATAACCGCCGCAAGTATGACTCTGGTGGTCTGTGACATAGAAGGCCTCTGATCGTTCTGCTGTTGCGATCCCGGAGAACGCGAACGCCCCCAATCCACCAGGACCGAAGGCGCTAACGAAACGAGAGCAGTGCCGCTGCACCAATGTACTCCGGTTCGCAGGGATTGTCAAGGTTCCTGTCATCACCACGTGTCGCGGTCACAGCAATTCTCCGTCTCCCGGTCATCCTCACCGGGAGGTGACACTGTCACCCAACGCGGAACAGAGGTCAGCTGTGGCGGATGTTCAGAATATCTCCGTCCTGCACGATGTAGTCCTTCCCCTCGAGGTGCCAGAGTCCGGCTTCTTTCACCCTGGCAAAGGACCCGCCATGCGCGATGAAGTCACTGTAGGCCACCACTTCCGCCCGGATGAACTTGTTATAGAAATCTGAATGGATTACTCCTGCTGCATCCTGCGCGTTCACACCCCGCCTGATCGTCCACGCCCTGCACTCATCCTCGCCGACCGTAAAAAACGATTGCAGCCCGAGCAGGGCATACGCTTCGCGTATCAGCGTTGCGAGGGCTGATTCCTGTATGCCATATTCGGCCATAAACGCTTTTGCCTCGTCGTCGGCGAGCTCCGACATCTCCAGATCGATCTTGCCGAAGAATGCGAGCACCGAAGTCTGCTGGCCCTCCTTCTTTTCAGCCGCCTGGCGCACCTTCTCCGGGGCGACGGCGACCTGTGTCTCATCGCAGTTCAACGCGATCAGCATCGGCTTCGCGGTCAGCAATTGATAGGTTTTGAGCATCTGGAGCTCGTCTCTCGTGAAACCGGCATAGCGCAGGGGTTTCTCCGCTTCGACGAACCCGTGGCATCTCTCCAGAAGCGGCAGTTCCCTTTTCGCTTGTTCGTCTCCGGCTTTCAGCGCCTGTTTCCGGAGCCGGTCGATGCGCGCTTCCAGCACCCCCATGTCGGAAATGAGGAACTCCGTCTCAAACGTCGCTATGTCCCGTAACGGATCCACGGAGCCGTCCGGATGAGGCACCGAATCGTCGTTGAAGAGCCTGACGACCTGAACGAGCGCATCATTGGTCTTCACGCTGCCGAGGAAATTGGTCGTGAACTGTGTAGACCCGGTTTCCCCCTTCTTCAACCCTACAACATCCACGAATTCAATGGTCGCATGGACCGTGCTTGGAGGTTTGAAGAGTGCCGAGCACCTGTCCAGCCGTCCGTCGGGAACCCTGACAATGGCGTGGTGGGATTCCGCCCTGGCAAGATGCGCGGAGTCGAGGTGGGTTTTTGTTGCCGCCTGGAAGAGCGTTGACTTGCCCGAAAAGGGAAGTCCGACGATGCCGATCTGCATGGATTGAGCCTCAGGAGTGGGAGGATGAACATGTGAAAATACGAAGAATCGGGCACATCTGCTCCCTGGGGTTGATTATCCCCGGTCACGAATTCTGTGACCGGGCCCTTTTTTTGCATCGGGAACGGACTCCTGCCCGAAGCATGTTCTAGCCGCTGGATTCTCTTCCCGTCCGCAATGTGTTGCCGGGGCCCGAACCAATCCTGTGCGGACGGTGGAGGGAGCCGGAGGTCGAATGAGAGCGAGCCGTATGCGAAGAACGTGGCTGATGCTGGGCAGCGCCGTGCTCATGATGACATCCTTCAGCAGCAGCCGGGCGGGACCGCCGTTCTTTACCGATGACCCCGAGCCGGTCGACTATCTGCACTGGGAATTCTACCTCGCATCGGTGCAGCAGCACCTGAAGCACGAAATCGACGCAACGCTTCCTCACCTTGAGGTCAATTACGGAGCCGTCCCAAACGTCCAACTCCATATCGTCGCCCCGATGGAGTTCGTGCGCTCCGGCGGCGGGACCGCATACGGGTTTTCCAACATTGAATTGGGCGTGAAGTACCGGTTCGTGCAGGAATCCGATCATGTTCCACAGATCGGCATATTCCCTCTGGTGGAGGTCCCCACCGGGGAAAAGGACAAGCAGCTCAGCAATGGGAAAGTCCAGGCATTCCTTCCCGTTTGGCTCCAAAAAAGCTGGGGGAAGTTCTCAACGTACGGCGGTGGAGGATTCTGGTACAACCCCGGACCAGAAAACAGGAACTGGGTGTTTGCCGGCTGGCAGGCCCAGTACGAGTTCTCCGAGACGGTGTCGCTGGGCGGAGAGATCTGCTATCATACGGCAGACAGCGATGATGCTAAGCCGGGTGCGGCGTTCAATGTTGGGGGATTCATCAACATTGACGAAAGAAACCACATTCTCTTTTCGGCCGGGCAGAGCTTCGCGGGCGAGGCGACGACGACCGTCTACCTCGGTTATCAAATGACGATATGAATCGCCCTGAGACATGCCGCCCCGGAGCAAGATCTCGACGGGATCTCTCATGAGCGTGCCGCATTCCGGATCGACGCAGCCGCTGACCTAACCATCTGCTTCGTCTCCGTGAAGCGGAACACCAGACCGTAAGGAGCATGCCATGCGCAACATCCCGCTTCTCCATCGCATCCCAGGGACCACGGACGAGAGCACGATACATGCCCGAAGCGTCTTCCTGATAAGGATCCTCGTGGGCTGGGTCTTCATCTCGGAGGGGATTCAGAAGTTTCTGTTCACCGACGCCCTCGGCGCCGGAAGGTTTGCCCACATCGGAATTCCGGCGCCCGAAATCATGGCCCCGTTCGTTGGGATCGTCGAGATTGTCTTCGGCTCCCTCCTTTTGCTCGGTCTGGCTACACGGCTCTCGACGATCCCGTTGTTGATCGATATCCTGGTGGCAATCGCCACGACAAAGGTTCCTCTGCTCCTTCAGAAGGGGTTCTGGGCGATGGCACATGAAGCGAGGGTGGACTTCTCCATGGTGCTCGGACTCCTCTTTCTTCTCGTGGTGGGAGGGGGAGACTGGTCGCTCGACCGCCGTATGGGTTCCAGTCAAGGCAAGACCCGATGAGGACACTCCCTGCTACTGCGTGGACACGCTGTCCTTGAGTGACCCGGCGGATGTCGAGGCGCCGGAGCAGGAGGCATTGCATGTTCCTGCGGCCTTGTCTTTCCCGGGGCAGGAGGCTTTGCCTTTTCCAGTGGCCGCGCGTTTCCCTTCGCAGGACGCTTTGTCTTTCCCGGCGCAGCAGTCATGCGGCATCATCCCGCCAGCCATGCCCTCATGGTGTGTGGCCGTCGTCTTTGCCATGCCGGGGCACTTCTCCCGTGATGACACTGCCGCGGCAGACGTGGCGGACATGATGGACGCCTTCGCGGCCGAGCCTGACGCCATCTTCTCCAGTTTCATTCCGCATTTGGGACACGTCCCGGGTTTGTCCGAGACGACCTCGTGGTCCATGGGACAGCGGTAGGCGGGCGCCGGATGTGCCGCCGTATCGACGAGGGTTGCCTGGTTCTTCTGCGCAGGCTGGGAGTGGGGGGTGAAGGTCTGTGATGCAGCGGGCGATCTTCCCATCAGCGTCAGGGCAAGAATTCCGGTGATGCAATATCCGCGGGTATTCATGTGTGCTGCTCCGGTATTGTCTGTGGTTGGGTTTGTGTCTGAAGAACTGTCTGCTCGTTCCAGGTCCTTCATTCCTCCTTCATCCATTGCGCCATTTTCGAGATCTCGAGGGTCCCTTTTTTCAGCGCACGGAGTTTCATGAAGGTGAAGAGGATGGGGGTCACCACCAGCACGTGGATTGTCGATGTCAGGAGGCCGCCGATCATCGGCGCCGCAAGCGGCTTCATCACGTCGGCCCCGACACCGGTGCTCCACATGATGGGAATCAGGCCGATCAACGCCGTCCCTACGGTCATGATCTTGGGGCGGAGCCTGAGCACGGAACCCTCCACCGTGGCATCGTAGATATCCTGTGCGGTGATCGGTCCCCGCTGTCCGAGCTGATGGGCGCGGAGTCTTCTGTCGAGCGCCTCGTGGAGATAGACCACCATCACGACGCCAGTCTGCACCGCAACGCCATAGAGGGCGATAAACCCCACCCAGACGGCGACAGAGAAGTTATACCCGAGAATGTAAATGAGGTAGACACCCCCGATGAGGGCAAAGGGGACCGAAAGCATGACCACGAAGGCTTCGGTGAAGTCCCTGGTCGTAAGATAGAGCATCACGAAGATGATCACGAACACAATGGGCATCAGAACCTCGAGACGTTTTTTTGCCCTGATCTGGTTCTCCCACTGTCCGCTCCACTGCACCGTGTAACCGGGCGGAAGCCTGAGCTCCCTGGCAAGGACCTCCCTGGCCTCCCCCACAAATCCTCCCATATCCCGTCCGCGAACATTCAGGAAGACGATGGAGCGGAGCTGAGCATTCTCGCTGGAGATCATGGGGGCTCCGGGGACGATCTCGAATTCGGCGACCTGTGAAAGGGGGACGTAGCTGCGCCGCGATACGGCCGGGAACGCGCCGGCGGCAGCGGTTTGCGGGCCGCCCGAAAATGCGCCCGAACCTTCCGGAGCCGGAGCCCCGCCCATGCCTGCGGTCATCCCTGACGCGGGATTGGCAGCCGCCGCCTGTGCCGGGGAACCGGATTGCTGCCGGGAGGGGCCGATGGCCACCGGCACGAGAAGAGACTTCAGTCTGTCGATGTTATCCCGCCACTCCCGCTCATAACGGACACGTATCGGGAAGCGCTGGCGGCCGTCGATGACTGTGCCGATATTCTGGCCGCCGATGGCAGTCTCGATGATATCCTGAACATCCCCCACGTTGACGCCGTAGCGGGCGACCTGCTGCCGGTTGATCTTGATGTCCAGGAAGAGCCCTCCCTGCGTCCGCTCGGCGTAGAGATCGGCGGCGCCCGGTACTTTTCTGAGAATCTGTTCAGCGTCGATTGCGAGCCTCTCCAGCGTGTCAAGGTCCTTGCCGAAGACTTTCACGCCGAGATCGGTCCGGACCCCGGTCGAGAGCATGTTGATCCTGTTGATGATCGGCTGGGTCCACCCGTTGCGGACCCCGGGGATCTGGAGCTTCGCATCCAGCTCGGCAATGATGTCATCCTTCGTCTTGCCTTTGCGCCACTGGTCCCTCGGCTTGAGGAGCACGATGGTTTCTATCATACTCACCGGAGCCGGATCGGTCGATGTCTCCGCTTTCCCCACTTTGCCCAGGACCTGTTCCACCTCGGGCACCGACTTGATGATGGCATCCTGGACCTGAAGCACGCGGTTCACCTCCGTCAGGGAGGCCGAGGGCAGCGTAACCGGCATGAACAGCAGGCTCCCTTCATCCAGCGGCGGCATGAACTCGGAGCCCGTGTGCATGATCATCGGGATCGTGATCAGGAGGGCAAGGATGTTGATCAGGATCGTGGTCTTGCGATGGCCCAGCACCCAGTGGATGGCGGGAGTGTAGAGGCGGTTCAGGAAGCGGGTGATCGGGTTCTCGTTCTCCCGGCGGAACCGCCCGCGGGTGAGCATAACCATGAGGACGGGGACAAGGGTGATGGCGATGACAGCGGAGCTGCCTAACACGAACGTCTTCGTAAAGGCCAGCGGGCGGAAGAGCTTTCCCTCCTGACCTTCAAGCAGGAAGACCGGCAGAAACGACACCACCATGATCGTCACGGCGAAGAAAATAGCCCTGCCGACCTGCTTTGCCGAGAGGATGGAGATCTCCACGAAGTCCTCCTTCGTGAGGTGGCCCTTGGTCTCCTGGGCCCTGGCCACATTGCGGTAGGCGTTCTCCACCAGCACGATCGAGGCGTCGACGATCACCCCTATGGCGATGGCGATTCCCCCGAGCGACATGATGTTGGACGTGATGCCGAACAGCCTCATGCAGATAAAGGCCATCAACACCGCCACGGGGATCTCGATGATGATCCGGAGGACGCTTCTGAAGTGGAGGAGGAAGAGGAAGACGACGATGCCGACGACCGCCGCCTCTTCGAGCAGAGCGTCTTTCAGCGTCTCCACGGAGGCGTTGATCAGATCGCTTCTGTCGTATGCAGTCTTGATCTCCACGCCGTCGGGCAGGCCGGGGGAGATCTGCCGGATCCGTTCCTTGACGCGGTCAATCACCTCTTTTGCGTTTTCACCGGTGCGCATCACGATGATCCCGCCCACGACCTGGCCGGTGCCGTTCTTGTCCAGAGATCCGCGGCGGATATCACCCCCCATCTGGACGGTGCCGATATTTCTGACATAGACCGGGACCCCTCCGGGGCCGGTCCCCACGACGATGTCTTCGATGTCGCGCGTGTTCCGGATGTAGCCCTGCCCGCGGACAAAATACTCCGCATCGGACACCTCCAGGATCTTTCCGCCGACATCGTTGTTGGAGCGCATGACCGCCGTTTGAATATCCGCCAGCGTGACGCCGTACCCTTTCATCCTCACAGGGTCGACGTCGACCTGGTACTGGCGGATGTAGCCGCCGACGGAAGCAACTTCCGCGACACCTTCCACTCCCTGAAGGTTCAGTTTGACATACCAGTCCTGAATCGCCCGAAGCGTCCCGAGGTCCTGTTTCCCTTCGAGGGTGTACCAGAAGACATGCCCGACTCCCGTCCCGTCGGGTCCGAGCTGCATCTTCGCCCCCTGCGGCAGGCCTGACTGGACAGTAGAGAGTTTTTCCAGCACCCGGCTCCGCGCCCAGTACAAGTCTGTCTTCTCGTTGAAGATGATGTAGATGAACGACATCCCGAACATGGACTGCGCACGGACGGCAGAGACCTGCGGCACTCCCTGGAGGGCTGTCACAAGCGGGAACGTTATCTGGTCCTCGACGAGCTGGGGGGACCTTCCCATCCACTCGGTAAAGACGATGACCTGGTTTTCCGAGAGATCGGGGATGGCATCGAGCGGCGTATTGACTACCGCCCAGATCCCCCACCCGGCGATGATCACGTAGGCGAGGATGACAAGAAACTTGTTGCGCGCGGAGAAATCGATGATCTTTTCAATCATGGGAGTGCCCTCAGTCGACGTTGACATCGATCCTGACCGCACGGGGTCCGCCCTCTGCGGGAGGGACCGCCGTGTCCCGGGACGGAGCTGCCGGAACCGCAGGGGGCTGGTGCTGTCCGCCCGCGGGTTGCTGGAGCTGGGATTCCGAGTCGAGCATGAAACCCCCTGTCACGGCAACCTGCTCCCCTTCGCTCAGCCCACTCAGCACCTGGCAGGCATCGTCCGTCCTGATTCCCAACACCACGTCGCGGGGTTCAAAGACGTTCGGCCTCACTTCCACCCAGACGACGTTACGCCGTCCTGTGGCGAGGACCGCTGAGGCTGGAATCACGAGGCCAGGCACGGAGGGGACGGTGACCCTGGCCCTGACGAACATCTGCGGTCTGAGCTTTCCGCCGGGATTGGAGAACTCCGTGCGCACCCGGACAGTCCTGTTCTCCGGGTCCACGGACGGATCGATGAATGTCACTCTGCCCGAGAAGGTCTCATTCGGATATGCCTCGGTGGTCACGACAACGGGCTGCCCAACCCTGACACTGCGGATGCTGGATTCATAGACATCGATGATCACCCACACCGTGGAGAGGTCTGCCAGCTGGTAGAGCACCATGCCTTCGCTCACATACTGACCTTCCTGAATCTGCTTGGCGATCACGGTTCCGCGCATGGGCGAGTAGAAGACCGCATTGGAGTGGACGGAGCGCGATCCGGCCACAGCGGCAATCTGCCCTTCGGTCAGTCCGAAATGGACCATGAGCCTTTCATGAATGGCCTGCAGGAGGCTCTCCTGCTGCGCGCGCAGGGACGCGTCCGTGATCCCCGCTTTTTCGACCGCCTGGAGGGCGAGCACATACTCCTGTTCCGCAGAGACAAGGTCCGGGCTGTGCAATTCGAAGAGGGGCTGGCCACGGCGCACGAGGTCGCCGGTGAAATTCACATACAGCTTTTCGATACGTCCGCCGAAGCGGGCCGAGACGGTGGCCTGGTT
>PMBF01000046.1 GCA_003152875.1 Ignavibacteriota bacterium | reverse complement strand
GCTTCTCCCATCATGTTTCCCCAGCTGGCGGTTGGCGGCTGGACCCCCAGACCGAGAAACCCTAGTGCCGCCTCGGCAAGAACGGCGTTCGCAAACTGCAGGACCGTGGCACTCACGAGCACCGGCAGGAGATTCGGAACAAGGTGGCGAACGGCAATACGCCATGCCGGCACCCCCAGAAGACCCGCGGCCAGAACGAATTCCCTCTCCCGGAGCACAAGGACCTGGCCCCTGACAATCCTTGCAGTTCCCATCCATCCCAGACCGGCAAGAACCAGAACGAGCGTCAGGATTGATTGCCCGAAAAAGGCGACCAGCCCGATCGCGACAAAGATGCCCGGGATGGCCAGAGCCAGGTCGGTCAACCTCATGAGGAGAACATCCATCCACCTGCCACCAAGTCCGGCTGCCAGGCCGATGAAAGCACCGATCAGGAGGGATGCCAGAGCCGCAGCCAGGCCAATGCCAAGGGATACACGCGCCCCGGCGATCGCCCTGCTGAGAACGTCCCTGCCGGCATCATCGCTGCCAAACAGAAAGTGGAAATCGTTCCGCGAGCCTTCGGAAACGCCCGGCCGGGGTTCGTTCCCCTTTTCGTCGGGTCCAGAAAGAACGACCCGGCTGTCCAGAAGCTTGCGCTGAAGGAACCTGAACCTGCCTTCCAGGCTGGTTCCATCGCCCTCCCGGTCTTCTCCAATGTCTATGATGAGCATTCCTCGTGCCAAGGGGGGGAGCAATCGACTGTTCAGGAGGTTTCCTTGGACATTAGGGGGAACAGGAACCAGGAGTGACGATGTGAGGGAAACAAACAGCATGGTGGCCAGGACCAGAGAAGAGAGCCTGCGAGGAATCAGTCCTGGTGAGGAAGAGACATTGTTCCTTTGTTGGACTCGACTTGTGTGTCGCACGACGACAAATAGCAAAAATATCAGAAAAAACCACCACACTACAACCGCGATCCACTGTTCGTACATTCCTGGCAGGACTGTCTCGCCCTTGCCTGTCAGTCCAAGAGCGACTCCAAGGCAGAGGGAGATTGTGCCGTCCCAAACCCGTGCCCAGCGGAGGACTGTCAGGGCAAGGAGCAGGACCAGCATACCGAGCCCCGCGGGGGTGGGGATCAGCCTTCTCATTCGAGTCGAACTCTGGGATCCAAGATAGCCTGTAGTATATCAGCCATAAGGTTACCAACAATCACCACGACTCCTGCCAGAAGTGTGCACCCCAGAACCAGCGGATAATCTCGGGCAAAAATGGCCATTACGGCCAAGCGCCCCATTCCGGGCCAGGCAAAAAGGGTTTCAGTCACCAGAGCACCAGCCAGCAGTCCTCCAATCTCCGTGCCCATGAAAGAGATGAAGGGAGCCATCGAGTTCTTGAGGATATACCGCCGGAAGACGGTCCAATGTGTGAGGCCCATGCTGGTTCCCGCAAGGACATATTCCTCTTTTTCGACATCGCCGACTGTTGACGCGAGGTACCTTGCAAGGCCGGCTGCCCCCGGAATGGCAAGCGTCAGAGAAGGCAAAACGAGATGTCGGACAAGGTCAACAGGCGAACTCCCCTCCGAACCGGCCGACCACATATAGGCCGAAGGAAAAACTCCGAGCCAGTAGGAAAACACCATCACAAGGATGAAGCCAAGCCAGAATGTCGGGAGGGCGTAGACGACGAGCGTTCCCCGGGAGAGCAGCCTGTCAATTGTGGAACCGGGATGACGCTTCGCCACGGCTACGAGTCCGACGGCAAGAAGCATTTCCAGAAACAGTGCGGGGATGGCGAGAATAATTGTGTTTGGGAAGACGCGGGCGAGAATCTCACGTACCGGGGCGTTAAAGCTGAACGAGAGCCCGAGATTTCCTTCCAGGAGTGCACGGATCCAGAGGATATACTGAACAGGCACAGGCCTGTCCAGACCAAACTGCACACGGAGACGCTCGGCGGCTTCCGGCGAGACGGTCGGGGAAAGGAAGAGTGTGCCGGCATCGCCCGGGAGAAGACGCGAGAGAAAAAAGACCAGGGTCAGCAGTCCCACGAGCAGAGGGACCGCCTGGAGGGTTCTTCCCAGCAGGAATGCCGGAAGGCTTCTACCGGGCCTGGGCAAGTCGGTCCCTGGCCTGGTTCTCCAGGCTCCAGTTCCAGGCTTCGTGGGTAGTCCCGAGGATTCCGATGCTTGTCCCCCGCACGCGAGTGCTGACACCGGTTATGGAGTCGATCCAGAACAGGAAGGTACAGGGCTGCTCCTCGCTCAGGATATCCTGGAACTGTTTCCAGAGGCTGGCGCCGTCGGTCTCGTTTTGAAGGCGCCTGCTGGCTGCCAGGATGGAGTCCACGCGTGCATTCCTGAACCCCGTGACATTGAAAGGATACTTCGCAAGGTCGGAGCCCCAGAGGTCATCCAGTTTCATCTGCAGCGGCACACTGAACCCCGCCAGCCACGCGTCGTACCGGCGGGCGGTAAGGTTATCCCAGAACGTCCCACGCTCCACCTGTTCAATCGTCATCTCCACCTTGACGTCATGCAGCTGCTGCTGGACAGCTGTCGCCACGGCGTTGCGGAGCGCATTCCCCGCCGACACTTTTAGGGAGAACGAGAATCTCTTCCCGTTCTTCTCCAGGATGCCGTCTCCGTCGCTGTCCCTCCACCCTTCCTGCTCCAACAGTGCGGCGGCTCCGGCTCTGTCAAACGGCAAGGGTTTCAGGGTGTCGTTGTACGCCCACTTGAAGAGCGGCGAGATGCCTCCCGTGGCTTCATGGCCGTAGCTCCCCAGATACGACTTCACGATCGAGGCACGGTCGATTGCCATGGTAAGGGCCCTGCGCACCGGGGCCGACCCGAAGAGCGGATGGGGCCTGACCGTCTTGCCACCCGACTTCTGGAACAGCGCAGGATCGATGTTATTCCAACCCAGAAAATCGTAGTCCCGGCCGGGAGTTGCCACCAGCCGGACCGCGGACGCGCTCACCGTCCCGGCATCTTCAGGGCGGATGTCCGCCACGACATCCACCTCGCCTGCTGCAAGCTGCGAAACCCGCGTCCGGTACTCCGGCACCACGCGAAAGACCAGCGATGATGCCCGGGCGGGGAATGGAAGGGTGGATGAAGGATTTGAGGCGAGGATAACCCCCTCCAGGGGAGTCCATCGCTCCAGGCGGAAGGGGCCCGACACGACGGGCGAACGATTGATCTCATGTGTCCTAAGCTCCTTGCGCGGAATGGCGGCCAGGACATGAGCAGGCAGGATAGGGAGCCCTGCGTCAAACAGCTGCGACGGGGAAGCCATTTCGAAATGAAACACCACCGTGGTATCGTCCAGGATCTCCACACTCCTGGTGATGTCAGGCTTGCCTTGCCACCCCCTCAATCCCGACACCGAGCCCTGCCGGACGCTTCCGACCTCTGGATCGCCGTAAAGCTCATACGAGAACTGCACGTCGCGGGCCGACACCGGCTGGCCGTCGGACCACATGGCCCCGGAGCGAAGATGAAAGAGCAGGTCGCAATGCTCCGCTTTGAACTCCCAGGACCGTGCAAGCAGGGGTGTATAGATCAGCATCCCCTTCGAGGTATCAAAGGAAGACCCCACAAGGCCCGGAAACAGCAGGTCGTTGATCTCCCCTGCTGTGACATCTTCGGCAAAGAGCGGATTGAAGCTGTCGATGTCTCCCGCTATCGCAATGGTGATTGGGCGCCGATTCGAATCGCTTGCAGCACTGTTTTTCCTGGCGCAGCCGGTAAGAACAGCGACCGACGAGACGAGGAGCAGGAAGCAGCGGATGACGGACATCTAAGGTCTCCCGGAAGTGGGCTCATTGCACACGCGCTAATGTACCCATGACAGTCGAGCAAATCAAGCTCACCTGCGTCCCCCGCCATCATGTAAATACCGAGGCAAGAAACCGACTGAGGTGCTCAAGCTGGCGCGTTGAAAGTGTCCCTGATTATCTCTACAATGTCACACACCCACGCGGCGGCCAGTGCAATGGAGCAATACCTTCTCGAAGTACAGGGCCTCACCCTCAGTCTTTCCAGCCCTCAAAAGCCAACGAAGATCTTCGAAGACATCTCCTTCCATCTGGATGCCGGTCAGGCCCTGATCCTGCTGGGTGAAAGCGGGAGCGGGAAGACCCTCCTGACACGCTCCCTCACAAGGCTCTTCCCTGCGGTTCACTCCTTCCGGATTTCGGGCGAAATCATGTACAGAGGCCGCCAAGTCCTGGAGTTGACTGAAGAAGAGTTGCGCATTCTGCGGCAGCGGGAGATCCGCTACATATTTCAGGAGCCGATCCGCGCTCTGAATCCCACTTCCAGGATCGGCGAGCAGATGAGCCTGGCAGCTGAGGAGAAGGAGCAGACAGCGTGGGAAGAGGCTCTCAGGTGCGCAGGCATCCCAGACCCGGCCTCAGTCTTGCGCCTCTTTCCACACCAGCTTAGCATGGGGATGGCGCAGCGGGTCATGCTCTCCATGGCCCTGCTGGCGAATCCCTCATTGCTCATTGCCGACGAGCCTACCAGCTCCGTTGATCGTGCGCTTCGGCGTCAGATCCTGAAGCTTCTCCAGGACATTCAGAAATCCTCGGGGATGGCGATGATCGTTGTTACTCACGACCTCGACGTGGCAAGAGCCATGGGAGATCGCGTTCTGGTAATGCTTGGGGGACGCATCGTCGAAGCCGGTCAGGTCGAGGAACTCCTTCGCGCTCCCCTTCATCCCTATGCACGGCAGCTCACCGGGGCGGAACCCGCAACATCGCCAGTCGGCCTCTTTGCCAGTCGCACCGGAGACATTGCTGCGGACGGCCCGCCGGGATGCTTTTTTGCTCCCCGATGCCCCAAGGTCCGGGAACTCTGCTGGACCAGCGTGCCGGAGAGCGTGAATGCCGGAAACGGACGGGAGGTGCGATGCTTCTTCTGGAAGTAGAGAATCTCGCGTGCACCTACACGACAGGAGGAACGCTTGGACATAACAACGCCCAGAGACAGGTCTTGCGCGACGTGACGTTTTCGGTCTCCGAGGGAACCTGTTTCGGGATCCTGGGGCCCAGCGGCTCGGGAAAGTCAACACTTGCGCGCTGCGTGGCGGGTCTCATGAAGCCCGACAGTGGATCAATACGATTCCTTGGCACCATGCTCTGGCCGGTTGCGGGCGCGAGGAAGCCGGAGCCTCGCATCCAGATGGTGTTCCAGGCATCGAGCCTCTCGCTGGATCCCCGGATGCGAATTGGAGACTCCATAGAGGAGGGGTTTTTCCCATTCCGGCATTCGGTGGGGCCCCGCGAACGGAAGGAAAGAATCACGCGCCTCTGCTCTGAGGTGGGATTGCCGGACGAAATCCTGCGCAGATATCCGGGGGAACTCAGCGGAGGACAGCGACAGCGCGTTGCGATCATCAGGTCTCTGGCAGCACATCCCCGGCTCCTCATTCTTGACGAGCCGACCTCATCGCTAGACCCGGTGACGCAGTCCATTATCCTTTCCCTGCTCGTTTCTCTGCATAAGGAATTCCGGGTTTCCCTTTTGTACATCACCCACGATGTTGCAAGCGCCGAAGTCCTGTGCGACCGGATAGGAATTCTGGATGACGGCATCCTCTCAATCGAAGAGACAGTGCGCCCTCACCGGTGAGGGACGCCCCCCGCCAGCGAACCATTTTCCCCCGAGTTGTGTTCCTTCTCCTGGACGAGGACCCTGCACCCAGGATACTTCCTTTGCACCGGACCTTCCGATTTCCGTACTGTTTCGGCAGCACCGCACAGTGTTCACGCAGGAACCTTCATTGTTGAGCCCGGTTCTCCAGGTTCCTCCCCCTCATTCGTTCCCTGAGACCGCGCCCGAACCGGCGCGGTGTGTAGCGCAATCTGGCGACAACAACCAAACGAAAGTAGTCGCATCGATCACACAACGCAGTTCACTCATCATTACACAACCAGAGGGAGCATCATGACGGAGAAAGAGATGTTCATCAACAACTGGCAGCGGGAGTTCGGCACAACGCTGAAGATTCTCAAGGCGCTCCCTGCCGACAAGTCGGAATTCAAGCCCTCCGCCCCGAAAACGAGAAGCGCGAAGGAGCTCGCGACCGTGTTCATCCAGGAGCTCGGAATCGTCGACATGGTGGTGAAGGGGAAGATCGACTTTTCCGGGCAGATGCCGTCGTTTAAGACGTACGATGATGTGCTGAAGGCCCTTGAGAGCACACAGAAGGAGATGCTGACGAAGGTGAAGGGAATGTCCGAGACGGACTGGAACGCGTCGATCTCGGCCCCCGTCGGGCCGAAACAGATGGCCGACGTGCGCAAGGCGGACATGTTATGGATGATGCTCAGCGACAGCATCCACCACCGCGGCCAGTTTTCAATCTACCTGAGACTGGTCGGCGCAAAGGTCCCGTCCATCTACGGTCCCTCCGCCGACGAACCCTGGATGTAGTTCCAAGGGCCGGGGGCGGAACAACGAGGCGGTCCGGGAAACCTGCCTGAGGCAGAGAACTCCCCGACCGCCTCATCATGAACCCGCCGCCGCAGGTCAGACGGGCACGGCCCCATCCTGCTGCTCCCTGCGCCGATCAGCCAGATCCTGCTGAATACGCTTCAGCATCCCCTCGTCGATGGTGTAGAAGAGCATGGAGAGTCCGGCCAGCACCGTAAGCGCCGCCGGGATGAAACTCATCAACAGGACGATCCCGTGGAGCGTATCGGGCGCCTGCTGGAGGTTCGCCTGGAATCCGTAGTAGGCCAGGAGCCACGCCGCGATCGTCCCACCCAGCGTCCAGCCCATCTTCTGTCCGAACGAAGCCGCGGAGAAAACGAGCCCCGTGGCGCGGCGGCCCGTCCGCCACTCGGAATAGTCCGCAGCGTCGGCGTACATGGCCCAGATCAGGGGAGCCGGAGGACCGGAGAGAAACCCTCCGACGATGTTCAGGACGTAGAGGTAAGGAAGATTTGCCGGCCCCGCGAAATAGTAGAGCGCCGTGATGATCCCCGCTATCACCATGCACAGCAGGTACAGGTTCTTTTTCCCGAACCGTTTGGTGAGCCATCCTGTCGCCAGAACCCCCGCGATATTCGCCAGAGTGCCGGCCATCATGAAGTTGGGGGCCAGACCCTCGTCCCCGACGAAATATTTGAAGTAGTACATCAGCGAGCTGTTGCGGACACAGTTGAACGTCAGGGAACAGAGCCCCGCTACAAACAACACCATCCACGGCCTGTTCTTCGTGAGATCCCAGAGGTCCCGTTTGAGAGGGGTTTTCTGCTCCTTCACCGGCTGGACCCGTTCCTTGGTGGCACTGAAGGTGTAGAGGAACAGTGCAACGGCCATCACCGCGTAGATGGCCGCAGTGAGCTGGTACCCGAGCTGATCGTTCCCTCCGCCGAGCACCCTCTTCAGAGGCACCGTTGCCCATTGCACGATAACGCCGCCAAGAAACGCGCAGACGAAACGATAGGTGGAGAGCTTCGTCCTTTCAAGCGAGTCGGAAGTAACGACTCCCATGAGGGCCGAGTACGGGATGTTGATCCCGGAGTAGACAAGCATCATCAGCGAATACGTCACATATGCCCAGATCAGCTTTCCTGTGGCGTCAAAACCCGGGGTGGTGAAGGTCAGCACGCCCACGATGCCGAAGGGAACCGCCATCCAGAACAAATAGGGGCGGAAGCGGCCCCACCGGGTCTTCGTCCGGTCTGCGATCATCCCGATGATCGGGTCGATGAAGGTGTCGGCTGTCCGCGTGATCAGCAGCATCGTCCCCGCCGCGACCGCCGAGATACCGAACACATCGGTGTAGAAGTAGAGCAGGTAGAAGATGAACGTCATCCAGAACAGGTTCGATGCGAGGTCACCGACCCCGTATCCTATTTTTTCGGCGACCGTAAGCCTGGCATTGTCGCTGGTCATGAACACCTCCGTTGACAGAGTATCTGGTTCAAGGGGAATACCTCCCATGTTGATTCGTCATCGTGGGAACGCTGTGCTGGCGCGCGCGTCATCCCATGATGACCGTGACGGAGCATTCGGCGCCCGCGGGGGCAAGGGGAATTGCCGCATGCTCCGCACCGTCGACAAGGATCTTCTGAACCCCCTTTTGCACATGGTTGGGATTCCTCACTTCTATTTCATAGGCCGCCCCCCGGAACACCCTTCGGACTCTGAATCCTTTCCACTCCGGGGGGATGCAGGGATCCACCACGAGGTGGTCGTAGCCGGGTCTGATGCCGAGGATGTACTGGGTCGCAGCGACCATATTCCACGCAGCCGTCCCGCTCAGCCACGAGTTTCTCCCGATTCCGAACTGCGGATGTTCCTTCCCCAGGATGTTCTGCGAATAGACGTACGGCTCCACTTCGAACAGGTCGGCGTCGTCGTTGCGCCTCGCAGGGAGGATCTGCCTGTAATACTCGAAGGCTCGCTGACCGTTTCCCGTCATCGCCTCGGCGATCATCACCCAGGGATTCGCGTGAAGAAAGATCCCTCCGTTCTCCTTCGTCCCGGGGGGATACGTGGTAATGCCTCCCTTCGATGAGTCCCAGCGGGTATACCCCGGATACATGGCCACGATCCCGTACTTCGTGTTAAGGTATTTTTCGACGGAATCGAGGCACTGCCGGGCATGCTCATCCGTCGCCACCGATCCGAGCACCGCCCAGGATTGCGAATTGATGAAGATTTTCCCGTTCCTGTTTCTCTTCGACCCGAGCGCCCTGCCACCGTCGTCGAACGCCCGTTTGTACCACTCGCCGTCCCAGCAGCTCCGGTTGACGGCGTCCCTCATAGTTTCGAACATCGCCGTGTACCGTTCCACATGTCCCGCTCTCCCCAGGAAGTCGCAGAGGTCGATCATCTCCTGTGCCGCCCGGCAGAACAGCATCGAGGTGAATGCACTTTCTGCGATTCCTTTCCCCGTGTCCAGGTTCAGCGTGTCGTTCCAGTCCGCCCTTCCCGCGAGCGCGATGTCGTTCGGCCCGCGATGGCCGTCGGTGAACTCCAGCGCTTTCTCGAGGTGCTCGAACACGCTCCCCCGGGTGGATCTGTCGTTGTAGAGGACCAGACAATCCAGAAAGGCGGTATCGCCGGTCTCTTTCACATAGGCATTCACCGCCAGCATCAGCCAGAGGTGGTCATCGGAATACCAGTCGAACTTCTTCACGGGGGCGTCACCGAGTCCCCCTTCACCCGTCAGAGGGAAGAACAGGTGATAGATACGGCCGTCGGTGAACTGACACTGGAGGAGTTTCACAATCAGGCCTCTGGCCTCCTCCGGGATCGTGTGCATAACCCCCAGCGTGTCCTGCGCGCTGTCCCTGGTCCCCATTCCCCTTCCCAGGCCAAGCTGGTAGAGCGAAACAAATCTCGACCAGTTGAAGGTCGTCTTGCACTGGTACTGGTTCCACATGTTCACGAAGAGATTCATGTCGCGGTCCGGCGTTTCCACATGGAGCTTGCCGATGTACTCACCCCATGAGGCTTTCAGCCTGGCAAGAGCCTTGTGCGCCGCATCCGGCGAAAGGTAGCTCTTGATCGTCCGGCGCAGCCCCCGCTTGTGCTCGGTATACCCGAGCAAGAAAACCAGTTCGCGCTCCTCACCCCGTTCCAGCGCCATGTCGATGCAGAATGCACCGACGCCGTTCGTCCGGTAGGAAATCGAGTTGGAGCAGGCCCCCTGTTCCACTGCGACCGGATTGGCCTCGGAATGATACTTCCCGATAAAGGCTTCCAGGTTCGTGTCGAAACTGGACACGGGTTCTCCGGTGGCGAAAAATGTGCACCGGTCGTTCGTCATGTGCGGGAACCAGGTGATGATCCCGTTGTCGTAGCGCCCCTGGTTTATCTGCTGCACCCAGTCCACATTCTGCTGGTCCATGATGGCATCCCAGTAGCAGAATTCCGCGTAGCTGAAGACCTGGATGTTCTTCGTGATGTTCGTCCCGTTCTTCACCCTGACAAGCCAGACCTCGAAGTCCTTCCCTTCGGGGACGAAATAGGTGACGTCCGCGCCGACCCCCCGGCGTTCTCCCTCCAGCACCGTGTACCCCATACCGTGCCTGCACCGGTAGCTGTCCAGCTTCGTGCCCGAGGGTTGAAACCCGGGATTCCAGAAGTCGCCCGTCGCGGCGTCCCGGATGTAGACATACCTGCCCGGCCTGTCCGTCGGGATGCTGTTGTACCTGTACCGGGTAATCCTCCGGTTCTGAGGATCCTTGTGAAAGCTGTAACCCCCTCCCGTGTTGGAGACGATGCCGCCATACTGCCCGCTCCCGAGATAGTTAATCCACGGCGTTGGGGTATCGGGCCTCGTTACGACATACTCGTTTGCCTGCTCGTCAAAATAGCCGTAGTTCATGCTCAGATCTCCATGAGTTCGTTTTCGGCGCGGGCACGCTGCACAACGCGTGTATCTCAGCTGCCTTCCTCGCGGTGCTCCGTCACCCCCGGGAGGAGGTCAAGCGGGACAGTCGATCGGTGATCCTGTGAACGGTCAGGGCTCGGCCGCCACAGCGGCAGCGGGGGACGGCTCCCCCGGAAGACATGAGGAGAGCCGACTGATCCTCACTTCACGATATTCTCCCTTGCGAACCGGCCCGTGATGCTGAGCTGGTCGTCGCTCCACGGCCCGTCGATGCCGGCTCCGGGTTTCAGGATGTCGCAGGAATGGTTTCCAGGCGAGAGGGCCCAGATGCACCAGCTGACCTTCTTCGCCGCAAGGAAATCAACCATCCTCTGCGATCTGGGCAGATCAATCCTGCCGTCGCCGTTGGCTTCACAGGTGCTCCACTCCGAGACAAACACCGCGCACCCCTTAGCCATGCAGGAATCCACCTTCTGCATCCATTGGTCCAGGGCGTGGGTCGCGGCATAGTAGTGAAGGGTGTAGAGGATATTCGGGAGGTCCAGAGGCATGTTCGCGGCTGCCTGGGGCTCGCTGCTCCAGTTTTCGTCGCCGCAGATGATGACACTCCCCGGGGCGTTGGCCCGGATCACCGGGATAATGGCCTCGGCGTAGGGTTTGATCTCGCCTGTCCAGGAGCAGTCGTGGGGCTCATTGCAGATCTCGTAGAGCACGTTCGGATATCTGCCATACGTCGCGGACATCTCGTCGAAGAACGCGCGGGCCTCATCCCTGTAGATGTTGGGGTCATTGTCGCTCAGGATGTGCCAGTCAATGATCACATAGATCCCTCTGGCGATACACTGATCGACTACCAGCTTCACCTGGTCTTTCAGCCTTGCAGGATGATCAATATAGCCCTTCTCCTTTGTGTACATCGCGGCACGAATGACCGTGCAGTGCCAATCGTCGACCATGTGATCGATGGTGCTTTTCGACACGGGAAAGAACTGCAGCCCGTGAGTACTCATCCCTTTGAGCTGGACAGGGTTCCCCCGTTCGTCGCAGAGCTGGCCCCTGATGACTCTGAGCTGACCCCATTGCTGAACCACTCCCGCCGGGGAGGCGTCCGGCAAGAGGAGGAGTGTAAGAATCATCAGTGCCGGAGCCAAACCGAGACCGAGCCTGCCGGCTTCTATCATCATCGGAACCCTCCAGTGAAATCCGTGCTGCCCGGATGCTGAGCGCGGGCATGCATCTCCCCCGCTGCAGATGGACTGACATTGTTCCGGGTCACGTGCCGTTCGCCGCGGCCTGAATGGGCCGGACGCTACACCTTCAGGTCCACGCCGTCCCCGCGGCTGAACACCCCGGGCATGGAGACAGGCATTCTGCCGCTCACGGGGATCTCTCCGCACCACGCCTTCACCGCCATCTCCAGAGATTCTCTCGTGTCGTCGAACGTGCAGAGAAAGGTGGGGGCGGTGTGACAGTACTGCCTCTGGTACGGGTCGCCGAAGGCCGTGATGATCGGCGGTGTCCGGCCAATCGTCACAAGCCCGCAGAAAAAGGTCCGCACGGCCTCTTTGTGCGGGGTCAGAGTGCCGATAGCGTAACTTGGGACCACGAAGAAATTGAAAAACGTGTAGTCCGCGTCCCTGGCTTTTCCGACGGCAGTCTGGTGAATGTCCGGGGGACCCGCTTCGCCCAGATC
Source organism: Ignavibacteriota bacterium (assembly GCA_003152875.1). Lineage (GTDB taxonomy): Bacteria > Bacteroidota > Ignavibacteria > UBA10030 > UBA6906 > Fen-1262. The sequence continues at coordinate 13,406 of PMBF01000046.1, read as the reverse complement.
GAGGGTCTCCACCACGGCCCCCCGGGCCGTAAGCTCCTGTTCGATCAGGTCATGCGGCATCGGTTCACCACGGTCGAAAAACCATGGCTTGGTGGGGCTGTAGGTGTTCAACACCAGCACCCGCTTTCCCTTGAGGCTCCGGATCGGGAGGGTGCCGGCGCTGTTGCTCAGAAGCGTAAGGCCCCTCGAGACGATCTTCCGGCAGAATGCCGACTTGGGGGCAAGTTCGGCCCTGAGCGCGGGTTCGTCGGCGGCGAGTGTCGTACGCACCTTGTCGAGACCCGTCTTGGCCTTGGCGGTCAGCACGCGCCGGACCGCCTCATCCAGCCGTGCCTCAGACACCTCTCCGCTCTTGACCGCCCGTCTGATCGCCGTGATCTCCGGCTCGAGGTCTCCGAGACCCGAGAAGCAGAGCAACAGGTCGATACCCGCGGCAAGAGCCTTGACAGCGATTTCCCCCCGGGGATAGAAACTCAGCCCTCCTCCCATGTTGAGCGCGTCGGAGACCGCAAGTCCCTCGAAGCCGAGCTCTTCGCGGAGGACTCGCTGAAGGAGATCGCGAGAGAGACAGGCAGGAAGGAGAGATCCCGTTCGCGGATCCCGCTCGCGCATAATGGACGGAACCGTCAGATACGACACCATGACGGCACCGGGATCTGCTTCGGCAAACGCCCGCCGGTAGGCTTCGAGCCAGTGCTGACGGAATTTCTCCGCCGGAGTCTCGATGATGGCGGGAGCGAAGTGCTGATCCATCGCCGTATCGCCGTTGCCCGGGAAATGCTTCACCATGGCGAGCATGCCGTGGTCCTGGAGGCCGCGAATATGCGGAAGGGCAAGGCGAAGAACGGTGTCGAGGTCCTCCCCGTAGGCTCTGACGTTCACATCGGGGTTGAGCGGGTTTGTGTTGAGATCGAGCACCGGACTGGCCGTCATCTGCGTCCCGGCGGCACGCCCTTCGACGGCTGTGATCCGCCCGATCTCGTATTCGTCTTCGGCCGTCCCCGCGTGCCCGCGCATCATGGGCCGGGGGAAACGGGTACCGCAGTGGAGGATATGACCGATGCCGGCTTCGAAATCGCTGGCCAGCATCAGCGGGATGCGCGTGGCTGCGGCCAGGCGGCGCACACCTGTAAGGATCTCCGGCGGCCCCCCCCGCATGTGGAACACGCCAGCAGGCTGCCAGCGGGCAAGCTCCTGCTCCATGTGCGCGACGGTCTGCTCGGACCAGTCGAACTGCGCCGTCATCAAGACCTGGCCTATCTTCTCCTTCAGCGACAACGACGAGAGGGTCTTCTCAACCCACTGTGCATCGACCTGCATGTGTTGTGCCGGTTTGGTTTCCACGGTGCTTCCTTCCCGCAAATGGTAAGGCCCCAGAGTCCTTTCCTCTGCCCGGCCGGGGAGCCGGCCGGTTGCATGGAGCGACAGAGGAGCGCCCGCTGCCGCTCCGGCTCAGGAGTGTCCTGGACCCTGCGGTCCTCGCATCGCCGGGTCCTTGCGGGCCGCACAGGACCGGACGAGAGAGCCTGGTTTTCTCAGGACAGGAATGCCTCTACCTTGACCTGTATGACCCCGGCCGGGGGCCTGGGGATCACGTTGCCCAGGACCTGACGGGAGCCGACCACAAGACGAACGGTGTTCCCCTTTCCTTCGCGTTTCACCGTGATGTCATATCGTACCCCCTGGAAGACCCGGCTCACCGAAAAGCCTTTCCACGCGGCGGGGATGACCGGGGCCACTTTGAGCCCTTCATACGTGGGCTGAACGCCCAGGATGCTCTGTGTAATAGCAACGTAGTTCCACGCTGCGGTTCCGGTGAGCCAGGAATTCTTGGCCTCGCCATGCGTGGGGGCATCCTTGCCTGCGATCATCTGCGCGTAGACGTAGGGCTCGCACCTGTGGAGCCGGCCGATCTTCTCGCGCGCCGAAGGGTTGATGCGGAGGTAGTAGTCGAAGGCCCGGTCACCGTTGCCGACCATGGTCTCGGCGATGATCACCCAGGGGTTGTTGTGGCAGAAGATGCCGGCGTTCTCCTTATAACCGGGAGGATAGGAGGAGATCTCGCCCAGGTGCACGTAGTACCTGGAATATGCCGGCTGCTGCAGCATGATTCCGTGCGGAGTGGCAAGCAGCCTGTTCACCGATTCCAGAGCCGTTTTTGCCATCCCATCTTCCAGGCCGATCCCCGACAGGATGCAGAAGCCCTGCGGCTCGATGAAGATCTTGCCCTCCTCGCACTCTCTGGATCCGACCTTCCTGCCGAAGTCGTCGTACGCCCGCAGGAACCACTCTCCATCCCAGCCGTGCTCGCGTACGGTCCTGTCCATCCGGACTGCCGCCGAGCGGTACGCCTGGGCATCGCTCTTCAGCCCCCGCCGATCCGCAAGGTCGGCGAGCTCGCGGGCGGCCAGCACGAACATGCCGCCGATGAAGACCGATTCCGCGACCTTGCCGTCCTTGTTGGTGGTGGTCTGGAAGGACTCCCCGGGGGTTTCGGAGAAGCAGTTGAGATTCAGACAGTCGTTCCAGTCGGCACGGCCGATCAGCGGCAAGGCGTGGGGCCCGAGCCGGTCGAGGGTGTAGTGCAGGCTCCGTTCCAGGTGCTCGTAGAGGGGCGTTTCGCTTCCGGGTTTATTGTCATAGGGCACGGGGGCATCGAGGATCGACCAGTCGCCGGTCTCCTTCAGGTAGGCGGCAACGCCCAGGATCAACCAGAGGGGGTCGTCGTTGAAGTTGCTCCCCACGTCGTTGTTCCCGCGTTTCGTGAGCGGCTGGTACTGATGATAGGCGCCTCCCGATTCCAGCTGTGTGGAGGCCAGATCGAGCACACGCTCGCGTGCGCGGCCCGGGACCATGTGGACGAAGCCAAGCAGGTCCTGGTTGGAATCGCGNNTTGAACGTGGCCATGCACTGGTAGGCATTCCAGATATTGACCATGCGGTTGGTGTGCCGGTCCGGTGTCTTGACCTGGTAGATTCCGAGCGTCTCGTCCCAGTATTTCCGGAGGGCCTGGAAGGCCCCTTCGACAACTTCGGGCTTCTTGTACCGGGCAATGAGAGGTTTGACAGTCCGCTTATCGATGGTCTGCGAGCCGGGAGGGTCGAATTTCCTGTCGACGGGATTCTCGTGATACCCCAGAACGAAAATGACCTGGCGGGTCTCGCCGGGCTTCAGGGTGAGCCTGATGTGATGGGAGCCGATGGGCGCCCATCCGTGGGCCACGGAGTTGAACGAGCGCCCGCGCTCCACGACCGCCGGATTGTCCCAGCTCCGGTAGGGTCCCAGGAAGACATCGCGCTGTGTGTCGAACCCGGCGGCCTTTTCAGAGCAGGCGAAGTAGGCAAAGTGGTCCCGCCGCTCCCGGTATTCCGTCTTGTGGTAGATTACGCCGTCTTCGATCTCGACCTGGCCGGTACTGAAGTTGCGCTGGAAATTTGTCGCATCATCCTGGGCATCCCAGAGACAGAACTCGATGCTGGAAAACGCAGAGATCTGCGCCGGCTTTCTGCGCAGGTTCGTGACGCTCAACTGCCAGATCTCCAGGTTTTCACCGAGCGGCACGAAGTACCTCGTCTCCGCCTTGATCCTCTCGAAGGTTGAGCCGATGATGCTGTATCCCATGCCGTGCCGGCAACTGTACTGTTCGGCCTCGTGCCGGGTCGGCTGCCAGGAGGGAGACCAGAAGCGGCCGCTCGCATTGTCGCGCAGATAGATGTAGCGTCCCCCAAAATCAAACGGGGCATTGTTGTAGCGATAGCGCGTCAGGCGGCGCAGACGGGCATCNNCACCCAAGGTAGTTGATCCAGGGGAGGGGCGTGTCAGGACGGGTAATGACATATTCCCGCTGCTCGTCGTCGAAGTAGCCGTAGCTCATGATCTCTCCTTGTGGTAGTGTTCGTCGATGTTCGTTCCACGGAAAAGGCCTTTCCCGCCTCTGCTGAGGACAAAAAAGGCCTATGAGAAAGAAGCCCCGGGCGCTGATCACCGCGTCCCGGGGCCTGTTCTTCCTGCGGCGCCCTACAAATCCTTCTCTTCCCTCTGCTTCATAATCCGCCGCAACTCATCCTGCACCAGGCGCAGATCGTCGTCGAGGAAATGCCGCGAAAACCTTCTGGCCCGACGGATATCGTTTTCGTCGAGGACAGCCGTGATCAGGTCTTCGTCAAACGTTTTTGCGGAGGCGAGCACCTCTCCATCGGGTCCCACGACTTCCGATCCTCCCCAAAAGCCGACGCCGTCGTCGAACCCGACGCGGTTGCAGAACAGGAGGTGAACCGAAAGCAGCCTGGCGATCGCCCTGTGGTTTTCACTGTTGGCGACTGCGATCGGCAGCCGCTCCTCTGTCCCCACGACGCGGGTCGGACTGGCGACAAGCGTGAATATCGCCGTTGCACCGTCAGCCGCAAGCAAGTAGGGCAGGGAGAGATGCCAGAGGTCTTCGCAGATCAGGACTCCGATCCTCGCTGAACCGCAGTCGAAGGCGCGCACTGCCCGGCCAGGGCTGAAGTAGCGGAGCTCCTCGAACATCCCATACGTGGGTGGATAGACTTTCCGGTGGACCGTCCGGACGGTCCCTTTTTCGAACAGGAGCGCCGCGTTGTACAGGCCGTACCCCGGTCCTTCTTCCACGCATCCGGCAATAATCGACACCGAACGGCTGATTTCCAGCAGCGGGTTCAACGCGGCCGGCGGAGTTGCAGGATCGAGGGCGAGGTCCCAGTGCAGGTCCTTGATCGAGTAGCCGGTCAGGCTGAGCTCGGGAAACAGCACGATGTTCGCTCCCGCCTGCCGGGCCCGCTCTGCGGCCTCACAATGCTTCTCCACGTTTCCGGCAAAGTTACCGAGGGCGGGGTCGATCTGCGCGAGTGCGGCGGTTAGGCTCATTCCGATAGGTCGAACATGCGGATGTCGCGGATGTACGGTACCGTGCGATCGCTCTTCAGCTCCTTGAGTTGCGCCATCTTCTTTTCGATTCTCAGGATGTTGTCGCGAATGATCACCAGATACGAGGTGAGATGGTCCTTGCGATGCACTGCCATCAGCTCATCGACACGCACGCGCATGCAATTCAGCGGATCCCGCAGGTCCGCTGCGACGTGCACCACCACCTCCTGGATGGCCTCAAGCCGGTTCTTGGTGACCTCCAGGGCTGTATGCTGGTCGACCAGACGCCGCTGCTCGAGCACCTTGAGAATCGTCCCCGGCAGAACCCGGGTTGTGGCGTCCTCCTTGAGCAGATAATCCGCCACTCCGAGCTTCAAGACCTGGACGGCAAGGTCGAAATCCTTGTTCACAGTCAGGAAGATGATGGGCACGGCGACCCCCTGGTCGCGCAACGCCCGGGTAATCTCGAGACCGTTCTGTCCTGGCAGGAAGTAATCCATCAGGATTACGTCGAACGGTCCCTCCGAACCGATGGCACTCAGGGCAGACGGCCCGTCCCCCTTCCAGACTACGGCAAATCGCTGCGGCTCGTCCCGCCGCAGGTAGACCTGGACAAGAGTGGCAAAATCCCTGTTGTCATCGACAAGGAGGACACGGATTGACGGCGGCTGTTCCATCGGACACTGGAAATGAAACGAAATGGCCCCCTCTCTGCATCACCCGGACGGCCCAGCTTCCTGCGGGCCTGTGGAAGGGAGGTCGGGGGGCGACCTCACTTCGGGATCGTAAAGGAAAACGTCGTTCCGAGGTCCGCCTCCGAAGCCACCCAGACCCGGCCCCGGTGGCGTTCCACAATCTTCCTGACGATGCTCAGTCCGGCGCCCGTTCCTGGATATTCCTCGGCCCGGTGAAGCCGCTGGAACAGGGCGAAGATCTTCTCGCGGTATTCCGGTGGGATGCCGATGCCGTTGTCAGCCAGGGAGACGACGAATTCCACTTTTTCCTCGCGCACCGTGATCGCCACGACCGGTTCATCCGACCGGTTGAACTTGATCCCGTTTGAGATCAGATTCCTGAACACCAGGCCGAGCTGCGTGGCATCATAGCGGACGACGGGAAGTTCCTGGGGGATGACCACCCGTGCATGGCGCTCGGAGAGCGTGTACTCAAGATCACGGAGTACGGCCCGGAGCACCTCCCTCATGCCGACCGGCCCCTGCTCGGCGGCCGTTCTCCCGACGCGCGAGAGGAGGAGAAGGTCGTCAATAAGCCGTTTCATTCGATCCGTGGCCGCAGCGATCGACCGGAGGTATTCTTTGCCTGCGGCGTCGAGGCGGTCCCCAAAGTCGCGCCCCACCATCGTGCTGTACCCCTCGATGGTGATCAGCGGTTCCTTCAGGTCGTGGGAAACGACATACGTAAAATCGTCGAGCTCCCTGTTCCGCTTCTCGATTTCTGCTGATTTAGCGACGGTGTCCTCGAACAAGAGGGCGCGATCGAGCGCAATCCCGCTCAAAGTAGCAATACTTTCCAAGAGACGCAAGTCAGCGTCCCGGAACGCCGGACCGGCATCGCGGAGCAGGAGCATTGCCCCGTGGATCTGTTCCTTGCCCCGAACAGGAGCGGCAAGAATCGCCGCGTGCTCCCCCTTGACCGACGATCCTTGAAGCAGGGCCTCCGCATGATTCCGCAAAAAGGCAGCCTCACTCTCCGTCGGCGTGCACGGTCTGCCGGGATGCGTCCCTCCTTCCACTGCGAGCACCGGAACCAGGCCGGCGTCGCGGGATGCGGAGGCAAAGACCATCCGGTCGTACTTCACCGTTACGGCAGTCCCCGCCGCCACGTGAGCCAGAATGCTCTCCGTGTCGACCGCACCCGTCAGCCCCTTCCCGAGTTCATAGAGGCTCCTAATCTGCGCCATGTGATCCTGCACCTCTGTGTACAGCAGCGCATTCTGCAGGGCCGGTCCAAGCTGATCGGCGATCGGCTGCAGCAGCGCAACATCCCTCCGGGAGTACACTCCCGGTTCCCGTGAGCCAACTTCAAGCGCGCCGATGACCCGTTCGTTCAGCATCACGGGAATGCTCATGCACGAGCGTATTCCGGCTGCGGCATGGAGTACTTCTCCTCCGGCCACGGGTTCCGCCAGATCCAGGAAGACCGCGGGCTCACCCGAGGCCACCACACCTGCAGCCGTCGAGTGTTTCAGCGGCCGGACCGTTCCCGGAAGGGCGCCGGCCTCACCGTCCCGCCTGGAGCAGGCCCGAAGCTCGAGAGACTCCCGGTCGCCGGTGAGCACTTCCAGGGCGATGACGTCGCAGGGGATCATCGCAGCCGCTTCCCCTGCCACGGCCTCGAAGACCTTCGTCACATCGAGCGTCGCGTTCGCGGCGCTGATGATCCGGTTCATCATCTCAATGTGGCGGTTTTTCGCGGCCAGCTCGTCAGCCAGCGCCTTACGCTCGCTGATGTTCCGCGCGATATTCAACATGGCGATCGGGTCGCCCCCGGCATTCCGAAGAAGCGTCGTGTTCAGGCTGATCGCCAGCCTGAAACCGTCCTTTCTGCGCCACGTCATGTCGAAATCGCGAAGGTCCTGTTTCTCGCGCAATGCTGAGACCCAAGCAACAATGTTTCCCATCGAATCTTCGTCGAGCCAAGGATACGGCAGGCGCAGACCCAGCACTTCCGTACGGCCGTAGCCGGTGATGCGCGTGAACTCCCGGTTTACTTCGCGGATCTCTCCCTCCAGGTCGGTCATGATGAGCGCGTCGCCCATGCTGTCGATCACGGAGCGGAGGGTGCTCTCCGACTGCGCGAGTTCCCCCGCCAGACGTTTGCGGGCAGTCACCTCAGACACCGATGCGACAACGCCCGTCAAGGCACCCAGGGGATCGTGCACAGGCGAACAGCGCAGCCAGAAGAACTGCTCCTGGCCTCCGTGCTGCAAGGGGACATCATGCACGTTTACCCGCTCCCCTTCCAGAGCACATTCCGCTGCGGCCTGCAGCACNNCCCCTACCGGCAGCGGACTGCTCCTCGTTCCTGTTGATCTGGGCGGTGATGTCAACAACGATGCCATCCACCGCCACGAGGGCGCCGGCCGCATCGCGTCTGTAGGTGAATCCGTCGCGGACCCATCTGTACGACGCTTTTCCTTTCGGGAGCATACGATAGACCAGCTCCCCGCCGTTGGCGCCTTCAGCCTGGCCGCCCATGCGGCCCGAGTAGACGATCCGGTCGTCCGGATGAACGCACTGCCTCCAGAGGTCCGGATTGCGGATGAACTCCGATGGGGGAATCTGGAGCAGCTTTTCCACCTGGGGGGCAAGCATCACAAGAGCGCCGGTGGACGATGTGCTGTAGGTGAGATCGGGCACCGATCCCACAATCGTGCGGTACAGTGTCTCCGAGCGCAGGAGAGACTGGAACTGAATCGCAAGGTCGAGGCCGGAGCCGAGCGCGGCCGCGACCGCGCCGAGGAATGAGGGGGAAAGATCGGTGGGATCGATGGCTTTGGCGGAACACAGGAGCAGAATGCCCCGCATCGACTCACCGGCCGAAAGAGGAAGATAGACGACAGTCGCAAATCCTGCCGTTTCAAAGAGCGCTCTGTAAGGAAGGTGTGCAGGATACGCGGCAATGTTCAAGTGTAACGGCTCAAGGGTCCTGGCGACAAACCCGGTGACACCCTCCTGCATTGGCTGCACAGCCAGCGGCACCATTGCCTGTTCAGGCATTCCCCGGACGGCCCTTGCCGAGAGCGAAAAACCGGATTCATCGCGAAGGTATATCACCCCCGCGTCAAACCCGAGGTGCCGGAGTGATGCGTCCACGGCAGCGGCGGCAAACGCATCAGGATCGGGCAGATGCCTGCACTCAGCCGCAATTCTTTCGAGACGAACCGCCTCATCCAGCCGCTGCCGCAATTCCCCGGTGGATTTCAGCTTCCCGGTGACATTCCGGTGGAAGGTGAGCCCCGCAGCTTCCCCGCGGAAATCTATCCGCTGTGTTGAGGCCTCGACGCGCACCGGCTTTCCCGAAGAGGAGAGGGCGGAGTATTCAAAGACCGATACCTCGCCGTCCTCGAGCCCGTCGGCGGAGAGCCTGGCGGGGATCGAGTTCCGGTCACGGGGCACGAGGCAGACGGTCACATCTTTCCCGACCAGATCCTCGGGCGAAGGATAGCCGAGCAGTGCGGCAAAACCGCGGTTTGCCCAGACAACGGTGTTCTTTCTCACCACAGCCGCCGGGGCAGCGTCGCTTCCCGCCACTGACCGGAAGGCCCGGAGGTCTTCCGTCAGCTCCCTGACGCGAACATGACTCTCGGTAGTATCGAAGATAGTCAACAGGAGAGCCCTCCGGCCCGCAGCGGACACTCGCGTTCCAACCAGGTCGGCGTTACGCCTGGAGCCGCCTGGCAGAGTGATTTCCGCCTCACGGACCCTCTGTCCGAGGGGCCCCCTCTCTTCGGTGACCGAAAGAAGCTGGCGAACGGCTCCCGCGAGCGGCATGCCAAGGACCTGATGGAGCGTCGGGGTCCGGTTTTCGGCCAGGAGCTGGGCAAACAGACCGCGAAACTCTGCATTCGCCCACGAAAGCTTGCGCGCAACAAATACGGCCTGTGGAAAAGGAGCCGCCTCCGCCATGCGCACGGCGTCCCCGGCCTCACGCCGCACGTCCGTCTGCTTCCTGTGCTCCGCGGAGATGTCGCGCAGGACAGCCACAGCCAGATGCACACCGAGCGCAGTCCCCGTGACGGCAACGGTTGCCCTTCTCCCCCCCGGACGCACGATCTCGAGTTCGCCGGCGTATCTGACCCTCTTGCGGAGGAGGATCAGTCCGCGAAGAGCCTTTCTCAGTGAACCGTGGGAGAAGAGCTCCTGGAAGGGTACTCTCAGGAAGGGGTCGCTCTCGAGGCCCAGGATCTCCAGAGCCTTTCTGTTTGCCTCGCGGTATCCGCCGCGCGGGTCAAACAGCACCATGCCCTCTCCGGCTCCGGAGAATGCCTGGCGGTACAGCTCCGCTGCCGCGTCGACGCCGGTCTCCTCCTTGCCGGGAGGAGGAAGGAGTGGTCTGCCGAGTTGGAAGCTGCGGCTGCTGAGGCGAACCGGACGAGGAAGGAACATCGACGTATCATTGATGCCGCGGGCCGCAAGGAACTGGCAGTAGAGCCAGGGACCCGCGGTGAAAAAGTCGAGGACAAATGTTGCGCGGTCGCGCATGCCCGACCATTGAGGCGGAGTAAGGAAGCGCCGGGCGATGACGCAAACCAGACGCATCCGTTGTCTGACACAGTCGCGTGTGACCGTCTCGAGGAACTTCTCGACATGAGAAGGGTGGTTCGCCCAGGGACCGAGCCCGCCGGTGAGCTCCATGAGGAGGGTATGATGACCCTTCGCCTTCCGGGCGATTTTCTCCGCCGAGACCGCGGACCGGGCTCCGGCAAGTGAAAGGAATTCGAGACCGGCCTCAGGGGCCGTGGACGTGAGCAGGATGCAGCGATCGGGATGCACGAGCGAGAATCCCGCGACGACAGGCCCCGGATCGAGGTGGTCGGGGAGCACTGCAACGAGTACGGAACCCGGTGAGAGAAGTTCCAGGAGATCGCCCGGGGTCTCNNCCACCTCCGCCGAACGAACCGCCGCCGCCGCTGAAGCCCCCTCCTCCAAACCCTCCACCACCGGATCCGCCTCCCCAGCCGCCGCCGCCTCCCCACATGGTGGGCCCGAACCCGCCGAAGAAGCGCCGGCGAGGCCTGAAGGCATTCCGAACCACGATGATGACGAATATCAGGACGATCAGGAACGGGAACCAGCTTGCCGGGGATCCCTGCCTGCGGGACGTGTCGGCACTGTATTCCCCTTTCGTGGCCAGCATAATCGCATCGACCCCGGCGCTGATTCCCCCGTAGTAGTCTCCCTGCTTGAACCTGGGGGCGATCTCCCGTCTGATGATCTGTCCGGAAAGCGCATCCGGCAGGGCTCCTTCAAGCCCGTACCCCACCTCGATACGCATCTTGTGGTCGACTGTGGCAATGAAGAGCAGGATGCCGTTGTTCCGGTCCTTGACACCGACCTTGTTGGTCTCTGCGATACGGAGGGTGAAGTCTTCCAGCGACTCGCTTCCGATCGTCGACATCAGGAGCACAACGACCTGATTCGACGTCGAGTCTTCGAAGGCCTTCAGCCGCGCCTCGAGCAGCTGCACCTGACCCGGCTCAAGGGTGCCGGTCAGATCCGTGACATACCGGGAAACTTTCGGGACCGGCACGTCCTGTGCTGTTGCATGGAGTGCAATACCCAGCGCGAGAAGAGGCAGCACGAGGGCGGCACGCACGGCATGCCGAGCCAGGCGCGTCCTCCCGGTCTCTGCCACGAAATTCACGTTCATCAGGGCGGGGCCTCTCAGAATTTTACTTCCGGGGCTAACTCCGCGCCCTCCCGGGACTTGAAATACTGTTTCTCGCGAAATCCGGTGAAGCTCGCGATCAATGATCCCGGGAACCGGCGAATTGTCGTGTTGAAGGTCTGCACGGTCTGATTGTAGCGCTGTCGCTCGACCGTGATCCGGTTCTCGGTCCCCTCGAGCTGGGTCTGGAGCGCCATGAAGTTTTCGTTGGACTTCAGGTTGGGATAATTCTCTGCTACCGCCAGGAGCCGGGAGATGGCGCCAGAGAACTGGTCCTGCGCGGCCTGGAACTTCGAGAATGCGGCCGGGTCCTCCAGGACCTCCTTGGTCACCGTGATCTGACTGACCTTCGCCCGGGCCTCCGTAACGCCAAGCATGACGTCCTTCTCCTGGGCGGCATACCCTTTGACGGTGTTGACGAGGTTCGGAATGAGGTCGGCGCGCCTCTGGTACTGACTCTCGACCTGGCTCCATGCAGAGCGAACGCCTTCATCAAGCGAAACAAGCGAATTGTACACCCCCATACCCCACAAAAAGAGCCCCACGACGAACACCCCCAGCACCGCCACGGCCAACAGGCATCCCCGTGATTTCATAAGATCTCCAGGCAATGAGTGCAAAGGTCAACAGCAGTGTATCAGGGTTTTCCCGAGGAGGAGCAAACCCTTCGATGCGGAAACAGCAGGGCGCCGGTCGGGGCCCACGAGAACCTTTCCGGCCTGTTGAAGGTACCAAAAAAGGGGTGCCGATTCAAGAGCCGGACCTGCCTCAGCTGCAGCCTCATCTGCGGTTACGCGAAACAGGCTCCTGCTCGACCATATTCTCCGCGAGCGTGTGCCTGGCCCCGGAATAAAAAAAAAGCCCCGTTGCCGGGGCTTGGTTCAACACAGAGGGATCGGATCAGCTTCCAATGGGGAAGTTGACGCCAGCCCGGAATGCGACGTTCGAGAAGCTGCCGCCCGTTGCAAGGATGATGTCATACTTCGCATTGACATCAAGATTCAACTTCGGGCTGAGAGGATACTCGAAACCGACTGCGGGATAAATGTTCAAGTTGCTCCCCGTAACGCTCCCACCGCCGACGGTGCCAAAGCCGCCAATAGTGATCGAAGGAAGACTCTGCGAGTAGAACGACAGGCCGAGGCCTGCCATGACATAGGGACGGAAGCCGCCCTTCGGCTGGAAGAAGTACTTGCCGAACACCCTGATGGGAATCGTGTGGAACGAATACGAGAACCCCTCTATTTCCTTGCCGCCCCATGTGAAATACCCGGCTTCGACGCCGCCGGTGAACATCGGCGTGAACTCCATCTGAAACTGTGCCGTGCCGCCAAAGCCGAGGTTGTTCTGATCGCCGAACGTCCCCATCGGCAGAAGCACGTCGACGCCTACACCCAGGTTCATCTTGCTCTGGGCGTTCATTGTGGACACCATGGCCGCCGAGAGAACAAGAACACACACAAAAAGGAACATCTTCTTCATTGTGAGACTCCCGATGATAATGAAGAGAGTGAGTTGTGCACATCTACCACATTATGCGGAGTAATGATACTGAACAAATGATGAATTGTCAAGTTTAAACAAACAGAATGCAACGCTCTGTTGTTCCCTTCGCACCATGGAGTTACGGCGATCCGGTAAAGGATGTGAGAAAAACAATGACGCAAGTCACAACNNAGCCAGAAGACCAGATCCCGGGCCCAGGGGTGGACATTAGCGAAAGGGGACTTGTCGGTTAGACCCATACCGTGGCCGCCGTCCTGGTAGACATGGAGGTCGAAGGGAACGCCGTTTCGCCTCAGCGCAGCCGCAAATTCAAGCGTGTTTTCCACCGGCACAACATTGTCCATGCAGGTGTGCCAGAGGAAGCAAGGAGGCGTCTGCGGGGAAACCTGGAGTTCGTTCGAGAGAAGGCGCACAAGGTCAGGCGGAGGGTTTTCCCCCAGGAGATTGCGCCGGGAGCCGCTGTGCCCGATTTCACCCATGGAGATCACCGGGTAGCACAGGATCCCGAAATCGGGGCGTGAGCTCGCCTTTTCAATGGAATCGGACGAGGCCGGATTCCCCTGGTCCCAGTGTGTCAGGAGAGTCGAGGCAAGATGGCCTCCTGC
>PMBF01000024.1 GCA_003152875.1 Ignavibacteriota bacterium | reverse complement strand
TATCCAAAAAGGGAGTGAAAGTCAACCTTCGCCCCGCTCTAGCGTATGGCCTTCCATTCCTGCGCAATCGAGCGGTGCAGGAGGGAAACAAAGAGGAAATTCGCAAACCAGGAGGCCATCACCTTCAGGTAGCCGTACTGCCGGTATCGGCGGGGGGACTCGAAGACGGTCACATCCTTGAGAAAGCTGACTTTTCCGAGGCGGACGAGGCGTCTGAACATGTCATAATCCTCTCCGGCGGCGATGGTGGTGGCGTATCCCCGCACCGCCTCGAACGCCGCGGTCCTGATCACATGGCATTCCCCCCGCCCCATCGCCATGCCCACACAGTTCATCATGGCAAACAGCCAGTTGAAAAACCCGTGGAACCAGCGGTCCGAGGGGCGGCGTTCGGCCGGGAACACCTGCACGCTGCACGTGAGCGCCACGAGCGCAGGGTCGGCGAGCTCCTCATGAAGGCGCGAGAAAAACCGTTCCGGGTCATCGAGCAGCGTGTCTGCGTTCAGGAAGAGAAGAACGGGCCCCCGGGCCTGCTCGGCGCCCAGGTTGCGCCCCAGCGAAATTGTCTGCTTCCGTCCGCCGGTGTTTTCCACCAGCCTGTCCGCGTAGCACCTGGCGATGCCGAGAGTCGCATCGGTGCTCCCGCCGTCGCTCACGATCACCTCGATGCCGTGGCGGCTTCGCAGTTCCGGCGAGAACTGGCGAAGCATCGCTGCCAGGAGCTTTTCCTCGTTGAGCGTCGGCACAACGACGCTTATGCGGGTGCCAACATCGGTCACCGGGATCTCCCTAGGCTTGCGTCACCGACTGGGTCATCCGCAGGCGGAACAGGACCCCCTCTGCCGCAGGCTCAAGGTGTATCCGCCAGTGCGGAACCACGACCGAGCCCTGATAGATCCGCTCGAATCCCCCCTCGGAAAGCGAAACCGTTTCCAGGGGGAATCTCCAGACCGCCGCGGCCACATCGGCAGTGAACACGGTCTGGAGGTGAAGCCAGCGATCCACCAGCTTGAACGTCCGCACCGAGATCTCCTCCCCCATACTTCGCAGGCGGCAATCGACAAGCTGCCGGCCTTCGATGTCGTAGAACCTGTCCGCTGAATCCCCCGCCATCGAGCCGACGCACCACTCGATGCCAAACCAGAGGTCGACGGGCTGCTGCTCCCTGTTGGTGATCGCGTATTCCACAGCAAAGACATCTTCACCCTCGGTGTAACGGACGACCTTCCGGACTGTGAGCCTGTGCGGCACGCCGGACCGCCAGATCGCCCCCTGCCTCTCCAGGGCCACCTCCGTCACTCTCCCCCTGGCCGAAGCCGAAACCGCGTAGGGCTGGTTGACGAAATCACCGAGTTCCTCATATCTGGATTGCATGAAGGCCTGAAGCGTGGTACCCTCGGCAAAGAAGTGGTCGATCAGGGAGCCGTGCCGGTACCAGTCAAAGGTGAGGTGCTGCTCCAGCCCCGGTTCCTTGACCTCTACAACCTGTGCGCCGGGGGAGGGGCGGCCCTGCGCTGAATCGGTCAGCCTGCGATGGTAGCCCTCTTCCCTCCTGTTCATGATGTCGATCAGGTTCACCGCCTCGGGCTTCACCGACAGCTCGACAAGGGAACCGCCGAAGGAGGGGGTGTAACAGAAGTCGAGCCTCCGCGTTTCGACAACAACCTCCATCCTCCCGTCGGCGTCGAAATCCACTTCTTCGACCAGAGGTTCCCGGCGCGGCTCAAGCGCGTCCATGCCTGCTTCCGCCTTCAGGAGATTGTGGTAGACCGCGAATCTGAGGTTCGGGAGGTACAGCCCGCCGAACACTCCATGCCAGTACGGATCGTTGCACTGTCCCGCCCAAAGAGCATCGCGCACCTCCTGCGGCACCGCGCCGTTGCCCTCGGGAGCATGCACCCTGGAGGCCACACGCAGCATCTTCTTATGCATCTGGTTCGATTCGGGGTACTTCACGAGGAAGTTCCGCCAGAAGCCGCCGCGAACAAACATGGCGTTCTCCTCGTACAGTTTCAGGTCCTTCAGCTCCTGCTCGAACTTCTCAAGACCGACGAATCCCGGAGCGTCCAGCGACCATTTCATCATCTCGGAATAGGAGGCCGCAGGCAGGTAGATCCTCCCGGCCGGGGCAAACAGGTCCAGCACGGTCCCGATGTGGATGGTCTTCACCCAGGAGCTCTCATGTTCGAGCATCCGGCAAAACGATTCCAGCCAACCCTCTTCATAGACGGTGTGATAGGTCTTCGGCCACCCGCCGAATTTCTCTCCGTCATCGGCATGGATGACGATGCGCCGGCCGTCGCTCGACGCCACACGGCGGAAATACTCGAAGGTATCCGGAAGGGGCCGGAACGGCACGGCATAGCGGAGCGTCTTGTCGATGGGGAAGACGCTGAGCGTCTGTCCCTGTTCTTCCGTGACATAGTAGCCCAGCAGCTGCTCATCCATGAGCCCCGCATGGCGGAAATGCGTGTCGTCCACGATAACGTATTCGACGCCGGCTTTTCCGAGCGAGGCAACCATGTGCTGCTCCCACACCCGCTCCGCCAGCCACATCCCCCTCGGGGTCTTTCCGAAGGTGTTCTTGACCGCGGCGGTCAGCTTCAGGATCTGACCGACCCTGTCTTCCTCGGGAATGACCGGGAGCATTGCCTCGTAGTAGGCCCCCGTCAGAAGGTCCATCTGTCCACGCTGGACCATCCCTTTCATCCGGTCGACGAACTCCGGGTGCTTCTTCAGCAGCCACTCCAGGAGCGTCCCCGACCAATGCTGGGTGAACTTGACTGCAGGGTGACGCTCGAGGACATCAAGAAAGGGCTTGTAGGAAAACCGGTAGGCTTCCTCGAAGACACTCTCAAAATTGCCAATCGGCTGGTGGTTGTGGACAGCGAAGACCAGGTTGATGCTTGTCATGAAGAACGGCCCGTCAGTGGGATTCCAACCCTTGAACACCGGTTATGCCGGGGTCCCCGTGTCACGGCTCTGTGCCGTTCCGGATGCAGGGCCTAACGCTCAGGCTTCATCTGCGGAAAGAACAGGACATCCCGGATCGAGTCAAGGCCGGACATCAGCATGGCCAGGCGGTCGATTCCCATCCCGAGCCCGGCGGTGGGCGGCATCCCGTACTCGAGCGCCCGCAGGAAGTCCTCGTCCAGGGGCTGCACTTCTTCCTCTCCCTGGGCCTTGGCGCGCATCTGCTCCTCGAAACGGCGGCGCTGGTCTATCGGATCGTTGAGCTCGCTGAAGGCGTTGCAGAGCTCGTGACCGTTGCAGATCACCTCGAACCGCTCGACGAGCCCCTCTTCGGTCCGGTGGCGCTTAGCCAGGGGAGACATCAGCAGCGGGTAGTCCGTGATAAAGGTCGGCTGGATCAGATGCGGCTCCACCTTCCCGCTGAATATCCCGTCGATGATCTTGCCGGCCCCGTCCGCCGGAGCCACTTCGATCTGCAGTGTGTTCGCCGTCCTGCGAAGGGCGGTTTCATCGAGGCCCCTGATATCGTGCCCGGTGAATTCCCTTATGGCGTCAAACATGGTAAGCCTCCGCCACGGAGGAGTGAAATCAATTTCGTTCCCCTGGGAACTGACGGTGAGAGATCCGTGCGCCGCCATCGCGATTTTCCCCACGAGCTCTTCCACCAGCTCCATCATCCAGAGATAATCCCGGTACGCGACATACACCTCCAGCATCGTGAATTCTGGATTGTGAGTCCTGTCCATCCCCTCGTTTCTGAAGTCCTTGGCGATCTCATAGACGCCGTCGTACCCCCCCACAATCAGGCGCTTGAGATAGAGCTCATCGGCAATCCGAAGGTACAGGTCGACGTCCAGCGCATGATGGTGTGTGATGAAGGGCCGGGCAAACGCGCCGCCGTACTGCGGCTGGAGGACGGGGGTCTCGACTTCGAGGTATCCTTTTCCGTCAAGGACCTGGCGGATGGTGGAGATGATGCGCGCACGCCTGACGAAGACCTCCCGCACTTCGCGGTTCACCAACAGGTCGACATACCGCTGCCGGTAGCGCAGCTCCTTGTCGGCAAACGGGTCGTAGACCACGCGGTTCCCCTGCTCGTCCGTCTTCTCTTTCGCCACCGGGAGGGGCCTCAGCGACTTGGAGAGCAGCGTCAGGGCCCCGGCATGGATCGAAACCTCGCCGGTCCTTGTGCGGAAGACAAACCCTTCCACCCCCACGATGTCGCCGATGTCCATGAGCTTGAACGCGTCGTAGGCGGGGCCGAGCTCATCCTTCCGGAGGTAGATCTGAATCCTGCCCCGGGAGTCTTCGAGGTGGAAAAACGAAGCTTTACCCATCCGGCGGAGCGACATGATCCGGCCGGCAACGGACACCCTCCGTTGTGGCGCGGCCTCGTCGAAGCCATCGAGGATCTCCCCCGACAGCGCGGTGCGCTCGAAGGCGTACGGGTAGGGATTGACCCCCTGCTGCCTCAGAAGATCGTGCTCCTCCCTGCGGCGCATCATGAGGTCGTTCAGGTCCTGCTCATCACCGGTCTGATCCACAACTGCTCCGAAGCGGGGGACGTGCGCTGGTTCTTCGACAGTCTTTAGGATACTCACAAAAGGGGGCAGAAGCAAGAATGACGCTCCGCATTCAGAGGGACTGCCCGAGCGCGTTGCGGAACGCACCGGGTGTCGGGACGATGCGGCGGACGCCGTAGTCGTAGAAGGCCATCCCTGTCCTGACGCGGGCCACCTCGGCACTCGTCGAGGCGTTGGTCAGCCGGTAGAGGAAGTCACAGCCGTGGGACCGGATCTCTCCCACGCCCACGCCGATCAGGAGCCGGTCCCCCAGGAATGCCTCGGCGCGATAGATCACGACCGCCTCGGTCATAATGACGCCCGGACCGCCGGCATTTTTTTCGCTGAACCCCAGCGAGGACAGAAACCGGATCCGGGCCTCATGGACCAGCCCGAGGACGGCGTCGTTTCCCAGGTGGCCGCCGTAGTTGACGTCGGTAACCCGGACGGTCATCTCCGTGCTGAACGGGAACGAAGCAGGCACTTCCAGGCGGACGCGGGACATAGCGAGGTTGGATGGTGTGAGGGATGGTGCGCCGGCACTCTCTGGCTTGGGATCACCGGACGGCACCGGCCAACGAAGCCCCGGCCGTCCGCGGTGCGGCCCGCTTATGGCTCTTCTGTCTGCTGCCGCGCCATTCTGCCAAGGACCCTGATGATAAGCATGGCGGCTCCCAGGAACACTGCGACATCGGCAATATTGAAGATGGCGGTCCGGAGACCGCCGATCCCGACATTCAGGAAATCGATGACGGCTCCGTTATACGCCAGCCGGTCGATGAGATTGCCTATGCCGCCGCCGGCGACCAGGGCGATCGCGCCCCGTTCCTGAGACGGCATGCTGCGGCTGAGCGTGGCATAGAGCAGGAGGATCGCGAGAAGGGTTCCTACACTCACTGTGAACAGCAGGAAACGGGTCGACGGAGCGAGCTCCGAGCCGAGGCTGAGCATCCCCCCGTGATTCTCCTCGTACTGGAGGCGAAAGAGGTCCCCCAGGAGAGCTTCCCGCACTCCCGGTGCGAGCCGCTCACGGGCCATGTCCTTTGTCACCCTGTCGCATCCCACGCAGGAAAGGGCTATGGCCACCACCAGCAGGAGGTTGCGGAGTTTCATCGCTGCATACCGTCGTTCCCTTGAACAATTTCCTGTATCCAGGTATACGTTCAATGTACGCCCGTCGTTGCGTTCCCGCCCGTTTTCCCCGCCAGGCGGATCACGCGGCTGCGGCCCACGGCGCAGGAGATGCCACCCACCCGTCTCATGCCTGGGGCTGAGGGCGGGGCTCCTCCTGCTGAGGAAGGACTTTGACGACAACCATGGTCATGTCGTCGTGCTGGGGAGCGGATCCGGTGAACACCCGGACATCCCTGCAAATGCCGTGGATGAGCTCTGTGGCGGTGCCGTGCCTGTGCCGCGCAACGGCCTCGAGGAGCTGGTGCTCGCCGAATTCGTCCTCGCGGTCGTTCATCGCTTCCGTAAAGCCGTCGGTGTAGAAGACGAGGATTTCACCCTCTCGAAGCGGCAGTTCCCTTTCTTCAAGCACCGCGTCGAACACCTCTCCCTTTTCCAGGCCGAGAGCCATGCCGGGCGGCGTGAGGATGATCCCCTCGCCTCCGGCGTCCTGCGCGAGGATCACCGGGCACTGGCCCGCACGTGCAAAGCGGAAGCTTCGTTGCTCACAATCCAGCACTGCGTACAGCATGCTGACGAACGAGTTGCGTTCGATGGTCCGGTACATCAGGCTGTTCACCTTCGAGAGAACGGCCTTGGGCCGGATGTTTTCCTCGGCGTTAGACTGGAGGATCCCTTTCGTGAGTGTCATGTAGATTGCGGCGGGCACTCCCTTGCCCGAAACGTCGCCCAGGGCAATCCCCAGCTTGTGGCTGCCCAGCCTGACGAAATCGAAGTAGTCTCCCCCCACCTCTTCCGCCGGAATGCAGATGCCCGCGATGTCGTATCCCTGCAGCCGGGGCTGCTCTCTGGGCAAGAGGCTCATCTGGACGCTCCGGGCAATCTCCAGCTCTTTCGCCATGCGCACCCGCTCGCTGATCCGCTGGATGTGCGTCGGCAGCGTGGCGGGGTTGAATTCAAACCGTTCCCGGCGCAGACATCCGATCACGCCAAGCAGCGGGGGAATCGCGAGGACCGCCCCCAGCACGAACCTCGATGCGACGAACGACGGTCCCGTCGATGTCAGGAGAGGGATGGCGATACTGGTGGCCACGATCACGACGTGGGCGGTCATGGCGGTCATAAGATCGTACCGCATGAAGAGGAAGGCAAAGACCAGCCCATAGGCCGCCAGGAGGACGAGATGCAGGGCGAGGCTGGGCGAACCGAACGGCATTCCCCACATGAAGAGCGCGGTCACGGTCCACACGCTGACAGAAACGAGCATTGCCGGCCAGAGTTTGCCGAACCTCTCCCGGAGCCATGAAAGAAAGAAGAGCCGGTCGACGACTTCGCCGAAGACCGCCGCCCCGAGCCCGTAGAGCACGGGCTGAACGCCGGGGATAGAGGATTCCGGAACGCCGCCCATGGAGCTCACAAAGAGCGGGAATCCGTTGCGGACGAGCGCCGCAGCGAGCAGTGCGTGGAGGCCCAGGATGAGGAATCCCCAGCCGTAGCCCCGGAGCACGGACTCCCCGATGTCCTGGGTGAGAAACCGCCGGAAGAGCACGCTGTCGGTCGCCACCAGTTTCTTCGGCCACACGGCGCGCGAAGACGACTCACCAACGCTCCATGCCGCGAACACCAGCACCCCCAGGAATACCTGGAAGATGAAGATATCCAGAATGAAGACAATGATGCGTACATAGTACTTGTTCAGGTCGGCGATCCCGGTATTTGCTCCCAGCACAGTAATTTCATTGAGCGCGGCCAGCAGGGAAACGCCAAGGATCCCAAGGAAGACCATGACGGCCGTCCGGATTCCGACCTCTCCCTCATGGTACTTCTTGAGAAAAAGGACGACAATGAAGAAGAACAGAAGGAACGTGGCGGCAATGGAAAGCGTCCCTCCGAGCGTCATCCCGGTGGCGGCGTTGCTGTATTCCCCGAGAAACGCGCCCTCCAGCACATCATTCCATTGCATCGCGCCCATCTCGTTTCCCTGCACGCGGGCCGAAAGGGTGAGCTCCATGCCTTCCGATTCTTTCGAGTACAGGAACTGATGGTCGGTCCTGTGGAGCTGCTTGATGTCTGACGACGTTGTGAGCCTGTATCGGTCGAAGTCGGGGTGGTGGCGGACAAGCAGCGACTCGGCAAAAGCCCGTGCTTCTCCCGCGCCCAGCGANNACAAGCCAGGCATGCGCCGGAATGCTGTCTGCGCGGAGCATGGCGTTCGACGTCCGCATGCCATGGCGCTGCTGCAGGTAAAGGTCCGTCTTGCTGTCGAACTGAAACCAGGCGTCCTGATGCAGGCCCGCAAGGCCATAGCCCAGGGCGTGCATGAAATCGGATGATTTGTCCATGATGGCGGAACGGCTCAGCCGGAAATCCACCGAAGCGGCCGGACTGATGTCCTTCAGCAGGAGGAGAACGGCGGCGAGTCCTGTAAGGCCGAGGAACAGCAGCGGTGCGAGCCGTCGGAGAAGTGGTGCCTGTTCTCTCTGAGCATTCATGGAGACTCCGCAATGCGTTGGATGTGCCCGGGTCCCGGCCCTGCCTCTGCGGTGAGACGCCGGAAGTTCACAGGGCGACCTTGATGACCACTTTGTGCAGCATCCCTTCGGACACCATGGGCGCGTGCGCATCCTGAGGGAAAAAGACCGCGAACATTCCGGGCCTCACGCTCACCCATTCATCCGGCCCGTCCGCAAAAAATTGAATGTCCCGCTCCGTGTCGAACTCCCCTGCCGGCTTCGCACAGGCGCTCAGGGGTTTCCAGCCTATCGAGTCGGTGCCCGCGAATGCGCACTGGATATCGATGAACTTCCGGTGAACCTCAAGCAGGGCTTCATCGCGCGATCGCCCGGGCTTGTGCATCACCGTTGCAGAGAGCCGTCCGTGGGCCATCTCGATTTTCCCTTCGCCCAGGCGGCTGCAATCACAGGTGCGGAGGAAGGAAAAGGCCAACGCGAAGTCCGGATGAAGCCCGGCGTAGGTGTCAGCGCAGTCAAGAAGATCTATCACCATCAGCGTCGTCTCCTTGAGATCGTGCCCCGGCGCGCACCGTTCACCAGCTCCCGGAGGCTCCGCCTCCCGAGAACCCGCCGCCGCCTCCGGAGAAGCTGGAGGAACTGGAGGAAGACCAGCCGCCGGAAGACGACGATGAGGACCAACCGCTCACGCCACCCTTGCCGGTCCAGGCGGAGCTCTTTGCCATGCGCTTCCCGAATGCCGTCCGGGGGAGCAGAAGTTTCACCAGCGGAAAGCCCACTGCATAGATCGCCAGCATGGTGAGGCCCGTGGTCGTCCCCAGAAGTGCCATCGGGAACGCCGCCCAGAACGGGATGAGGAACGCGTAAAGAAACCAGGACATGCCGCCGGGAAGGAGGACGCCGATCACCGTGAATGTCCCCACCACCACCGTGAACAGCGTCAGGCCGATGATGAGCCCGGCCGTGTCGCCGGCCATCGGCCCGCTGTGATCATCGGCGGAGGCAGTGTAATCGCCGGCGATGGCAGCCAGGATCGAGGAGACCCCCGCAGTCACGCCCCCGTCATAGTCGCCATTCTTGAACCGGGGAATGATCTCGTGGCGAATGATCGAACCGCAGGTGATGTCGGGCAGGGAACCCTCGAGTCCTCGTCCCACCTCGATCCGGACCTTCCGGTCTTCCGACGCTATGATCAGGAGAACCCCGTTGTCTTTTCCCTTCTGCCCGATCTTCCAGGCGTCGGCAACGCGGATGGAGAACTGCTCGATGGACTCGCCGCCGGCGAGGCCCGGGACCGTCAGGACGACCACCTGATTGGTCGTGGAATCCTCGTGGGTCTTGAGGAGGTGTTCCAGTGACGACACCGCTGAGGCCGAGAGGATGTTTGCGTCGTCATTCACCCTTCCCGTGAGAACGGGCACGGCGGTTTCCTCCGCGGAGGCCCGACCGGCGGCCGCCAGCAGAAGAAAGGCGAGGAACGAGGGAAAGTTCATGATCAGTGATCGCTCATGCGGAGGGAATCGGGCAGTTCGTCGCGGTCGTCGGAGCGCCGCTCAACGCCCTTGAGCGCGAGGAGCGCACCGCTCTGCCTGATCCCCTCGATAAGCCCTTCGGCAGGACGGCCGGCCACGATCCCGTCAACGATTGTCTTCACGATGGCGTGCCATTCTTGGGCTTTGACTCTGGCATTGATGCCAGTGTCGCCGACGACCATCACCCGGTGTTCAAGCAGGCTGAGGAAAATCAGGATGCCGGACCTGTCCCGGGTGTTGAACACCTCCTCGCTCACAAACGCCTCGGCAGCCCGCTGGGCCACGCGGCGCTCGATGAGCCTGTGCCCGGCGAAGAAGCGTCTGGCGGCGCCGCTGGCGCGGATGATCCCCATCCCCACCCCGCCGGCAACGATGACGGCGATCGCCATCTCGGCAACGTCAAACGGGAGCCATACCGACGTCTGCGAATGGAGGAACGCAAGGAGGGCAAGAGCAAACGCCGAGAGCATCACGGCACAGCGCCACTCCGCTTCCTCATAGGCGTCGCTGTGATCGACGACGTAGGGGACAATCTCGCCCGCAGAATGGGATTCGGCTTCCTGAACCGCATTCTGGATGCGGGTAAGGTCGTCCTTCGTGAAGAAACGGGAGACAGTGTGGCTCATGGGGCTGATTCCGTCAGGGTTATGAGATGGAGTCCTGCCTTGGACGGCCGATATGCACCGCCAGCCATATGCATGGCGGATCGGCGGAAGTGGATTGGACACGGTGCCGTTTGTGAGCTGGAAGGAAGGCGGATTCGCCTTCCGCAAGGGAGGTCAGGGTGCCGTCATCGAACGAGAGCACCCCTCTCCCCTGAACGACCGCAACCCATTCGTCCCAGTCCTGGTCGTACCAGCTTCCCGGCGGCGAGGCATGCCCGGAGGAGACGATTCGCTCCACCGTCACATCGCCGGAGCGGAGAAGGATGTCAACGTGTTCACCTCCAGGTGCTGGTACACCCGCGCTGTCGAAAAGGTTGACGACCACTGCTCCCCTCTCTGTCCGGACGCTCGCGGTCTGGCCGGTCTGACTATCCGTGACTTTCCGGTCTGACTATCCGGTCTGGCCGGTGCCGGGCTCACATTTTTTGGGCATTTGGCAGGACGTCCCCCCCGAAGAGCCTGCGGGTCATCGTGACCCGTGTGTACGCGACGCGGTAATCCTGACGTTCCAGGTTTCGTTGAGAGGCACTGCCCGGCTCCGTCAGCGTGTAGCCGATGTCGCAGCCTGCGTCCGTTGCCTGGGTCACCAGCGATTGGATGATCGAACCCTGGATCCCCCGCCGCCTGAAGGCCGGAAGCGTGCTGGCACCGTACATGGCAGCGACGCCCTGGTGGATCGAAATGGCACCGGCCCCGGCAGGAGTCCCGCCGACGCGGGCAAGCAGGCACACCGTTTCAGGTTGATGGAAAAGGCTGACGAGGACGGAAACGCTTTCGTCGGAGAGCGGGATGGCGCCCGTGAACCCCTCCAGGACCGTCCGTGCCCATACCTCGGCTTCCGCGGGAGCGCACTGTTGGACGGTGGCCTCGCCGGGTGTGATGGCGGGGGCGGGGGGCACGAAGCGGCGGACCAGCATGTTACTGAACATCGTGAGCTCATACCCCCTGGAGGCAAGATAAGGAAGGAGGGAACGGTCGGCGAAGGGACAGAGCTCTATCGACACGTTCGCTCCGCGGGCGCGAAAGAAGCTTTCCACGCCATCGATCTGTGTTGAGGTGACCTCTCCGTCCAGGCCGATTCCCAGGACCTGCGTGAGGGGGGATCCTGCTCCCGTGTACAGGGCAAAGCCCCCCGCCACTTCCATCGACGAAGCCCCGGATTCGGGATGGAGTTGTGCGTGAATGCGGGCACTCCCCAGACCGATCCACGCGTCGGTGGATTCTACGCGCCGCGCAAGGGCAATGTCGGCAAAGAAGCCCCCCTTGCTCATGAGGTGTGTCCCCCAGTTCCCAATGCGGTGATCAGGATCCTCCGGATTCTTTGAGTATCTTGTCGAGAGGAAAGCCCTTCGCCTCCAGCCCGCCGCGGTTTTCGGTCAGGAACTCCCGCACAATCTCGGCCGAGATGGCCTGGGTCACACCGTAATCGATCTCCGTGCGGCGATCGACGAAGAGTTCTCCATGGTAGGGTGTTTCCTCGCTGATATCCACCTCGGAACGGTCTTTCCCGGGGGTCACAACGTAGTAGGTCCTCGCGGGGACCATCTTGATGAGACCGACAATCTCGAAGTTTGGCACCCCATCGCGCAAGGCGCAACAGATTCCTCCGCTGAACCCGCGGCCGAAGACGGCGTCGACCAGGAAGGAGTGGTTCCTGTCCTTGTTCGGACTGCTGACGATGCCCTTTGTGACCACGCGGTTTCCTGAAGGATAGCCGAAGAGATATGTAAAGGTCCCCCATTCCAGGTCTTTCGAGCGGCCGAGCGGATGCCGGATGACAGGAGGCAGGTAGCCCGGATCGGCTTCATACGTGTGCCCGACAACGGCCAGGTCCGCCGCATGGTTTATTGCAAGGAGTTCAACGGTGCCTGCCTCCGGAAGCGAGGCGACGTAGAGGGCGGTGCGTTTCTGGATCGACACCGTGGAGAGGAATTCCGTAGCCCTCCCTTCCGGCCCGTACAGATAGCTGTACGTAGTGTCCGGAAAGGCGACGACATGCGCGCAGGTCAGCAGCGCGATCTTGCGTCCCAGAGAGTAGACAACCGTTGCCGTCCCCGAGGTTGAGGCGCTGGTGTACACTGAGGTGTTCTCATGGGAGCTGAACATCGCGGGGGTCAGATCTGCCACCCGGACGCGTTCCTGCTGTCCGAAGGTATACATCTTGTAATAGGCGACGGTGTTCATCCGGAGGATGGACTCGACGATCTGTTCAAGGTAGACGGAGACCGGCTCCGCGGGGAAGGCGGAGTCATAGTGTCCGGTGGGAATTCTGGCCGGGGCCCCCTCGGGGGCGACCGTGGAACAGGAGAGGCAGATCAGGCCCGGCAGGGAGCAGAGCAGGGAGCGAAGCATGGAGCGCACCATGGAAAGCCTCCCGGGATCGTGGCCGAAACCGGCGCCCTCAGGCACCGGTGATTCGCATCTCATCCTTGATGCCCGCAATTTCCTTGAGCTGTCGCAGCTCCGGTTTCGTCAGGCTGCGTGTCCCGCCCCGGGCCAGCCCGTCCTTGGTGACGGGGCCGTACGCAACACGGTCGAGTTTGGCCACCTCATACCCAAGGTGTTCGAACATGCGGTGTACCTGCCGGTTCCGGCCCTCGCGGATGATGACGATCACCTCCCTCCCCTTACTCCTGGGCACGATCATCACTTCAGCCGGCGCCGTCGTCCCGTCTTCGAGTGCCACGCCGCGCGCAAGCTTCTCCGCGTGATCAGGCTTCAGGGAACTCTCCAGCGTCACCCTGTATGATTTCGGAATTCCTCTGGCCGGGTGCATCAGCTTGTGGGCGAATTCCCCGTCGTTGGTAAACAGCAGGACCCCCGTAGTGTTCCGGTCGAGGCGCCCCACCGGATAGACGCGGTGGCGGGAGGAGACGAGATCCATAACCGTGGTCCGCCCGCGCTCATCACTCACCGTCGTGATGGTGTCCTTCGGTTTATTCATCACGATGTATACGTATTCCTCGTCGGGGGAGACCGGCCGGCCCTCCACGGTCACCTTGTCGGCGTGCATGCGCACCCTGGCGGCCAGGTCCATCACGACTTTCCGGTTCACCCTGACCTTGCCGGCAAGAACAAGTTCCTCCGCTTTGCGGCGGGAGGCGACCCCGCACATGCTCAGATAGCGGTTGATCCGGACTTGCCCGGGCACCTGGAGCGGCCGTTGTTTCACTGTTCCTCCCTGAAAGCTGTCCCGGCCGGAGGCTTTCCTGCAGCGCCGGGTTCTTCACGCTTCAGCGGATCGCCGTTCCCCTCCGCCAGGCCGGCGGGCCCCTCCGGCTCAGCCGGATCGAGGAGTCCGCCCTCCCCGGCCGGACCGCGGAGTCCATCCACAGCTCCTCCTTCGGCTTCATCTGCCCGCCCCTTTTCCTCCATCTCCTGGAGGAGGCGTTTCTCGATTTCGTACTCGGCCTCCGCCATCAGTTCGTTGATTTCCCGGGGCTTGGGAAGATCCGAAAGATCATTCAGGCCGAAGTGTTTCAGGAACTCCCTTGTCGTTCCATAGAGCAGCGGCCGGCCGGGCGTTGCGGCACGTCCCACGATGGTCACCAGGTTGCGTTCCAGGAGCGAGCGGAGAACGTAGTCGGCATTGACACCCCGGATCGATTCAATCTCGGGCTTTGTCACGGGCTGCTTGTAGGCAATGACCGCGAGGCTCTCAAGGGCCGAGACCGAGAGCTTGCGTCTCGACTTCTCCCGGACCATCCTGCCAAGCCAGACTCCGTACTGCGGCTGCGTCGCGAACTGGTATCCGCCGGCGACCTTCACAATCCGGAACGCCCGGGCGACCTGGCCGTACTCCAGGTTCAGCTCTTCAATGAGGCCGAGCACCGCCTCGGGCGAGACGCGCCGTCCCTGCTCGCCGCCATCGCCGGGAGACATGATCTCGGCGATCTGCCGCAGCGACAACGGTTCATCGGTGGCGAACAGCAGCGCTTCGATGATCTCCTTCTCTCCCGGTCCGGAGCCGTATGAGGTCTGTCCTTCGGTCATGCGGTACCCATCCGTACCGCCTGGAGGCGGTTCACGTGTTCCACCATGATGTCGCCGCCGTCATCGGTCGGGCGGATGCGGAGCATCTTGTTCTTGGTGAGCTCCAGAATGGCGATCACCGTCACGATGATCCTCATCTTGTCCGTCATGTGCCTGACCACTCCCAGCAGTGTTCCCGTGCCGTGGATGCGGAGATAGTCCATGACAAAGCTCATCTGCTCGTCCACGCTCACGTTCAGGAGGGTCACCTCGTGAACCGCTTTTTTGGGCATGCGGTCGATTGCCGCCCGGTAGGCGGCGATGAGGTTGAAGAGCGTGATGTCCTTCAGGGCCTCCTCATTGTCTTCATCGGTCTGCAGGCGGGTGTCGGCGAGGAAGAACCTCCGGTAATAAACTTTGCGCTGCCCGTCTTCCATGCCCGACATCATCCGCGACATTTCCTTGTAACGTTTGTATTCGATCAGGCGCCGCACCAGCTCCGCCCGGGGGTCCTCCTCTTCCGCGCGGTATTCGTCACGCGGGAGGAGCATCCGGACCTTGATCTGCATGAGGGTGGCGGCCATGACGATGAACTCGCCAGCCACGTCCAGATCGAGCGCCGCCATCAGGTGGAGCGAGTCGAGGTACTCCTGAGTAATTCTCGCGATCGGGATGTCATAGATGTTCAGCTCGTCCCGCTTGATGAAGAACAGGAGGAGATCCAGAGGGCCCTCGAAATCCGTCAGCTTGACCTTGATCATGGTTGGAACCCTCTCTAGCCGAATTGCATGACAGCACGTACACCGGTCATGGTGTCTTCCGCCTTCTCCCTGGCCCGCCCCTCCCCGTCCTTGAGGATATCGAGGACCTCGTGCGGATGCTCCTCGTAGTGCGCGCGCCTCTCGCGGAAGGGTCCCAGCGCCGCGATGATCGCCTCCGCGGCCCTCCCCTTGCATTCCACGCATCCGAGCGCCCCCGACCTGCAGCCCGCCTCGATGTCCTCGGATGCCGCGGGATTGAATTTCCGCTGATACTCGTAGACGAGGCAGATCTCAGGACGCCCCGGATCGTTCCGGCGCATCTTCTGCGGATCGGTCACCGCCGTCCGCATCCTGGCCTTGATCACATCGGGAGAGTCGGACAGCAGTATGGTGTTCCCCACTGATTTGCTCATCCTCTTCCCGTCCAGTCCCGGCAATCGGGCGAACTTCGTCAGCTTGGGCTCGGGCTCGGGAAACACCGTTCCGTACTGATTGTTGAAGCGCCTGGCGATTTCCCGCGCGATCTCCACGTGGGGAACCTGGTCCTCTCCTACCGGCACGAGGTTTCCCTTGTACAGCAGGATGTCCGCTGCCTGCAGGACCGGGTATCCGAGATGCCCGTAGGTGACGTTCTCGATATGCAGGTCCCGCACCTGGTCCTTGACCGCCGGATTGCGTTCAAGCCTCGCGGCCGTAATCAGCATCGAGAAGATCAGGTGCAGCTCGGTATGCTCCTTGACCTGCGACTGTCTGAAGACGGGGCTCCTGACGGGATCGATCCCGGCCGCGAGCCAGTCGATCGCCATGTCGATGGAGTTCCGGTAGATTCCCGACGAATCCAGGTTAGTGGTAAGCGCATGGTAGTCCGCGATCAAATGATAATTGTTGTACTCCTGTTGCAGCGCCACCCAGCTCTCCAGGGCCCCTACAAGGTGGCCGAGGTGGAGCTTGCCGGTGGGACGCATGCCGCTCAGGATCGTCTTCTTTTGCTCCAAGAGGATCGGTCTTCCGCTATGGATGAGTGAAAACGTCGCTGCCCGGCGCCCCTGGGCAGCGCGGACGTGGGAAGGTCAGTGAAGAAACAGGTAGGGCTTCCAGCGCTCGTTGACGGTGCCGACGAACTGTCTGATGAACGTCACGTGGTTCGGACGCATGGGTTTCCGCCGCAGGGGCATCGATGCCTCCTCGGGTGTGCTATCCCCCTTCCTGTTGTTGCATTCCACGCAGGCACACACCAGGTTTTCCCAGGTGTCTTCTCCGCCCCTCGACACGGGGATCACATGGTCCAGGGTCAGGCCGAGGTCGCCCCGCCCGCAGAACTGGCAGCGATGGCCGTCCCGCCGGAGGATATTCTTCCTGGAGAGGATGATGGTCTTGTCGGGGACCTTGACGTAAAAGCCCAGCCGCAGGACGCTCGGGAACGGCATCGACATCGACACGCTCCGGAGCGGTTTTCCCTCATAGGCTTCGAGCAGCTCGGCCTTTCCGAGGTACAGCAGGACGATGGCCTTTCGCACACTAATAACACTCATGGGTTCGTAGCTCTGGTTCAGGACCAGGACTTTCGCGTTCAGCCTGCCGCCCGCCCAATGTCGTCGGATGTGTACGCTGAAGATGTTCTCCTTCGTCTGCAAGAATGGTCTAAGGTTATTGCCTAACTTCTTCAAAAATATACAATTCGACGGTCCCATTGTCAAGAAGAGCGGATCACTGTCCTCCCCCGGCTGCCGGGAGAGCAAACCGCGACCGACTGATCTGCGTCGCCTGAGTCTTGACTATGAGCGCCTTGCGGCCATCCGGTCCCGCCTTTCGGCGGGACCGGGCTTACAGACGGCACGGTCCCGCCTTTCGGCGGGACCGTGCAATTCACAGCGGTATCCTGGACCATGATCACTTGGGGATCTGTACCGCGACGAAGGCTGTCTGCTTGTTGTTGTCGCGCTTCAGTCGCAGGAGCACCGCGTCGCCCGGCTTCCGCGAATCAAAGAGCTTCTTGAGGTCTGTAGGGCCGACGATCTCTCTCCGGTCCGCTTCCACGATCACGTCGTTCGGCCGAATGGCCCGGTTGAACGCCTCGCTGTAGGGTTTCACATCCGCGACGACGGCGCCCTTGTCCAGATCGAACTCTTTCTTTTCCTCGGGCTTCAATCCGCGTACGCTCATGCCCACCGCGTCGAGCTTGAGCAGCTTCGGAGCGTCGCCGTCCGACTCATCCTCAGGCTTTCCTGGGTTCGCCGCATTCTCGGCGACCTGCTCTTCCTGCCTGGCCTTCAGGCCCACCTTCTTTTCGAATGTCTTTCCTTCGCGGAAAACCTTGAGGGTCACGGGATCGCCCGGTCGCCGCTGGGCGACGTACGACTGGAGCTCATTCGGAGCGTTGACGGGACGGCCGTCCACCGAAAGGATCACATCACCCGGCCGGAGACCGGCCTCTTCGGCCGCACCCCCGGCGACCAGCTCCTGAATCATCACTCCGCTGGCATCGTTCATGCCGAGCGCGCTGGCCATCGTCTGGTCGACTTCTTTGATCGAGACACCGATATATCCGCGGTGCACCTTCCCTTCCTTGATGAGGTCGGCGGCAACGGTTTTCAGAAGGTTCACGGGGACGGCAAAGCCGTACCCTTGGTAGCGGGCATTGGTGGTAGCGATCGCCGAATTGATCCCGATCACCTCACCGTTCATGTTGACGAGCGCGCCGCCGCTGTTTCCCGGATTGATGGCAGCGTCGGTCTGGATGAAATTCTCTATGCCGGTGTTGCTCTGGATGATGCCGATGCTGCGCCCGACGGCGCTGATGATGCCCGCCGTCACCGTCGAGTTGAGCTCCAGCGGGTTGCCGATTGCGAGCACCCACTCCCCCACCTGCACGTTGTCGGAGTTGCCAAGCGCGGCCACCGGAAGGTCTTTCGCTTCGATCTTCACGACGGCCAGGTCGGTCGACGGATCGGTGCCGATGAGCCTGGCCTTGTAGCGGATCTTGTCATGGATGACGATCTCGATGCCGTTGGCATCGGCATCCTCCACCACGTGGTTGTTCGTCGCGATATACCCATCGGGAGTGATGATGACCCCGGATCCGAAACCCTGGGAAGGACCCTGCTCGGGCATCTTCAGATCGGGACCGAAGAAATGCCAGAAGTCGCGCGGCATGCTCCGTTCTTTCCCCTTGCCCGAGCTCGTCACCGTGACGGCCACCACGGAGGGGGTGACGGCCTTGGCCACCGCAACGAAGTTATCGCCGAGCGCCTTGACCGCGGGATTGGCGTTCTGGATCGGCGCCGGTCCCCCGAGCCTGACCGGTTCCCCGGTCCGGGCGAACCCGAGATCGACCCCGCCGCTCAGGTTCGAAACAATGACCGCCCCGATGATGATGCCTGCGGTGATCAGCACCAGCGATGTCAGTACTGGTCTTTTGAGCATGGAACACGCCTCCCTCGTCGGTAACGGCGGTCTTGCCTCGGGCGTCTCAGGATTGAGCAAGCGCCGCGAAAACCGCCTCGGATTTTGAGGGGCGGAGCCCCTCCACATGGCACTGAAGAAGGCGCCGCAGGGTCCATGATACTTCCTCCCGTATCCGGGGGGAAAGGGCGACGCGGGCGGCGTCGTGCGGAGCGCCAAGCCCCTGGAGGTGCTGCAGCGACCTCAGCGTCCCGGCACTCACCGTTTCCGCCGCCGCCCCCTCCGGTGCGCATCCGTCACAGTACAATCCCCCCGACCCGGAGTTCAACGCATAGCGGGCCGGTCCGGCATCATCGGCCTCCAGCGGGGCGCCGCACCGGAAGCATGCGGCGACATTCGGACGATACCCCAGGGCAGCAAGCAGGTGCAGCTCGAAGAAGAGGAGCGGAGAGACCACATTGCGCGCAGCCGAATCGATGGCGTCGAGCGTTTCCACCAGGAGCGTGAAGAGCGGGGCATTCTCCTCCGCGGCATGCGTCACCGCGTCAAGCAGCTCAATGGCGGCGAGCGCTGCCGCCATGCGATCGATCTCCTCCGACAGATGCCGGAAGGGTTTCTTCATGTCGCACCGCGTCAGGAGCTGCAGATCCCGGTGCTCCTTGCGGTACACCACGACGGAGACATAGGCAAGCACATCGAGCGATCCGCCGAACCTGCTCGCGTGCTCGCGGATTCCCTTGGCGATCACCGACATCTTGCCGGAGTCCCGCGTGTAGAGCGTGGCGATCCTGCTGCTCTCCCTGTATTTCATCGTCCGGAGGACGACGGCATCGGTCTTGACGATCATGATCCGGCAAGGGTTAATCCGTACGGAGGGACGTGCACCCCAGTCTCTGTAACAATAGCGGTAATGAGTTCGTTCGGCGTGATGTCGAAGGCGGGAGAGAAGACATGGACTCCTTCGGGCGCGACGGCGGCCCCCGCCACGCGGGTGACCTCGGCCGGATCGCGCTGCTCGATGACGATGTCGCCACCTGACGGCGTCGAGAGATCGACCGTGGAGAGCGGTGCCGCCACATAGATGGGAATCCCGTGGCGGCTGGCAAGCACCGCAAGCGTGTAGGTTCCCACCTTGTTCGCAACATCTCCGTTTGCGGCGATCCGGTCGGCCCCCACCACCACTGCCTGCACCATCCCCCCGGCCATCACCACACCGGCCGCGCTGTCGGTGATCAGGTACGTCTCGATCCCCGCCTGCAGCAGCTCCCACGTTGTGAGCCGCCCCCCTTGCAGCAGGGGGCGTGTTTCGTCCACATACACGCGCGTGATCTTTCCCTGGTCGTGCGCCCGGGTGATCACTCCCAGCGCAGTCCCCACTCCGGCGGTCGCCAGCGCTCCCGCGTTACAGTGCGTGAGGACCGACGTGCCGTGACGCAGCAGCGCGGCGCCGAACTCGCTGATCCGGCGGCACGCCTGGACATCCTCCGTGCGGATCGCGTTCGCCTCGTCCAGCAGCACGCGGCCGAGGTCCTCGGCCCCGCTGCAGTTTTCGGCAATGAGCCGCATGCGGTCGAGCGCCTTGAACAGGTTCACGGCGGTCGGCCGGGTCGCCCGGAGCAGTTCTATCGACTGGAGGATGCGTCCGAGGCGATTGCGGTCGCTCGGGAGCCCGTGTGCCTCGAGAGCGACACCATACGCCGCAGCGACTCCGATCAGCGGCGCTCCCCTGATGCGAAGAGAGCGGATCGCCTCGGCGAGGACGGTCACGTCGCGTGTGACGACATACACTTCCTCGTGGGGAAGCCTCGTCTGGTCGAGAAACCGGACGGCGCCGTCACGCCATTCAATCGTTTTCATCCGGAGATCCGCGGCATTCAATCCTCAAACCGGGACAGCTCGCGGAATTCGCGGTATCGGTCCTGGATCTGGAGGTAGGTGAGATCGCGCAGCCCTTCCACACCGAATTTCTCCACGCAGAATGAAGCGAGTGCGCTGCCGTAAATCACGGCCCGCTTGAGGTTCGGCTCGGAGAGATCGTCGCTCCTGGCAAGCCAGCCCGTGAAACCCCCGGCGAAGGAATCACCGGCTCCCGTGGGATCGAAGATGTTTTCCATCGGATACGCGGGCGCGGAAAAGGTCAAGGTGTCGGTCATCATCAGCGCGCCGTGCTCCCCCTTCTTGATGATGACGACCGAAGGCCCCATGGAACGGATCACGCGGCCCGCCCTGATGAGGTTCGGCTCCCGCGACAACAGCCTCGCCTCGGAATCGTTGAGGATCAGGATCTTGATGAATCTGAGGGTGTCCTGGAGCTCTTTCTTCTTGCGCTCGATCCAGTAGTTCATCGTGTCGCAGATGACGACCCGGGGCTTCTCCATCTGATCCAGGACTCTCCGTTGCAGGACCGGGTCGATGTTCCCGAGACAGACAAAACTGCTCTTCCTGTAGCCTTCCGGGATGAGCGGATCGAACTTCTCAAAGACGTTGAGGTCCGTGCTTAACGAATCACGCTCGTTCAGGTCATAATGGTAACGCCCCGACCAGCGAAAAGTCTTCCCCTCGGCGATGACCTGGAGACCTTCAACATCGATCTTCCTTTCCTCGAGGAACGCCAGGCCGTTCGACGGAAAATCTCCCCCCACGACCCCAACCAGCCGGACGGGATTCACGAAATAGCTTGCAGCGGCCGCAATGTAGACCGCGGAACCGCCAAGCGCATCCTTCGCCGACCCGAACGGGGTCTCAATGGAATCAAGAGCCAGGGACCCAACGACAAGAACGCTCACGGAAGACTCCGGACGTGATGATCGACATGGTGGGGCTGCTTCTGCGTGAATTGTGGAAAGTAGCGAATAGGGGAGCGAGACGCAAGGAGAACCACCGCATCTGCCGCGTCTCAGATTTCCTGTTTCTGAGAGGGGAAGGAGCATCAAAGAAGACGGAGCAGCCTGCCTGCCTCTTCGCCCCCGGCAATGAACCGGTCGACGATCTTCAGCCCCTCACGCTGGCCCGGCCACACCAGTTTCGATTCTGCCTCATGAAAAGCCGTCCAGCAGAAGCGATCGTGTTCGGCGCTCAACACTGGAAGGACGGCGTCGCTGACCTGACAGGCGAAGAGAGCGCAGAGGTTGATTTCATCAGAGCGATGGTCGTAAAACGCCCCCACCAGCGGAACCGCCCAGAATCGAAGCGGGTCCAGGCCTGTCTCTTCGCGGAACTCACGCCGGGCCGCAGCGAGAGCCGTCTCCCCCTTCTCGATGCTTCCTGTGACGATCTGCCATATCCCGGGATAGAGCAGGTCCCCGGAGGCGCGGCGGAGCAGGAGGTGCTCCACCCGGTCAAGGGAGAAACGAAACGGGTACACCTCGACGATGTTTGAAACGGGTGCCGGCATGGATCGTCCGGTATTTCTTGAGTGTTCTTCTTCCCAAGTCCTTTTCGTGCGGCGCAGCCCGTGCCCGGGGGCGTGAGCCGGGAGCGCCGTTACCTTCCAGCTCGCCCGCGTTTTCCCGAAGTCACGATCTTCTTCTTCCGGAAGCTCTTCGCCCGCCGGGATATTCCCCGGACCTCGCGTTCTGTCAGGAGCAGGACTTCTTCTTCGGTCAGGGCTCGCACGGCACCTTCGCCCAGGGCTCCAAGCTCGACACCGCCGATGCCGATCCTTTCGAGAGCAGCCACGTCATATCCCAGATCGACGCACATTCTTCGGATCTGACGGTTCCTGCCTTCAGTGATTGTCATGAGGTATGACCCGGGCGCCCTGTCCTGAACAATCTTCGCCGGCCGGAGCCTGGTCCCGTCCTTCAGGATCATCCCGGAGGCGATCTCCCTTGCATCTTCGTCCCGGAGCGGCCTGTCCAGAACGACCCTGTAGGTCTTGCCCGTCCGGGACAGGGGATTTGTGACCGACTCGCCGAACCGGGTGTCGTTGGTGAACAGGAGGAGTCCCGAAGTGTCTTTGTCCAGCCGGCCGACCGGAAAGACACCCTGTGGTTCTGCAGGCAGGAGTTCATACACGGTGGCGCGTCCGCGCTCGTCGGACCGAGTGGTAATCACACCTCTTGGCTTGTGCATCATGAGATAGACGGAGTCTCCCGGCCTGACCGGACGCCCCAGGATCGCGAGACGGTCCTCGCGGGGATCCAGCCATGCGCCGGGGTCCGTGACAGGGTGTCCGTTGACGGTCACCTCGCCGGCAGCAATGAGTTCGCGCGCCCTGGCGCGCGAAGCGGCTCCGAGCTTCGACAGCGCCCGGGCAACCGTGACCTGTCCCCGGCTCACGCGTTTCCCGGTCACCATCACTCCTCCCTGAGCCGGAAGGCCCACAGGAAGACCCCGCATGCCACAGCGACGTTCAATGATTCTGCCCTGCCGAACCGCGGGATGGCGAGACGGAGGTCCGCTGCCGCCTCGATCTCCGCCGAAACTCCCCTCGCCTCGTTCCCGAAGACAAGGAGCAGCCTCGGGGGCAGGTTCCCACCGTTCAGGGCGGTGCCGGCCGAGGGATCGGCGATGGCAACGGTGTATCCCCGTTCCCGAGCGGTCCGTACGGACGCTGGAAGGTCGGCTCCCTCCGCGATCCGAAGGTGAAAGAGGCTGCCCATCGTGGAGCGCACGACTTTGGGATTATAGAGGTCCACGCACTCCCTGCCGAGCAGCACCGCGTCCACGCCGAACCAGTCGCATGTCCGGATGATGGCGCCAAGGTTTCCCGGGTCCGCGACCGCATCGAGTGCCACTGCCAGCGAGCCCCACTCTCCCGGAACCAGCAGGTCTGCCGGCACGGAGCTCCATCTCCTCACTACGGCCACGATTCCCTGCGCATGGACGGTATCGGCAAGCGAGGCAAGTTCCCGTCCGGACACGGATTCGCACCGGATGCCCCGGCGCCCAAGCTCCGAGAGAAGGCCGCTCCCCGCCGTGGAGTCCGCAAAGACGTGCGTGTAGATCACAAGCTCGACGGGAGCACCAGCACTGCATGCCTCGCCAACGCTTCGCGGGCCCTCCACGAGGAACAGGTCAAGGAGCTCCCGGTGCTTTTTGAGGCTGAGGGAGGCGAAGTGTTTCAATTCCGTTTTCGTGATCACCGCCACTCCACTTTGTGGACCGTTGAGCCGTCCGTCTCAAACATGACCGCCCCTTCCTCATCCGTCCTCGACACCGACGCTCCCGCTGTGCGGTATCGTTCGACCACCGCGGGCGATGGATGACCGAACCGGTTGTATTTCCCCACGGAGATG
Organism: Ignavibacteriota bacterium; assembly: GCA_003152875.1. Classification (GTDB taxonomy): domain Bacteria; phylum Bacteroidota; class Ignavibacteria; order UBA10030; family UBA6906; genus Fen-1262. Next base: position 24,027 of record PMBF01000024.1, on the reverse strand, counting down.
ACCGCATGCTCGGGGCATACTGCCTCCAGGAACCTCCCGCTGCTGCTCGTCTGGCTTCCGTGATGAGGTGCCTTCAGAACTTTCGAGCGCAGGAATGCGCCATGCGCGCCCAGCAACGCGTCTTCTTCCTCCTGCCCCGCATCCCCCGTCAGCAGGAACGATACCGCCCCGTACTGCAGCTTCACGACCAGCGATTCGTTGTCCCCTCCTCCCCCGGAGGACACGCCTGAGAAGGGGTAGAGGAGATACACGCGCGCGCTGGCAGTCGACAGAAGAACCTCCCCGGGGTGTGCCGAGTCGCACCTCGCGGGCACGCCTGGCGGCAGGAGGCCGCCCAGCGCCCTTTGGAAGCTCGATGGACTGGCGGTGATCACCCTTCTGACGTCGAGGTGTGCGAAGAGCGCGGGAACACCCCCCGCGTGATCGGTGTGCACGTGGCTAACGATCAGAAGGTCGACGGCCCCGATTCCGCGGCGTCTGAGGAAGGGGACAACGGTCCGCTCCCCCGCGTCGAATGTCGGAGTGCGGGGTCCCGCATCCACGAGGATGTTCATACCGTCGGGCAATTCCGCCAGCGCCGCATCCCCCTGTCCCACGTCGATGAAGGTGATGCGCATCCGGCCGGTATCCGCAGCAGAGGGCTCGCCTCGCGGCACGAACAGAAGAAACACACACGCGCACGCAAATGCCACAAGGAGACGGGGCAAAAGGCGCGGCGAGTTGTGCGCGGCAGCAAGCAGGACGACATAGTACGGCAGCGCATCCAGCGCCGTGAAACGGATGGTGTCAATGTAGGCAACACAGGAGAATCCCGCAAGCCGGGTCAGGACCAGTGTCCAGTGAAGGATCAGCCGGTTCAGGGCGCCGAGGGTCTCGGCCGGCCACGGGTGAATCACTCCACCGCCGATGGCCGCACCGCCGATCATGACGCTCAGCCCGGTCGCCGGTATCACCACAATGTTGGCCAGGACGCCGATGACCGAAACCCGCCCGAAGGAGAGCGCGGTGAGCGGGAGGGTCCCGAGTGTTGCCGCCACCGAAACGGCGCCCATCCGGAGGAGGGCCTTGATTCCACTTGAGGGCGCGCCGGACCCGCGAATGCGGCCGATCCACTCGTTCGCCCGGGGGTACAGGACCATGATGGAAAGCACCGCTCCGAAGGAGAGCTGAAAACCGATGTCGAACGCCTGCCTGGCATCAAGGGCGGCAATGAGCAGTGCGGCGACACCGAGCGCGTTCCACGGGCTGGTGCGGCGTTCGAACAGCCGTCCACCGAGGAGCACGGCCGCCATGATCGTTGCGCGCACGACCGGCGGCTGGCTCCCGGTCACGAGCATGTACCAGAACAGGCCGGCGAGCGTGAAGGCTGCCCTGGCACGGCGGGGCACCCTCAGGAGCTCGAGACCCATGAAGAGGACCGACGCAACAACCGCGACGTTTGACCCGGAGACTGCCAGAACATGCGCGACCCCGGCATTGACGAACGCTTCCTTCGTGTCGCGCGAAAGGCCGCCGCGCTCTCCGATCAGCAGTCCTTTCAGGAACTCTCCTTCCTCCCCCCCGGTCGTCCGGTCGATCAAAGCCAGGATCCATCTGCGCGAAGGAAGGATCACGCGACGCATCAGCCAAAGACCTCCGGCGGTGTCCAGCACACGCACACCCTCCATGCCGCGCACTGCCATCACATGGGTGATCCCGTTTGCCTCGTCATAGCGCCGCTGGCTGAACTCTCCCGGATTGCGTTCCGCAGGGGGAAGGCCGAGCGTTCCGCGGAGGGCAATGGTCATCCCGTAGGCAAACGGCGCCATAGGCTCCCCGGTTCTGGAGGGGAGCACATCCACGAGGAGGTGTGTGTGCCAGGCAACGAGAATGGAATCTCCGGCAGCAAGGGACTCGACGAGCAGCTCGACCCGAGAGCCCTGCGCACGCGGCTCATCGTCGACGGTGCCGATGAGGCTCACCTCCTTGCCGGCTGAGGTTCGCGGCAGCGCCGGCACCCGCTCGCGGTCCATCACATACTTGCCGGCCCCCAGCATGATACAGAGCATCACCGCGGCAACCTGGCGCTCCGTTCCGCGGCTCCTCCATCGGAGCACAAGCAGCAGGAGCAGGAGGGCAACGAGGAGGGCAAGGGGCGGGAGAGCCGCGCTCGGGAGGGTCCGTCCGATGATGACTCCGGCGAAGACACACAGCGCCGTCTTGAACGCGGGAAGCGTGGAGGGAGGGGGCAGCAGCGCCATCGGGTAAGCGGCGTGAGCCGGGTTCAGCCCCCGGCGAGCATCTCGACGATTACGGGAGCGACATGGTGGAGGCCGGGACGGGAATGGGCGAGAACGCGCGCTGCGGCAGCCCGGTGATGACGGCCGTGCAGCAAGAGGGGGACGGGGTTGCGGGTNNAGTCTGTGGGCGGCGCCCTCCCCGTCCATCAGGCCTTCCAGCATGGCATCGAGGCATTCGAGCACCGCGGCAGATTCCGCCATGTTCCTGGAATGGCCGGCAAAGTCGGTTTTCCAGTACTCAAACAACGTGAAATGGTGGCGTGCCGCAAGCCCTGCGAGACAGCGGCCCGACTCCTGCGGGGAAACGACCGGGATTGCCGGGGAGCCCATTTTCTTCCAACCCTCGCCGGTGAGATCGGCCGAGACTCCCCGCCCGTCCCGAAGGTCCTGCTCCCGCATGAGCGCGAGGCCGCTCATCCTGCAGGAGAGAGTGGTCATGGACAACCGGCGAGGATGGACCGCGGCGTAGTCGAAGAATCCCTGCGGGAACGCGTTGGCGAAGCAGGCGCTCTTTCCTGTTTCCATCACACGACGGAAGATGTTCTTCCGTTCGATCGCCGCGTGCAGCGAGGAAGGCGGATGAGGGCCGAAATGATGTCCTGCGCGGCGCGGGCCGTTGATCCCTGCCAGGAGAGATGCCTGACCCGTCCCGCTCTGCGGGAGCCCCGGGACCCCCAGGGTTGCATCAAGGGGAAGGACCACGCCACCGCTGCTTTCGAGGTTCCGGTCATGCAGTGAGGGCATCCCCCCCATGAGACGGCGCATGACCGGAAGTCTGGCCGAGAACAGCGGATTCACCGACGGATCGGGCTCCCCCATACCCACGCCGTCAAGAAAGATCATCACCACATGCATCGCTACTCTCCCTTCGCCTCCGCCGGACTCTCGATCAGCACAGTCACCGGGCCATCATTCACGATTGTGACTTCCATCATCGCGCCAAATATGCCGGTCGACACGGCATCGTCCCCCAGGAGCCCGCGCAGGCGTCCGACAAACCGCTCGTAGAGGGGTTGAGCCTCGGCAGGAGGAGCGGCGTCCGTAAAGCTGGGCCGGTTTCCCTTCCGGGCGTCGCCGTAGAGAGTGAATTGCGAAACCACGATGGTTTTCCCGGACGTATCGGCAAGAGAGAGATTCATCTTCCCTTCCCGGTCCGCCATGACGCGCAGACCCGAACACTTCCCCGCAAGAAGATCCGCATCCTCTGGCCTGTCTCCCCTGCGGATGCCCAGGAGGATGACGTACCCCTTCCCGATCGAAGCCGCAGTCCTCCCNNGGCGGAGACCACCCTCTTGATCTCCGCAAAGTCCCGGTGGATGACGATGTTTCCAAGGCCCTGCCGTTCGAAGATCTCCCGGACGGCTTCGGCCTGGTTGTATCCTACCTCCACGAAGACCAGTCCCCCTTGTCGCAGGAGTGCCCGTGCACGATCTGCTATACGCCTGTGAAACCGGAGGCCGTCCCCTCCGTCGGTGAGAGCAAGGCGCGGCTCAAAATCGCGCACTTCGGGCTCCAGGCAGGCATACTCTCCCGCTGAAACGTAGGGTGGATTTGAAACGATGAGATCGAAGACCCGGTCATCCATCAGGCTGCCGAAGATGTCCGCTTCCAGGAAGGTCACCCCGGTGATGCGGTTGTCGGCCGCATTCCGTGCCGCAAGGAGCAGCGCCTCGGAGCTGTTGTCGATCGACGTCACGCGCGCGCCCGGCAGCCTTTGAGCCAGGGCGAGCGCCACGTTCCCGCTGCCCGTCCCGACATCCAGAATCTGCAGATCTTCCTTCCCGAGCCCTGCAGAGGCTGCCACAGCATGCTCAACAAGCTGTTCGGTTTCGGGCCTGGGGATGAGTGCCGCTCGTCCGAGCTTCAGCTTCAGCCCCATGAACTCTGTTTCGCCAAGGATGTATTGGAGCGGCTCATGGGTCAGCCGCCGCTCGTACATCCCCCTGAATGCGGCAAGCTCATCCGGCAGGAGAACCCGGTCGAATTGAAGATAGAGATCAAGCCGCCGGAGCCTGAGCACGTGCGCAAGCAGCAGATCGACGGTCAACCGGGCCTCGTCAAATCCTTTTTCCGAAAGGTGCCCAGCCGTCCATTCCAGGAGCTCCAGCACCGTCCACTGCCTCACCTCCCGCCCCCCCCTTCTTTTGCCTCATAGACCATCGTTCCGCCGACCATGGTCTTTTCCACCCGGACCCGGGGAATCCTGGCGGCTTCGATCGTCATGATATCCTCCGATAATACCACCAGATCGGCCCATTTTCCGATTTCGACCGAACCTTTCTTCTCTTCCTGGAACGCGGCATATGAACCCCAGATGGTGAACGCTTTTAAAGCCTCCGCGCGCGTCATGCGCTGTTCCGGATACCAGCCGCCGTCGGGCTTCCCCTCAAGGTCCTGCCTCGTGATGGCGGCATAGAACCCGAGAAGCGGGTTCGGCGATTCGACCGGGAAATCCGAGCTTGCCGGAATGATGTCACCGTCATCCAGCAGCGATCGCCAGAGGCAAGCATGCACTGCCCTCTCTTTTCCAAGCCGGTCAACGATCCAGGGCATATCCGAAGTGCAGTGGGTGGGCTGCATCATCGGAAGGACTCCCAGCCGGTGGAAGCGCGGGACGTCGGCGGGATCCAGCAACTGTGCATGTTCTACTCGAAATCGAACGTCGTTGCCATTGATTTTACGTGACTTAAACGCTTCTTGATAAGTGGAAAGCACCACTGTATTTGCCCTGTCGCCAATGGCGTGGACGCACAACTGGAAGCCCTTGTCCAGGCAGAGCTCTGCAATGTTTTTCAGAGAATCGGAAGACATCATTGTCAGCCCGCGGTTCCCAGGGTCGTCGCTGTATGGCTGGAGCAGAGCCGCACCCCGAGAGCCGAGCGCTCCATCCATGTAAAGTTTGAGCGCCCTGACGACGATCCTTCCCGATGCGTCCCCAACATCGGGCCCCGGGTAGTGATTCCAGGCGGACCAGTCGAGAGCCGCATAGATCCTGAAGGGGAATTCATTCCTGAGGATCAGGTCCCGGTAAATGTCCACAAGCTCCGTGTCGACCCCCATGTCGTGAACCTGCGTCAGCCCGAACCGCAGGCACTGGTCTACGGCAAGTCTCACGGCCTCCGTTCTCTCGGCTCGTGTCGGGGGCGGCATGACCGCAGCCATGAGATTCGTGGCGTTGTCGATGAGGATTCCCGTTGGGTCGCCGGCGCTGTCGCGAAGAATCCTTCCCCCCTCCGGCTCGCGGGTGGACCGGGAGATCCCGGCCAGGTGCAGCGCGAGGGAATTCACCCAGACTGCATGCCCGTCCACCCGTCCAAGCACAACAGGGTTGCCTGGAGCGGCGGCGTCAAGCATCGCGTGCGAGGGAAACTCTTTTTTTGCCCACCGGTTCTGGTCCCAGCCCCGGCCCCTGATCCAGGCCCCCACAGGCCTGCGCCCGGCATCGGAGGCGACGCGTCCGGCGACGTCTTCGGGCGAGGATGTCCCTTGCAGGTCGATGGTCATCAGCAGGATGCCGAGTCCTTCGAGGTGGGCATGGGAGTCAACGAAGCCGGGATAGACCGGTTTACCTCCGACGTCGATGACCGTATCCCCTTGAAACTCTTCAAGGAGATCCTTAGTCGATCCTACCCCCACGATCACGCTGCCGTCGATCGCCACCGCTTCGGCCTTGGGCTGCGAGGGGTTGACGGTGTAGACCACACCGTTCACAAGAACCATGGAGACCTCCCGGTGATGACGACGCAACACAAGGAACGCGGCTGCGGCCATGCCAAGAACCAGGATTGCTGCAACAGCGAGTCGGAGTTTCATCAAGGGTTCGGGGGAAGTGGCAACAGGGAATATAGGAAGAGGGGGGCCGAGAATCCAGAACGCCGATTGCTTCTCAGACGTGATTTCTCTACCATACGCCATTTCACGACCGGAAATGGAGCGTATGCCCCCCCGTCCTTCCCGAAGGCGCCGCGTGATGCCGCCGGTGCCCGCCCGCGAAATGGAACAGTTCGTTGTCCTGGTGCGGCGTCTGCGCCGAGAGTGCCCGTGGGACCGCCGGCAGACTCACGAATCACTCCGGGAGGGCCTGATCGAGGAGACCTACGAGGTCGTAGAGTCCATCACGGACAGGCGGATAGATGAGCTGAAGGGGGAACTGGGGGATCTCCTCCTCCATGTCTTCCTGCAGGCCACGATCGCCGAAGAGGCCCGGGAGTTCACGCTTCGCGACGTGCTGGACGACGTGACGGACAAGATGATCAGGAGACATCCCCACGTCTTCGGCCAGGTCAGGGCCCGGACGGCCGCCCAGGTGAAGCGGAACTGGGAGCAGATCAAGATGAGCGAAGGGAGGACATCCGTACTCGAAGGAGTTCCCCGGACGCTTCCGGCGCTGCTCCAGGCCCGCCGGGTACAGGAGCGCGCGGCAAAAGTCGGCTTCGACTGGAAGCGGAGCGAGGAGATCTGGCTGAAGGTGCGCGAGGAGCTCGAGGAACTCCGGAAGACCCTCCGGCGGGCCAGCCCCGCGCGGCGGACGGAGGAGTTCGGCGACGTGCTCTTCTCGCTGGTCAATTATGCGCGCTTTCTCCGTGTCGACCCCGAACACGCTTTGCACGGCACCACCGCCAAGTTTTCGCTGCGCTTCCGGCAGATCGAGCGGGAGCTCCGCCTCCGCGGACGGGACATCCGACAGGCATCGCTCAAGGAGATGGACGCCATCTGGAACGAAGTGAAAAAGCGGAAGCGCCGGGCCCGCTGATCTCCTGCGATCCGGTCCTCCGGGGGCTCTCCAGGAAACCTAGACCCCTGCCGGAGGCTCCGGCACCGATCCGTCATCCCCCTTTGCCGTCTCCTGGTATTTATCGTAGGCGTCGATGATGTCCTTCACGAGCCGGTGCCTCACCACGTCGTTCCTGTCGAAGTAGACGAAGGCGATCCCTTCCACCTGTTTCAGGACATCCTGGATCTGCACCAGCCCCGAGAGCTGCTTGCTGGGCAGATCGATCTGTGTAACGTCGCCCGTGATGATGGCGCGGGAGTTCGGCCCAAGCCGGGTCAGGAACATTTTCATCTGCATGGCTGAGGCGTTCTGCGCTTCGTCAAGGATCACATAGGCGTTATTGAGTGTGCGGCCTCGCATGTACGCCAGAGGAGCGATCTCGATCACGCGCCGTTCAAGGTAGGTCCTCAGTTTCTCCGCCGGTATCATGTCATCCAGCGCGTCGTACAGCGGCCGGAGGTAGGGGTCGATTTTCTCCTTCAGGTCCCCCGGAAGGAACCCCAGGCTCTCTCCTGCCTCGACGGCGGGACGCGTCAGTACGATCTTCGTGATCTCGTTGTTCTTGAGCGCCGCCACAGCCATGGCGACGGCCAGATAGGTCTTCCCCGTACCCGCAGGGCCCACCGCAAAGACAATGTCGTTTTTCCTGATCCGCCTGATATACTCCCGCTGTCCCGGCGTCTTGGCGCGTATGATCTGGCTCTTCGTATAGAGGATCAGCATCTCCGCGTCGTCCGCTCCTGCCGACTGCGCCGCCCCGCTTGGAAGCGCCGGTTCTCCGTTCGCGGCCACAAGATCGATCACGGTCTCGACGTCGTTCGTGGTGAGATTGCCGTTCCTGTTCAGGATGTAGATCAACTCTCTCAATATCTTCTCAAGCTGATCCACTTCCTGCTGGTCCCCGCGCAGCATGATCGTATCGCCCCGCACGATCACCCCCGCGTCGAAGCGCCTTTCCAGCACCTGGAGATTGGCGTCGTTCAGTCCGAGCAGCTGCACGGGATCGACGCCTTCCATCCTGATCTTCTTCTCAGTCAATGCGGCATCCTCATGAGAGTACCTGTCAAGTCAGGAGCCCGGCAACCCATTCCCCAGACCGGCGCGGAACCCTGTTCCCGGCGCCGCGGGTCCCGGCTCCACCCACTCCTGCCGGGGTCTCCGGGCCGGCCATAATCTTCCCTCCCACGGCGAGGTCGCCCTGCTCCCGCCTTGGCGGGACTTCGCTTCGATCGCTATGGTCAGCTTTCGGGAGGACTTGCACCTCCTGGGTATATGTCATGCTGGTCGTACCACAGAAAAGCCCCCTCTCCTTCCGGAAAAGGGGGCTCTCGGTTCACTCTGTCATGTGCTCTGTGGACCACACGCTCCTTGCCTTCGATCGCAACGCGCGGCTGCCCTTTAGGCGCCCGGCATCCTGCGCTCCGGCATCCGGACGCTTCGCATCCTGGTTGCGGATGCCCCATGCCGGACGTCGTCACGCCACGCTCTCCTTCCCGTCCTGAGCCTTCGCCAGGCCCTCCCCTCTTCGAGAGCAACGGGCTGCCGCTCTCCCGTCCACGCGGTCCCGCAGAACATCATCAGTGTCCGCCGCCGCGACCTGCAAGGGGCGTTCTATTTCCCCTTGCGCGCGTAATACTTTCGGGCGGCTGACTTCTCATCTGAGGTCAGCTCTTTCCCCTGCGGGATCTTCAGCTTCTGGCCGGGATGGATGACGTCGGGATCCTTGATCTGATCGCGGTTCCCCTGCCAGATCTTGGGCCACATCCACGCGTTGCTGTAGATGTCCGGTTTCTTGGAGATGTTCCAGAGGCAGTCCCGGTTCCGAGCCCAGGTCCCCACGCTGTATATTTTCACCTGGTTGCTGAGCGTGGTTTGAAGGGCTTTCACCTTGTCGTTCAGGGCGGTAAGCCTGTCGTAGAACTCGGGGATCAGGGAGAGCTTGTTGTCCCACAGGCCCTTCGTTTTTGCAGCCAGCGCATCGACATCGGCTGACCGTGCCATCAGATCGGCATCGGAGAGGCGGGAGAGTTCATTGGCCGTATTCTCCGTTGCATCGATGTCCGACCGGAAGGCATCGGCGGCCTGCCTGTTGGATCCTACCAGGGCATACAGGTCGTCAATGCACTTTGTCCAGTCCTCGTCCAGCTTCGATGACTGCTGGGTCAGCGTGGTGATCTGGTCGGTGACGGCTTTGACCTTCGTATTCAGATCATTCCGCTGCGTTGTGTACGAATTCAGGTCCTGCTGCCACTGGTCTTTTGTATACTTCTCCTGCGCAACACTCACCCCTACGACCAGCAGCGCGGCAAGAACGATTGCGCATGTTTTCATCACGTTCATGTGTCGACACTCCTTTCGTGGTTGCCATGCTCGATATTCGCAACGGGCGATTACTTCGCCAGCCGCTGCTTGACAACCTGCTGGTCGTCGTTGCACTTCGTGAGCTTCGCGTTTTTCTCCGCGATTTCCTTGTCCAGACCGGCTTTCTGCTGATCCTTCGCCGCCATGTCTTTCTGCAATGCGGCGACCTCCTCTTTGAGATCGTTCAGCTGCTTCATCTGCGCCTCGTCAGGACTCGACGAGCATCCCACCAGCATTAACGATCCTGAAAGGAGGAGAGTCATGCAGCTTGCAATGACCGTCCTGTTCAGTGTTCGCATTGATTCCTCCTGAGGTGTAGAGTAGGTGAGTTATGAAGTCTCATCGTTTCACAGAGTTGCCCGCTTGAGTTATCCGGCCAAAGGATACTAAAAAAACGCAAGTTTGTCAATCATTAAATGATCTCAATTCTTCATGCCCGGCATCATTCCCCGGTGACCAACTCCTTGAGGATCAACAGCTTGCGGGACCAGAAAAACGCACTCCCAGGAACGCTGACTATGGGAACACAAGAAGGGGGGGAAAAGTTCTTGAATCCGCAAAAATGTGCCGATCCGTCACGACACCAATCCGCGCTCGGCGAGGCTTGTATACCGGCTCCCGGCGACGATAATATGGTCGTGCAGAGGGATTCCCACGACTTTCCCAGTCTCCGCAAGCTGCCTGGTGATCTCGAGATCTTCGCGGCTTGGTTCGGGGTTGCCGCTTGGATGGTTATGGACTGCGATAATGGAAGCGGCAAGCCACTCGATTGCCGCTCTGAACACTTCACGGGGGTGCACCAGGCTGGCGGTCAACGTTCCCCGCGAGACCTCGACCTCTCTGCGGAGACCGTTTTTTGCGTCAAGGATGAGGACGATGAAGACTTCGTGTTCCCGATCGCGGAGTGCGGGGATCATCCTTCGGGCGACGTCCTGGGGTGTCCGTACGACGGGATAGTCATCATCGTCCGCGGCCTGCACCCGGCGGCCGATCTCAAGCGCAGCGATTATCTCCGCGGCCTTGACGCGCCCGATGCCGGCGAGGCGCATGAGACTGCACGGAGAGGCGCGGCCGAGCTCCCTGAGGGTGCGCGCCGATTCCAGCACAAGGTGCGCCACCTCCAGCGCATTCTTCGTCCTGGTTCCCGTCCGCAGCAGGATCGCCAGGAGCTCGGCGTCGGTGAGCGTTCCCGGACCGGAATGAAACAGCCGTTCACGCGGCCGTTCCCCCGCAGGCCACGTCTTCCGGCCGGCGGCTGATGGTTTCTTCTCGTTCTCCATCGCTTCTCCACGCGGCTGTTGTCCGTCGCATGGTGAAGGCGGGTTCACCGTGGTGACTGTGATGCCTGCTCTGCAGGCGGTTACGGCTCACCGGAGATTTCACCCACGTGGATGATCCCATCTTCGGTGTATTCGAGAACGTGCATCCAGCTGTTCACACGGCCGGAGGTGAACCCGATGCGGCCCCGCACCCCCCGATATTCGCGAACGAGGGCGAGCCCCTGTGCAAGGGCAGTGCGCGTCGCGGCTCCCTTGCCCAGGACCGAAAGCACCAGCGACGCCGCATCATACCCGAACAGTGTGTTCTTTCCCGGCTGTCTCCTGAACCGCGCGGTGAAGGCGCCCAGGAATTCCCTGTAGGCCGATGTGCTGGTGTCGACATAGCTGTCCGACTCAAACCGCACGCCGAGGGTATACCGGCGATGGGTTTCAAGCTGGTTCAGGCTGTTCCATTCACCCGAACCGAGCAGCTGGGTCTTGATATTGAAGTATGCAATCTGAGAAGAGACGATGCCGATCTCCCCAGGCGAGGACACCGGACAGTACAGGGCTTCGATCCCTCCGGCCGGGAACCTGAGGCTGTCGGCCCAGACCTCGTCATAGACCACCTTCATTCCCGCCGAATCCACGAGCTCCCTTCCGCGTGGCCCGAGCAGCAGGCGCACAGGCACGACCGAGGATGCGGCAAGGAGGGAATCGACGAGGGAGGGGCGAACGCCCAGCCCGACGAGCTTCATGACTTCCAACCTCGCCATTTTCCCGGCAAACGAGATCATTGCCTCAGCGCCCTGCCGGAAACTCGCCCGGCGGATATCGAGCAGCTGGGAGCGCAGGTCGGCAGTTCCTTTCTGATACCATTCGTTTGCGGCCACCTCCGCTCCGAGAGCCCGCGCCTCGGAGGCAAACCCGTCCGCGAGGAATTTCGCATAGGTATCCGACGGCGAGAGCACCGCCAGGACATGGAACCCCAGGCGCTCCACCGCATACCGGGCCATGGCACGGCCCCGCTGTTCGTAATCCGGGTTGGCCTGAAAGATCGTCGTGCCGAGCCCCGCAATCCCGTTCTGGTTCGCCGTCGGGGTCACCAGCGGAACGCCGCCAGCCGATGCAACCCGCGCTGCGGCGGTCGTCGTGGCGGAAAAGACCGGACCGAGAATTCCCACGACGGTCCCGTCGGCGGCGAGCGCTTTCGCCTCCGAGGCAGCGGTCCCTGGATCCCGTTCGGTGTCACGGACGTCGAGCGAGATGCGGAGCGGCACCGTCATCGACGCCGAGGACCTGTCGAACGCCGTCAGGATCCCCTCATGGACCTCGTTTCCGACCTCCTTCAGGGCCGACGGCGGGCTCTCACGCATCAGCGGAAGCAGCACCCCGAGTTTCAGGGTCGTCGCATTGCCGAGCTCAGCCCGGAGCTGCTCGACCGTCTCGCGGGGTACGACGGTCCCGTACCGGAGCGCGATCGAGTCCACCGCCGCCGTCGCGGCCAGGATGTTGCCCCCGACGAGTTCGCGCCTTGCCGCCACGGTCCAGAGGTGGCCCCGCAGCGGAGGCTCGCCGGTTTGTCTCAACAGTGCGTAGAGGACGGGCAGCGTGGTGTGCCGGGTGAGAAGGCTGTCCATGAGGGAGAGCACCTCTCGTGTCAGCCGGGGAGGAGCGTCCGGCCCGAGAGTTCTCCAGGCGCGGAACGCCGCATCGCGAGCGTCGTCATACCTGTCGATTCGCGCATAGATCCTTCCAAGCAGGAGCTCGGCATCCGGGACATAGCGCGATGACGGATACCCCGAGACCAGGGTCTTCAATGTCTTAGATGCCTCGTAGTTTTCCTCCAGCGCGAAGAGTGCCTTCCCCCGCATGATGAGAGCAGCGGTGATGCGGTGAGAGTCGGGATACCGCCGGATGAGGCTGTCCAGCAGCTGTTCGGAATTCCGGTAGGAGGCAGCCCGGTAAGCCTCGAGCGCGGAGGCAAAGAGTCCTTCGGCGCCCGCGTCGTATTTTACCTGACCTGCCGCACACGCCGCGGCCAGAACAACCAGGCCAGCGGCCAGGAGAGCGCGCGCGGAGACCTGAGACCGGGCGCGTGGGGGAGTTTTCATGCCATAGTACCTTAGTGGTCCCTGCCGAAGCTGCGAACTCCGACCATCGTGGACACGGTGGTCACAATGAGAGAGAGACCGGCAATCGCCGCCAGGGGAACGAACATCCAGCCCGGCGAGGTGCTGCCGGCCTTGCCCATGGTCTCGAAGAACCGGTGCACGGGAAGCGCAAGGATCACCGTCACCATCATCAGGTAGACCATGCTCAGGAAGAAGGTCAACGTGGCGCCGCGCGACGATGCCACCCGGACAGGATTCTTCTCGTGGAACTGGGCGAACACGGACCCCGCTCCCAGATGAAGACCGGTCATCGCAAACGCCACACAGCCCATCGTCACCGTCCCGGCCACCATCAGGAGGAACACTTCGCGGGTCATCCCCGCAGAGACGGCGGAGAGCACCTGCGCGGCAGCCAGGATCGGCACNNTCCCCTTCCAGGCTGACCGCCGGGAAGACGAAGCGCAGGGCTATCGAGGCGAGGAGGAAGCCGTTGAACAGCAGCAGGGTCAGAAATGAGACGGTCCGCGCCACGGGCTGGCTCCACGGCACATCGAGCGAGGAAACCGAGGTGAGAAAAACGCCGAGCAGAACTCCCATGAGCACCAGGTGGACCCACTGTCCCGGATCCCGGAAGAACATCCAGAAATCCCGTTTCAGGACCACATCGGTCTGACGCGATCCGATCGAATGACGCTCAAGGCGCAGGAACGGGATTCCCCTGGAACGAGTCCTGGAAACCGGGACGGGTGGTTCCAGGCTGGCCGCCAGCCAGCTCCGGTAGTACACCTTTCTGGCCAGAAGCCAGAGCGCCGACCCTGCAACACAGGTCGCCCCCCACAGCGTCAGGAGGTATGCCGCAGCCTGTCCCCCCTTCCCCATGATGGTCCAGTAGAGGTACTGGGAAACCCAGTGGCTCGGCAGCAGGCCGACGAAGGGAGGGTCCTCGCTGCTGAAATACGCATTGACCACCGGGAAGCGTTTCACGACCATCGTGAGAAGCTGCTCGGGGTTCGTCAGCTCGAAATACAGGTAGACCGCCCCCACGTACACGAGGATCGTGAGGGTGAGGAGGCGTTTGGTGCCGAGCCGGGAAGCGACCGCAACAAGGCCGAGGAGAATGCCCACGGCCAGGATCGAGGCGATCAGCATGAGAGGCAGGTGGACGAACAGGACAGAGGACAGAACCACGTACCAGGGGAGAGGGAACACCGAGAGATAGCCGGAGACAAGCGCGACGCCGATCAGCATCAGTGTCAGGGAACTCGAGACGATGTTGTCGAAGAATTTTACCAGGAAGATACGCTCCTGGCGAATGGGCATCGCCATCAGGAATGCCACCTCTTCGGACCGGTAGAAGGTGGCATAGAAGACGACCACGTTTCCCAGGTTCACGGCGATGAAGAGGACATAGAGCACCATGGAAAGCAGCCGGTGCATCATGGAGAGCCCGATATGCGCATGGTTCAGAAGGTAGAGCGAGCAGGTACGGGAAAGGAGGAACATGCCGACGGCAAACCCGCCGAAGACCAGGATCGAGGCCCCGTTGGCGGGCAGATCCGACGGTCTGAAGGCTCTTGCCGCATTGCGGAGCCCCTGGAGACGGACGAGGAAAAGAAGACCACAATGGCGCATGGCTCAGCGAGTGATGTCCAGGAAGAGAGATTCGAGCTGCCCGTCAAACCCTCCTTCTGCCGGCCGCACCCGTTCGTCCACAAGATGTCCCCGGTGCATGATGGCGATACGGCCGCAGAGCTCCTCGACAATGTCGAGAAGGTGTGTGGACATAAGGATGGTCAATCCTGCCGCGCTCCGCTCCTTGAGGGTGGTCTTCACGAGGCGCGCGCTCCGCGGGTCCAGCCCTACCAGCGGCTCGTCGATGACCAGCACGGAAGGATTGTGGAGCAATGCGGAGGCGAGCACCACGCGTTGGCGCATCCCCTGTGAATATTCTTCGGCCCGCCTGTCCAGGAATTCCCCGATTTCAAACACCGCGGACATCGTTTCGACCCCGGCCTCAATGTCCCCAGTCGTCATGCCGTACACCCCACCCACAAAGTAGAGGAACTCGCGTCCCGTCAGCTTCTCGTAGAGGTAGGGCTGGTCGGGTACATAGGCGAGATGTCTTTTCGCTTTGAGAGGCTCGCGGTGCACGTCGTGCCCGTGGATCAGGCAGCTGCCCGAGGTGGGAGCGAAGAGGCCCACCAGCATCTTGATCGTCGTCGTCTTGCCCGCACCGTTCGGCCCGAGGAATCCGAAGAATTCCCCCTCGCCGACTCTCAGCGTGATATCGTTGACGGCGGTGATGCGGCCGAATTTCTTGACGACATTACGGAGCTCAATCATGCGAGCCTGGATTGGGTAAGGTATGCCGAGCAAATGTTGACAAAAATGGGGAGAGAATCAACGCGCGAGCGGGGAGCGTGCGCGGTGCAGCTGACGTTCGATGTGCCGCCATCCGAGCCCGACGCGGCGGGCGACGTTTCGTGCATGGCGGTTGTAGAGCCACATATCGTGAAAAAGCTCGGGGGTATCGTTTCGCGCCACAGTGACGATCGAGCGGAGACGGCGGTAGTGAATCGTCCCCTCGTCCCTCAGCCCCAGCCCTGCTTCGGCCACGATCCTTCCGACACACTGCGTCAGGAAAACGGTCTCGGCCATGATCCTGTCGTGGGCATCGGGGTCCACGACACTCACGGTGAGTCCTGACCGGCGGAGGAGCCGTATCGCGCGATTGGCCGCTTTTCCCCTGACCGGACAGACCAGGATCCGGTGCCCCTCCAGCACGCCGTCGCAGCTGTCCGGGCCGAACATCGGATGCGTTCCCAGGACGCTCACATCCTGAGGGAGCATCCGTGCCATCCATTGCACGGGGAGGACCTTCACCGCACAGACATCGGCCACGAGTGCTCCAGGAGCCACCAGCGGGCGCATCTGTCTCAGAACGTTCCGGAGCGTGGAAACTGGAACCGCGAGCACGACCACTTCCTGACCGGCGGCATCTGCAAGAGATCCCCTGGTGAGTGCCGTGGAACCTGCCGGGCGCCGGCGGAGCGCCGGATCATGAACGACAACATCGGCGTGCGGCGCAATAAGCGAGGCTGCCAGACGTCCGAACCGCCCGTATCCGATAATCCCGACGGTCACCGCGTCTTCCCCCGTCGCGCCTGCTTCTGTGTGGTTTTGGCCAGATGAAATACTGCATGGAGCAGCTCGGTCACGAACGCCTCATCAAGCCCGAGGTCCCTTGCCACGGAGAGCTGCTTCCGGAGGATTTCCCGCTCCCGCTTCTTGTCGCCGATCTTCCGCCCTCTCTTCTTCTTCACCTCGCCGATCTGGCGCACAACCGCCTGGCGTTCGGACAGCAGCAGGAGGAGATTGTGGTCAATCTGATCCACCGTGTCGCGCAGATCGCGAAGCTTTCCCCCCTTCCGCAGAAGCTGGAATCTCGTGAGATGGTCGAAGATCGTCAGCGCGACCATTGCCTCGGCAACCGGCACGACACGGGGACAGATGCACGGATCGTGGCGCCCGCCGACGCTGATCACGGCAGCCTTCCCTTCCACTGTCACTGTCTCCTGCTCCTTGCGGATCGACGATGGTGGTTTCACCGCAATGCGCACCACAATATCTTCACCGTTGGAGATGCCGCCGGCAATCCCACCCGCGTTGTTGGTCCTCGTCCGGATGCGGCCGGTCTCTTCATCCCGGTAGATCGGGTCGTTGTTTTCGCTCCCTTTCAGGCGCGAGGCGGCAAACCCGTTCCCCACTTCGAACCCCTTCACGGCCCCGATCGACAAGAGCGCCTTTGCGAGGTCAGCCTCAAGCTTATCGAAAACAGGCTCGCCAAGGCCCACGGGAGCGTTTTGGACGACGACCTCCACGACTCCGCCGACGGAATCCCCTTCCTCCCTGACGGCGAGGATGAGCTCCTCCATCCTCTTTGCGCTCTCCGGATCGGGGCAGCGCATCGGGTTCCGCTCAATTTCGGCGAAATCGATCCTGCGCGCTTCGATCCCCCCCGCCTCTTTAGTATAGGCGAAGATGCGGATCCCGCGCCTTTCGAGAAGCTGCTTTGCCACCGCTCCGGCGGCCACACGGGCAGCCGTTTCCCGTCCCGACGAGCGTCCCCCGCCGCGGTAATCGCTGATGCCGTATTTCGCAAGGTAGGTGTATCCCGCATGCCCCGGGCGGAACATCTCCTTGATCTTCTCGTACGCCGCCGGGCGCTGATCGGTATTCCAGATCAGCATGCAGATCGGGGTCCCCGTTGACCTTCCCTCGAAGACTCCGCTCAGGATCTCCACCCGGTCGGCCTCGGATCGAGGCGTCGTAACCGTGCTCTGACCCGGCCGCCGGCGGTCAAGCTCCTTCTGGACTTCGGCGATGTCGATGGGAAAGCCCGGGCGGACACCGTCAATGACTGCGCCGATTGCCCGCCCGTGACTTTCCCCGAACGTAATAATGCGAAAGTGGTTTCCAAATGAGTTGCCGGCCATCACATACCTGTCCGATTCTTACAATGATTGTAAAAGTTACAAGAACAGACCAGAACACACTAATCATCGACATCGCCAAAGAGGCGTTCGGCCCGGCATGATTCGCCCGTAAAATGAGGCAAGCCGAACTGCCCTTCATTATAGCGGGAGAAGGGACCTTTCCCCCGTACAGATCCATGTTCCGGCCCCGGAACGTCTCGTGGCCGGGAGGCAAAGCAATGACACCATCGAAGCTCAACTACTGCGTGAACGAAAGAGGCCGGCCCGTCATCTGCTCGAACTCCTCCCAGAACCGGGGGAACGATTTCCGGACACACCCCGGATTCTCGATGACGATTCCTTCAGTCCTCAGCCCGACCAGCGCAAAGCTCATGGCAAGCCGGTGATCATCGCGGGGCGAGAGTGTTGCGCCGTGAAGCGGAACAGGGGCAATCTCAAACCCGTCGTCATGAACAGTCACCGAAGCGCCCAGCTTGCGAAGCTCATCTGCAAGCGCGTCAAGGCGGTTGGATTCTTTGAAACGAAGGTGTCCGACGTTCCTCACTCGCGTCGGCCCCGCTGCAAACAGGGCCACAGCGGCCAGCGTCGGAACAACGTCAGGCATTGCATTCATATCCACATCCATTCCCCCCGGAGTGCCCGTCCCTTCCACAACCACCCCTTCCGGCGAAAACCTCACCTTGCAGCCCGCCTCACGAAGCAACGAGGCGAACCCCATGTCTCCTTGCAGCGATTTTTCTCGGACGCCGGGCACCATGACGGCACCTCCTCCGATCGCGGCGGCGGCCAGCGGATACGAAGCGCCGGAAGCGTCCGCCTCGACGGTGTACTCTGCGGGCGTGTAGCACGCTCCCCGGGGGATCCTGTATTCGTCCTCCGCGCGCACCGTGACGCCGAAGGCAGCCATCACCTGCAGCGTCATCGCGGCATATGGCGCCGATGCGAGTACTCCATCGACGGCAATATCCATTGGCTCTCTTGCGTACGGCGCGGCCAGAAGGAGCGACGAGAGAAACTGGCTGCTCCGGTCGGCGCGGATGCTCACTCTGCCCCCGGCCAGACTGGACCCCTCCACATGAACGTAGAGTCCGGAAACATCGCGAGACACCGGGACCCCCGCCTGCCGGAGGGCTTCAATCAGATCGTCAAGGGGACGCTCGGCCATCCGGGGGGACAGCTCGAACGTCGTTGTGCCCCGGGCGACGGCGGCCAGAGAGAGGAGAAACCGGAATGTGGTCCCGGCATTGCCGACCGGGACAGGGTACTTCGGCGCGTAAAGCCGCCCCCCTCTCCCCTCCACAACCAGGTCGCTCTTCGCCCTTCGGACCAGCACTCCGAGCTGGTTCAACGCGTTCATCATCAGGGCGGTATCCTCGCTGTCCGATCCGTTATGGAGAAGAGATTCACCCTGTGCAAGCGCCGCGCAGATCAGTGCCCGATTGGTGATGCTCTTCGAGCCCGGAACGCTGACCGTCGCATCCAGTGGACTCTGCAGCGGCAAGAGGCGGACTGAGGCCATGGTTCAGATCTCGACATCGACGACGGTGCGCTCCGAGCGGACCGCCCGGAGAAAAGCCGCAACTCGCTGGTGTTCCGGATGTTCCAGATACGACCGGAGGGTTTCCTGAGAAGCGAACTCGGCGATCAGGACCAAATCAAACGCCTGCGGGTCAAGTCGCGAGCCGATTCCGGCCTGCAGCGAGCGTATCGCCGGGATCAGTCCCGGCAGTTCCTCCAGGAGTGCCTTTGCCTTCCGGAGATTGTCGGCCCGGAGGGCCCCCTGAGCGTGGTCGAGCATTTTCCACATCACCACATGGCGGATCATGAGAGGTTCCCCGATAAAGCCGATGCGTCCTCGGACAGAAGCTCCCGGAGCAGCCGCATGTCCGGATCCTTCCTGACGAACAGCCGGAACTGCATGGAAGCCTGATGCATGTACATCGTGAGCCCGGAGACGGTCCGCGCGCCGGCTGCGCGGGCCTCCCGAAGAAAGCGCGTATCCGACGGTGTGTACACCGCGTCGAACGCGACAGCTGCGAGGACCGCGCCTGAGGGGACCGGCGTTTCCCCGATTCGCGGGGCCATGCCGACCGAGGTCGCATTCGCAATGATGTCGACCTCATGAACCGATTCCAGGCGGACCGCCTCGGCGCCCAGGGCCCGGGCCACACGCCGTGCCCGCTCGTGCGTCCTGTTTGCGACCATCACAACTGCCCGGCGGCGGAGGGCTTCGTAAACAATAGCTCGCGCAGCTCCCCCTGCACCAAGAACGAGCATCCGTTTCCCGCGAACCGGCTGGACCTCCTCAATCGCATCGAGGGCCCCGGCCGCGTCGGTGTTGGTTCCCCGCCACCGGCCGCGCCGTCTGACCATCGTGTTGACGGCCCCCACGGCAAGGGCTGCGCCGTCGGGGAGGTCGACATGGCGCAGCATGCGCTCCTTGTGAGGGAGCGTTATGCTCAGGCCGGAGGCATCGTTCCCGAGCTTTGCCATGAACGCGTCGAGGTCCGTCACGGGAAACCTGCAGTAGACGGCGTTGACCCCTTCGCGCTCCAGGAGCGGGTTGTGCAGGTAGACGCCGAGGCTGTACCGGACCGGATTGCCCACGAGACCGAAGATACGGGTTTTCCCGTTCAGACGATCGGCGCGGAAGAGCCGGCTCAGCATCCGGGCCGAGACCTGTCCGGAGGCGGACGGAGGACCTCCCTCGGGGGCTGCAAATGTCGCCCAGCCGCCGAATCTCCTGTAGAGTATTCTGCTCGCCTCTCCCGCCTCCCCCATGGCGATGCCGACCGCCTTCTGCCGATCGCGCGATGCGAGCCGGAGGAACTCGAACGCGAGCGCATTGTCGCAGGCATCGCGCGCATCAAAAGCAAGCTTGAGCACCGCTCCCCCGCTTCGCCGCAATGAAGCGTATTCACGGCCGGGCCGGGGGAGCTCGCCCGGACCGAGGTGTCTCGACACGATGACCTTCGTCGCGGGATGGCGGCGCATGAAGTCCCTGATCGGCCCCCGGCCGATCTTCCACTCCAGGTCGACATACTGCGCGCCCATGCAAGCCGCAGCATCCAGGATGGCCAGCCGTGCGCGCTCCGATCCCCTGAACGCCCCCCGTTCCCACACCGGCCTGCAGGTCGCAACCACCGGTTTCCCGGCGTGCCGCAGCAGCGCCTCTGCACCGGCATCGCCCACGAGATCGAGCCGCAGCTCGAACATCGAAGCGAACGGCGCCGAAGCCCGGATCTGGGCCTCGGCATCGCCTGTTGCGGGTCCGGTGATGGCTGCGATGATCATGTGCCGATGCCGAGCAGTCGATCGATGAGCGCGGGAGGGACTTCCACGCCGAGGGCCGATGCCCCGATCCCTGCCGGCAGGACAAACCTGGGCGCTCCACGCACTCCTTTCTTGTCCATGGAAAGGGCGGCCATGAACAGGGCGCGGTCCCGAATGCGCGGGAAGGCGACGGGAAGACCGAGCGAACGCAGCAAGGCGTACAGCCGCCCGCACTCTTCCCGGGTCATCAGCCCGAGACTCACCGCGATCGCGGCTTCCGCAGCCATTCCCATGCTGACAGCCTCGCCGTGCTGAATCCGGTAGGATGTCGCAGCTTCAATGGCGTGCCCGAGCGTGTGGCCGAGATTCAGAGACCGGCGGGCATCCCTTTCGAACTCGTCCTTCTCCACAACTGCCGCCTTCAGCCCCACAGCGCGGGCGATGACGGACTCCAGAAGCCTGACGTTTGTGCGGGTGACGGCTCGTCTCCTTTTCACGAGGAACGAGAAGAAGCCGGCATCGAGCGCGGCCGCGATTTTCACCACCTCCGCCAGGCCGTTGCGGAACTGCCTCGCGGGGAGCGTCGCGAGAACGCGCGGATCGATGAAGACCGCTCCGGGCTGGCAAAATGCGCCGATCAGGTTTTTCCCGACCGGGTGGTCGATGCCCACTTTTCCCCCAATGCTGCTGTCCACCTGAGCGAGGAGGGTAGTGGGAACCTGGACGAACGGCACTCCACGCAGGACCGTTGCAGCAACGAAACCCGCAAGATCCCCGATGACGCCTCCGCCGAATGCAACGATGAGGCTCCTCCTTGTGATTCCGTGGGTGAGGAGCTCGGTGTGGAGGCGGAAGACGAGATCAGCGTTCTTCGAACTCTCCCCCGGCGGCACTTCCAACACCAGCGCCCGCACTCCCTCCCGGTCGCAGCCCCTTGCGAGCTGCCGGCCATAGAGCCGGTTCACCGTTGCGTCGGTGATGATGAAGAGGTCGTTTCCGCCGGCCAGGAACCCGAGGCGGTTCGGAAGCTGTTCGAGCAGCCCGGATTGCACGACCACATCGTACCTGTGGCTGCGCCCCCTGACGAGGCGCACGGGGATAGTATGCATGGGAGGCATTCGCGGATTGAACACAAAAAAACCCTCACGCCGGCGGGCGGCGGGGGGCGCGTTCCAAGGGCATGATACATGATGAGAGGAAGAAAGTCAAGGCGGCGATTGGCTGCCGAGCGCACATTGTAACTCCCCTCATGTTTTCGTATGTTGCGCCGTCGATTCTTCCCTGTTCAGCAGCCCCCGGAATCCGTTGGAAAAACAGTACGTCCGAGCCCTTTTCAACGCCATCGCCTTCCGCTACGACCTTCTCAATCACCTCTTGAGCGGCGGCGCCGACCTCTACTGGCGGAGGAGGGCCGTGGAGCACATGAGGAAGCTTCAGCCGAGGCGGATTCTGGACGTTGCGACGGGCACTGCCGACCTTGCAATTGCCGCGCTCCGGCTCGGTCCGCTCGAAGTGATCGGCGTGGACATCGCCGAGGAGATGCTCAAGCGGGGGCGGGAAAAGCTGGAGAAGCGGGGGCTCGGGGGTACCATCTCCCTCCGTCACGGGGAAGCCGAGCATCTTGAATTCGCCGAGGGGAGATTCGACGCGGCAATGGTGGCATTCGGCGCGCGCAACTTCGAAAACCTCGACCTGGGGATCAGCGAGATGCACCGTGTCCTCCGCCCCGGCGGGATGGTGCTCGTGCTCGAATTCTCGCGTCCGCGCCTCTTCCCCTTCAAACAGATCTACCTCTTCTACTTCAAGCGCATTCTTCCCCTGGTGGGGCGCTCCCTCTCCAGGCACGGCCACGCCTATACCTACCTTCCGGAGACGGTTCTCCGGTTCCCGGAGGGGGCCGATTTCCTGACCTTG
The DNA here is from genome assembly GCA_003152875.1 of Ignavibacteriota bacterium. Taxonomy (GTDB): domain Bacteria; phylum Bacteroidota; class Ignavibacteria; order UBA10030; family UBA6906; genus Fen-1262. Next base: position 1,557 of record PMBF01000024.1, on the reverse strand, counting down.
CTCGGCCGCGCGGGATTCACCGGCGCGGCGGAGGACCGCCTGACGCTCGGCATCGCCACCGTGTACACGGGCATCAAGCCCGCCTCGCCGGCCGCAGCCGGGGTCTCACCATCACCTGGAGGACCATGACAGACCGTATCATCCATGTGGGACACAGCCCGGACCCCGACGACGCGTTCATGTTCTACGGGCTGGCAAGCGGTAAGGTCCGCCTCGAAGGGATCATCATCGAGCACATGCTGGAAGACATCCAGTCGCTGAACGAGCGAGCCGTCCGCGGCGAGCTCGAGGTGACGGCAATTTCTGCACACGCTTTCGCCGCTGTCGCAGAAAAGTACTGGGTGATGAGATCTGGGGCGAGCATGGGTGAGGGGTACGGTCCCGTCATCATTTCCCGGAAGTTCGACTCCCTGGCCGATCTTGCGGGAAAAGTGGTGGCCACTCCGGGACCCCTCACCACCGCGACCCTTCTCTTCAAGATATTCACTGAAGGGATTCGCAACGTCGACATGCCATTCGACCGCATCATGCAGGCTGTCGACGACGGGAGCGTCGATGCAGGCCTCCTGATCCACGAGGGGCAGATCACCTATCGCTCGCTCGGTTACCGGAAGGTGCTGGACTTCGGGGAGCTCTGGCACGAAACCTCGGGGGGCCTCCCGCTGCCGCTCGGTCTGGACGTCGTCCGCAAGGACATGGGCATGGAGCTGGCCTCCAAGCTGTCGCGCGGCCTGCGCGAAAGCATCGCCTACGGCTATGAACACCAGGATGAATCTATCCCCTACGCCCTGCAGTGGGGACGGGGCATAACGCGGAATCTTGGAGAGCAGTTCGTGAAGATGTACGTCAGCCGGCTTACGGTCGACATGGGGGAAGATGGACTAAAGGCACTGACACTGCTGTTTGAGCGCGGCGCGGCAAAAGGCATCATTCCCCCGGTGGGCCGCATCAACCTCGTGTGAAGGCTCCGGCACGGGGTCCGCCTGAGGCAGGGTCTCCCCCTGCGAGTTCATCTTCTTTTTCTGAAGTCGCCGCGAAGGGAGCACGCTGGCGCGCATGATTGACCCCCTGACGTCCGGCTAACGTGCCCCTGGGCCTTCAAGAGAGCGCCAGGACGGTTGCAACGCTGTTTGCAGTCGTGCAAAGTGGATGTTTCCCTCCCCTCCGTCCGCGATGCGGATACGGTCTGCCTGTTCTGCCATTCTCTCTCCCCCCCCGCTCCGTTCCGGTTCACTCAGATGGGACAGTCAGTGGATGCACGTTCAGGATCCCATACAGAGTGGTCCGCTGCGCGGCGGCGAAGCCGGACTCATGGATCAGACGAATGCACTCTTCGGTGTTCGTCTTATTGACAAAATTCGCGGCGGCGTGGACGTTCTCCTCCTGCAGCGTCCCTCCGAAGTCGTCGGCTCCGAAGTGGAGGGCGATCTGCCCGGTTTTCTTCCCCTCGGAGAACCACGATGCCTGAATGTGCGGCATGTTGTCAAGGTAGATGCGGCTGAGCGAGATCATCTGCAGGTAACGGACCGGCGTGGCGTAGTGCGGTATGACCTTTTC
>PMBF01000016.1 GCA_003152875.1 Ignavibacteriota bacterium | reverse complement strand
GGGGGAACTCTATTGGACCTCGACAGCTCCGCGATTCCATGGTGAGATGTTGAAGCTCGGATTCGATATTTCGGAAGCCACAGTGCAGCGGTACATGCCAAAGAAACCCCCAAGGACCACCAGGCAACGATGGAAGACATTCCTAAAGAACCACTCCGCAGAGATCATCTCTTTAGACTTCCTGGTTGTGCCGACCATTGCCTTCAAGCTCCTTCAGGTGCTCGTCTTCTTGTCTCACGACAGAAGAAGGATTATTCATTTCAACGTGATCGATCACCCCACTGCTCAATGGTGCGCCCAGCAATTGAGAAACGCCTTCTGTGACGAACAACCACCTAAGTTCTTGCTCCGCGATCGCGACACAAAGTTCGGCGACACGTTCACGGAGAGTGTGTTTGCTCTTGGCATGGAGCCACTCCTGACTGCCTACAAATCACCGTGGCAGAATGGTTACGCGGAGCGATTGATTGGAAGTATACGGAGGGAGTGTCTTGACCACGTGATTATCATGAACGAGGGTCATCTGCGGGGAATCCTGCAGAGCTACGTCCGCTACTACAACACTCAGCGCATGCACTTGGGGATCTCCAAGGACTCGCCGGTGCCGAGAGAAGTGCAGGGGGAAGGGGAGATTGACAAAGTGGCTGTGGCGAACGGGCTGCACCACTACTACTTCAGAAGAGCCGCGTAAGAAACTGACGCCAGTGTTGCAGTTCGAATGATGCCAACGTCAGGGAAGGGGAGTTCACTTGTCACAACGTCCCCCGCACAAACGAAAAACCCCTACCAGCTTGCACCGGTAGGGGTTCTTCATTTCCAGTAGCGGGGACAGGACTTGAACCTGNNCCAATTGCTCCACCCCGCGATCATGTTGCCAGGGAGTACCCTCCGAGGCTTTCTAATATACACAACATAAGATGGTAAGTCAAGCGTTCCCGATCGAACCACAACCAGAATGTTGGATGGTAGCCACCAGGAAGAGAATCGCCACTCCCCTTGGGGCCGGGAAATTCCAAGCGGCTCCGGCAGCAGCGGAGGCGCATGATACCTCAGTCCGAAAGGGCAACTCAACCTGTTCCGTCGGGTATCTTTCTCCGGACTAATTAACCGATCTCACGTGTTAATTGCACGATCGGTATCATGGGCCAACGATCGCGCGGCGTGGTTATACGATCAGCCAACATGATGCCGGGATCATTTCAGCCATCCCATGGTCTTGTACCATGAAACCGTGTCCCTGACACCTTCTTCAAGGCTCACTTCCTGTTCGTATCCGAAATCCCTCCGCGCCTTGGATGAATCGCAGGTCCAGTAATCCTGCACCATGTCGCGGGCCTTCTCGAAGTTGATGAGGGCCGGTTTCGGACTGAATTTCGCCATCACTTCGGCGACGCCTGCTATCATGTAGACGCCGGCTTCAGGTATCCGTAACCGGAATGCTGATTTCCGCAAGACTTCCTTGGTGGTGTTTCCCACATCCCGCCAGTTGTAGATATCCTTGCTCCCGACGAAATAGGTCTGTCCGATTGCCCTGGTCGACTCCGCCGCAAGGACGAGTCCGCGGACAACATCTCTCACATGGATCAGGCTGACGTATTTGTCCCGGAATCCCACCACCGGCTGGAGCCCCATGCTCATGGTATGGAAAAACTCAAAGATGTCCCGGTCGCGCGGCCCATAAACCGCAGGGAGACGGCAAATCGTGATATTCAGGCTCGAAGCCAGAGAGATACACGCTTCTTCCGCTTTAAGCTTGCTTCGGCCGTAGCTGGTGATAGGGTGGGGCGAAGCTTCCTCGATGATCGGCGTGATCGTCGGGCTCGGTCCAACCGCAGTCTGGCTGCTTACCAGGACGAAGCGGGAAAGACCTGGACTGACTTCACGGACGGCTTCAAGGAGGTTCCGCGTTCCCGTGACATTTGCCCGGAAGTACTCCTCCTCGGTCTTTGCCTTGGTCAATCCGGCGGAATGGTAGACAAATCCAACACCCTCGACGGCGCTGCGAAGCGCCGCGAGATCGAAGAGATCTCCCTCCATATACTGCACGGGAAGTCCCTTGAGCCAGTCGAGGCTGCTTGTTTTCCTTATCAGGCATCGAACTTCATGCCCGTTCTTGATGAGAAGCTCGACCAGATGACTTCCGATGAACCCGGTGGATCCGGTGACAAGCACTTTCATGAGGGGGCGCCGCTTGAAATCGTTGATTTACTTTCAGTTGATTGACTTTCAAAAGTCGTTCCAGTATATTCAATAGACTTTTCAATAGCAATCAAGCCGACCCAAGAGCCTCTACCTACATGACATCTTCAAGCCATCCCTCTTCTGCTGTCGAACCGCGGAAAAAGACTCCTTTGGCCGATTCGGCGAAGAAGCCCATCGATCTCTTCCAAAAATGCTGGTCCTTTACCCGCGCTGACGATATCAAGGCTTTAGGTTACTATCCGTATTTCCGTCCCATCCAGGAAAACGAAGGCCCTGTGGTGATGATCGAAGGGCGCAAGATCATCATGGCGGGCTCAAACAACTACCTCGGCCTTACGGCAGACCCCCGGGTGAAGGAAGCCGCCATCAGAGCAGTGGAAAAATACGGGACCGGCTGTTCCGGATCAAGGTATCTGACTGGAACACTGGATCTCCATAATGAGCTGGAGGAGAAGCTGGCGGTATTTTTCGGGAAGGAATCGTGCCTCCTGTTCAGCACTGGGTACCAGACGGCTCAGGGGATCATCCCGACCCTCGTCCAAAAGGGGGAATACGTCGTTTCCGACCGGGATAACCATGCCTGCATTGTGGCCGGGAACCTCATGGCGAAAGGGGCATTTGCCGAATTCGTGAGGTTCAAACACAACGACATGGAGGACCTCCGGCGGGTCCTGGCCCGACTTCCGCATGATGTGCCGAAGCTCGTGGTCTCGGATGGGGTTTTCAGCACCACGGGGACGATCGTAGACCTGCCCAACCTCGTAGCCTCCGCGCGCGATTTCAATGCCCGGATCCTAATCGACGACGCCCATTCGACGGGGGTCATCGGCAAGGGGGGACGCGGCACTGCAAGCCACTTCAACCTCGAGAACGAGGTTGACCTGACGATGGGCACATTCAGCAAAACCTTTGCGAGCCTTGGCGGCTTTGTGGTCGCCGAGCGCGCCGTGATCAACTACCTCAAGCACCACGCTCCAGCACTGATCTTCAGTGCAAGTCCGACCCCTGCTGCCGTTGCCGCAGCGCTTGCTTCGCTGGCGATCCTTCAGGAAGAACCCTGGCGAATCACCCGGCTAGTCGCCAATGCCAGAAAGATGCGCGAGGGGTTCAAGGCCATGGGTTTCCAGGTCATCGATGGGCAGACAGCTATCGTCCCCGTAATCATCGGGGATGATACGCGGACGTTCATTTTCTGGCGCGAGCTCTTCGACGCCGGCGTTTTTGTGAACGCCTTTATCAGTCCGGGCGTCCCGAACGGCATGCAGATGCTCCGCACCAGCTATATGGCCACGCACGAGGACGAGCACCTGGATGTCATCCTGGAGACGTGTGGCGCAATCGGGAAGAAACTGGGCATTATTGATTGAGCGGATCGCCGCGTCCCAGCCTCCCCTCCGTTCTGCCGCTCCTCTCTGCCCGTGCGCCGCACCCGCGCCTCTCCGACCCGCTTCTGGGGCGACCGGAAGCGCAGGGCCTCTTTTACCGATTGTTCGACATCCCGCACGTCTCCTCCGGGTGTCCGCAACGCTCTCCAGGTATCACGACACGAACAGGCCGCCCAGCTCCATGAACTCCGAAATCACAATCCGCCGCGCCACCTCGCCTGCCGATGAACGCGCTTTCATCAGATTTCAATGGAAGATCTATACCAGGTATGCCTACTGGGTTCCCCCGCTCCTGATGGACCGCAAAAAGCTCATCGACCGTAAGGGGAATCCATTCTACAGGCACGCCAGGATGGAGCTGTTCCTTGCGGAACGGCGGGGTGAGATTGTCGGCCGGATCGCCGCCATCGTGAATGACAACCACAATAGGGAACACAAGGAGAACATAGGCTTTTTCGGTTTCTTCGAATGCGTCAACGACCAGGCTGCGGCGAATGCGCTATTGGACGCGGCACGGGAATGGCTCCAGGCACAAGGAGTGACGGCCATGCGGGGGCCGGCAAGCCCTTCAGTCAACGACGAATACGGTCTTCTGGTCGACGGGTTCGACCGGATGCCGTATATCCTGATGAGCTATAACCCGCGCTACTACATGAGGCTTCTCGAGACATACGGTCTTCGCAAGATCAAAGACATGTTTGCCTACGAGGTGGACCATGAGACATCTGTCGGCGACCGCCTCCAGCGGATATCGGACACGGTGAAGAAGCGGCAGGGGTTCACCTTCCGCACTCTGAACATGGGGGACTTCGACAACGAGGTGAAGATCATCCATGACTTGTACTCCCGCGGCTGGGAGCACAACTGGGGCGAGGTGCCTCTCACCCCGGAAGAGTTCGACTACATGGCGAAGGACCTGAAGCCTGTGGTTGATCCCAGGCTGATCATCATTGTGGAGCTGAAGGGGAAGCCGATCGGGTTCGCCCTGTCGCTGCCAAACCTGAACGAGATCCTGATCCATAACAGAAAGGGTCTGCTGCTTCCGGCCCTCGCGCGCCTGCTGCTGTTCCGGAAGCGCGTCCGAAGCGTCCGGATCATCATCCTGGGGGTGCTGCCGGAATACCAGGGGACCGGCGCCGGGGCGGTGCTCTTCTACGAAACATCCCGCCGGGCCACGGAAAACGGTTACCCCCACGGCGAAGCAAGCTGGGTGCTGGAAGACAATGTGATGATGAACCGTGCGGCTGAGTTCCTGAACGGGACGAGGACGAAGACCTATCGTCTGTATCAGCTCGACTTTGTGAAGCAGTAACCTGCGGCCAGCGATCCATCCACCAAGAACTCGAGGTTGCGATGTCAGTCAAGAAAGTCGAGAAAATCTGGATGAACGGCACCCTGGTCGACTGGGACAACGCGCACATCCATGTGCTCTCCCACGTCATCCACTACGGGTCGAGCTGGTTCGAGGGGATCAGGTGCTACGACACGACGAAGGGATCAGCGGTGTTCCGCCTCGACAGCCACATCCGGAGGCTTTTCGAATCGACAAGGATCTACCGCACGGAAATCCCGTACAGCGCGGCGCAAATTGAGGAGGCAATCCTCGATACGATTCGCGCCAACAGGATGAAGGCCTGCTACATCCGTCCCATCGTTTACCGCGGGTACGGAGACGTCGGGGTCAATCCTCTCCCGTGTCCTGTGGACGTGGCGATCGCCGTTTGGGAATGGGGAAGCTATCTGGGTCCGGAGGCGCTTGCCAAGGGGATCGATGTCTGTGTCTCCACCTGGAACCGCCCAGCGCCCAATACGCTGCCTGCCATGGCGAAAGCAGGGGGCAACTACATCCTGTCCCAGCTGATGAAGCTCGATGCCCTGCAGGCCGGATTCAAGGAGGCGATCGCACTTGACGTCCACGGGTACGTGAGCGAGGGAAGCGGCGAAAACATCTTCCTCGTCAAAGACGGTACGCTGTTCACACCGCCCCTGTCGAATTCGTTGCTGCCTGGAGTGACTCGCTCTTCGATCATCCAGCTCGCAGGCGATCTGGATGTTCCCGTGCGTGAAATGCAGATCCCGCGCGAAATGATCTACATAGCCGACGAGCTGTTTTTCACGGGTACAGCGGCCGAGGTGACCCCCATCCGGTCCGTCGACCATGTCACTGTGGCCGACGGAACGCCGGGTCCTNNAACCACTGACACCGCTTTTTTCCGCAGGGCTTCTTCGCAGGACTCATCCAGGGAGGTTCGCCATGAAGACAGCTTCAGGAAAGAAGAAAGCCGCTCCCGCCAGGGGGCGTAAAAAAGTTGCCGCAGGAGTCCCACGGACCGCAACCAGGGTTTCCGGCCCCCGCCGGTCGAAGATGGCAGCCAAAGCCGTGCCGGGGGCCGCGGGTGTTCACCCTGCCGGTGCGCCCGCTCCGGGGGACAAGCCCTCTCCGGCTTCACCTCCTCCGGAGAGTTCCCTCCACATCGCCAGGATACTCGTCCCGATCGATTTTTCGGTCCATTCGAAGAATGCGCTCAAGTATGCCGTTCCTCTTGCGGAGCAATTCCAGGCATCGCTGCGCCTCGTCTTCGTCGTCGAGCCAACGATCTATCCCGCCGACCTCGGGTTCGGACAGGTGGTGTTGCCGGGTGTGGAGGAGGAACTGCGGCAGAAGGCTGCCGAGGAGCTGAACGGATTGATCGAGCGGGAAATCGGAACCCGGGTGAAAGCGGCTGCCTCGGTCAGGACAGGGAGTCCTCACCGGGAGATATTGGACGAGGCTGAAGAGCAGGATGTGGATCTGATCATTGTGGCGACACATGGGCACAGCGGAGTAGAGCAGATTCTCTTCGGCAGCACGGCCGACCGCATCGTGCATCACGCGCACTGCCCGGTGCTCACCGTGAGGCCGCTTGAGGAGTGAGGCGGGTCAATCTCCGTCAAGTCTCCATACCCGGTGTGCGCCCGGCCTTGACGCCGTTCGATGCTGCGTCAACGGGACCTCACAAAAAGGTCTTGACTTTCAAAACAGTACCTTGGAGTAGATTGCGAAGGAGAGGGCGCCAGAACAGGAATGTCTGAGACTTCGAATTCTGGCACGAAAGTCTGACTTCGGGGGGGGCTATTTTTCCCGTTCGACGACGAACGCCGCAAATCCTTCGAGTGCCCGCCTGCTTTCCGAATCGGGGAAGCACGCGAGACGCTCTGCCGCCATCCGTGCAAACTCGCGGGCCCGGGCCGTCGCATAGTCGAGTCCGCCGTACATCTGGACAAAATCCACAATCTTCCTCACGTTCATCCGTTTCCCACCGCTGCGGATCATCCCCAGGATTTCCTTGCCCGCGCCCTTCGGGGCGCGGCCGAGTGAATAGATGAGGGGCAGCGTCAGCTTCCTCTCGCTCAGGTCCAGGCCGACGGGCTTGCCGGTGATCGATTTCCGTCCAACATAATCGAGCAGATCGTCCCGGACCTGGAAGGCCAGCCCCACGTACTCGCCGTATTCCCTCATTAACAGGTGCTTCGCCTCGTCGGCAGTCGCGCTGACAGCGCCGATCTCGCAGCATGTCGACAGGAGGGAGGCGGTCTTGTCGCTGATGATCCTCAGATAGGTGGCCTCGTCCATATCGAGCTTTCTGCTCTTCTGGATCTGGTGGATCTCCCCCTCGCTCATTCTTTTCACCGCGCGGGAAGTGACCTGAAGAAACCTGTAGTCGTCGTTGTCGAGTGAGAGAAGGAGCCCTTTTGAGAGGAGATAATCGCCCATCAGGACGGCGATTTTATTCTTCCAGACGGCATTGATCGATGCGAGTCCCCGGCGGGTATCGGCCTCGTCCACAACGTCATCGTGGATCAGGGTTGCCGTATGGAGGATCTCCACGAGAGTCGCTCCCCTGTAGGTTTTCTCGTTGATTCCTCCGCAGAGGTCGGCGGTAAGGAGCACGAGGATGGGACGTACCTTCTTGCCCTTCTGCTTCAAAAGGTATTTCGTGATCAAATCCACCAGCCCGATCTGAGACCTGATGGACTGCCGGAAGACGCGGTCGAAGCCCTCCAGGTGATCTTGAACTGGGCGGATGATGTCTTTGAGATCCAAGGGTTCAGGCACCTTCTGCTGCTCAGTGGACGCCATCCCGGCCGCCGGGATGGCCATTGCATGCTTGAGGAAGCCGGGTTTTGGCACGACACCCGCCCTCGCCTCCCGCCCCTATTCTCATGAGGGGCTACCGGGCACCGTCGACCAGAGAGGCACACCCCCATCACGCGCTCGAAACGCGCCGTTCCCTTCCGGGCAGTAGAGGCGATCAGGATCACGAGGAGATGCTGCGACGGCTGTCTTAGAACCTCCCTGCTTACCCGGCGTTTTCCCTGGCTTCCTTCTTTTTCCTTCCGCGCCACGCCCAGGCCGAGACCAGGATGCTTATCTCGTACAGGAAGAGGAGGGGAATGGCAAGCAGAATCTGGCTCACGGGGTCGGTGCCCGGCGTGAGGAACGCGGCAAGAATAAAGATCACGACAATCGAGTGCCGGCGGTACTTTCGCATGAACGACGGCTGGAGAATGCCGATCTTCGACAGGAACCACGATACCATCGGCAGCTCGAACACCACTCCCGCGGCCAGGAGCACGCTGACGACGAAGCTCATGTATTCATTGATCGCGATGTTGTTCTGGATCGTCGCGCTACCGAATCCGGCGAAGAAAGTCAGTGCGGCCGGGAGCATGACGAAGTATGCGAATGCCACGCCGAAGAGGAAGCAGAACGTCGAGAAGAAGACGATGGAGCGAACATACTTGCGCTCCTTGGGCATCAGGCCCGGGGCGATGAAGGACCAGATTTGATACAGGACATTCGGGAGGCTGAGGAGCAAGCCGCCCACGATGGCAACCTCCATATAGAGGAAAAGCTGGCCGAATGGTTTCAGGTTCTGCAGGTGGATGGGCTGCTGTCCCGGGGGCGGGTTCGTGTTGAGACGGACGATGGGGCTGAGCAGGACGGTGTTGACAAGAAAATCAATGAACACCCAGCAGAGGATGGTGCCCAGGACGATCCCGATGAGCATCCAGATGATGCGCCAGCGGAGCTCCTCGAGGTGCTCGAAGAAGGACATCTCGCCCCCTTCGGGCTTCGGCTCGTCGTCAACGCCCGGGTATGTGGAAGAATCCGCCATGGCTGAGTGTTGTCGCCCGATCGTTGAAGGGTGTTGTCAGTGGTAGGATGTCATGACCGCAGGAGACGCCGCCGCCGCGCCGCTCGAGAGCGGGAAGCGCAGGCAGAGATCCTCCACCTTGCGGGCCACACGCTGCTCCACTTCCGAGCTGCCGGGGGAGCTGAGAACCTCATGCATCAGATCGCCCACCTGCTCCATTTCCGTTTCGTTCATCCCGCGGGTGGTGAGCGCAGGCGTCCCGATGCGGATGCCGCTTGTCACAAGCGGGCTCTTGTCGTCGAAGGGGACGCCGTTTTTGTTCACGGTGATGCCGGCGCGGTCCAGGCCTTCCTGAGCGTCTTTGCCGGTCAGGTTCCGGTTGCGGAGGTCGATCAGCATGAGGTGGTTGTCCGTGCCGCCAGAGACGACATTGTACCCGAGAGCCATCAGCCTGCCCGCTAGGGCCTGCGCATTGCGGATGACCTGCCGTCCGTATTCCTCAAACCCAGGTTCAAGCGCCTCGCCGAATGCCACCGCTTTGCCGGCGATCACGTGCATCAGCGGCCCCCCCTGGATCCCGGGTATCACCATGGAATCGAGGAGCTCGGACATGCGTTTGGTGCGGCCGGATTTCGGTGCCACCTGGCCAAAGGGGTTGTCGAAGTCCTTTCCCATCAGAATCAGGCCGCCGCGGGGACCGCGCAGCGTTTTGTGAGTCGTGGAGGTGATCACATGGCAATGGGGGACCGGGTCATTGAGAAGTTTTTTCGCTATGAGGCCCGCCGGATGCGCGATGTCGGCAAAAAGAAATGCACCCACCTTGTCGGCCACAGTCCTGAACGCCTCGTAGTCGATGTTGCGCGAGTAGGCGCTTGCCCCGACGGTGATCATTTTGGGTTTCTCGCGCAGTGCGAGATCCTCGACCTGATTGAAGTCGATCAACCCGGTCTCGCGGCTCACCCCGTAGGCAACGAACCTGTAGAACTGGCCCGAAAAATTCGCCGGCGAACCGTGCGTGAGGTGGCCGCCATGTGAGAGGTTCATTCCCATCAGGGTGTCGCCAGGCTTCACAAACGTGAAATAGACGGCCATGTTGGCCTGCGAACCGGAGTGGGGCTGCACGTTCGCATAGGCTGTGCCAAACAGCCTGTTGGCCCTGTCGCGGGCGAGATTCTCCACGACGTCCACCCATTCACAGCCGCCATAGTACCGTTTCCCGGGATACCCTTCCGCGTACTTGTTCGTGAGCGGGGTGCCGACGGCCTCCAGGACCGCCGTGCTCACGAAATTCTCGGAGGCGATCAGCTCGAGCTTGGTGTTCTGGCGGTGAATTTCCCTGGCAATCGCCGAGAACACCTCCGGGTCAGCCTGCTGCAGGTGTGTCATTGTTGGACTCTCTCATTCTTCCGGCATTCGGATGAACCAGAACTCGGCGACCGTGAGTGTTGCCCTGAAGCGGAACACCCGGTCACGCACCAAGCCGGGAGCAAGCTTTCCGCGGACGCCATACTCTGCAGCCAGGCTGAGCCTGCTTTCCCGGCTGATGGGCATCGTGATCCCCCCTGTAACGAGCCATTCGTTCACGGCCTCGCCGCTGGGGTGGTAATACGTCGTGGCATAGGTTGCGCCGAGCCGGAGGGCCACGAGTTCCCTCCAGAACGCATTGGTTTCGGTTGAAGGAAGCTTCTCGATCCCCACGCCGATCCGGGAGCTGTTGCGCAGATCCACCGGACTGGCGCCGTTGATGGCCGACTGCCTCCACAGTTGTGCTCCGAAGTCGGCGGCCAGGAGATAGCTGTTGCCCACGGTGTAGGCCACACCCACCGCATAGGAGAGGGGGAGGACAAACTGGCCTGGCGCTTCAGCGGTCGTATCGAGCTCGTTGCCGAAGGAAGTGGCAGTTGTGCCGAAGCCCAGTGTCGTTTGCTGCGAGGTGGTGAGGGCCGTTCGCGAGCTCACCGTAGCTCCGATGGAGAGCGGCTCCAGAGCACGAGCGATCCCGCCAAGTCCGCTGAGCAGCATGCTGAATGTCGCGCCGGCCCCCTTGTACGAGGTGGAGCGGCTGAACTGGCCCCCCTGGATAGACGAAGCCGCCGGGACAAGTGTACCGACGTAGTCAATGGAGCCGGAGTAGTAGTTAAGCGATGCACCGACGGCCACAGAGGGGACCGGCATCCATGAGACCCCGAGTTTCCCGACACCGATGCCGCCGGATCCCACGTGATGGAACGAGTAGGGGACGGTGTCGGATGGAGTGATCCCCGTGCCGTGCGTATAGGTGTCGTAGTCGACGTTGCTGTACGGAAGGAATCCGCCCACGATCGCGATGCCATGCTCGGGTGAGACGGGGATTGCCAGAGTGGCTCCGTTGAACGTCGCGTGGGCCAGATAACGTGAGCCGAATCCGTCGGACGATGAAAAGCCCTCGTAGAGGACCGATGCATCGACCCGGGTCCGGTTGATACGCGACCAGCTGGCGGGTGAACCCGGGTTGATGTAGTTGGCGGAAACGATGCCCATGCCGGTGTAACCCATGCCGGCGCTTCTGATCCCGAAGTTGTCCCGCAGGTCGCCGATTCCCATCATCGAATATATCGAACCGCCGCTGCCCGCCGGTGCAGGCAGGGCGAGAACTCCGGTAAGAAGGCAGAGGAGGATTCCCCTTGGCAGAAAAACGAAGGGTTTCAAGGGCGCCTCCCCAGATTAATGGAGGAATAGACGATGCGCATGCGCGGGTGGAGAGCCGCCGTTCCTGACCGGACACCGTACAGGCGGATCAGGTCGAAGGAACCAAACTCAGTGATGCTGGTCGACCGGAGGACAAGGCCGTAGTTGGAGCGAATCCATGACTGGGCGATGTGGGTCACATCGCCGGCGATGGTTGTAGCCGATCCGGACACAGGGAGCAGCGTTGAGCTGGAGCCTTCGAAGGTCGTCAGGACGGTTCCCGTGGCTAGGTGCGCCGCGAGGCTGGTGTCCACCATCCTGTTGACGAACTGCGTCTGGGGCTCCCGGTCGACCATGAGCTGCGCACTATTGACGACGCTCCCCTGTCGCAGGAACGAGAGGTCGAAGTACAGCCATCCTCGATCTGCGATGCCCGACTGGATAGACACGGTAGCGGGATCCGTGGGGACGGGTGCATCCCCCGCGAAAGTATTAATTCCGCTCGAGAAGTTGGATGTATCAAGAGAGGTTTGACTGGCATTTCCCGCGACGATGCTCACGAGAGGGACCCTCGAAACGGAGTCTCCGGAGAAGGATTGGAACCCCACAATGACATTCGAAGCTGAGGTGGGGACAAGGGCGATACCGAACTTGGTCACGTCGGTGCTTGTCGATGTCCGCAGCCATTCGCGCACCATCGTGGTGTCGAGCGGGACTGAGATGACTCCGGAATCGGCGGTCACGGATCCGATGTACGAGCCCCGGAGTATCGAGGGGTCATAGATCCCGGCCTGGAGGCTGTCCCAGTCGAGGGTCGTGGGGTCCCACTGCCGGTTCATGCGGTAAACGTTGAATGCAATCGTTCCTCCCGCGGGACCGATGTGATAGTCCATGTAGAGCTGCAACGTCGCGGACAGTACCGACACGGTGTCGCGGGCAGGGAAAAGCCCCGGGGTGAACTGGATCACCGAAGCCGCATAGTAGCCTCCGCCTGCGCCGACCAGGTCTCTGACACCGTCCATCGGTAAGCGGGTCCGGAACGTGCTGTCGTGGAGCGCATAGACCAGTGTATCGCGTATCGTCGCGGCCGGGAGCGTCGACGGGGCGAGCAGTGCGTTCTGCTCCGTGGGGTCTTCGCCGCATGAAATCAGTGTGAAGGCGAGAACCGCACTGCAGGCGATCCGTGCTGCCGGGCGGCGCCATCGTGATTGTCGTTCAATCATTCCTGGTGGTGCTTCCTGATGTCTTGAGGATGAAGTCGACCGCGGCCCGAAGATCCCGGGTGACGCAATCGGGTTGAGCGGCGCCATCGCGTTTGAGCTCCGAGAGCGCCTGGCGGCCGTATCCGGTCAGCACGAGGATGGCCGTTGCGCCTGCGCGCTTGCCCGCCTCGATATCGGCAAGACGGTCGCCGACAAGAAATGACCGTCCGAGGTCGATATCCAGATCTCGTGCGGCGTCTTCCAGCATGCCCGTGGCGGGTTTCCGGCAGCGGCAGGTGATGTTGTAGGGCGGCAAGCCCTCTGTTGGATGATGCGGACAGTACGAAATGCGGTCCAGATGCGCCCCGGCCTGCCGGAGCTCATCGTTCAAGCGTGCGTGAATAGGCACAAGGTCGTCTTCAGTAAGATATCCCCGGGCGATTCCCGACTGGTTGGAGATGACGCAGATGAGAAAACCCTGGTCGTTCAGCAGGCGGACGGCCTCTGCCGCTCCCGGAATCAGGACGAGCTGGTCCGGCCGGCTGATGAAGTTCACCTCTTCATTGATGGTGCCATCCCGGTCAAGGAACACCGCAGAATTCCGGCCGCTCAATTCTTCACCAGGTTCCGGTACAGCTGGAGGTACTTTCTTGCCGAGGTCTCCCAGGAGAAATCCTTCGCCATGCCGTTCTTCATGAGCTTCCGCCAGACGTTCTGGTCTGCATAGGTCTGGACGGCACGGCGGATGGCATGCAGCATGTCGCCGCTGTCATATCTCTTGAACTTGAATCCCGTTCCGTTTCCCGTCGATGGGGAGTAATCATCGATCGTGTCGTCGAGGCCGCCCGTGGCGCGGACCACTGGCACGGTGCCATACCGCAGGCTGTAAAGCTGGTTCAGCCCGCACGGTTCATAGCGTGACGGCATCAGAAACATGTCGCTGCCTGCTTCGATCAGATGAGCCAGGTCGTTGTCGAAGGTCAGCGATACGGCGATTTTCTGCGGGTATTTCCTTGCAGCTTTTTCGAACAGGTCGTGATAGCGTTTCTCGCCGGTCCCGAGAATGATCAACTGGACATTCAGTTTCATCATGTCGTCGAGGACCTCACCGATCAGGTCGAATCCCTTCTGGTCTGCGAGACGGGAGATGATGCCGATGACGGGAGTCTTTTCGTTGAACGGGAGCCCCATCCGTGCCAGCAGGGCCTTCTTGTCTTCCAGCTTGAGGTCGACGGAGCGGGAATCAAAGCGGTGGGGGATGAGCGGGTCCACGGACGGATCCCACACGGTGTAGTCGATGCCGTTCACAATGCCCGTGAGGTCGCTTTTTCGTTTCTTCACGATATCCTGGAGGCCGCACCCATACTCTTCCGAGGTGCGGATTTCCTCCGCGTACTTTTCGCTCACTGTCGTGATCGCGTCGGCGAACACGAGACCCGCCTTCAGGAGATTGACGTTGCCGTGCATCTCCACTCCCTTGTCCGACATGAGCTCGGGGGGGAGGCCGGTTTTCGGGAATGACGACTTCGGAAAGATTCCCTGATACGCCATGTTGTGGATGGTGAAGACCGTACGGGTATCTTTATAGAAGGGGTCGTCACGATAGAGCGTCTTGAGATAGGCCGGGATCAATCCGCTCTGCCAGTCGTTGCAGTGGATGATGTCCGGCTGCCAACCGAGCCGTTTCAGGACTTCGAGGGTGCCGCGGCAAAAAAAGATGAAGCGTTCATCGTTGTCCGGATAGTCTTTTCTGGTGTCGGCGTCGACATAGAGGCCGGGCCTTCCGAACAGGTGCTCGTTGTCCACGAAATAGACCTGGACCTTCGTATGGTTGTTGATAATAAAGGAGGACTTGATGCTTGCGGGATACCGCTTGCTGCCGATGGGGATTTCGATGTCCTTCAGGCGGATCATCTCGTGGAGGCGCGACTTCCGCTCGTTAATGCTGCCGTAGCGCGGCATGATCACGCGAATCTCGTGATCCATCTGCTTGATAGTCTGCGGAAGGGCCCCGGAAACATCCGCCAGACCGCCCGTCTTGGCAAAGGGTTCCACCTCGCTTGCGACAAAGAGGACATTCAACGGTTTTGCCATACACGCCTGTCTGTGGGGAAGGAGGCTGGATCGTCCACGTCTCCGTAATTTAGCAAATTCGGGCCAGAGAATCAACGCACCGTGCCGGCGAACCAAGAGGGCGGGAGAGGAGGGAACCAGGGCACCGCCCTTGACTTTTCGTGCTTCATTGGTTATATTTTTGTGACTTGCTCAATATGCAAACGGGGTATCTGCCTAGCGAGTGTTCGATAACAGGTTTCAGAAGTGGAGCGATCTTTGAGGTTCGCCCTCGGCGCCGGCAGACCGGCTCCGGTGAAACCTTGGTGAACACGTCATCGCCGGGCGGCGACTCACGTTATGTTGCCGCCGAATGTTATGAGGTTGGATAACGTTCGGCGTTTTCGTTTTGGCTCTGAAGGAAGAACCTACGATCGTATGCGTTCCCGACACCTTCCCTTCCGGACGTCCTTAGCCGCCCTCGCGCTGGTGTCAGCACAGAGCTTCGTGCAGGCTGGAGAGATTTCCGTCATCCGCTCCGACGCGAGGGGTTTCGTGTTCGAATACCGCCCACAGTACCAGCCTGTCCGGCATGTGGGTGCTGCAGGGCAGGATTTCGTCATCATCGATTTTCCGCAGGCGGCATCCTGGGACCCCGCCAGCAGGCCCGGGGTTCCCGATCTTCGATGCCGGCGGTTTGGCCTCAGTCTCCCCTCCCAGGATGGGAACACGGTCCAGGTGCTTGCGGCGGACTACGAAGACATGGTTTCCTCGACCCTGGCCCCCGTTCCTCTGGTTCGCACCAAGGACGGCATGATGGAGAGTGCCGCCTTCAGTCCCGACCAGACAGCCTACGGGCGCGCCGGCTTTCAGCCGTCGTCGGTCGCGTCGCTCGCAAAGGGGAGCCGGGTGCGGAGCCAGCTTGTCGGAACGTTGACCGTCGCCCCGCTCCAGTTCAATCCGGCGGCACGGACCATCCGGCGGTACACCCGGATAGTGGTTGAAGTGGGGTACGGCGCGGCGGCTGTGCGGGCGCCGGGAAACCCCGACGCTAAGCTATTGGGGGGGGCTCTTTTGAACGGGGTCCTTGCTGCCGTTGCCCGGCCTCTGGCGAAGACCTCGGCGGTCACTTCAAGTGTTTTGAAGGGCGGCAAGTGGTTCAGGATCACCGTCAACGATGCGGGTGTTTACAAGCTGGATCCAACGTTTCTCGCTGCAGCTGGAGTGAGCATGACAGGGCTTGATCCCCGCACGATCAAGATTTACGGGAACAGCGGAAGAGAGCTTCCTGAGGACGTCGGCGCCCCGCGGCCTGTGGACCTGGTCGAGAACGCGATCTACGTAGAAGGGGAAGCCGACGGAAAATTCGATCCGGGCGACTACGTGCTCTTCTACGGGAGGTCCGTGCGGAGCTGGACCTACGACCCGGTCGTAAAGACCCTGAGGCATAGAATCAACCACTACACGGAAACCAATTACTACTGGCTGACGTACGACGGAGCCCAGGGGAAGCGGATGGCCGTTCAGCCATCCAACGCGGGAACGGCGACATTCACGCCGGACCGCTTTCGCGACGGCATCGCGGTGGAAGAGGAGAAGATCAAGCTGACGACGATCACGTCGGGGAAAGCGTGGTACGCCCGGCTCCTGGACGACAAGAGCCCGTCGTTTACCTACGTGCAGGCTCTTCCGGGTCTGGTCCCTTCCGATGTCATCCGCTACAGGTACAACCTGCTTGCGCACTCGGACAACGGGGCCGGATTCACAGTGCGGGAGGGACAGACCTTCCTCGGATCGTACGGGTTCGACGCGTCGCTGGGCTCGACCTATGCGGTCGAAGCGGCGTATGAGGCGACCGGGAGCTCCTCGCTTGCTGGGAACTCGAGCCAGGTGAGCTTCACCTTCAATGCAAACGGTGTGGGGTCGGAAGGCTACATCGACTGGCTGGAAATCCTCTATCCGAGGTTTTTCTTCGCCTCGAATGACTACCTGCATTTCTGGTCGCCTGACACCTCTGCGGTGGTCGAGTATCAGTTGCAGCAGTTCGCCGGCAAGCCCTTCATTTTCAATGTCACCTCGCCGCAAGACCTCACCGTGTTGGGAGGAGTGACGGGTTCGTACACGTTTCGTGCTCAGGAGACAGCCGGACACCTCTCCGAATACGTCGCGGCAGCTCCGGTTTCCTGGAAGCAGCCCCCCCTCATGGAGGCGGTGTCAAACCAGGATCTTCGCGGCTTTGCCGCGGGGGCGGATTTCATCATTCTGACCAGCCCCGAGTTCCGGCAGGCCGCCGACAGGCTGGCGGCGTATCGGGAACAGCCGGCGCACGGGGATTTGAGAACCCTGGTGGTGGACGTGAATCAGATCTACAATGAATTCGGGGGGGGGCTTCCGGACATCACCGCGATCCGGGACTATCTTAAATACACGTATGACAATTGGACGCGGAAACCGCAGTTTGTGTTGTTCTTCGGCGGTGCGTCGTACGACTACAAGGCGATCCTCGGCAGCAAGTCGAGCTATGTGCCGACCTGGCAAACCGACCTTTCGACGGATGATGTCGATACCTGGTGCACCGACGATTACTTCGCCGAGTTCGGGGGCAACTTCACTCCCTCGCTGGTCCTGGGCCGGATCTCATCGCGCTCCCTTGCAGAGGCGAACATCGTCGTCGACAAGCTGATGCGATATGAAGACCAATCGGTGCGCGACAACTGGAAGATGCGCATCTGCTATGTGGGAGACGATGCATGGACGTCGGAGGGGGGGGAGACCGGCGACGGCACCCTGCATAGCGCAAATTCGGAAGTGCTGGCCAGTCCCCAGTACACGCCGGAGGAATTCGAGAAGAAGAAGATCTACATCGCGGAATATCCGACTCTGACGACGGCGCAGGGGCGCCTGAAGCCCGGCGCGTACCAGGCGATCATCGACCAGATCAACCAGGGCATCCTCATCTTCAACTACACGGGCCACGGCAATCCGACGCAGCTGGCACATGAGAATATCTTCAATGTCCAGACCTCCATCCCGCAGCTCGTGAACACCAACCGGCTCGCGGTCTTCTTCCTTGCGACCTGCAACTTCTCGCAGTTCGACGATCCCAAGCGCTACACGGGAAGCGAGATCCTGATGAACAAACCGGACGGCGGCTCAGTGGCGGTGATCTCCGCTTCGCGCAAGGTGTATGCGGACGCCAATGCATCGCTCAACGAGGGGACGTTCGCCAACCTCTACGCACGCGATGCATTCGGGCGCGTGGCGGTCGAACGGCCGGCGCTCGCCCTGTTCCAATACAAGAACCAGCAGGGAAACTACGAAAACGACCAGAAGTACCTGTATATGGGCGATCCGACGATGCGCCTGCAGTTTCCCTCGGGATTTGCTTCAATCGACAGCATCAACGGGGCACCGGTAGACAGCGCCGGTGGTGCGGCGCGGACCGGGCCTCTTCAGATCCGCTCGCTGTCTCGTGTCACTGTCGCAGGGACCATCCGCACTCTGGCGAACCAGGTGGATCCGAGCTTTAACGGGCACCTTGCCCTGGTGGTCAACGACGCAAGCCGTACGCAGACCATCGTCAACTTCTATCCCGGCGTCAACTGGAGCTACGTTGCCACCGGAGGGGTGATCTTCCGCGGTGAAAACTCGGTCACGAACGGGAGATTCCGGGCGACCTTCATCGTCCCGAAGGACATTTCGTACGGCGACACGTCCGGCCGGGGGCGGGTCGTCGCGTACTTCACCAGCGACGCACGTGATGGACAGGCATACACAGGCAACATCATCGTAGGGGGAACCGACACGACTGCCGTCAACAACGGGAAGGGGCCTCAGGTGGCCGTGTATCTCAATTCCCGTTCGTTCAGGCCCGGGGACCTGGTGAACACCCATCCCCTCCTGCTCGTGGATCTCGCGGACTCCGCCGGCATCAATACCTCGCGCACGGGCATCGGGCACAGAATCGAAGCATGGCTCAACAACAGCTCGCAGAGCAGCGATCTCACTGACTCCTATGCCAGTAAGCTGGACAACTACCGCGAGGGGTCGGTCCAATATCAGCTGAGCGACCTGCCGACGGGTTCAAACACGCTCAGGGTGCGCGCCTGGGATTCGTTCAACAATTCGAGCGAATTGGAGACGCAATTTCAAGTCGCCTCGGATGAGCAGCTCGCCATCACGGATGTTCTGAATTACCCGAACCCGTTCGCTTCGGGTACCGCGTTCACTTTCCGCCAGAACCAGTCGAGTTCCCTGACGGTCAAGATCAAGATCTATACGGTGGCCGGCCGGCTGATCCAGACGATTCAGACCGCCACGGCGGGCGAGCCCTATGTGAAGATCCCGTGGGACGGCCGCGACCGGGACGGCGACATCCTGGCAAATGGCGTGTACCTGTACAAGGTAGTCGCAAGCACCTCAGACGGACGATTTACAAGCGAAGCCCTGGGCAAACTCGCCGTCGTGAAATGAATGGGCATAAGATCACAGTATCGTTGACTCATTTTTTTGGAGGAAGCATGAAGACGTCTGTCCGCGGAGGAACACGACTTGCCGCAGGCCTCTTGGTACTCCTGAGTTCGGCTCTGCCGCATCTGGCGTTCGCCCAGGGCGAGTCGGCAGTGCCATTTCTGCTCATCGCCCCCAATTCCCGGTCGTCGGGCATCGGCGAGTCGGGCACGGGGTCGGTGGACGATGCCTCGGCCATTTTCTGGAACCCGGGGCAGCTTGCATTCATGGACGGGCATGAGATCAGCATCACCCACGCGAACTGGCTGCCGCAATTCCAGCTCCCCGACCTGTTCTACGATCACCTCAACTACATGCAGCGCGTCGATGCAATCGGCGGAACCATCGGGGCAAGCATCACGTATCTCAGCCTCGGCGAGTTCCAGATTACGAATTCCAGCGGGCCGGAGGTGGTCGGGAAGTTCCGGTCCTATGAATATGCCGTGACGGCGGGCTATGCGACGAAGGCCGCCGACGATCTGGGCCTCGGCATGAACCTGAGGTTCATCCACAGTGCCCTGTCACCCGTCGGGACGGAGGGAGAGCAGGGAAACGGAATCGCCTCCACGGTGAGCGTGGACCTGGCCATGATGTGGCGCCCGAAGGTCCTGAACGTCCCGCTGCTCGGCGACCTGGGCAAGCACTTAAGCCTCGGCGTAAACCTCACGAATCTGGGTCCGAAAGTCACCTATGTGGACGCCGCCCAGGCGGATCCCCTCCCCACAAACCTGAGAGTTGGATTAGGGTACAAGATCCTGGATGACGAATACAACTCCATGGAGGCCACCCTGGATTTTGCCAGGCTGCTTGTGCGCCGGCGGTCGGACGGAACTTCCGACGCTCTGCCCAAGGCTCTGGTTACGGCGTGGGGAGACGGAGGCCTGCGAAAGGTGATCCCGAGTGGAGGCGTGGAGTACTGGTATGGCTCGCCCAGGCTTATTGCGCTGCGGATCGGATACTTTGATGAGAGCGCGGACTTTGGGAATCGCAAGTTCCTCACCTTCGGGGCGGGCATTCGCTACGACATCTACGGGTTTGATTTCAGCTACATCTCTGCAGGGCCGGATCATCCGCTCTCCGATACGATCCGGTTCTCGCTTCTGATCGCCTGGGGGGAAGAAAGCGAGACCAGCACCACCGAAAAACCCAGTAAGTAGCGCCGCATCCGGCCTTCCCGCTGTGGCGGGACCGATCCCGCACAGGCAGGACAGATCCCCCACCAGCGGGACTCATCCCGCAGTACCGCCCCGCTGGGACTGCCCGGGCGGGATCGGCACCTTCTCACTACAGGACCCCAACCGTGTTCATGCGTCGCCTGCTCCTGATCTTCCTGTCAGTCCCTGCGCTCGCTGCCGCACAGCGCATGAGCCACCAGGTTGCGGCATCCATTCACGACGCTCTCCGGTTTCCCGCGGAGTATGCCGCCGCCGCTGAGACCGTTCACGTCCTTGCGGTGATGGTCCAATTCCAAAAGGACACCGATCCGAGCACAACGGGTGACGGGACGTTTGTCCTCTCTGCCGGGCCGGCCGACACCACTCTCGACGCACCCCCGCACGATGTGCGGTCTTTTCGGAGCCATCTGCTGTTCCTTGAGAACTACTATCGAAGAGTGTCGAAGGGGAAACTCCTCGTCCGGTGGACACTCCTCGATTCCGTGGTAACCCTGGGTGCGCAAATGGCGTCGTATGCGCCCCCCTTTGCGGGCTCGAATGCCCGTGTGGCGGACCTGGCCCGGGATTCCTGGCATGCTGTGGACTCTCTGCATCTTGTGGCCGATTTCCGCGGGTTCGATTGCTTCGTGGTGTTTCACGCCGGCGCAGGGCACGATGTGGACCTTGTCAGCCAGCTCGGCTTTGATCCGACACCCAAGGACATCCCTTCCTTGTACTTCGGCCTGAATGGCTTCAGGGGATTCTACGGACCCGCATTCCAGGGGATACCGGTGCAGGGCGGTGCATACCTCATCAGGAACACGATTGTCGTCCCCGAGACCGAATCGCGGCTGTTGCCCGGCGTGACGGGCGACGTGTTGCTTGAGCTGGGCACCAACGGACTCCTGTGCGCCTCGCTGGGCAACTTCCTGGGACTCCCTGACCTGTTCAATACGGTTTCGGGGGCTTCGGGGATCGGCCGGTTCGGCCTCATGGANNATCGATACCTGGGTCGGAGAGCCCGCATTGACACTCCCGGCTGTTGCGCTAGCGGATTCTGTCTACAGGGTGCCCATCAGCGGCCAAGAGTACTTCCTGCTCGAGAACAGAAGCAGGGATCCGCTCAGGACCGGGGTCACCGTCACGACATCGCTGAACGGAACGACGCGACAACAGACCTTTACGCGCGATGTGACGGGCTTCGGTGCCTACGATATCGCCGGCCTGGCCGGCGTCGTGACCGACGTGACCGTCCCCGACTGGAGCCTTCCGGGCGCCACGGACCCCGACGGGACCTTTTATGACGGGGGATTGCTGATCTGGCACATCGACGAGTCGGTCATAACCAACGGCCTGGCCACCAACTCCGTGAACGCAAACCCAGCCCACCGCGGAGTATCCGTGATTGAAGCGGACGGATCCCAGGACATCGGGCAGTCATACGGGCTGCTCTCACCTGGATCCGGAAGCGAGCAGGGTACTCCACTGGATTTCTGGTTCCAGGGAAACATCGCACCGTTGTACAAGAACCTGTTCTCGCCGTCGACCATCCCGGACTCGCGGAGCTACCTGGGGGCGAACACGCACATTACCATCGGTCCGTTCAGCGCACGCGGACCGCGCATGTCCGTCACCGTTCAGCAGGGGGATGCGGACGTTGCACCGCTCCCTGGTTTTCCGAAGAGACTGGGGCAGAAGCTGAGTGAACGGGGGTTGATTTTCGGGCCGGTCTTTGGCTCGGCTGCGAACGGACCGGCGCTGTTTGTCTCAACAAGGGGTCCTCACCTTCCTCAGGGCCAGGTGTCGGATTCAGCGTTCTCCCAGCCGGGGCGGCTCTTTGCATGGAACGTGTCGGGGGGACGGATTTTTCCCAGCGGGGCTTTCACTGGGCTCTTCGCCCAGCTTGAAGGGAGTCAGGAGTTCACCGCCGGACCGGCCGTTGCGGACATGAATGGAGACGGAGCCCCGGAAGTGGTTCTTCCTATGATGGACGCGGGGACGAGGACATATGCCCTTGTCGTCTACGACACGCGGGACAAGGCGCCGGCCGACGGGCTCGCCGATCAGTTGTTTTCGATTCCGATGCCTGGTCCCGTCACGGTTCCACCGGTCTACGGTGATTCTCTGCTCCTGGCCGGAGACGCAGGAGGAAGGGTGTTGATCATCGGCAGGACGGGGGGGGTGGTCGATTCGGTGATGGCCTCGCGGGATACCGCCGGCACGGCGGGCATCAGTAAGCTCCAGCAGGCGGGGGGCTTCCTGATCACCGCCGTTGACGGGACAGTGACGGCCATCGTCCGCGAGCCGAACGGCGCGCACCTGGGGGCGGACAGGGTGTTGAGGATCGGTCATCCTATCGCAGGAGCGGGGGTGACCGCCCTCGCGGGGCAGGTTCCTCTCACGGCAATCGCCACCTCCGACGGTTATCTCTACCTGCTGGACAACACGCTTGCGGTGCAGCCCGGTTTTCCGGTGAACACAGGGGGGACGATACAGTCACCGCCTGCGTGGGCCGACATCGACGGAGACGGCGTACGCGACATCGTTGTCGCGTCCGGACAGAAGCTTGCGGTCTATAATCGTCGGGGTGTTCTGCTGGATGGTTTCCCCGTCACAGTGCGCGCAAATGAACCCATCACATCCTCTCCTGTCGTGGGAGACATCGACGGGGACGGGTTGCCCGACATTGCGGTCGCGACCGGAGACGGAGTAGTGGCGGCGGTGGACCGGCACGGCAGCATGCTCCGGGGGTTTCCGCTTGCGGCCGGCCGCGGTCAGCAGACGCTCGCGCTCTTCGATGATAACCCCATCAGAGATTTTGGCCCTTTTTCGTTTCCCACCGGCCTTGCGGTTGCCTCGTCGGAGGAAGGAGACGTGAGTGCGTGGAGCACCGGTCCCGCGACGTTCGTTCACCCGGTGAGGCCATGGCCGCTCTATCTGCACGATGCAGCGCACAGCGGGATCGATGCAGCGCCGCTTGGGAACGGACCCCCCCTCTCCACGTCATTTTTCCCGAAAGACCGCGCCTACAACTGGCCGAATCCGGTCTACAACGGGAAGACGTTCATCAGGTATTACGTCGGCGACAACGCCTCGGTGAAGGTAAGGATCTTCGATATCGCGGGCGATCTTGTGGCCGAATTGAACGGCCAGGGTGTCGGCGGTCTCGACAATGAGATTGCCTGGGATGTCTCGAGCGTGCAGAGCGGGGTATACCTTGCAAGAATCGAGGCGACCGGCGGGAGCGCTACTGCCGTTCAAATCGTGAAGATCGCGGTCGTGAAATGAGATTCAAGCCTGCCGGTGGCGGAGAGGAGAGAGGCGCCTTCAGGGCGGCCGGCGCACGAGCTGCCGTTCTGACCGCGTTTCTGGCGCACGGGGAACGGGGCAGGGCACGGCGTTCTGAACAAGAGTGGGCATGGCAGCACTGCGGACTCCATCCGGGGCGAGCGCGTGGCCGTCATGGCTCCCTGAAGATGGAGCCAGGGAGTCGCAGCATCGAAGTGCGAAGAAAAGGGTTGAGTCATCTACCGGAGCACGCATGCGCTGTTTGCAGGAGCATCTGATGCGTTGGTTCTGCCTGGTCCTTCTTGGATTCCTGGCCGGGGGCTCGCTCCGCGCCCAGGATGAATACTACCACCCCGAGCTTGAATGGAAGACCATCGAGACTGAGCATTTCTACGTTCACTATCACGAGGGTGCCGAGAGAACGGCCCGGGTCGTCTCCAAGGTGGCAGAGGATGTCTACGAACCGGTCACCTCGTTGTACGACCATAAGCCCGACGGGAAGGTCAGCTTCATCATCAAAGACGTCGACGACATATCCAACGGCGCGGCGTACTTCTTCGATAACAAGGTCGAGATCTACGCTCCCAGCCTCGACTTTGAGCTGAGGGGCACGCATAACTGGCTCCGAAACGTTGTGACGCACGAGTTCACGCACATCGTCCAGATCCAGACGACGATGAAATTCGGGCGGAGACTCCCGTCGTTCTACTTCCAGTGGCTCGGGTACGAATCCGAGCGCCGGCCCGATGTCCTGTATGGCTACCCGAATGTGATCGTCTCCTATCCTCTCTCCGGTTTCGTCGTCCCCGTCTGGTTTGCGGAAGGGGTGGCGCAGTACAACCGGACCGACCTGCACTACGATTCGTGGGACACGCATCGCGACATGATCCTCCGCAGCTACGCGCTCGAAGGCAAGATGCTGACCTGGGAGCAGATGGGGGTGTTCGGCAAGACCAGTCTCGGCAATGAATCCTCCTACAATGCCGGTTTCGCCTTCGTCGGCTATATCGCCCGCACGTATGGCGAGGAGAAGCTCCGGGAGATCTCTCGCAACCTGTCGAAGCTGACGACCATCACCATCGATGCGGCGATCAAGCAGGCTGTGGGAAGGGATGGGGCTGACGTGTACGGGGATTGGCGCCGGGAGATGGAGAGGGACTACGCGGCCCGCGTGACCCCCATCCGTCAGCATTTGCTGGGGGGGGTGCCGTTCGTGACCGACGAGAACGGCGGTGTGGTCGACCCCGGACAGCGCCAGAAGCCGGAGACCTTTTTCTCGNNCGGACGGCAGCAAGGTCGCGTACGTCAGCACAAAGGGGGCGGACTATTGGAGCCTTTCGTCGCTGTACGTCTATGATTTTGCGACCGGCAAGGAAGAGCTCGTCAAGGCGGGGGTCCGCACGGCTCCGAGCTGGTCGCCGGACGGGAAGGCGCTCTATTACGGGCGCTCCACGCGGGACAATCCCCACTGGTCGCTGCAGTTCGACATCTACCGGTACGACCTGGTCAAGGAGAAGGAGAATCGGGTCACGCGCGGCCGGCGTGCATCGTCGCCGTCGGTCTCTTCTGACGGCAAACAGATCGCCTTTGTCGTGAACGCCGATGGCACAACGAACCTGGCGGTGATGAACATAGACGGATCGGGAATCCGGCTGGTGACGTCGTATGCCAACGGGGAGCAGGTGTACAGTCCGAAATGGAGCCCGAAGGGAGACCTGCTTCTGTTTGACTTCTCGGTCCGCGACGATCGCGGCATCGCGGAGATCCGTCCCGACGGCAGCGGCTTCCGCTTCCTGGTCCAGGGGGCGGGCGATTCGCGCGCCGCAGCAATCGTGCCTGACAGTTCCCGCTTCATATTCAGCTCCGATAGAACCGGCATCTTCAACCTGTACTCCTGTGACATGGTCACTGGCTCGATTGGTCAGATCACCAACGTCCTGGGCGGGGCCTTCTGTCCCACGGTCAATGCGCACGGCGACATCGTCTATTCGTCATACACCGCGGGCGGGTATAAGCTGGTGCGCATGATGAATCCCGGCGTCATGGCAGAAGAGAAATACGCATATCTCCCGCCGGGGAGGAGCCCCGAGGCAGGACAGACAGCCTCGCCCAGCCGGAGCGTTGTTCTCGCGGCGGGGCCCGGGGACACCGTGCGGCAGTTCGACTGGCCCCTCCTCCGATCGTACGACGATACGAAACTCCCGCCGCTTGATGCTCATCCGTACAAGAGCATATTCACGAGCCTCACGGTGGTGCCGTTTCTCAGGGTGGACAACTACAATATCTCGAGCAACGGGCTCGACATGCTGAAGCCGGGCGTGTATCTCTTTTCCAACGACATGCTCGACAAGACGGGGTTCTTTGCGGGGGCCGCGCTGAACCGGAAACTGGAACGGGACCTCTTTCTCCAGTTCTTCTACCGGGGGCGCGTGCCGCTGCTCTATCAAATCGGGCTGGAGCCGGTCGCGTCGCTGGAGCTCTATAACGTCACGCGGAAGACCGACACGTTTGTCTCGCTTCCCGACCGCGACCCTTTCAAGATCGACGTCACCTACGACCTGTTTGAATTCGACCTCGCCTTGAATGAGCCGTTCGTCTCCCAGTTCAGCAACATGGAACTCCGCTACGCTCACAGCCGCTACAGCTCGGCCCTCGGCAGTTTCTCGAACATCCGGACCGGGGAGCTCGTCCCCGCCTCGAGCGATCTCTACCTGATCGCGAACACGCTGACGCTGACACTGATGGTGGACGCCATCGTGCCCGCGAGCACAAGCGATATCAACCCTCTCGGACGGAAGATCACGTTCAAGGCGAGCCGCGAGTTCAACAAGTTCGGGGCGACCGATTCGGCCGGGTTCAGGCAATATGAGCTTTCCTCCACAGGCCTCACGCCGCTCTACAATCAGATCAACTTCACCCGTCTCGAGCTGAACTGGCGCGAACATCTGCCGTTCTTCTTTGCCAACCATTCCCTGACGGCGAGCCTGCGCGGCGGGGCCGTTCTCGGACCGCCGGTCGACGAATTCTTCGACTTTTACGGAGGCGGACTGGTGGGCATGAAGGGCTATCCATTCTATTCTATCAGCGGAAACTCACTTGCGGTGCTGGGACTCTCATACAGGTTCCCGCTGATCAGCAATATCGACGTCCGGATCGGACAAATGTATTTCGACAAGCTGTACGCTTCGCTGTACGGCGATATCGGCGATGCATGGACGGAGAGCAAGCCAAAGGCGGGCGATTTCAAGAAGGACGCCGGCATGGAGCTCCGCCTAGAAACGTTCTCGTTCTATGCCTATCCAACGAGGATCTTCTTCAACGCCTCGTACGGTTTCGACAAGTTCACGCAGTTCATCAAGACTCGCAACGAGACCGTGACCTACGGCAGGGAGTGGCGGTTCTACTTTGGAGTGCTCTTCGGTTTCGACCTGGACTGAGCCATCGAAGGCAAGAGGGGACGGGGCCATACACAACGAGAGAGAGGCAGTATGCGCATGATGCTCTGTGTTGCGGCGGTTGTTGCCTGGACGGCTGCCGGACAGGCCGCCGCGCCGCACGACAGCCTGAGGGCCTTGCCCGTGACGGGGGACATCACACTGGATTTCTTCGGATTGCGGGATCTCTCCGGTGGTCCGCACCTGGCAGGGGAACAGGCGCCGGGAGCCGTCGCGGGGGATCGCAAATCGCCCTGGATTGCCGGCGGACTTTCACTGTTGCTGCCCGGTGCTGGCGAAATCTACGACGAAAGCTACTGGAAGTCTGCTCTCTTCCTGGCCGTGGAGGCGGGAGCGTGGATCCTTGCCTACTCATGGGACAAACAAGGGGACAGGCAGACCGACAGTTTCCAGGACTTCGCGAATGCGCACTGGAGCGTTGTCCAATACGCGCAGTTCGCGCAGGACAAGCTGACCGATCCGAAGGTGACGTACAAGTGGCTGAAACCAGGCACGGAGGGACAGGCTCCCTGGGACCGGGTGGACTGGAATGAGCTCAACCGCATGGAGCGGGATATTGCCGGATACTATTCGCACACCCTTCCGCCTCACGGCGATCAGCAGTACTACGAGGAGATCGGGAAATACCCCCAGTACAATCAGGGGTGGAATGACGCGAACCTCTCCCTGAGCCCCGACTATGCCACTGTCAAGGGGAACCTCACGCCCAACGACCTGTTCTACGCGCTCGAACGCGGAAAGGCGAACACATACTACGAGCACGCCACGTTGTTCGTTTCTGTGGCCATCATCAATCACCTCGTCAGCTCCATTGACGCGGCGCTTTCGGCCGGCTGGTACAACAGCCGTGTCCACGCCGAAATGGGGATTCAGACCGTTCCCGCGGGCACGACGACCATCAACGTCCCGGTGATGAAACTGGCTTACCGTTTCTAGGCGGGAGGGGGGTGGGGGAGGGTCGCGAGTCTGATGGGCACGACGTATCCAAACCCGCTTCTTGTGGAGAGGTGCGCATCTCGGCCATGCACAGCCGCACCTATTTCCTCACCTTGAGGATGACTACGACTGCCCCAATCAGGAAGGCAATGTTCGCCGCCCAGGCGGTGACCAGAGGGTTTACGTCGCCGTTGTATCCGAAGACTTGTGAGACCTTCATCACGATGAGATAGACAAAGCAGATCAAGAGGCTGATGCCGAGCTGGACCCCTGTCCCGCCCCTCCGTTTGACCGATGAAAAGGGGACGCCGAAGAGCACCACGATCACGGCAGCGAACGGATACGAGATCTTGCCGTAATAGTCCACCATCCATTGCGCCACCTCCTGTCCCGCCCGGCGCTGATTCTCAATGAACTGTCCCAGCGAATAGTAGTCCATCTCGTCGGGCTTCTCCTGCTTTTTTCTCAGGTCCTCCGGGTCAAAATGCAGGGGGCCGGCCGGCCTCGTCCCGAATTCCTCCAGGTGTTCGCTGCTGTCGGTGAACCACCTTCGGATGCCGCCGTTGAGGATCCACCGACGGTTGGTGGAGTCCCAGGCCATACCGAGCACATCGGTCCGTTCCGCAAGGCGCGTGGGATTGCCGGGGTCGAAATCCTGAATACTCACGCGCGTGGCAACGTTCCGGGAGTCGTCGAAATAGCCGATCGAGAGGATGCGCGTCGGGGAATCCTGCACGAAGATGTTCGCTCCGGACGCATTGATGACCTCTTTGTGCAGGTAGGTCCGCTCAATGGCGAACTTCCTGGAGTTGGCAAAGGGGACGACCCAGCCGTTGAAGTAGACAAGCGCGCCGCTGGTGAGGAGGGCAACCGCGACGTACGGCACCATGGTGCGGTACAGGCTGATGCCGCTCGCTTTCATCGAGGTCAGCTCGTTCTGGGTTGAAAGCCGCCCCGTGACGAACAGGCTTCCCAGCAGCATTGCCACGGGCATGATGAGCTTGATGATCTCCGGGGTGAAATAGAGATAGTACATGAAGATGATGGGGATGCCGGCCTGCTTGTCGATGAAGTCGTCGAGCTTCTCCATGGCATCGATCACGATGAAGACCACGAGGACGGCAGCGAGCGAAAAAAGCGTGGTGGTGAGGAACTGCCTGACGATATAGCGGTCGATGATTCTCACGCTTCGACCTCCGGCTCAGGCATCTCGTCCTGGAGCCGATCGCGCCAGCGGCGCGGGACGAGGCGATGGAGGAAGCTCCAGTCAATGAGGATGGTCTCCCGGCCAATGCGGAAAGTGAGATAGACGCCGAACAGGCCGATCAGCACATTGGCTATCCACATGCCCACGAAAGGCTGGACGATGTCGCGGTCGGCGAGTTTTTCCCCCCCGATGAGGCAGGCCCAGTAGAGGATGAAGAAGCCCAGGCTGAGGGTAGCCGCCACGCCGAACCCTCCGCGGCGCGACATGATGCCGAGGGGAACGCCGACAAACACAAAGACGATGCATGCCGCGGGGATGGAGTATTTCTTGTTGATCTCCACCTCATACTGGTCAAGCTGCCTCTCCAGGTTTTCCAGCCGAAACATGTAGGTGGTGACCGTTGCCTGGGTCTGCCTCAGGGCCAGGAGGGGTGTGGTGACAGGGAGGTACGCCGGAGGGCTCTGGCCCGGGGCTCCGGACAAAGGAGCATCGAGAAGCCCGCTTGCCCGGAGTTCGACGTCCCGCCGCATCACGTCGGCGAACTCCTTTTCGAGCGCGGCTTTTGTGGGGGAAAGACTGTCCACAAACACCTGCATTGCCCTCGCGCTCAGCTCCCGGTCACCCCTCTGGGAGGCGGCTTCAGCAGTGCGCTCGAAATCGAATCCTTGCACGTCCATGGCGATGCGGTGCTTTTCGAATCGCACGCGGCGATACGAATTCTGGTTCTGGAGATCGAGCTCATGGATCTCCCCCTCCTGCAGGTCCATGATCAGCCGGCGGTAGTCCGGCGAAAAAGAGACGGTCCCGCGCCGGGCGGTGATCACCACATTGCTCGACGGGTTGGTGAAGTCGTAGATCGTCACTCCGACCAGATCGTTGGTTTTTGGGACAGCCCTGCGCACCAGGATGCTGTAGCCGGGGATATCCTGGGAGAACACCCCGTTGACCAGGGAGAGTGTCGGCTTCTTTCTCCGTATGTCGCTCGCCAGGTTCTTCAGGCGGTGGTTGGCATCAGGAAGGACGGAGTTGTTGAAGTACACAAGCCCGGCGGCGATGAGGACGGAGGCTGCGAATACGGGAGCGATCATCCTGTAGAGGCTGGTCCCCGCCGCTTTCATGGCCGTGATCTCGTTCTTCGAGGACATGTCGCCGAAGGCCATGAGCGTGGCGACCAGGATGGACATTGGAACGGCAAGGACGACCATCCACGCGAGGTTGAGCGCGATGAGTTCCAGGACCACCCAGGCGCTCAGGCCCTTTCCCACCAGCTCATCCACAAATTTCATCACAAACTGAAGCAGGAACAGGAACATCAGGGTGAAGAACGAGAACAGGAATGGGCCGATATGAGCTCGCAGGATATACCGCCAGAGAAGGCGCCGTTGGTACAGAGAAGAGAGGCTCATGCTGGAATATAGCGCAAAGAGAAAGAGAACGCAAAGGGCTGCNNATGATTCTGGAGAGAATCTTCAAACCTGAATGATCCCCCTGCTGCCCGGAAAGGGTGACACAGGGACAGGAATGCGAGAACATGGAACAGTTGAACCAGACCGTGTTTGTCACGGGGTGTTTCGACCTGCTTCACAGCGGTCATGTTGCCTTCCTCTCGGAAGCAGCCCGGTACGGCGACCTCGTGGTCGGAATTGGCTCCGATGAAACCGTCAGGAACCTCAAGGGAAGGTATCCGGTCTATACGCAGGATGAGCGGAAATATCTTCTCGAATCCCTTCGCTGTGTGAGAAGGTGCACCGTCAACAGCGGCCAGGGGATTCTGGATTTCCTCGACGACCTTGAGTGGATCAAACCCGACATCCTCTTCGTGAATGAGGATGGCAACAGTCCCGAAAAAGAGGAGCTCTGCCGGAAGCGCGGGATCCGGTACATCGTCAGCAGGCGCATCCCGCATGCCTCGCTCCCGGTGCGATCGACCACCGCGCTGAGGACGGAGTGCAATATCCCTTATCGTCTTGACCTGGCCGGGGGATGGCTCGATCAGCCTTATGTCTCTAAGTTCTGCCCGGGCTCCGTCCTGACAATTTCCCTTGAGCCGACAATCGAATTCAACGAGCGGAGCGGCATGGCTTCCAGCACCCGGCGAAAAGCCGTCGATCTCTGGGGAACGGACCTGCCCGGCGGAGACCGCGAGCAGGTGGCGAAAATCCTCTTCAGCTATGAAAACCCGCCGGGCACTGATGTGGTCTCGGGGTCCCAGGATGCCCTCGGCATCGTGCTCCCCGGTCTCAACAGGCTCGACTACGACGGTGGGTACTGGCCAAAGGCCATCGACTCCTGCAGGAGGGAGGAGATCCTCGGATGGATTGAAGCCCATCTTTCCCTTGTGACCCTCGGTCCGCGGGACGGCGATTATTCTGCGCTCTCCGAGACGGATATCAACCCCGGAAAGGCGCACGATCTCTCCGTTGCGGCGCAGCAATGCTGGGAGGCGATTCTCCGTATGGACCTGCGCGGATTTGGCGAATCCGTTACCGGCTCCTTTGAGGCCCAGGTGGCGATGTTTCCGCACATGGTGGACCGCTCGCTTCGGGCAGTGGTTGATTCCTACAGGTCGAGGGCTCTGGGCTGGAAACTTTCGGGTGCCGGAGGCGGGGGGTACCTGGTGGTGGTTTCTGAGGAGCGCATCGAGGGAACCATGACCATCAAGATCAGAAGACCATAGAGAGTGGAGATGGAACTGATGGCCATTGCACTGCGTGTTGTCGGCGTGGCAACAGGGATGGCGGCAGGCGCCGCCGTCGGCCACCGCTACTATTATAAATTTGCGCAGGATACGATTTTGCACCCGGCCGCGGAGATCCTGTCAGGGGGACATCGGTGAAACCCCACCGGTAATACCCCCGCCCGCGACTGTCAGAGATGTCGAACAATTCCCCTCACGAAATCCACCAGCTCCGCGCTCCCTTTCTCGACAACGAGACCCGGCGGCGTTTCGACGGCGATCCAT
The DNA here is from genome assembly GCA_003152875.1 of Ignavibacteriota bacterium. Taxonomy (GTDB): domain Bacteria; phylum Bacteroidota; class Ignavibacteria; order UBA10030; family UBA6906; genus Fen-1262. Next base: position 58,504 of record PMBF01000016.1, on the reverse strand, counting down.
TCAACGCTCCACGACAGCCGCTCGCCCGGTTTGATCTCCCTGTAGGGCCCCTGGAGTTCGAGCTCGATGTAGTCTGCCTCTCCGCTGACGTACAACGACACCTCCGCCTCTCCCGGCGCATTGTCTTCAGGCGCCACATCCCGGAACTTCTTGATGAGCACCCTGCCGCCGATTGCGTACGCCGTCCATCCCTCGGAGCCGTCGGCGATGCTGAGCCTGTTGCCGGACGGTCTTTCCTTCTCGTCCTGATACCAGATGACGCCGTTCAGCACTTCCAGCCGGGCGGGGTCAAAGTGCTTCTTGCCTACCGGAGTTTTTCCGGCGGGGAAGAAGAGCAATCCTCCCTTGTTTGCCCTGGTAATTTCCCAGGGTGCGGCTTTCCGGCTCTCCGTCCCGGAGTTGATGATAGTATATGTCGGCTGAATCCGGCCCTTCGTGCCGGGCCGGAATTCCTTTTGAACCTGGAGACCTGTGTTGAGATCCTGTTCACTGACAAGGCTCAGGCCCGGGCCCTTCTGCATGGATTCATACGGCTTATTGTCCAGTGCCGGAGGGGGAGGCCAGTTCCACATGGACTGCGGGCTGGGCCAGAACGTCGACCCGAAATTGTCCGGGTGGATGTTGGTTCCCGTCAAGAATTCAAAGCCATCGAGCGTGAATGAAACGATCCTCCCGCCCATTGACGGGTCGATGGTCATGCGCACAGGAACGGATGTCACCGCACCCGGAGCGTTCTTCATCGTCACCTCGGTACCTCCTTGTGATTGTGCCGCGGCTACACTCAGCGGAAGGACCAGGAGAAGAAAACCCGCTGCAGCTGTCATTGAAGGGTTCATGCATGTCTCCTTCGTGGGGCGATGCAAGGGCCAGGACGGCCCGTTTCCCCGGGACAGAGTGAGGGAACAACGTTCGGGGGTTGGATTTCCTCACAAAGGTAGGGGGTATTCTCCTGAATCGCAAACTGCAGGTGGAGAAAACGTTGAAGAAAACGTTGAAGAAAGCGTTGAATGCCGGATCGATGAAGGGGAGGGTTGAGGCGGGAGTGGTGACGTAAGAGAGTCGAGGGCGGAGAGGATGAAGCACGGGAGTTGAGATGCGGTAGTCTGACGCGAGCGAGTTGAGAGGGGGGAGTGTTGAAGCGGCCCCGGGCTTTAAATCCTGCAGGAGCCTTTCATCGGAATTCGCGCTCCACTGCGTGATCTGCTCTTCCATTTCGTCCTGTGAACTGAAACGCGTTGGATTATATCACCCAATCATGCCCCTGACCAGTCTCACGGCATTGAGCTTACTGCGGCCTGAGTGTCTCCGTGCGTGAGGTTCTCCCGGTATTTTCATTGATTTTGTCGGAGGCGAAAGATACATTCGATTGCCGATTCCTGTCCTTCATACCTTCCATCTTCTTCGCTGGAAACCCTGCCATGACATACCGATTGCCGTTCCACCCGATTCCCTCGCTTGTGATTGCAGGCGCGCTCTGCCTGATTGTCTCAGGCATGGCGCTGTCTCAAGGGGGGAAATTGTCCTCATTGCCGGTTCGCTATGAAGAGCTGACGGCCCCCGAATTCGTGACCGCGGCGGCCAGATCTGGAGGGATTTGCATTGTACCTATCGGGATCCTCGAAAAACACGGGCCCCATTTGCCCCTGGGTACCGACCTCATCAACGTCCGGGAGATGGTGCTTCGCGCGGCGGCGAAGGAATACTGCGTGGTCTATCCACCCTATTACTGCGGCCAGATTTTCGAGGCCAGGCATCAGCCGGGCACCATAGCCTACAGCACGGATCTGATGTGGAAGCTGCTGCAGGAAACGTGCGATGAAATGGCGCGAAATGGCTTCGGGAAAATTGTCCTGGCCAACGGGCATGGAGGGAACAACTCGTTTCTGCCATTCTTCTGCCAGGCGCAGCTTTCGAGCAGGAAGGGATACTCCGTGGTTCTCTTTGCCCCGTCCCAGGATCCGGCTGTGGCAAAGCGGGTCAAGGAGCTTCGAAAAACCACTGGGGGCGGGCATGCCGACGAGGAGGAGACATCGATGATGCTGGCGCATCGCCCCGAGCTGGTGCACATGGAAAGGGCGAAGGAACAATCGGGCGCCGATCTTGACCGGTTGAGCTCCCTCCCCTTCGCCTATACCGGCATCTGGTGGTATGCACGGTATCCGAACCATTATGCCGGCGACGGAAGCGAGGCGAGCCGGGAGCTTGGAGACCTTCTCCTGAACAGCGAGAGCGATCAGCTCGCGGCGCTGGTGAAGGCGCTCAAGAGTGATAAGACCCTGGAAGAGCTTCAAAACCGCTTCTACGGCGGAGCGGAGAAGCCCCTGCAGACGGGACAGTAGGGCCGGCACAACGGTCGTCTATGATCGCGGAAGCTTCCTCCGGATCATCTTCAAAGCCTTGTTGATCTGGTTCTCCACTGTCCGCACGCTGATACCGAGGAGACCGGCGATCTCGTGGTGCGGCTTCCCCTGATGGTTCAGAACTTGAGCAGCTCCAGTGGTGGATCGGCGTTACCCTGACGCCCTGAGGACGGGTGTCTGCCGCCACGGATTTGGCGCGCACGGCGGACTCACGTGAGAACTTTTCGGTACCCCCGCATGTTTCATATAGCAACAGCGACGGGGCGGACCGTGGGTCGGGCGAGCCTGAAGCGGCGATGTCCGACGGCCAGGTTACAGTGCAGCAGTCCCCGTCATTTGACATTCTTACCTCGCATTCTCCCACCAGCATGAAGGAGCCACAAAGTCATTCTGTCTTGATATTGATTCCAGTGCTTCGTCGCCTTCCTGATCTGATGCCGGAGTCGTCTTCGGCGGCGTTGTGGAGGAAGGCGGCCCTGATTCAGCCGTGACGGCATTTCGTTCCGGCCAAGACATGGGCGGAGGATGTAGGACTGGGAAGGACTTTGTGTGCTCTTATCCATAGCGGCCGGCCGGTCAGCGCGGAGAAACTGTGCTTGCCTTGTCAGGTCCGCAACATATCCCCCACCTACGGAGCCTCCGGCACTTCCGGAGGAGCATCATGAACCGACTTCTTCTTGTTGCGGTGGCCTCACTTCTTGCCAGCCGGCCGATCCATGCACAGGATACTCCCGGCGGAGGGCCATCCGGGATCACTGAAACTTCCGAAGCAGACTCATCGATGATGCAGGTGTCGTTCGAACACGCGGGGGAGGAACCGGCGGCGGTTCACTTGCCGGCACCGTGTGAAGATGGGACGGTGGACCGGGGTCCCGGTCTGAGTTTCCGGGATTTTTCTGTTGCTGACGAGTTCGGGCGTCACGGGGATGGTCCCGGCCTGTTGACCTCCAGCCGGTTCTTCAGTGAACAGATCGCCATGGTGCAGCCTGACGAGTCCTTCGGTCCCGTGTACTGGCGGGATCCGGGAAGTGATGTGTCCGGCGAGCAGGATTCAACCGCCGGGAAGGGAACCCCGGCGCCAAGATCAAGGCTCCTTCCGGAAAAGCTGAGTTTCTTTGAACGCGGCATGTGGGGGGAGGACGGTTTTCTCAGGAACATCGGGATTGCCTCGCCCCTTACGCCGGAAGTCAGGAAGGGCGAACTGTCGGTTCGGCGGACGATGCTGACCATGCATCAAATCGGTGGGTTCGTCACACTTGGCCTCATGGGAGCCACGGTCTTCTACGGCCAGCGCTATTTGGATCACGGCCAGAAAAGCGATGGGAACATGCACCAGCTTTTTGTTGCTGCGACGATCACCTCGTACTCCGCCACCGCATTACTCTCCGTCTTCTCGCCGCCTCCCTTGATTCGCCGCGACGAGACGAGCACAACCACGATTCACAAGACCCTCGCCTGGGTGCATTTTGCCGGGATGGTCGTAACGCCTATTCTGGGCGCGGTGATCAAGAAACGAGGAGGCTCATACTACCAGCAGGCACACCTGCACCAGGTTTCCGCTTACATCACCACAGCGGTGTTCACCGCCGCCATGGTTGTCATGACGTTCTGATCCCGCGGGCGCCCGGCAGTTCCCTCCCTTCCCGCTGGCGCGGTCTCGGTGGCGGTGCTTCCGGGCAGCTTCACTCTCTGGATATACAGGAAGAGAACCTGATTCGACTTTCCACTTCTCAGACCAGGAAGGATGAGGCAGGATAAGAGAGCCTCCGCGTGTTGACGGAGGCTCTTTTTTCGAATTAGAAGACCACTTCCTCCGGCGGTGGGAATGTTCTGATGGTCTTGCCGGTACTTACGGACTTGCCTCATTCCATGGTGTCCGGGCGTTCACCGAAGAACTCTCTGGCCTGACGGCGATGCCGGCCTCGGCAACTGAGCAAGGAGATGAGGTGGCACACCTGCATTCTTGATGATCATTCGCGAAATGTGTCCTTCCGGTTTAGCCTCCCACGGTTGTTCCCAAAGGAAAGACGCACCCAGGTGCGGTGACGCTACAGTCTCCTGTTTCGACCTCTCGCGATCGAAACCGCCGAACAGCAATCTCCTTGAGCGGACGCCATTCAAAAGAGGAGCTTCCGTTCGCATTCCGGACAGAGGCGACGGATCGGATCGCTGTCAAGCAGGGTCTGGTTCATCCGGCGTTTACAGGCAATACAGATTCCGAATGTGCCTTCGTCCAGGCGATGCAGCGCGCCGTGCAGCTCATCGAGTATTGAATCCGTCTTGAATGCCAGGAGCGCTTCGATCCCCTGCCGCGGAAGCGGATTGCCTGCCGGCTTCTCGTTAGGGGGATCGATGTCGTAGGCGGTTTTCAGGTGCTCGAAGAGGTGCGAGAGGATCGAGTGGCGCGATGCCTGTTCAAAACTCGCTCCCGATACAGCGGGGGCCGGGTTGGCAGGCTGCCCGGGTACAAAGCCCTGTGTCTGCCGGGAGGGACGAGGATGCAGCTGGTCCGGGGCCATGTTCGAAACGTATAAAGAGTGAACGATGCGGCTGGGAAGGGGACGGTGTGTGTGACAGTTTGCTTTCTCGCACCGGACTCGGATTGCTCTCCCAGCCCTTACACGCATTATCGGCAACTTCCGGAAGAAGTTGAGTCCGAGACCCTGGAAATGTTTTCGCCCGGACCGGAACAGCAATCGGATAGACCAGCTCTTTGGACCCACGCATTGGATGAAGGCAGAAGTCGGATGGCCGCCGGGCGAGCTCAGAACGGTTGTACAACGTCAAATAATCTCAATTAGTAGAAAAAGAGAGGGAGCGTGTCGGATTGAAGTGAACATGGCTAAGAATGACCGTGGGGTGACGACGTCTTTTCAAAGGTAGGAATCCACCCTGGGCCTGATGTCATTTGCAGAAAGGTTCCGCCGCTACAGGGTTCCTGCAACCGGTGCTGTTTGTTGCTGCCTGGTCTCCGCTGACGGTTGGAGTCCTTCAATGATCTGGGTTCACTGGAGGAGAGATTCCACCAGTGGCCGGTGTGCATCGCGAATGGCGCTTCCTTGCGGTTCTTGTGCAGAATCGGTAGGTTTTATTCACTTGGCTTTGTCCCAGACGCATCGGTCAGACCGGGAGAGCGCGGTTGAACATACTCGGAATTTCCTGCTTTTATCATGATGCGGCGGCTGCGCTTGTCCGTGACGGCCAGATCGTGGCTGCCGCGCAGGAAGAACGCTTCACCCGCAAGAAACACGATTTCAGTTTCCCTTCGCACGCGGCATCCTATTGTCTTGCCGAAGCAGGGATCACCGTGAAGGATCTCTCGCTCGTCGTGTTCTATGACAAGCCGTTCGTCAAGTTCGAGCGGATCCTGGAGACCTACCTTGCCACCGCTCCCGCCGGCATCCGGTCGTTCCTCATGTCGATGCCCCTCTGGCTGAGGGAAAAGCTCTGGATACCCTCCCTGGTGAGGAACGAGCTGGAGTATGACGGAAAGATGCTGTTCACCGAGCATCATGAATCCCATGCGGCTTCCGCCTTCTTCCCGTCACCCTTCCAGCGTGCCGCTTTTCTGACCATGGATGGCGTTGGGGAGTGGACCACCACGAGCTACGGCACGGGAGAGGGAAGCTACCTCCGGATCCTGGGGGAGATGAAATTCCCCCATTCGCTGGGGCTGCTCTACTCGGCGTTCACGTATTTCGCCGGCTTCAAGGTCAACTCGGCGGAGTACAAGGTCATGGGACTTGCCCCGTACGGAAAGCCCAAATATGTCAGGGCCATCTATGACCACCTTCTCGACCTGAAGGAGGATGGGTCGTTCAAGATGAACATGGAGTATTTCGACTACTGCTCCGGTCTCAGGATGACCAACGGCAGGTTCAGCGATCTTTTCGGGGGTCCGCCGAGGAAACCGGAAGCCGAATTGACCCAGCGGGAGATGGATCTCGCCTGTTCGCTCCAGGTCGTGACGGAGGAGATCATGCTCAGGATGTCCCGCCACGTTCACCGGGAGACGGGGGAGGAGAACCTCGTCCTGGCGGGTGGCGTGGCGCTCAACTGTGTCGGGAACGGGAGAATCCTCCGTGAGGGACCGTTCAAGGACATCTGGATCCAGCCTGCATCGGGCGATGCGGGGGGCGCACTCGGCGGAGCGCTATTTGCCTGGTATTCCTACCTCGGGAATCCCCGGTCCGCCGACGGCCGGAGGGATTCTCAACATGGATCATTTCTGGGCCCCGCCTATTCAGATGGTGACATAGAAACATTCCTTGTGCGGCAGAAGGCATCGTACCGAAAGGTCGAGCGTGCGGTGCTGCCGGAAGCAGTGGCGGAACTGATCGCTCAGGGACAGGTGATCGGCTGGTTCCAGGGAAGGATGGAATTCGGGCCCAGGGCGCTGGGAGCGCGCAGCATCATCGGCGACGCCCGCTCAGCAACGATGCAGTCGGTCATGAACCTGAAGATCAAATTCAGGGAGTCGTTCCGCCCGTTCGCGCCGGCAGTCCTGCCTGAGAAAGTGTCGGAGTATTTTCAGATCGACAGGGAAAGTCCGTACATGCTCCTGGTGGCTCCGGTGGCCGAAAGCAAGAGGATTGCCATGACCGGCGAGGAGGAAGGACTGTTCGGCATCGAGAAGCTGAACGTGCCGCGTTCGGAGATCCCAGCCGTCACCCACATCGACTATTCGGCCCGCATTCAGACCGTCAACCGGGAAGACCATGAATTGTATCATGATCTGATCCGGGCGTTCTACGAAAAGACAGGCTGCCCGGTGATCATCAATACCTCGTTTAACGTGCGCGGCGAGCCGATCGTCTGCAGCCCCGGGGAAGCATACCGCTGTTTCATGCGGACCGCCATGGATACCCTCGTCATGGGGAGCTACATTCTCGCCAAAAGCGAGCAGCGCGCCATGGCCGTCGACACCGACTGGAAGAAGGAGTTCGCCCTTGACTGAGAAGCTGGATACCTCCCGAAGGGCTGTCCGGAAGTTCGGGATCCTCTTCTGCTGCCTCAGCGCCGTCATCTCGGCATTTCTGCTCTTCAAGGGGAGGGGAGGATGGCCCTGGTTTGCCGGGGCATCCCTGTTTTTCCTTGGTACCGGGCTGGTGGGCTATCCCGTTCTGAAACCGGTCTACCAGGCATGGATGAAGTTTGCCTTCCTGCTCGGCTGGCTCAATACACGGCTCCTTCTTGGGGTGTTTTTCTATCTCATCTTGACCCCTATCGGCCTTCTGCTGCGCCTGACCGGCAGGGATCTGCTGGACAGGAAGATCGACCCGGCCGCCCGCACGTACTGGTCGAAACGCGAGGTCGTTCCTTTCGACCCGGAGCGCTGCGAACGGATGTATTGAAGCATTCCTGCCCGCGCGATCCGTCCGGCAGATTCTTCTTGACTGGAACCTCAGGATGAACGATCTTATTGCTGAAAGGGTCTTCGCCGGACTGCCGTGCTTCGAACGGGTCTCCCACCACGTCCCATTCTGTCCAGTCTTCATCACGATGCCTGAATCCAGTACAACGCGCACTCTCCCCCACACAGGGAACATTTGAGCAAAGGAGCAGACATGCCGGACCTCACAACAATGCCAGCAGAGAGCAAAACCGGACAACAGCAGGGGACGATGGGCGGCGGGGAGACACCGGAACGTTTGCTTGTCACCGACACAAGGACGGGGAAAGAATATCAGCTCCCCATTTCGGACGGGACCATCAAGTCCATGGACCTGCGCCAGATCAAGGTGTCAGATCAGGACTTCGGGCTCATGGGCTACGACCCGGCATTCATGAACACGGCCTCATGCAGAAGCAAGGTCACGTTCATTGACGGCGACAAGGGGATCCTGCGTTACCGCGGATACCCGATCGACCAGCTTGCCGAGTCAAGTTCGTATCTCGAGGTGGCGTACCTCCTGATGCACGGAGAGCTGCCGTCCTCGGCTGCGATGAAGGAATGGGAGCGCAATATCACCTTCCACACCATGCTCCATGAGAACATCAAAAAATTCATGGACAGCTTCAACTACGACGCGCACCCTATGGGCATGCTGGTGAGCACCGTGGGTGCGCTGTCGACATTTTACCCGGATGCGCGTGATGTGCACAATGCAGAGGCGAGGATGCTGCAGATCTTCCGCCTGATCGGCAAGATGCCCACCATTGCAGCATACTGTTACCGCCACCGGCGCGGGCTCCCCTATGTCTATCCCGAGAATGATCTGAGTTACACGGGCAATTTCCTGAGCATGATCTACAAGATGGCGGAACCGAAGTATCAAATCGACCCGGTTCTGGAACGCGCTCTCGACGTCCTGTTCATCCTCCACGCGGACCACGAGCAGAACTGCAGCACCAATGTCATGAGGAGCATCGGGAGCTCGTTTGCCGACCCCTTTGTCGCCATGGCGGGAGCGGCGGCTGCCCTGTACGGTCCGCTGCACGGCGGGGCGAATGAAGAAGTCCTTCTCATGCTGAACGAGATCGGGTCGAAGGACAAGGTGGGAGAATTCATCAAGCACGTGAAGAACGGGGAGCGGCGCCTGATGGGATTCGGTCACAGGGTCTACAAGAACTACGATCCCCGCGCCAAGATCATCAAGCAGACCGCGGACCAGGTGTTCGAGCTCACCGGCCGGAACAAGCTGCTCGACATCGCCCTCGAACTGGAGCATATCGCGCTCGAGGACGAGTACTTCGTCAAGCGGCGGCTCTATCCCAACGTGGACTTCTATTCCGGTATCATCTATCAGGCGATGGGTTTCCCGACGGATGCGTTCACGGTCCTCTTCGCCATTGCCAGGACTTCGGGCTGGCTCGCACAGTGGCAGGAGATGCTGATGGACGCCGACCAGAAGATTGCCCGGCCGCGGCAGGTCTACCTTGGGTACGACGAGCGGTATTACGTTCCGCGTGACAAGAGGCCGTAGCTCCTCATCACATCCGGATGGTTGCCGCCAATGCCCGGCCGGCGGGACTGTGCTTCGTTCCCGGTTTGGATGTGAATGCGTAACCAATCAGGCGGGAGGATGGGGAAGAGGCAGCCTGGGCGGAACAAGGCCTCCTGAGAGGCCGTGGGCACTCATGGAATCGATAGAACGACTGGGACCGGAGAGCGTGAACTCTCCGGTCCCTTTTTTTCCCCCACCGCGAGCACTTCCCCTGGCTGTGCGGCAGACTCTGACACTTGGTGACGGGTGAAGCGGCCAGCTCCGGGACGCGACCATTCTGCCTCCTCGGGGCCTGCCCTGGGACTCAACGTTCAGCCTCCTCGGGGCCAGTCCCGCCGCTCATCGTATCTGCCTCGGCGGGACCGGCCCCGTGCCTCATGGTATCTTTTCCTGCCCGTGGCGGGCCGGGACTATCCTTCCTGCGCCTCTCGGCGTCGCCCTTGACGGTAAGGATCTATTGCGTGTTGAACTGCTTTGTGCTCTTTGCCTCTCCGCCGTACTGGTCCACCGCGGAGAGCTTCAGGAATACGGCCCCGGGTTTGCCATCCAGGCTCACAGTGATGACGAACGACGTGCCGCGCATCTTGTCGAGGCGGGCGATGCCCGACGGCTGCGATTCGATCGACATTTTGACCGGTCCGCCGGCCGGGTCGCTGCAGGCGACGTTGATGACGAATGCGTTGCGCGAACGGTCGAGTTGCTGCTGCACCCATTTGATCTGGGGCGGAGGCGGAGGCTCGACCGTGATCCGGTGTTCCTTCACGGCGGTCCCGTGGTAGAGTACCCGAAACGCGAGCGTGTGCCAGCTCCGCTCAGGAACGATGCTCTCTTTCGGGACAACGGGCTTCGTTCCGATGGACTGGCCATCGTGCAGGGTTTCGACCGAGAGATCGATAGGGTTGATGCCCACGATCTGGCCGTCGAAGGCATACGGGATGCCGAAGAAGGACCTGTCGGCCGACGGATTCACGAAGGTGGGGGGAAGGATATCGACCGAGAATGAGATCGAAGCCCGGTCTGCCTGTCCAAGACCGCGTCCCGCGGCAGCGCTCGCCTTAAACGTGTGCGCGCCGAGAGAGGGATGATCCCAGACCAGGGTGACCGATGAGCGGTCCTGTGCATTGCGTTCGACCCGGAACGGGCTTGCATCGAACGAGACTTTGTCGGGAGACTCCACACCCCCGATGAAGACCCGCTTTGCATAGGAGGGGCCAAGCACCCATGTGTCGTGCGCCCGTTCTGAGCTCAGACAGAGGGGTATCGGATCCAGGCCGCTTTTTGTGACGGAGGCGAGCAGGATGGTTGTGTCACGGTCGATCCGCGCGAGCCGGTCGGAGTATTGGATCTCATAGGAGGTGTCGCGGATATTGAGACGCATGGTCTGCCCCTTGATGCGGATCCGGGGCTTGTACCCTGCGACGGCGAACTCGTAGATGCCCTCGCCCTGGGCCGGGTAGACCACGACGGCGTTCCCCCCGTCGTTCACGACCGTGCCGGCCCCCGGGTCGTGGCTCACGGTGCCGCCCGGGCCGTGGGAGCGGACGCTCAGGAGCTGGAACTGGATGTCGCCGCGTTCGATCGGGCCTTCGGTCTTGGCAAGGAGCCTGACCGGCTCCGCACCAGCCGCAGGACCAGCGGGGATATAGCAGCGCACCGTATCGATCGCGGGCGTGAGGCGCAATGGCTTGACGTATAGTTCCACCAGCCGCGCCATGTCGTCGGCACGCTTCGCCAGCAGCATGTCGCGCTCATTCGTGATCACGAACACGGTGACGATCGCCACCAGGTAGAGCACGAAATAGAACGAGTGGCCCTGGGCTGATTTATGCTGCTTTGGCATTGTTCTTCCCGTTAGCCATGTGCGACCCGAATTCGGCGATCAGGTTCTCGAACTCCCGGCGCACATGAAGATTGAACTGATCGCTCACGAGTGCATTGAGCTTTGTGGAAAGCGTCTGGACCGAAGCGTCGAGGGCAGCCAGGTTCTCGAACCGGGTTTCCGTGATGCGCAGGCGGTTTTCCAGGAGCGCCAGCTGTGCTGTCATGTCGTGCATCGAGCGTATGAGCTTCTCGTTGTCACCCACTGCAGCGAGCTGGGTGGTCAAGGTCTGCATTGCACCGATGAGCCTGTCGTTGTCCACGGGGACGGCGAGCTTCGAGCTCATCTCGTGGAGGGCCCGGAGCATCTTCTCCTGGTAGGCGGCATCCTCAGCGCGGTGGCTTGCGGAGTGCTGTCCTGCGTCCACATCCTCCTCGTCGGCCTCGTCTGTCGGAGTGTAGTAAACAGTGATGGACCACGTCGTCAGCAGGGTGAACTCCACCCCCAGGGCGACGTACACGAGCTCGATGGGGAGCATCCCGAGCCCTCTCAGGCCGACCACCACCACCAGGAACCCCGCCCCGCCCAGCACGAAGCTGTGCACGTTGTGCTGCAGGTTCGGTATGAAGACCTGCTGCATGAACCGCTCGAAACCCTCAGCCCAGCCATAGCGCGACATTTCCCTGGCCAGGAGCGTGCGGAGCGGGCCCTGCTTCGTATCGACGATCATGATGACGAGGAGGACGAGAGTCAACGCCGGCAAGGCGAGGGCCAGGACCGGCAGGAAAAGAAGAGCACGAAGATAGCGCATGGCGAGTCGTTAGTAGTTTATGTTAGTAGACGATTTGCAGCCTGGGCGACACCATGAAGAAATAGGTCTGTTCCCACGGTCGTTCGTGGCGGAAGACCGGGCTGTAGTATTTGAGATCCAGGAACAGGAAATTCTTTATGAACTCGACCCAGCAGGTCGCGTACATGATGCTGCTGTAGTACTGGAGGCCAAGTCCGTACAAGCGCCCCCCCTGGTGCACATACTCCACGCGAAGCACGGGACTGAAGAAGTTCTCCTTGCCGAGGGACACGAGATCTCCCTTCACGACTGCGACGTTTGTCACCTGATGAAAGCCCAGGCCTCCAGTGAACGTGAAGAGATGTTCTTCACCCCCGAATGCCTCCTGGTGGCTGAAGGTTTCCTGAATGGACGTGTGCAGCACGTAGGCGTTCGAAGGGTCGGCAGCCTCGGTGGCGATCTTGTCCGCTACCGGCTCACCGACGGAGACCTTTGCCGAGGCGAGGTCGGCTCCCATGGGCAGCTCATATTCCGCGGTCACCCCGGTCACACCCGTGAGCTTGCGGGGGAGCACGGACAAAGGCTGCCGGAGCTGGGTCAACCCGTTGCCGTAGGTAAAGGGAACNNCCGAATCCGCCTTTGAAGAGCACCATGCCGCCGAAGGCGGAGAGCGATACTGCGGCGTACTTCGGCCGTTCGGAGAGAACGTTGTAGCGGGGCCGCTCGGTGGTCACTTCGACCATCCGGCGCTGATAGGTGCCGCTGAGGATCTCCTCCACGAGCGAATCGCTCAGAAGTGTCCTGGAGTCGACGCGCCCGAAGTGCTGTTCGCCGGTTGAGAGTTCCACCAGCTCGTCGTATTCCGGTGATGCGATGACGGTCACCTCGCCGTCGGCCGGCACCTCGGGGTTTCTGAGGCGGAACAGCCGGTGGATACGCTCCTTCAGGTCTTCATCCAGGACGACCCATGTGGGGTAGCGGGATTTGTAGACACTGTCGATCTCGTTCAGCGCGTTGAGCATGCGGTGGAGTCGGATCCGCTCGACACGTTTCTGGTCCAGACGGTTCGTCATCGTGACGAGTGAGTCGTCGTAGTCCACCCCCGCTGGGGTCCGGGCCGTCGTCTGCCCCGGACCGTCGTACGGAATGAAGGCAAGCAGGGTGGCAGCCGCGAGAGCGCGCAGGATCATTCGTGTGAGGTGTGCGGAAACATGGTGCGAACGCTTCATGGGGGAACCTGCCTAATGATCGTTGGTCGTTAGAATTGAAACATGAGCCGCGGCGTGATCATGACAATTTCCGGATTCTGCCAGGGCTGAATGTTCGGGGAAAGCGGCCAGACGTACATCGCATCGATGCTCAACAGGTCCTGGATCACGGTCATGGAACCCCGCAGCGTCAGGGTCATATCGTAGAACTGCAGACCGGCGCGGAACCGCTCCCCCTGATTCCGGTTGATGTATTCGATCGAAACGTAGGGGCTGGCGGCCGTCTCACTTTCAAACTCGAGGAGCTGCCGCTGGCCGTCAGGCGCGGCGTCGCCAAGCGATGCATGGCCGATGCGGCGAACCGTAAGCCCCACCTTTGCCCTCGTGGATTGCGTCTGGTCGAGGTTGAGGCCGAAGGAATAGTACAGCGAGGCAAAGCCCGACAGGTAGTAGAAATCCCTGGAGTCCGTCAGCGCGCTGAGATCGTTCTGTGTGAGGCGCATGATGGCGATGGAACCGCCGAGAGTGCCGAAGTCGGCGCTAGCGGTGATGCCGCGGGCCCCGTTCAGCTTGCGCGACCGGATGACGAATGGAGGGAAGAGCTGTGAACTGAACCGTCCGCCGGTGAACGGCAGAACGACGCCGGCTTTGACCCGGTCATACGACCCGAGAAAGCTGGCGGCTCCCGCCATCCAGAAGGGAAGATTGATATCGTCGAAGCCCAGGCGGATCTCCGCACCCCAGTGCGGGAGCGTCTGCACCGAGAGTCCGGTGAGCGAGAGCGCAGCCGAGCCGACCACGCCGGCCTGGTGGGGTTCGGGAAGACGAGGCGCAAACATCTCGGTGAGCGGGGATCCCGTCGTGAGGACTGCCTGGACAGGAGTGCTCAGGCGGACGGAGGGGTCGCGGAGCTCGATGTCGCGGGAATACCGGTAACTGGAAGCCACCAATGCGTAGAGGTCTTTCTTGCCGAGACGGTCCAGCGACTGTTCGAGGGCAGTGCCTTTCATGACCGCATTGCCGAAGCGTACCTCGATCAGATCGTTCGATTGGGTCGCCAGCACTATGGCGTCGGCGCCGGCCTCAGACTGCGTGGATGAGTCCACCTGGACAAAGACGGAAAAAAGAGAATCACGCAGGGCCGTGTTCTGGATGCGCCAGGATTTCAGCGCGGGATTGCGCAGGACTTTCGGATCGACTGTTGAGGCTTCCAGAAAATGCTGCATGACCTGGATGTCGTCATCGATGGTGCGCAGGGAGTCTTCCATCTCATTGACGATCATTCGGTATGCCGCCGGCGGAGCCGGAGCCGGCTTTTGGGCGTGCAGGGGGGAGTAGGTGAAAGCCAGGAAGATCGAGACCGCGAACGTGCACAGGGTCTTGTGGCCGATTTGGTTCATGGAGTCGCCTTCTTCAAGGTTAGCGGAGAAAACCCGGGTGAATCTCAGTCCTCGTCGTGCGTGACCCCACGGGAATCGATGACATGCGGGGTGGAAATCTATAGCTATATGATCAACTCGCATGCCAGTCACCTATCAGTGACATATATGTGCTCTTTATCACGTATTGGGGTTTTGCATGGAATCACGGCGTCTCGGCGGGGAAAAAATGTATTGTAAGTCTTTCCGATTGAAGGGGCTCACGATCCGGTGCAACCTCTTCAAATCGCGGAGTGGTGCAAAGAGAAGGGTGACATAGCCTGTGGCATTGACGCTCGCCCACTCGTCAACCGCCAGGGGCATTTTGGTCAAGAGGTTCAGGTCGAGGTTCGTTCGTGCACGATACTGTTCGAACGTTGCCACTTGAAAATCGGCTGGATTGTCATCACATTGAATGAGAAGGTTTCTTTCCAACTCCCCTCACCCTGCAGGTCCTCGCAATGTCCTCTTCCGCTCGAGCTACTTGCATCTTCTTGATGATCCTTCTCGGCGCGCGGCCAGCGGCCGGTCAGTGGATTCAGGTCGGCCCTCCAGGCTTGACCTCATGTGTCGTCAGTACAAGCTCGGCAGTCTTCGCCGGGGTCCTGGGAGGAGGGGTCTACGGTTCCACCGATAAAGGCGTTTCCTGGAGGAATATGAGCGCAGGGCTCACGAATTCAAACGTGACCGCCCTTGCCGCCATCGGCGAGAATGTTTTCGCGGGCACCAGCGGTGGAGGGGTTTTCCTGAGCACGAACAGCGGCGCGAGCTGGGGGCCCGTCAACGCCTACCTCATCAGCTGGAACATCGGCGGGTTGACGGCGATAGGGGGGAACCTTTATGCAGGGCCGGTGAACTACGGGGTATTCTATTCGACCAATAACGGAACCACGTGGCAGCCGGGCGGGAAGGGGCTTGCAAGCGGAACGGTCAATACCTATGCGTCAAGGGACTCGATCCTCTTCGCGGGTACGGCCTCCAGGGGCGTGTACCGCTCACTGGACGGGGCAAAGACCTGGGCCGCATCGAACAGCGGACTCCCGAACCTGAGCAACGTGGTCGGCCTCGCCGTGGTCCGAAGAAACCTCTTCGCGGCCACCGCCGATGATGGCGTGTTCCGCTCCACGGACGACGGCGCCTCCTGGGCCCCTTTCAACACCGGGCTGCCGAGCAGGCGTCTGACCTGTCTTGCCGCAATGTCTCCCGACCCGGGGGGGAGCTCCAGACTTGTTGTTGGGAGCCTCGCGGGAGGCCTTTCGATTTCTCCGGACAGTGCTGCGGGCTGGGTGCCGGTAGATCTGGGCATCTCGAGCAACAGTATCGGGTCGCTCTGTGTAAATGGTTCCACAGTCTATGCCGGGGCCATCGAAGGCGTGAAGGTTTCAACCGACGCCGGGATCCACTGGGGGGAAGTCGGGAGCGGTCTATCGTCGAGCAAAGTGACCGGTCTCGCCCTTCTGGACGGCACCCTGTATGCCGGGACAAACATCAGCGGCGTCTATGCCTCAACGGACAGGGGAGGTAGCTGGATGCATCTCGTTGAAGGTCTGACAAACTACGAGATCACCGCGATGGTTGCAGGGACGTCGACGGTGCTCGCCGGGACGACCGGGGGCAGTGTCTTCAGCCGGAAAAACTCAGACTCGGCATGGACAGAGGGAGGAGACGCCTTTGCACACAATTACATCAATGCTCTCGCCGTCGGCAGGCAGGTTTTGCTCGCAGCTCCAAGCGCATTCGGGGCGTACTACTCCACCGACAACGGCGTAAACTGGCGCGCCGGCGCGGGAATGATTGAGGATCTGGCGGGAACGATTATCGTGGGATTCGAGGCAGGCACGGCGACCCTGTACGCAGCGTCCGATGGGAAAGGCGTGTTCCGCTCGGTGGACAACGGCAGGTCATGGACGAAACAGAATCAAGGGCTGCCCAACTTGAACGTCCACTCCGTCATCCTGAGCGATTCCGCCCTCTTTGCTGCCACTGAACAGGGTGTCTGCATGTGGGCCGACTCGCAGTGGATATCAAGGAACTCCGGTCTGGGAAACCAGACCGTGAGCGACTTCTCAAGGAGCGGGACCGCACTGCTTGCAGGTACCGTCTCGGGAGGGGTCTATATCACCACCGACGGAGGGCTCTCGTGGCGCCCGGCGAACCAGGGGCTCCCGGTCAGCACCGTGCGCAAGGTGGTGACAGACGGGGTCGACGTCTATGCCGGGACGGATCTGGGGGGCGTCTGCCGGCGTCCGCTCGCCGAAATGACCGCCACGCTGGGCGTGCAGGCATCAGGTCCGCTGCCTTCCGGGTTTCGTCTGCTGCAGAATTTTCCGAACCCCTTCAATCCATCAACAACAATCACCTTTACCCTTCCTTCAGCAGGGATCATTCGGCTTTCTGTATTCGACCTGCTGGGCCGTGAAGTCGCGCTTCTTGCCGGTGGGAGGATGGGCGCCGGCACACACCGTGTCGAGTGGCATCCCGCCGGTGCCTCGGGCGTCTACTTCTATCGCCTTGAGGTGCGTTCTGAGGATGGGAGAGAGGCCCAATTCAGCGAGACCCGGCGGATGATCGTCCTGCGCTGAAGCCGGCTTGAGGGCACCCTCAAGGCTCAATTGCCGATCCGAAACTGCCGGACCACCCGGGCGCAGCTCCCGAAAACGCCGAAGCCGTTTGCCACATTGGTGTACACCGGCCGATCGAGCCTGATGCTCGAGAGGTCGGCAGGGCCGTTGTTGGCATAGTAGTAGCTGTACAGAACTGAGTCGATCTGTGTCACGACAAATTCCCCTTGCAGCCAGGCCAGAGGTGCGGCGGAGAACTTCTCTGCGGCCTTGGCCATTGCGTTCGAGTACTGCAGCGTATCGAATAGGACCGGCACAGCGACGGACGAGCCGGCCAGCGACCTGACCAGCACCAGACCCGGATAAACGAGCACCTCGTTCCCCGTGCCATCCACAAAGGCATCTCTTGCCACCTCCGTCGAGTGAAGCTCCCACCCGCCGTCGACAAGCGCATAGAACTCGAGATACAGGTGGATCTCGCAGTACCCGGTGAGACTCTGAAACGAAGTGAGCAGCACGGGCGGTTTCAAGCCTTCCCGGCCCGGCGGTGACTGGTTCCTGAGAAAAAGCGCCGGGGGTGCGAGCGCAATGGTGCTGGCCGAGGCGTGGATGGCCGCCTCTGCCGATTGACGGTTCAGTGACGTGGACGCCTGCAGAGTGTACGCTGATCCCGGAGAAACGGGGCATGGGTAGGCGACATACACATTCAGCTGCTCCAGGTTTCCCTGAGCATTGATGTGGAGAATGGTCGTGTCCCTGAACGCGACGTATCCCCGGTCAGGGGTGAGCATCGTCACGACGGCGTCCCGTATCTCCGAACCGGGCGGCGTGCCGTAAGTGGTCGACAGCCTCACATACTGTGTGTCGATGGAGGAGTTGAGGATCCCGTACACCACCAGCTTGTCGCCCGAAGGGCCATCCGGTTCGAAAGGCTGATTGCATGCCGGCAGCGCCAGGAGAAGGCCGAGGACCGGCCATGGAGCGAGGTGTCTGTTCACGTTCAGAACTCCACCGAAAGCGATGCGGTCGGGAAGAAGGGGATCATGTAGTCGGTTCTCCCCGTCAGCCGGTCGAAGTACAGGATGTTTTTCTGATCGTAGATGTTGATGACGCTTAGTCCGAGATTCCCCTTAAATGGGCCCACCAGGAGACTGTACGTGATGCCTGCATCGAGGCGGTGGTATGCCGGGAGCCTGGCGGCATTTTTGTCTCCGAGAGACCGGGTGGAAACGGGAGTTCCCCCCGGGAAGGGATCCACGCCGATGGAAGAGAGGAGGAGGCGGTCGTAGAAGCCCGCGCTCTGCGTGAACGGGTAACCGCTTCCGTACTCCCACTGGAGGGTCGCGTCAAGACCCTCGAACAGGTGAATGGTGGCCACCGCCTTGATGGTATGCCGCCTGTCGTATCTGGGCGCGTACGAGAAACCTTCCTGGGTCAGCGTCACCTTCGACAAGGCGTATGAACCGTACAGGTCCAGGAGAGGCGAGCCGTATCGGAGGAGCAGTTCCGCCCCGTAGGCGAGCGCCGTTCCATTGATGTAGTCCGGATCCTCGGGAAAAATCTTTGCCTGGTTGTACACCGTGAGGGAAGGGTACGACTTAGCATAGACCTGCAGGCTGGTGGCGAGGGGACCAAGAATATTGCCCTCGATCCCGAGGACATAGTGGCGCGCGACCTCCGGCCTGAGAGCCTCGGGCAGGTAGAGCCATGCGTCAAAAAGCGAGATGAGGTCGTCTTCGTTGCTGACTGTGATCAGCTTCTGGGTGAAGACGCCGTACGAGGCCTTGGCAATCCAGGTCCCGCCGACGGCGAAGGAAAGTGTCAGGCGGGGCTGGAGACCCTGAAGCAGGGGCCCCCCCGAGCTCAGCAGCATGATGTCCGAGTGGACGCCGAGGTCGTAACGGACCGGGCCCCATTCCCCCTCCGCCCTGAACCAGGCGTACCATTCCACTTCGCTTTCCTTGATATGGATGGGGGTGATGGCGCCGATGTTGTCTTCGATCTGGGGAAACTCGAACGAGAATCCGGTGAAATACGTCGTCTGATCGTCCGTGAATGCAGTGACCTCGGCCTTGAGGTCCATCTCCTGGAGGGAGGATGAAGCCGGGACCACGGGGGAACCCGGCTTGGCGATGCGTGTGATCTTGGAACTGGAGTAGCTGACTGAGGCGTCCATATAGAGCCTGTCGGTCATAAGCGCCGAAAGGACTCCCGAATACGCGCTGTTGCGCCACGAGTGGTTCGGCTGGTCGGAGGCCGCGGGCTCGACGTCGTCGCTGCTCGAATAGCCGCGGAACCCGATCCGCCCGGTTGAGGTTCCGATTGTTCCCTTGAAGAACAGATCGGAGAATGTCGTGGGTGCGGGATTGGGGATCAGCCGGTTGATGCTGCTGCCGAAGAGTGAGGAGCGGCCGCTCACAAGCCATGAGTTGTCTCCGGCGATGGGACCGTCCAGCTCGAGTTTTCCGGAGAGGAAGTTCACATTGGCGACGCCCGACACCTTCGAAAGGTTGCCGTCCTTTGTGGTGACGTTCACCACCGAGGAAAGCCGGCCGCCATAGCCCGCGGGGAAGGCTCCTGTGTAGACCTCGGCGCTTCTCACGATGTCCGGATCGAGGACACTGAAAAGGCCGAAGGCATGAAACGGGTTGTAAATCTTCATTCCGTCGAGCAGGATCAGGTTCTGGTCTCCCGCCCCTCCCCGGACGTAGAACTTAGCGCTCACGTCCGAGGTCGACGTGATGCCCGGCAGCATCTGGAGCGACCGCAGAAGGTCCTGCTGTCCCACGGCCGGCAGGCGCTGGAGATCTCTGGGTGTGACGATGTGGATGCTCGCGCTCCGCGCGGTAAGCGAGGTGGTTCCTTCGGATTGCACGACGACCTCGTTGGCTTCCACGACGCGCGTTGTGAGCTTGAAGTCGAGCGAGACCGGGCTCTGGCCGCTGATCGTCACCTTGCGGGCCAGGCGGACATACCCGACCGCGCCGGCGACGATCTCATAGGTCCCCGGGGATATGTTGGGGATGATGTAGAACCCCTGGGTATTGGTCATCGCGCCGCGGCCGGTTCCCTTGATCATGACATTGACGCCGAGGATCCGCTCCCCGTTGGTGCTATCGGTGACGACTCCGCGGATGTCCGCGCCTTCCTGTTCGTGATCAGGGACCTGGGGGTAAGCACGGGCAGGATGCTCCCCCAGGCAAAGGAGGAGCAAAAGGATACAGTATACCGGCAGGCGAAAACGGTCAGGCAGCATTGCGGGAGAGAGGGGATGAACTTCGGTCGTCACCATACAATAAAGGAATCCATTCAACTAAAGCAAGACTCTTCGTCCGGGAGCGCACACTCGGCGGGAGGCTCAGGGAGCCCCGGCTCTAGGGGGGGGAGGGAGGTTTCTACGGCTGATAGAGTATATGATGGAGGCAAAAAAAAGCCACGCACGTTGCGTGGCTCCTTCGGTCATGCTGACGGGGGTCGCTCAGACGCGCGATACCGCATAAGCTCTACGTCCTTTTTGTTCCTCTTTGATCGTGAATTCCACGCTGTCCCCCTCGCTCAACACGTTCCTGAAACCTGTGCTCTTCACATTGCTCTTATGAAAGAATATCTCGTCGCCTGCCTGGGTGGTGATGAAACCGAATCCTTTCACTACGTTGAAAAACTTCACCGTGCCTCTTTCCATTTTCAGCCCTTCCTCATGTGCGTTCCGGCGGTCATTCCCCCTACTCGCTCAAAACAGAACACCCCAAGCGGTTTTGGGCCGCTTGGGGCGAGTGTTAACCGTCATTGCAGCTAAATCTTCGTCACATTCGTAGCCTGCAATCCCTTGGGACCACGCTCCACTTCGAACTGGACGTTGTCGCCTTCGTTCAATGTCTTGTAACCATCGCCGGCGATTGCCTTGAAGTGTACGAATACGTCTTCTCCGCTCTTGCGCGAAATGAAGCCGTAACCCTTTGCCGCGTTGAACCACTTTACAGTACCCTGTTCCATGAACAAATCCTTTCAAGAAATTAACAATGAAGCTGGCCCCTGGTAGTCTCCAGTCGATTATTAATGCATAATTCGCAAACGAAATGCAATAGTCTGGGAGAATTTTGTCGAAAAGGGTTCCCGGAATGGGAAACTCCCGAAAAACCGGCAAAATGCCTTGCTGTTCTGGTTCATGCGCTTCGGCTGGAGCCGCGCTATGATGAGGAATTCCCCCCCAAGGAAGCTTATCCCCTCGTATCAGGGCTTGTAGAGCCCAGATGCCAGAGAACCCTGCAATCCCCCCAGGTAGGAACGCCGGTCAACCGGCGAGAGCTCCCTCGCCATTCCCCTTGTCAGTAGCGGGTACCGGTGCATACTGGAAAGCCGGCTGGCGATCAGTTCCATGATGCGATCGTCGGTCATCCAGGAAAGCGAATCGAACGATGTGAGGTGGAGCGGTCTTGTGTAGCTGCGAAGGGTCTTCTCGCGTGCAACATTGTAGAATTGCTCGAAATACGAGAGCATGAGCTCCCTGAGGGTCCTGTGAACAGGTTCCCGGAACCGGAGACCCACGAAGTTTGACTTCCCCACTGCCCCCCAGGCTCCGAACCGCCGGTAAAGAGCCACCAGGTGCTCGTCGTCGCGGCTGGTTGGAAACATGTTGACGATCATGGGAGGGTTGCCAAGAAGGTTGAGCGCGGCGGCGGCAAAGACGGCACCATCAAAACAGTGGGCGGTCTTGTCACGCAGGACCGAGAGCGGAGAGCGGTATTGCGTGCCGGGACTGTACGTTAACCGGTCCAGGAACGTCTGTATTGCAGCCGGCGTGGTCAACCGGCCAAGAAGGCTCCTTTCCTTCGGCCGAAGGGCGGTTTCAAATGTTATCAGCGACACTGTGCGGTTTCTGCGCAAAGGGGTTTCCGGGAATGGTAGTGATTCCCACAATAAATCGTTTTGGCATGTCAATGTCCAGGCTGACGCCCGTCATTCCCCGCCGCTTCCCTGCCGAGCCTTCCATTGATTCCGTGCCAAAAATGCCGTACCATGCGCCCGGTACCGGCGGGCCAGGTGCCGCCTGATGCCGCCTCTTCGTGCCCAAGCTTCCCGAAGCTGAACGTAGCCTTGAAATCCCCGCTATTCTGGAAAGGACCATCATGAGCATGCGGCCCATCATGTCGGGGCTCGTCTCCCTTGCCATGGTACTTGCGGTCGGCTGCGGCTCGCCGGAGGACCGGGCTCGTCCCCGGGATGAGACCGGGATTCATCTCTGGGACCTGACCACAGGCTCTCACATTGCCTACGCCCATGTGCCTGCCGCCGATTCCTCCTCCTCCGTACCTCTGGTGTTCCTGCATGGCGGTCCAGGCGCCTGTCAGCTCGCCGACGTCGACAGCGTCCGCCCATGGTGTGAACGGCTCGCAAAGCGGGGATTCGACGTCTTTCTGTACGATCAGGTGGGGAGTGGACTGTCGGAGCGCCTGTCCGATCCCCGCGACTACACCGTCTTGCGCCATGTAGAGGATCTTGAGGCCGTGCGCCGCACCATAGGCGACAAACCGTTTATTCTGGTGGGCGAATCGTGGGGGGCCACGCTTGCGGCGAATTACATGGCGGCATATCCGGACAACGTGGTCAAGGCCGTCATGGTTTCCCCCGGTCCGATCGATCCCGGCGAATGGACCGCGAAGCGGACGTCGGCTCCCATGATCGACCCTGAACTGCTCACCTGGGTTCAGAGGTGGCGCGGGCCGGCGTCGCTGCAGCGGTTCGTTCAGCTCGACCTTCTGCTGAAGACGGACGTCTCAGCCGCCTACGAATTCATGGGGGACAGTGAACTGGACAGCGTGATGGATCAATACCTGACGGCCACCGTCCTCCCGCACCTCGTCCACGACCCGAAGCGGTTCGCCGGCTCCTATGCGACGTCGAAGGGTGTAGGAGGGTGGTCCATGGTGATGACCTCGTGGGATGCAACCTCGAAGAAGGAGGCGGTTCGCGCCCCGCTGGCATCGCTCAAGACACCGGTCCTGATTCTCCGGGGCGAGTTCGATTTTCTCCCTGCGGGGATTGCCGATCAATACACATCAACGTTTTCCCGGTCCACGCTCCTGCGTGTGCCGGCTGCCGGCCAGCTCATCCGCTTGGACCAGCCGGAGGAGTACCATCGGGCAATCGAGGCCTTTCTGGTCGATGTGAAAGGGGTGCAGCATCCCCGTTGAAGCCTTAAGCAGTATTCTCCCTCATCCTGCCTCCGGCGATGCCGCGTTCCCCGGCATTCCGTCACTGAAGGTCGATTCCGGCCATCCGCTCCCAGACCTTGACCGCGGCGGAGTAGTCGTCTTTTCCGAAACCCTGTCGAACCGCCTCCTCCAGCAATGTGCGCGCCGTCTCCGAAACCGGGCATGGCACTCCCAGTTCCGAAGCGGCATCGATCATCAGCCGCGAATCCTTGAGAAGGTTTTCCACGAAGAAGCTGGGGGCGAACTGGCGATCAACCATGGCCTTCCCCTTCCGCTGGAGCGAGGTGGAATTGAGTGCGGAGAGTTCCAGGATCTCGAGAAGTCTTCCGCCCCCAATGCCCGATTTGGATGCGAACACCAGACCCTGTGCAAGCGTAACGAGCAGTCCGGAGATGAACGAGTTGCAGGCAATCTTCGTGCACGCGGCCTGGCGGGCATTGGGGAATTGCCACGCTCGCTTGCCGAGCACGGGAAAGAACTCCTCGATCTCTCCTATGCGGTCCGGGTTTCCTCCGGGGAAGAGCAGGAGGGTGCCATCGGCGGCCTGTGCGCCCCCGCCGAGTACGGGCATATGATAGAACAGGCGCTTCTCCTGCGCATGGAAAAGCTCCAGCGACTCGGCGAGACCTGGTGAAACCGTGCTGCAGTCGATATGGATTCCCCCCCCGGGCAGGCCGCTGCCGATGCCATTGCCGCCGAGTGTGATCTCCCGCACGGCCCGGTCGTCGGTCAGCATCGTGAACACCGCGGATGCCGCCCTGGCAGCTTCTGCGGGGGTTGCGCACCAGACTGCCCCGCGCTCGATGAGCCGGCGCGCCTTCTCCTTACTCCTGTTGTGGACGCGGAGAGTGTAGCCCGCGTCAAGCAGCCGTTCGGCCATGGGTGTGCCCATGAGGCCGAGGCCGATGAAGCCGANNGGGTGTGCGCTGTTTGAGGCGTTGTATAGGAATCTCAACCACTGCGCGAAAAAGTCCAGGCAGTGCGTCCGCCACCGGTTGACGGGGTTGCGGAGGTCGAAGTTGACCGGCACAGTCACGTCACTGCGTCCCCGCTCCCGGTCGCGCCAGTACTCGACGGCGATCCTCTCCGCCTCGTACTCGGGATGCCCCACATGCATGAGATAGCGCATGTCGGCGCTCTCGAAAATCACATACCCCGCATTTTCCGCGTGCGCCAGGAGCCTGATGTTGCCGCGGGCCTCCTCGGATTCCATCACGTCATCGTTGATGCCGGCGTGCCTGCTCTGCGGGCAGCTGAACACATCGTCGAAATCACCTGTGATCGGGTGCGTCCGGAGCAGGTTCCTCGTGTCGTAAACCCCGAAGATCTTCATCGGGTGGATGATCTTCTCCACCCCCAGCATCTTTGCGAGGGCGAGGGCGCCCCAGCAGATGCCGAGCGAAGAATGGATATTCGTCCGCGCAAACCGGAGGATCGTGCTCAACTCTTCCCAGTAGGTCACCTCTTCGAATGGAAGCTCCTCCACTGGGGCCCCGGTGATGATCAGGCCGTCAAGGGGCCGCTCGCTGATGGCGTCCTGAAACGTTACGTAATATTGGTCCATATGGGCCGGATTGCTGCTCTTGTAGGTGTGGTGTTCCAGCCTGATCCAGACCGGTTCGACCTGGATGATGGACCGCCCGAGCGGGTACAGAAGATGGAATTCGTAGCGCTCCGCCTGGGGCATCACATTGATGATGCCGACACGCAGCGGGCGGATATCCGCCCGCTGTGCCTGTTCCGTGGAGAGCAGCGACACCCTGCGTTCCAGCAGCGCCGTGCTGCCGGGGTACTGTGACGGAAGTATGACGGCCATGATGGCTCCGTGCTTATGACATCCCGTGTGCGACTTGCAGGATGTCGGTGAACAAACCCGAGGCCGTTCGTCCCGCGCCGGCGCCGCCGCCTCTCAGCACAAGGGGACGCTCGTACAGCGAATCCGTGGTGAGTGCGACGATGTTATCGTTGCCTGTGAGGCCGTAGAATGGATGGGAAGGCTCCAGGTCCTGAATGCCCACGCGCGCCCCCTCGCCGGCGAACGAGGCGATGTACATCGGCCTCGCTCCGTGTTCATGAGCCGCGAAGACCCGCTCGCGGATGCGTGCATCCAGCCCGGGAAGCGCCTCGAGAAACTCTCCCGGGGAGAGCCCGCCGTCCAGTTCCGGCGGGACGAGCGATTCCACGACGATCTGTTCCAGCTCCAACTCGAGTCCCGATTCGCGGACAAGGATCAGCAGTTTCCTGGCCATGTCCATCCCGCTCAGGTCCGTGCGGGGATCCGGTTCGGTGAAGCCGCGCGCCCGGGCTGTGCGGACGGCCTCGCTGAAGCGGGCGCCGTCGTGCAGGTCGTTGAAGACCGCGCTGAGCGTGCCTGAGAGGACACCCTCGATGCGCACGATCCTGTCCCCGTTGTTCACGATGGATTTGATGGACTCCAGGATGGGCAGGGCGGCGCCCACATTGGTGCTGTACCTGAACTGTGCGTTGAATTTGCGCATCGCTGCACGGAGCTGCCGATAGAAGTCCTGGGAAAGCGTGTTGGCGATCTTGCTCGCCGCAACGATCGAAATGCTCGCTTCCGCCAGGACAAGGTAGTGGTTTGCCACCTCCCGGGAGGCGGTGCAGTCGATCATCATGGAGTTCGCCAGATTCTGGGCGGTGAGCTGCCCCATGAACGAACCGAGGTCGGCCGGATCGCCGGCATTCTGCTGCATCTCCCTCCAGCAGGCCGGATCGATTCCCTGCGCATCGACGATCATCTTCCTGCGGTTCGTGATCCCCACGACCTTCATGTTCACGTGGTATGTTTCCCTGGCAAATGCGCACTGGTCTCGAATCAGGTCGAGCAGCGCGCTGCCGACGAGCCCCGTGCCGATCACGAAGAGATGGACGGTCTTGTACCGCGAGAGAAAGAGGTTGTCATGCAGTGCGTTGAGCGCTTTGGCTTCATCGGCGCGCCGGACTACGAAGGTCAGGTTCAGCTCTGACGCGCCCTGAGCGATCGCGCGGATGTTGATGCCGTTCTTGCCCAACGCCTGAAAGACCTTGCCCGCGATTCCCGGGACGTTCCGGGTCTCCTCGCCCACCACCGCCAGCACAGCCTGGTCGTCTTCGACAGTGATGCCGGCAATCTCTCCTGCCATCAGCTCGAGCCGGAACTCAAGTTCGATGGCTTCACGTGCCCGGGCTCTGTGCACGGGGTGGACGGCAAAACAGACGCTGTGCTCCGACGACGACTGGGTGATCAGGATGACGTCAATCTCCTGCGCTGCCAGGGCACTGAAGATCCTGCCGGCGATCCCCGTGGCGCGCATCATCCCGATCCCCTTCACGCTGATCAGGCAGACACTGTCCAGGGAGGCGATCCCCTTCACCGACTTGTCCGATACGACCCTCCTGGTGGTGATCAGGGTGCCCGGGAATGACGGATGGAAGGTGTTGAGGATCCTGATATCGATCCCCTTGTTCATCGCCGGCAGCATCGTGGGGAAGTGGATGACCTTCGCCCCGAAATGGGACAGCTCCATCGCCTCTTCATAGGTGATGGATTCGAGGGAGAACGCGTGGGCGACTTTGGAGGGATCGGCGGTCATGACTCCATCCACATCGGTCCAGATCTGCACCTCCCTGGCGTCGAGCGCAGCCCCGAGGATGGCCGCCGTATAGTCGGATCCCCCCCGGCCGAGCGTCGTGGTTTCGCTGTTCTTTCCGGAGGCGACGAAGCCGGTAACAACCTGGATTTCCGCCCTGTCCTTGAACCAGTTCAGGATGTTCCAGTTGGTGAGATCGAAATTCACCCGCGCGGCGCCGTAGGACAGGTCTGTCTTGATCAGCAAACGGCTGTCGACTGCGGCGGCGCCAAGGCCGCCGGCGCTCAGTGCGGCGGCGAGGATCCGGGCGGAGAGGCGCTCACCGTAGCTCATGACGGCGTCGAGAGTCCTGGGGGTCAGCTCCCGGAGCCGCGCAATGCCCAGCGCGAGTTCGCGGATCTCGCCGCACGCCTCTCTCACCTGCAGAGAGAGCTCCCCACCGGCCGCACCGGGGACGAGCAGCCTGACGGCGTCCAGGTGGCGGTCCTCGATGGCGGCCAGCGCGGATTCCCACGCGGAGTCCCGCATCAGGGCCCTGTTACAGACCTCGATGAGCTGATTGGTGACGTTGCTGAATGCCGAAGCCACGACACAGACCGCTCCATGCCGCCGATGAGCTTCCCGGATGATGCCCGCGACTGAAGGGATGGTGTCCGGGCTTGCCAGCGATGTGCCGCCGAACTTGAGGATGAGCATAGTATGGATATGAAAAACCCTGCCGACCAAATAGCAGGGTTACCACTCCGGAGAGGGAGCCATTTAGCCAGTTTTTTTCCGTCGCTGCAAGTTGCTGTAAATCACGACGTGAAGCACGCTATGCAAAGAGCGGAATGCTCACGCAATATATGCTCCTGAGGGGAGGAAATCAAGTATGCCTCTGCAGCCCATGGCATCGGAGGGAGTGGCATTGACCGAGCCCCGGCCCTCTCTTCCTGTAATCCTATCCGTTCTCCCCGGCCAGGCGGGCGATTTGCAGCAGATAGAACCTGAGCTCTTCCTGCCGTGGAGGGGGAAGGGCCTGCTCCTCGATTTTCATGATCCGCTCGACTTCCTGCAGTGCCTTCACCACCGTGGTGGGAACCTCAAGCTGCTGTTGACTGAGCTCCGTGAGGTATTCCAGCGCAGCTCCCAGAAATTGACGCATCGAGTCTTCAGTCATTTCTCCTGCCAGCGGGGGAGACAGGTGGACTTTCCTCCGCAGCGCGGCAGGCAGAGGGGGAGGATGCGGGGTGTCCGTCCCGGACAGTGTAGAAAGGGCAAGGGCAAGCTCGACAAAACTGCTCACCCTGCCGAGCACGGGCTCCCGGAGGAGCGTCCATGCCCGCGCCCGCCAGCTCCCGATCATCCGGGGGATGTTCAGAAGCCTGGAAACTTCATTTTTCCATCCGGTATCAAGTGTGCCCTCCAGGTGATCGAAGAACTCCTCCGGCCCGGTGTTGAAGAGATCGGGCTGGAGGAGGACCGCCAGATCGGGCCGCACCGCGGGGAGCAGTCCCGGGAGGAACAGGTCGCCGTCGAAGAAGTCCGGTACGCTCAGTCCGTGCCGCCTCACGAGTTCCTTCCTGAGCGGGCCCAGGTAGTGTCCCATGGCGTCGATGTCTTCCCTCAGAGCGGCGAGCGCGGAGTTGCCGGCGGGGAATGCGTTCTCCAGGCTGCGCAGGTGAATCAGTTCGACGTCGTGATAGAGCCGGAGGCTCTGGAGGATTTCGTAGACCGGGAGATTGGGCATGATCCGGTCGGCAAGAAGTGACACGCCGGCCCCCTCCCTGAACTGTTTCGCAGCAAAGAGGTCCAGCGCGCGGAAGAGACCGGTGGTAAGCTGGTTGATGCCGAGCACCGCGGTCTGCGCCTGGTTGTGGGCGATCGCCCTGAGCAGGCTGCCGTAGGTTGAGAGAGGGATCGTCTCCGCAATCCGCTCAAGGATCTGGCCCCCTTCCGCCGGTCTGCGCCCTGTCCTGAACGTTGGACGATCACGGAGCGGCGGGGTTGTGCGCGCGATAAAATACGACACGATATGGATGCCCACAACGTCCTCGGGCTTCCCGTACACAATGTGGCGGAAATTCTCCGTGGCCAGCCTGACGAATTCGTCGAAGACCGCATCTTTCTTGCCGACTGTCAGCCGCTCCAGTTCCTGGAGTCCCCTGCTCGCAAAGCGCAGCCTGGTCTCGATGAGGGGCTCGGCAGCCCTTGCAAGCTCGCGCTCGTAGAACCGCTGTGATTCGTAGACGTGCAGGAGCAGTCGCGCATACTCCAGAACGGGGAGTGAGCGCACTTGCTCGGCGAGGTTGCTCTGGACCGTGCGGAGGTCCCTTGCCGCNNCGGAGATTCTCCTGCGTTGTCAGGAAGGCTGGAAGGCCCGAGTGTGCCGCGAAGTAGCCCCCCTGCCTCTGCATCGGTTCGCCGCTTCCAAGCTTGATCCTCACCTCTCCCACCAGACCTCGTTCCGCAAGCCAGGAAACGATCTGCTGCTTGGCGTTCCTGAACATTGCGGCCCCGGCCGTCTGTCCAATCTGCTGGCTGAGGTCGGAGCCGGCGATGAAGACCTCGGGGATGATCTCGGTAAACCTCTCCCGTGTTTCCTGCCTGAGCCGCCGGCTCTGAAGCGAATACTCCCAGATCTTGTTCAGATACTCTGTTGCAGCGTCGACTGCCTTCATGTCCTCGAACAGTGGAACAAGCCAGACGGGAGGGAGATCCGAGGCCTGGGAGACTCGAAGCGTCGCCTCGCGCCGGGCGCGGAGCTTGCGGTCGAGCGCGACGAGCGCATCGGGCGATGTGGACATGCTTACCTGCAGGGCGAGGATCATGCCCGGGTTTCCGCTTGCCCCGGCGATATCGTTGATCTCGGTGATGTTGTGCACCGTCGTGTCGATGGCGAACTGGTCTAGCGTCGTGATAAGCTTCTGGTGTATGCGCGGCGTGATCACAACGCGCTTCAGCAGGTTCCTGTAGAGAGCGGCCTGCAGGGCGAGACCGGGGTCCCTGGCGCTCTTCACAATCGAAGGTATGGCTCCATGGAGGGCCTTGCGAAGGGACTTGTTCAGCGAGAAGTAGTACTGAAGCCCTTCCTTCCGCTTCTGGCGCAATGTCACCATGCGCCGCTCGAGCCTGTCATTGTGCTGCCAGAGTGTGGTGAGAGGGTCGCGTGCCAGGCGGATCTTGATGCCGGCCCTCCTGATCAGGCCGCTCGTGAGGCGAAGCGGAAGGACGCCCCGGTACCGGCGCTCGAGTTGATGGGTGAGGAACGTGATCTCGTCCAGGAGCCGCTTGAAGCGGTGCATGTTCCGGTCCAGGTGCTCGATCTCCTCCAGCAGTTTCCTGTCGATGGAGGTCCCGGGCGAGGTTTTCACCAGTGATCGCAAAAGGGCGGCTGTCTGCCGCACGTTCTCCAGGAGCACAGATGCCACCAGGAGGTGTCCCTGCCCCGAGGGGCGGGTGCTTCCATCCCAGTCCCCCCAGTACGAGAGGAAGGGTGTGTACCCGGTTTCCGCGGTGAGTGTGAGGGCGTTTTCCGCGGCCAGCAGGGAGTTCAGGTCGAGCAGCAATTCATCCCCCTCGTCCTGCGATCTGATCCCCACGTTGAGCCCTGCGAACTCACCGATCAGGGCGGAGGCGATTGCGCGCGGCAACGATGGGGCAAGAGTCCAACCCCTCAGGATGCCGTTGATTGCCTCCTCCCAGAGGATTTCCACGCGCAGGGAGTACATCTGCGTGGGATGAACCGTCCGGTCGAACAGGCGGCGCCGAAAAAGCTCCTGGCGGGATTCCAGCGAGTCCTTGTAGAGTTCCCGTTCCAGAGCGTCCCGGAGCGACGTTCCGCCGTCGGCCGCGCTCCTGTCCAGCAGCGACGTTGCGAGCCAGGCCCGGTCCATGATGCGCAGCCTGAACGTTTCCAGGCGCTCTTTCACATATTCCTTCAGCAGACCTCCTTCGGCCCCCGTGAACTCGCGGAGAGGTCCGCCCCTGCGTTCCCGGCTGGAAAGCAGTGCAGCCTCCTCCCTGATATTCCGGATGAGCCCGGCAGCCCCTGCGGCTAACCCGTTCCGGTCGAGGACCGGGGGTGGGGAGGAATGCGGTACCCTGAGAGAACGGCGGTTGTAATTCCCTTCCTCCTCCGCCAGCGTGCGGTTGAGGTCGATGAGCACGCGCCGGGTCTTCATCATCAGCGTGCCGGCGGGATCGGTGCCTCCCAGCGTGAGACGGAACGCCTTCCTCCCGGCCTCGAAACCCTGCTCGGTCCGGGCAAAGGCTGAGAGAGGGAGGAGGCCGATTCCCTGCCGTGCAAGCCCCGAGGAAAGCCAATCGAGCGAAACGCCGGCGGGGAGGCTCCCGATCTCCATGCGGGGGTACATGCTTCCGGTCGGACGCCGGATTGTGATCGAATAGCGGTTGCGTTCTGCCGGGAGGTTTGCAGCGGCCTGCTCGATGGCTGCCATCCTCTCCTCAAAAATGGAATTCCGGAGTCTCCAGTACGCCTGCACCGCTCCCGGGGTCCCGCGGTAGAAGAGGTAGGAGAGAAACATTGCAGCGATGTTCGGAGCAAGCGTTGCATTGACCTCGGCAAACTTGTGACGAAATGCGGGATGGCGTATCTCTGCGACCGCGAGCCGGGAACCTGCGAGCGAATCCGTCTTGGAGACGGAATGAATGGTCATGAGATGCGCTGCATTGCCGGCTGACAGACGGCCGCGGTGCACAAGGTCATCTGTGAGCTGGCGCATGGTCCGGGGCCCCCTCAGGCTGTCACCCGGGACGACGTTCTGGTATGCAAGGTCGTCGATGACGGTGACATTCCTTTCAAGCAGCCACTGCAGGAGCCGCTGCACCTCCTCTTCCCGAAATGCCTGTCCCGTGGCATTGTGGGGATTGTTGAGAGCGACGGCCCCCCATGATCTCCACCGGGGATCCTCTGAAAGCCGTTCTGCCACGGTGCGGGTGAGCAGGTCGACGTTCAGCTGAAAATCCCCGGTCAGCGGGACCGCACTGACTTTCGGGAAACAGTGTTCGTACGTCCAGCTGAGATCCGGGACGATAACCTCCCGGATGCCGCAGTGGAATCCCAGGAGGCCGAGTGCTGTCCGGGACGAACCACTGACAACGAACGTGGAGTCCCGTTCGTATTCGGGATGATGCGAGAGGAAGGCGGTGAGAAACGACTCCCGCATGGCATCCTGCCATTCTGGTGTCATGCCCGAGGTCAGGAGCTGTTCGCACAGATCGTGGTAGGGTGTCGAGGAAAAGTGGTCGAAGGCCGGTCCATGTTCCCCTGCGCGCCGTACGATGGAGTTGACCCGTCTCCCTCCCCGGCCGATCACCCTTTCCAGCGTTGCCGCGAGGCCTCTGGCATATCCCTCCGCAGATCCGGAGAGCCTCATCTCCAGGGCCGCAGCATGCCGCGCCACCGGATTCATGTAGCGACCAGAAGGAGAAAGGCTCTCCGCCGGCGTCTCGGCGAGGATGCCGGAGGAAAGTTCTCGGAGATCCGCCGTCGTCCGTCCCAGAGCCATCGTGAGGAACTCAACTTCCGGGGCCGAAGGAGTTCCCTTCAGCTGGAAGTGTGCGATCTCCATGATGCGCACGAACTCCGGATTGCCGGCGATCAGCACCGTAGAGAGCCCCGCCAGCTCGGGAGCGAAGATCCCCGGGGTGAGGAACCTCAGGACGCGCTGGCTCATGCCCGCCTCGCGCGCGAGGGAGACTGCGTTCGGGGCGTCGTTGGCTTCGATGATGAAGAGCGGGTGCTCGAGCGAGAGCTGCCGGAGGAACCGGCGGGTCTCTTCGCTCAGGAGAGTCCCGAGTGCGAGAAATGCCGGAGATGAGGGGGACTGTTTGAGGGAGGAGACCAGGTGTTCGAATGCGTCGCGTTCATCCCCCTGCAGGGATTCAGTGCGGATCCCGTCGAAGTGGCAGAGGTGGGCGGGGAGATCCATCCGGTAGAGGAGGAGCCGGGCGGGAGTGTGGATCAGGTAGGCGGAGAGCGCGTGCAGGAGAACCCGGAACGCTTCTGCGATACCCCCGGAGGCGAGAATGATCTCTCGCACGCCGGATTGCTCCCCCAGGTCATACGTCAGCGGGTCGGGTTGTTCTTTCTCAAGCCAGTTCCTGAACCTGCCGACAAGCTCGTTGGGGGCATTCCGAAGGTACCCCCCCCGGGGCATGTAGGGAGCACTATTCCGGATAAGCCGGAGAAGGAACTCGAGTTTGTCCCTCTCCTCCGGGGAAGTGCCCGGCTCATCCAGCAATTCCTCGGGAGCGAAACCCCGGGAACCGTCCGGAGACGGATCAAGCCCGAGAGCGATGCGGAAGAACGCCGAGACAAGCCGCTCGTCCTGTGCGGGGTTGCCGATATGGAAGTTGACGCGTTCTTCCGGAGGAACTGGAGAAGCCGCAGTGGTTTCGCTGACCTCAGAGACCTTCGCGGCCTTCGCCGGCCGGAGCCTGAAGGCTTCCTTTGGATGTTCGCGTCCCTTGCTCATCGTGCTCGTGTTATTCAAATCCAGTTTTCCCGCGATGGGCACCGATTGACCGGGCGATGTCAGACCGATCAGTCAGCCTTTCCTGTCAGACTTTCTTGGTAGACCGATCAGTCAGACTTCCTTGTCTTAGCTTGCTTTGAGGAGATCAAGGCCAGGTCCCTCAGAACCCCGCAGCAGATCACTTCGGTCATGCCGTAAGGATTCCCGCAAATGTGCCGGATGCGAAACTCGGAACCGCTCCGTGTTCACTTGTTCTTCTTCTCGACCTGCTTTGGCGTGTTGTTGGTCGAACTCTCCAGCAGCATCTGGAACAACCCCATCAGTCTGGCCCCCTGTTCCGCGTCGCCGGGCGCGAGGCCGATGACTGTCCGGGCATTCTTGAGGGACTGGCTTGCCTCGGCAAGCCTTGCTGCCTGGGGTGTAAGGAGGAGCAGGTGTGGATGCTCTTTCAGGATGCTGAGCTCCTCGCGGTCGAATTCCAGCTTCATCCGGTCGCACTTCAGCTCCTCTTCCACGCGCCGCCTGGCGAGCTCCGCCTCTTTTTCCTGTTCGGAGCCGCTCAGGGTGAATTTCTTCAAGGCGAGTTCATGTTCCAGATGCATGATGCGATCGTCCGCCGTCAGTTTCGCCTCGGCGGCTGCGACCCGGGCGTTCTGGTTCAAAATCTCCGTCTGTTCGAGAAGCCTGGCAGACTCACGTTGCCGCAGTGCTTCCGCAATGGAAGGATCGACGGGGTCGATCGATTGCACGGTGAGTGAAACGATGTCGAGTCCGAAATCCTGCCTGCAGATCTCCGCGCGCTTCATCAGATGGTCGCGCAGGGATTCCGGGGAGAGGTCTTCCAGTCCGACCTTTTCGGCATAAGCTCTCACCTGTCCGTGGAGGACGTTTTCCAGTTCGCTGGCGGCCTTGGGAACGGCGGCGCCATTCCAGCCCCCCATGCGGATGAGCGCTGCGATGCTTTCGCGCGATGCGGCAACGGCGACGGTCATCTTCACAATAACCGGCATGCTTCCCATGGCGGAGGCTTCAAACGTGACTTCCATCGGGTGCGTGGTTCCCGGGAGCGCCAGGCTGAAGTGACGGGGGTACCAGCGGGACGTGCGGAAACCGATGGTCCCGTTGGAATCGTAGAGGATGAGATGGTCGGGCCGCCTCAGCCGGTACTCGTAGAGNNTATGAGTCTATGGATATGATATCAGAACATCGGTGAAACGCAAGACCCGGCATGGTCTCTGCCTCCGCTAATGAACGAACGTTTCGAAAGCGGAGTTTGTTCAATGTACAGAACACAAGGAAAGTCCCCGTGCCTGACTTCAGGTACCTCATCGTAGGCGGTGGGATGACCGCCGATGCCGCTGTGAGGGGGATCAGGCTCAAGGATCCCGCCGGCACGGTCGCTCTGTTCACATCAGAGCCGCACCCCCCCTACAANNCCCGCCGGCAACCTGACCATGTTCACCTCGAGGACCGTCCGGAGTCTGGATCCGGTCAAGAAACTTGTCACGGACGACACGGGAGCTTCGTTTGAGTATGCCAGGCTCCTGTTGGCAACCGGTGCCAGGCCGCGCCGCCTTCCCTTCGATGTCGAAGGAATCATTTACTACCGCACGTTGGACGACTACCTTGCCCTGCAGAAACTGAAGGGGGGGGAGGTCGTGGTGATCGGAGGGGGGTTCATCGGCTCCGAGATTGCCGCGGCGCTGGCCTTGAATGAAACGAAAGTCACCATGGTGTTCCCGGATGACGGCATGTGCGCCAGGATATTCCCTCCGGGGATCTCCCGTTTTGTGACCTCGTACTATGAATCGAAGGGGGTCGTGGTCCTTGCCCGCGAGGGGGTCGCGGCTCTGAAGAAAGAAGAGGGGAAGTTTGTGGCGCGCCTTCGGAGCGGCCGCGAGCTCCGGGCGGACGGAGTCGTGGCGGGGATCGGGGTCGAGCCTGACCGGTCGCTCGCTCACAGCGCCGGATTGAAGACAGATGACGGCATCGAAGTGGACGAGTTTCTCAGGACCAGCGATACGAACGTCTTCTCTGCGGGCGATGCCGCGTCGTTCTTCAATGCCGCCCTCGGGAAAAGGATGCGGGTCGAGCATGAGGACAACGCCACGACGATGGGGGAATGCGCCGGCAGGAACATGGCCGGAGACGCTGTTGCGTACCATCACATGCCGTTCTTCTATTCGGATCTGTTTGACCTTGGCTATGAGGCCGTTGGGGAGCTCGATGTCCGGCACGAGGTTGTGGAGCAATGGAAGGAAGAAAACAGGGAGGGTGTCATCTATTACCTGGCGTACGGCCGCGTCCGCGGCGTTCTCCTCTGGAACACCTGGGGTCAGGTCGATGCCGCAAGGGACCTTATCGCCCAGAAGGGCCCGTTCACGGCCGGCAGTGTTCGGGGAAAACTGCCTGCCAAAAATTGAGCGGCCGGGTCTGCTGAACCTTCCAGGTTGCGTTCGACTCCGCGAATCAGTATTATTTCGGGCAAGAGGATCTTTGTCATGCCCCTGCCGGCACCCATCTCATTCATAGCACAGAGCGGCCTCATGCGCTCGATCCTTGCACGGGTCGACGCCATTGCCGCCTCTGACAGTTCCGTCCTCCTGATCGGCGAAACCGGCGTGGGGAAGGAGCTTATTGCCGAATATATCCACCGCGCAAGTCCCCGCTCCCTGAAACCGCTTGTGAAGGTCGGACTTTCTTCGCTGCCGCCGGACCTGCTGGAAAGCGAACTGTTCGGTCATCAGAAGGGGGCCTACACCAGCGCATCGACCGAAAAGCGGGGGCTCTTCGAGCTGGCAGACACGGGCAGTATCTTTCTGGACGATATCGACGATTTTCCCTACTCGCTCCAGTCCAAACTTCTCCGCGTCCTGGAATCGCGGGAGCTTCTTCGTGTCGGGGGGATGACCCCTGTATCGATCGACGTGCGGCTGATCACCGCCACGAAGGTTGACCTGAAGGAGATGGTGGATCGGGGCGCATTCCGGTCGGACCTCTACTACCGGATCAACGTTGTCCCGCTGGTGATTCCTCCCCTGCGCGAGCGGAAGGAAGACATCCCCGCCATTGCCGGGCACTTTCTCGAGATGTACGGAGGCGGCCGCTCGCTCCGCGTCACCGATGAGGCGATGCGCAGCCTGGTGAACTACCACTGGCCGGGAAACATCCGCGAGCTGCGCAATGTCATTCAGCGTGTGGTGATTTTCGCCAACGGGCAGATCGATGTGGCCGAGCTTCCTGCCGAGATCCGTGATGAGGGGTCGCTTCAGTATATCATCAAGGCGTGCAACAGGTGCCTGACTGAGGAAAAGATGACGTTCGAGCAAGTGGTCGAGTGCTTGGAGTCAAACCTGCTTGGGCAGGCCTTGAAGCAGGCGGAAGGCAACCGTACCCAGGCAGCCAAAGCGCTCGGCATGAACCTGTCCACCCTGCGTGACAAGCTTAAGAAGTACAACATCGAGTAGCATTCCGGTGTCGGAAGGCGCTCGGGCTCCGGCCGGCGGAAATCCGCCGCCAGTCCGGCGGAAAAGCGCCGATTCCTATCATCGGATCTCACCGCTTCACCAAATCCCGCCCTTCCGTCTGGCACGTCTCTTGCACGTGTGAGAATACACTGATATCCCCTGACTTCAAGAAGAGTTCCATGCCCGGGACGAACATGACTCGCAGCGTCTCCCTCATAGGTGAAGTGATGGAGATGTTCGTGAAGGAAGGCAAGCAGGTGGCGAAGGTCGCTGTCCGACCGGTGCATATTGAAGTGTGCCTGGACGGGCTCGGAGCGGCGCACCTCGGCGACACCGTGAGGGTCGGGACGGCCATCTCTCTTCTCGGCATTGAAACCACGGCCGGTGCGGAGGAAGCAGGAAATGTCAGTTTCGAGCTGGAGCTTCCGCCTCTGCCGGCGTTAGGGCCGCCCCGGACTGACGAAGAGCGGCTGAGATTCTATTGCGCCGGGTAGCCGGACGAAAGGCTCGGATTGTTTCACCGGGAGGAGGCAGAGGTGAACATCATCGGCGGAAGCCCCGAAGGCCGGCTGAGGCTGTTCCTATGGCTGGTCGCCCTGCATTCATTCGTCGTCGGAATACTCCTGATCGTTCTTCCCGCCCGCGCGTTTCCGGCCTTTGGATACGGGCCGATCGGCGATGCCTTCTTCAAAGTGCAGGGGGGTGTGTTCCATCTCGTGATGGTCTTTGGCTATGCGGGAGGCGCGCGGCGTCCCGCAGACAACCAGCCTCTGATCGTCTTTGCGATTGCTGCAAAGGGGCTTGCGACCCTTTTTCTGCTCTCCTATTTCATCTTCGCTGATCGTCTTCTGGTCATCCTTCTTTCCGGCATTGGAGATGGTGTCATGGGAGCGCTGATCCTTTTCCTCAACAGGGCCTTCAAGGCCGGGCATTCCGGGATCTCATAATCATCTCATGGCCAAGCATCTTCCGCGGCTTCTCATCACGGGCGCATCGGGCTTCATCGGGAGACACCTCATCGAAGCCCTGAAGGAGGATTTCATGGTGTGCGGGCTGTCTCGCCGCGCACCCAAGAACGCTGCGCTCATGCGCCATCCCAACATCAGGTGGATCGAGGCCGACATCGGGGACCGGAGCATGCTCTGGGAGAGCATGCAAACGCTTCGGGACTCGGGAGGTGTCGACTTCGTCATTCATCTGGCAGGATTTTACGATTTTGCCTATGATGAGAACCCCGAGTATCACCGGACAAATGTCGCAGGGACGGAATTCGTGCTGGAGCAGGCCAGGCTGCTCAATATCAAGAGATTTATCTTTGCCAGCTCCGTGGCCGCCTGCATGTTCCCGAGGCCCGATGGACCGGTGACGGAATCAACGCCCGCCGACGCCACGTTTGCCTATGCCCGTTCAAAGCGGAAGGGAGAAGAACTGGTGCGGGCGTCGTCGAGATACTTTCCCTGCACGGTAGTCCGGTTTGCCGCAGTCTTCAGCGACTGGTGCGAGTACGGCCCGCTGTACATGTTCATTAGCACCTGGCTGACGAGGAGCTGGAAGTCCCGGATCCTGGGTGGGAAAGGGAAATCAGCGATCACCTACATCCATATCAATGACATCATCGAAGTTCTGCTGACGGTCATGCGGCGGGCGGACGACCTCCCTCCGTACCACGTCTGCATCGCCAGCCCGGACAAGCCGGTCAGCCACGAGGAGCTGTATGAGCTTTCCACGCGGTTCTTCTTCGGCAAGCGGAGGAATCCGTTCCATATGCCGAAACCCATTGCCTGGCTGGGGGTTCTGACGATGGATCTTTTTGGCAGGGCTGTCGGCAGCAGGCCCTTCGAAAGACCGTGGATGATGCGCTACGTGGATAAGCAGCTCGCTATCGATGCGTCGAACACCCGGAACGCGCTTCACTGGAGCCCCTCTGCCCGCTATCCGCTGCAGCGGCGTCTGCTTTTCATGATCGAGCGGATGAAGAGTTATCCTCTGGAATGGCAGCGGCGCAACATCAGGGCCCTGAAGAGGATCCCTGCGGGGCCGAACTTCAGGATCTACGAGGCGCTCGACCTCGTGAGGGAGAACGTGGTCCAGAAGGTTGTTGATCACGTGCTCCGCGAGGAACACCATGAAGAATTCGCCACGTATCGCCGGATGGACCCGCTCCGCTTCAGTCAGGATGTCACGATGGTCTATCAGGTGCTCTGCGTGTCCGTGCGTACGAAAGACAGGATGTCGCTGCTCGAGTATGCCCGGCAAGTCGCCCAGGCTCGCTGCAGGGAGGGCTTTCCGTTCGCTGAGGTGCGGCGGGTGATCGAGACGATCGGGAAGACGATCGAGGAGGAACTTGCGTCCAGGCTCGAGCTCAAGGGGATGGAACAGGAAGTGTATGACGAGATCACCCTGACGTTTCAACTGGTGGCCGATGAAAGCGAGACGGCGTACGAGGAGCGGGGAAAAGTCTGAGGTCCCCCGGTCTCTTAGCGGCCCATGGCGGATCACCCATTATCCGCCATTGATCCCTCTCCTGCTTCACCTCCGAAATCCAGGCATCCTGCCTGAGAACGGGGGCGAAGCGCGTTGCAGAGCTCCCGGCGCCAATGACTTCTGCGTACGTCCCCATCCCCNNCCTCTGACGGTTTTCCGCCTGCCTAGTAGTGGAAATCCGCATGCGGCTGCCCACATCCCACTTGTCTCGGCCCTTTTCGGGCTCCTTTCCGGCCAACCTCGAACACTCTCGATTGGTACACCCTTTGAGTGTAGAACCAATCAACAGTTTCGATCATCAGTACCGGCCTTCGGCATTGAGCCCATCCGCCTCAAAGAATCTTATCGCCGGTGCATTGTTTTCCCGTCATTATCGGAGGATCTATGAGCAAGATCACTATTGATCCCTTGAACAGAGTCGAGGGTCATCTCAAGATCGAGGCGGTGGTTGAGAACGG
The DNA here is from genome assembly GCA_003152875.1 of Ignavibacteriota bacterium. Taxonomy (GTDB): domain Bacteria; phylum Bacteroidota; class Ignavibacteria; order UBA10030; family UBA6906; genus Fen-1262. The sequence goes on along the minus strand of PMBF01000016.1, from coordinate 18,711 downwards.
AATCGTCAAGGAGGCGCGGAGTTCTGGAACGCTCTGGCGTGGGATTGAGAGGATCTTGCAGGATCGGAACCCGCTGGACGCCCAGAGGATCACACAGCGCATCTGCGGAGTCTGCCCTATCGCGCACACGTACGCTTCGACGCTGAACCTTGATGCCGCGTTCGGAGTGGCGGACAAGATCCCGAACAACGCCAAGGTCATCCGCAACCTGATCCTTGGATCGAATTATCTTCAGTCGCATGTCCTCCATTTCTACGCCCTGGCGGCGCTGGATTACGTCGATGTCACCGCCGCCGCGGGATACTCCGGCAATGATCCGGCGTTGACGCAGGTCCGCCGCTTCATCGACCGGGGCCAGCTTGCTCCGTTCTTCCCACGCTACGAGGGGGACTATCGCCTGACGAAGGAGGAAAACCTTCTTGCCGTCAAGCACTACGTCCAGGCGCTGGACATCCGGAGGGATTGCCACGAGCTTCTCGCGATCTGGGGGGGGAACATGCCTCAGAGCGTGGCCATCGTGCCCGGTGGAGTCACGGAGAATCCTACCGTGGACAAAATGGCCGATTCCCGCTGGCGCCTCGAACGGATCAGGACCTTCCTGAGCGACGTCTACATCCCTGATGTCTTGATGGTGGCGAAGCGGTACTCGGACTACTTCGGGATCGGGCGAGGCGTAGGGCGCTATCTCTCCTACGGATGCTTCGACCAGGATTCCAATCCCGACCTCACGCAGCGCAAACGTCTGTTCGGCGGAGGGCGGACGTCGATCGACGATCTCAAGCTCCTTCCGCTCGACCCTTCCAAGATTACCGAGGACATCCGGCACAGCTGGTACAAGTCGGGAAGCCACCTCAATCCGTCGGTTGGGGAGACCGAGCCCGATCCGCACAAGGACGGCGCATATTCGTGGATCAAGTCGCCCCGCTACGACGGACAGGTCTACGAAGTCGGCCCGCTGGCCCGTCAGCTTATGGCATACCTCCACGGTTACGAGCCTACGGTGAGAGCCGTCACATCGACGCTGAAGTACTTCAATGCTCCGCCTTCGGCGCTGGCTTCGACGCTGGGCCGCCATGCGGCGCGAGCCCTCGAGGCGAAACTGGTCGCGGACAGGATGGCGGACTGGATTCTCGAGCTGAAGCCCGGAGAGCCGGTCCACACACCTTTCGAGATCCCCGAAGAATCGACGGGGATGGGATTGACGGAAGCTCCGCGTGGTGCGGTGGGGCACTGGGTGACCATCAAGAACCACAAGATCGCAAACTATCAGGCCGTCGTGCCGACGACATGGAATGGCGGGCCGCGCGACGACAAGGGTCAGCCTGGCCCGTTTGAACAGGCCCTCGAAGGGACGAAAGTCCGCGACGAGAAGAATCCCTTTGAGCTCGTCCGGATCGTCCGCTCGTTCGATCCATGCCTTGCATGCGCGATCCACGTCGTGACGCCCAAAGGGAACCTGCTCGCGAGATACGTCGTCGAGGGTTGACATGAAACGACCGGAAGGGAGAAAGCCTATCCTCGTCGTCGGGATCGGCAACAGCATTCAGATGGACGACGGCGTCGGCATCCATGTCCTCAGGGAGCTTGAGAAGTGTCCCATGCCTCCCGAAGTCGACCTCCTGGACGGCGGCACCACCGGGATCGAGCTTCTGCCCTGGCTGGAAGGCCGGGAGAAGGTGATCTTCATCGATGCGGTGGACGGTGAGCAATCCCCCGGGACGGTCTTCCGCTTCGCCCCTGAGACCGTCGAATATGAGATGATCCCGAAGGCTTCCGTGCACGAGATCGGCCTTGTGGACGCACTCCAGATGGCGGCGCTCGTGGGGAGGGGGCCGCGCGAAACCGTGCTCTTCGGCGTTCAGCCGAAGCGGATCGACTGGAGCGAATCTGTTACGGAGGAAATCCGGGCGGTCATCCCCCGGGTGGCCTCGCTGGTCCTTGACGAAATCAATGAATCCGTACATGTGTATCACATGAACCACCACGGAGGTATCGATGAGTAACCAACGTGAATGGACCCGCAGGGATTTTCTGGCGCTCTTCGCCAAAGGGACGGGCATCGCCATGGGTGCGAGTCTGTTCAGCATCCCCGGGTTCAACAAGGTCTTTGCCGCCACCGTCGATGAGATCCCGGTGGTCTGGCTGCAGGGGGGGTGTTGCTCGGGCTGTTCTGTCTCGCTGTTGAACACCAAAAGTCCGAGCATCCAGGAGTTGCTCCTGGGCGAGGTCGTGCCGGGCAAGCACGTCAACCTGCTCTGGCATCCCAACATTTCGGCCGGGCAGGGCCATCAGTTTATGGATATTATCGACCAGGTGAAGAAGAGGCCGGCCGGGAGCTACCTGCTGGTCATCGAAGGGACCATGCAGACAAAAGATGACGGCGTCTTCTGTGTAGTCGGCGAACGCGACGGCAAGCCCGTGACGCTGCTTCAGCACGTCCTGGACCTTGCGCCGAACGCCATGGCGATCGTCGCATTCGGCACATGCGCCGCTTTCGGCGGGATCCCCGCGGCTCCTCCCAATCCCACAGACAGCAAGCCAGTGACGGCGGTGCTGGATGAGCACGGGATCAAGACGCCCGTGGTGAACATTTCGGGATGTCCTCCGCACCCCGACTGGTTCGTGGGAACGCTGGCGACAGTGCTTATCGGCGGGCTGGGCATGCTTGATCTTGACGAGCACAGGCGTCCGAAGGCGTTCTACGGATCGCTGATCCATGACAACTGTCCGCGCCGTGGGATGTTCGACGCGGGGCTGTTCGCAAAGGATTTCGGAGACAAGGGGTGTCTGTACAAGCTCGGCTGCAAGGGCCCTGTCACCCACTCCGATTGCCCGATCCGGAAATGGAACGGGGGAGTGAACTGGATTATCGGGAGCGGACACCCCTGCATGGGGTGTGTCGAACCGACATTCCCGTACGGGATGGACGTCTATCAGGTTGTCCCGGTGAACGGGGCGACGCCGCCCAGCACGTATCCGGGGATCGTGACCGAAAAACCTTCGGCGGTCAGCCCGCTTGCGACGGGGATCGTTGGCGCCGTGGCGGGTCTCGGCCTTGCCGCCGCTGCAGGAGCCATGCGCAAGAAACCGGTCGAAGACCGGGAGGAGGCCTGACCATGCCCGATCGAAGAGGTTTCCTGAAGGCGGCCGCACTTGCCGCCGGCGGCGGGTATCTGGCGGCAGGAACAGCCAGGGCTGAAGAAAGGCCTGGAGCGCGCGGCGACCAGTATGCCATGCTCAATGACTGCACCCGTTGCGTGGGCTGCCGTGCCTGTCAGACGGCCTGCAAGCGGAGTCACGACCTGGAGAAGTCCGGGGCCGACCCCCTGCATGAAACCCCCACCGACCTGAACGCGCGCAATCTGACGCTGATCGAGCTGTACAAGGAGTCCGACACAAAGTGGTCGTTTGTGAAGAAACAGTGCATGCACTGCGGCGATGCCTCCTGCGTCTCTGTCTGCATCGCCGCGGCGTTTCGCAAGCGCGAAGACGGTGTCGTGGATTACGATCCCGGCAAATGCATCGGCTGCCGGTACTGCCAGTATGCATGCCCGTTCAACGTGCCGACCTTCGAATATGAGCGGGCCGCGCCTGTGATCCGCAAGTGCGATTTCTGCAAGGACATCAGGCTGGCAAAAGGGGAACAGCCATGGTGCGCGGACGTGTGTCCGGTGGGCGCAATCAAATTCGGGAAACGGAGTGCCCTCCTGCGCGAGGCTCACGCCCGGATAGACGGGGAGCCAAACCGGTACGCGTCCTACGTGTACGGGGAGAAGGAACTCGGCGGGACTTCGGTGCTCTACCTGGCGCCGAAAGAGATGGGGTTCGAGAAGTTCGGCTTCCCGGCCTACGACGAGGCGACGCCGTTCCACCTTCAGGAGGATATCCAGCACGGAATATTCAAGTACTGGGCTCCTCCGGTGGCCCTGTATGCCGGCCTCGCGTTGATTGCCTACTCGAGCGGGAGGCGGCCCCATGCACCCGCTGATGATTCAAAGGAGGGAGCGTGACATGAACGTCAAGACCGTTCCGATGAATCGAAAGCTGTGGACCCCATGGTTCACCTTCGGCGTTTGCGTGATCGCCGCGGGGCTCCTCGTCACCCTTTTCAGATTGATCCGGGGCCTGGGTGCCGTGACGAACCTGAGCGACGGTTTCCCCTGGGGAATCTGGATCGCATTCGACGTGGTGGCCGGGATTGCCCTGGCGGCTGGAGGCTTCACGACCGCTGCGCTCGTCTATGTCTTCAACCGCGGCAAGTACTCACCGCTCGTCCGCCCCGCGGTCCTGACGGCGATGCTCGGCTACCTGATAGCTACATTCTCCATCACGATGGACGTCGGAAGGTGGTGGCAGGTCTATAACCCCGCGCTCCCTGCCAACTGGCAGGGGAACTCCCCGCTGTTCGAGGTGTCCCTCTGCGTGATGACCTATTCCACAATCCTCGTCCTGGAGTTCCTTCCCGGCGTGCTGGAGAAGTGGCAGCAGACCGGATTCCTGAAGTCGGCGGCGGCGAAGGTCTCTCCGATTCTGAACAGGGTGTTGTTCTTCCTCATCATCCTGGGCGTGGTGGTCTCCACACTCCATCAGTCCTCCCTGGGATCGGTGGCCCTGGTCGCCGCCTACCGGATCCATCCGCTCTGGTGGTCGCCCTGGCTTCCGCTGATGTTCCTGGTCTCCGCAATCGCAGTCGGTTTCCCGGTGGTGATCGTCGAGTCCTGGATCTCGGCCCGGGCATTCAAGCACAGAGTCGACGTCGGCCTCCTGTCCGACCTGGCAAAGATCACCCCCTGGATTCTCGGATTCTACATTCTCCTGAAAGCCTACGCCCTCATGTCGGCCGGGAAGGTCGGCCTGCTGTTCGGGAGCTGGTGGGGGGTCGTCTGGATCGTGGAGAACCTTCTCTTTGCGGTAATCCCGTTCGTCATGCTGCTGCGTCCTGCGGTGCGTGGATCGTTGAAGGGTCTTCTCACGGCGAGCATCATGATGATCGTCGGGATCGTGCTCAACAGGCTCGACACCTACATCCTTACCTACACCCCGCGCCCCGGGTTCAATTACTTCCCGTCGGTCGGCGAGCTGATTATCACCGGCATGATGGTGTCGCTGCTGTTTGTGGGGTACAAAGTGCTGGCAAACACGTTTCCTGTCCTCCCGAGCGCGGTGCCGGCCCAGGGCGGGAAGTAGACCAGGCCGCCTGTCCGTTCACGACGCCATCCGGTGGAGCGCTAAGGACGCTTGCCCGGGCGTCCCGGCGGGTTTCCTCCTCTTGTTGGACCTCGTGCTGCGAAGCAGGCCAGGGTACGGTGCCGAAACAGTTGCGTCCCCTGCCATTGGCGAGGCGGCCCAGAAACCTGACACGCCTCGAGGGAATAATGGCCTTCGGAACTCCCTGCATGAGGCCGCGCTTCGCCCGGGTTATGAGGAGCCGGATTAAGCGGCGGGTCCGGCTTGGGGAGTATCATCATCCGGGCGGTCGGCCCGGGCCAGATGTTGGGTGAGGCTTGCGTTCCAGCCGCCGGATGTACAGGTAGAGGGCAACGGCCAGCACCGTGAGGATAAGCGTGGCGATCCCGAGACCGATGCGGCGGTAATAATACTCTCCGATCGCGTCTCCCGCCTCCCGCCGCACCTCCAGAGCCGCGGCCAGACCCTGGTCCGCCACTTTTTGGAACCGGTTCACGTCGAAGGAGTGAACGACCGTCCGCGATTCCAGCCATGCCTGTCGCACCGACCGCAGTTTGAACTTGGCATCGCCGACCTCCATGCCCCGCTGTTCTGCCTCATTCACAAGCGCCCGCGCTGAATCCTCCCCTGATTTCAGCGAGTCCACCATCGACCTCATGACAACAGCCGAGTGATAGGCCCCGGAGGCGTCTGAGGGCGAATGGCACTGACTGCACACCGCGTCCTCCGCACCTCCGAGCATCGCAGCGGTGGCGGGTTTGATCTCATGGTTCTCGTGGCAGGTTTCACACTCGGGGAGGTGCTGTTCGTCGAACGCCTTCTTGTGCGGGCTCGAGGAGAAAAGCTCCGCGTTGAGGGCGTGGCAGGTGCCGCAGACGTTCGAGATCGACTCGACCCCGGGGGGGACGGCGCCGTGGTTGCCGTGACAGCTGTTGCACGACGGGGCTCCGGGGTCCCCCTTCTGCAGCAAAGCCACGCCGTGAACGCTTCGTTCAAAGCGCTCCGCCTGGTCGGTGGGGATGTTGTAACCCTTCATGTAGGCTGCGTTGCTGTGGCAACCGGCGCAGGTGTTAGGAATATTGGCCCTGTAGACGCGCGAGTTGACGTCCGTTGGAGGCAGAATGCCGTGGCTCCCGTGGCAGCTCGCGCATTCCGCAGTTTTGATGTCTCCCTTGGCGTTGCGCATGCCGTGGACGCTCGTCCGGTATTTTTCGAGCTGGTCTACGGCCAGGGAAGGATTGTACGTTCTCATGAGGGCTGCGTTCGCATGGCAGCCGGTACATGTCTTCACGACGTTCAAAGGGTAGACGGAGGACCGGGGGTTTGTTTTTGGAAAGATCCCGTGCGCGCCGTGGCAGGAGGTGCACTGGGCGATATGTTCTGCGCCCGACGTGGCGAGCCCCCCGTGCACGCTTCGCTGCAGCAGTGCCCACTGATTGGTCGGCAGGGAGGACCCGAAGTCTTTCATCCGCGCGCTGTCGGCGTGGCAGCGGGCGCAAGTTCTGGAGATGGCATCCCCCTTTGGTACCTTCAGAAATCCTGCTGTGGTGTCCATCGCCTTTTCCATCTCGGCTGCTTTGGGATTTCCGCCGTGGCAGTCCGCGCAGGAGATCCCCTTCTCGAAATGGACGTCGTGCTTGAACAGGGACGATGGACGTTCGCCGAGAGACTGATGACAGGCAAGGCATTGATCGGCAGCGGCGGCGGAGCCGTTCCTGCCGGGGCTCAGGATGATGGTCGAGAGCAGGACCAGAGATGTCAGCAGTCTCACGTTGTCCATCCGAGGATAGTGAACACGATGATGTAAGCGATGACCGCGAGCCCGACGTAAGTGATCATCCGGCTCCGGCGTCCCCGGACGGTGGATCGGTCCCAGAACGGCACCAGGAGCCAGAGGAGCCCGCCTATTGCGAAGACGAGTATGCCGAACACTTCCCCGTCAATCACCCCGAGGCTGGCCGGGAGGTATTTCAGGGTCTGGAACATGAAGAGGAAATACCATTCCGGGCGGATCCCCGCGGGGGCCGAAGCGAAGGGGTCAGCTTTCACGCCGAGCTCCCACGGGAAGAACACTGCGAGGATGGCCAGGACGTTGAGGACGATGAGCCAGAGCAGAAGGTCCCGGAGCATGAAATTCGGGAAGAACGGCATGGTCGTCCTCTCCTTCGGCGCGGTCTCCTCGAATCGGGCGGGCTCGCTCATTCCCTGGCGCTGCACGAAGATGAGGTGTATCGTGAGAAGGATGGTGAACAGCCCGGGAAAGACCGCCACATGGAATCCGAAGAACCGCGTGAGCGTGGCTCCCGTGACATCGTCTCCTCCCCTGAGGAAGACCATGATGGGCTTCCCGACCACAGGGATGATGCCGGCGATGTCCGTCCCGACCTTGGTCGCGAAGAACGCAAGTTCGTTCCACGGGAGGAGGTATCCGCTGAAGCCGAACCCGAAGCCGATGAAGAGCATCATCATGCCGCTCAGCCAGGTGAGCTCGCGGGGTTTGCGGTACGCGCGTTCGAAGAAGACGCTGAACATGTGTACCAGTGCCGAAAGGATAAACAGGTTGGCCGCCCAGCTGTGGATGGAACGTATCAGCCATCCGAATGCCACCTTGGACATGATGAACTGTATGCTCTCGAAGGCGAGCTGTTCTCCTCCTTTGTAGTAGAGCAGGAGGAGGATGCCGGTAACGATCTGAATGATGAAGAGGAAGAGTGTCACGCCGCCGAAATAGTACCAGATCGAGCCGCGGTGCCTCGGGACAGACTTCTTCTCCATGAACGTGACCAGCTCCTGAAGATGGAGCCGTTCATCCGCCCAGTCGTAGATGCGGTGGGATAGGGTCTTCATGCGTTTCTCGAGATGAACACTTCTTCACCCTGAATGACCACCCGGTAGGGTTCGAGAGGCCGAGGGGGCGGCCCGGAAATGTTGCGGCCGGTGAGGTCGTATTTTCCGTTATGGCATGCGCACCAGATCGTTCCCATGTCTTTCCGGTACTGCACCGTGCAGTCAAGGTGTGTGCAGGTGGCCGAGAATGCACGGACCGTGCCGTCTTCCAGCCTGACGAGAATCACCGGTCTGTTCCCGAACCGCACGATCGTCCCGCTGTCCTTGGCGAGATCGCTCAGCTTTCCTGCCTTCACGCTGCTCACCTCGACTTCACCCTGCTTTGGGGGCTTGAGGTACGCCAGGATTGGATACAGGACCGATGCAGCCCAGGCCGCCAGGCCGCCGAGCAGGATATACCGGAGGAAGTCGCGTTTTCCCGGCGAAGGGGCCCCGGTGAAGCCGGCGGTTTCAGGGTTGTTCATTGCGTCTCCTTGATATTCGTTCGTTTCACACGGGGGTTCCTTCAGCCCGGGTGCGCCGTCTCTGTCTCCGGCAGATCGTCCACGCGTCTTTTCTTCCTGGCATAGACCACCGAGACTGCCAGGAGGACGATGCCGAGAGCAAGGAAGGACACCACGCGAAACACCGGTTCCACACTGGTCATGTCGACGGCGAGCACGTGCAGTATGGTAAGTGCAAGCGTCAGGAGTGCCATCCAGCGATACTTTGCATTGCGAAGAAGCCGTGCCATCAAATAGTAGAAGAGTGCAATGACCAACCATGACAGGCTGACGAGTCCGGGCGGCAGCGAATGGTAAAGGGCATAGGGAAAAATGAAGAACGCGCTCCCCAGGTAGGCATTCCGCATCAGCTCGGTCTTCAAAGCGAGCCTGTCCTTCCGCATGTTGAGGATCCGCGCGCTGAGCAGTGCCACCACCCCGAAATTCAGGCTGACCGCGCTGATGGTGCCTGCGAGGACTAGATAGGCGATGAACAACGCAAGGTAGATGAGGAAGTTCGCGACGATGATGAACCGGGAGCGAAACCAGACCGCCGTGGTCACAACCAGGATGCTCTGCCACGAAAGCCAGACGAAATAATCGGGAGTCTTGGACCCGCTCACGATCGCGACACTGAGAGCCGCGTAACCAAGCATGACTGAGATAAATGTCGAAAACACGCTCCCCTGTCTGACCCAGAAGAGGACGCCAAATCCCAGAAGCAGCACGGAAGCAAGCACATGGGAGAGGACAAAGGCTTCGTGGAACTTCGTGCCGGTCAGGAAGAGAAAGAGCATGTAGCCCCCGCCCGCATTCAGGAGCGTGGTCAGGACCGCGGCCGGACCTTCCTTGTTGTTCCCGCGCCTCCAGACGCACCCGGCGCCGATGACGGACATGGCGAGGAGGACGAAATACACGTTCACCTGTGGTGAGGCGGCGAGTGCGATGTCCCGCCCAAGGATGGGGGAATTCAGGAACCAGAGGAGATGCGTGACGACGTTGAAGAATGCGGCCAGCGCGAGCAGGGTCTGCCACCGGTACCTGCTCGCGTAGACCACGGCGATTGCCGACAAAATGACGATGGCGAGGAAGAGGGGGACCGCCTGATCTGCAATGAAGGCGGTCACATATCCGAGGCCCAGACTCAAACCGACGAGAGGCAGGGACCGGTGCCGTGTCGAGAAGAAGAGCCCCGCAGCCGCGGCTCCGCTGAGGAGGAGCGCCTCGATGGTCCGGTTCAGGAGCGCCGGTTCATCACTGAAAAACGAGAGCCGGAGTGTAGTGAAATAGAGCAGAACGATTCCACAGCCAAGGAGATACCCCGCGATGGAGCGGAGCGAGACGTACCAGCGCTGGGCAAGGGCGATGATTCCCACGGAAATGATGTATCCCAGCACGGCGGTGAGGAGGGGAGGCACGTGTGGGATGGTCTGAAGGAATGCAACACCGAGTGCAAGAGTGAGAATGCCCAGCTTGGAGAACCAGTACTGGCCAATTTGCTGCTCGAGCGCACCCTGTTCCTGGAGCGGCCCGGAAGGATCGGTACCTTCCGGAGCCGCCGGGCGGGCAGGCGGCGACAATTCGAGTTGCGCTTCTATCCTCGCAACCCGGTCCTCCAGGTTTCGCACGACCTCGTGAAGAGGATCAGGGAGCTCAATCACAATGGGCGCTCTCGAAGTGTGTGGATTCCCGAAATGGATCACTTGCATTCCACCGGCCGAGCTCGGGGAAGTCGCCCGTGGAATCTGCTAACCCTGTGTGGCCGGCGTTGAAGACTTGAGGTTTAATGCGATCGACCCTTCCGGGGAAACCCGCAGGACAAAGTGTGGAGGTGATCTACCAGTTGTCCCAATGCGCCTCAGGGGTTCTATGCAGCGGTCTGCAGCTGTGAGGCATAGTCCGGATGGTCCGGCCCGACGCATGCTCAAGGATATCATGGAAGCCGGTCGGCGTATCTGGTGCTGGCACGGAATATATGAATCTTTTGAGAGAAGTGGTACCCGGGGTGCCGAAGAGGATCATGAAGTGGATCACGAAGAGGATCATGGATCAGTCGTTCCTCCCGGAGCAGCGCGTTGTCATTCTTCAATCTGCCTGGCCGCTGGAATGCGTCCTCTCAATTGTCCTGTGCTCCCTCCTCGATCCAGCGCCGGATCACCAGGATGCTCTCCTGGCCGAGAGGGTGGAGCCCGGAAGTAGCCGGAGGCATCCGGAGCTCTGCGTTGGAGGTATGAACCACAATGACGAGCCGGCTCCGGTTTGGGTCACCGGGGATCACAAACGGCGTTGGACGGTTAAGATACCGCGAGGACATCAGGTGTTCGAATGAATCGAGCGCGACCCCGCCCATGCGTACCTCCGCGGAGTGGCAGAGGACGCAATTCTCTTTCAGTATGGGTCGGACATCTTTCGAAAAACTGATAGGCTCCTGCCTGGTTCCGTGTGCACATTCCAGAGAAACCAGGGCAAGAGTGAGAAGACCGGCCCGAAACATGTCCATCGCAATCCTGCGATAGATTCGGAGTGAGCGTAGCGCTTCCCCCTGGGGTGGGAGAAGAGGTTACAGGAGAACCACCGGATTCAAAGGTGCACGTTCAAAATGAGGTCGGGTTGAGACCGAAGCCCTGGAGTTCCCGTGTGGTGGGACATCCGGGGAGGCAGATATCTCGCTTCCGTCTTTGTACATAACATCAGTCGGCTTCAAAGAAGTTCACCTGTGGCGCGATTGCCCCATCTGATTTGTGCTCCCGGATTCCCGAAGTATCGACCGCAGCCCTGAACGAGCAGGGGTCATAGCATGAGGCCCGCGCACATGAGTCGCTGGGGATGATCTGCTGGCGATGGTTTGCCGGGCACTTCCCCACTCGAAGCGAATGTCGTGGAAAGACTCCTGCTCAGTCATGCCCGCGTCTTCGGGTGCGGATGCTGGGAAGCCTAAATCGTCCTGAAAGATAGTTGAGGACCTGGTTGGATGGAAACTGAGAGGATATGCAACTGGGAGGTTGGGCTGCCTTTCCCTGCTTGACTCTGTCTTTTTGGGATAGTACTTTGTCATGAGATCCGTGTCGGGAGACGCTCATTCTCAATCGCTCCCTTCTTTCTCCGTGTGCCTGGCGGGAGGAGGGAGCGTCTCAGTGTTTGTAGCTCTGGAACGAAGACACGGACACGTGCACTGCAAAGACGGGAAAGCTGGGAAATGGCCTACTTCCTCCTTGGCTTGCTGTACGCATTCGCAGCCGCTGTGCAGCCTGGCCCCTTCCAGGCATACCTCATCTCTCAGTCGCTGGCGCACGGATGGCGCCGGACCGTCCTCGCAGCATTTGCTCCGCTGCTCAGTGACGGGCCTATCATTGTGCTTGTCCTTTTCATCCTGAGCACATTGCCATCATGGCTCATGCATGCCTTGCAGTTTGCAGGAGGGCTCTTCCTGATATACCTGGCTGCTGGGGCTTATCAGACCTGGCGGCACTTCAACGAACGAAGAGATGAAGCAGTCCCGTCAGGACGGCAGAACCTGCTGAAAGCCGCGACCGTGAATCTCCTGAATCCCAACCCCTACCTGGGGTGGGGCCTGGTCATGGGACCGCTCCTGCTGAAAGGGTGGCGGGAGTCTCCGGGAAACGGGGTAGCCCTGCTGGTCGGGTTTTACGGTTCGACGATCGTCTTGACGGCCGGGATCGTCATACTCTTTTCGGCCGCGCGCAGTCTGGGCCCGCGTGTTAACCGTGTCCTGGTGGGAGTCTCAGCGATAGCACTGGCGGGATTCGGGCTCTATCAGTTGTGGCAGGGGTTGGCACTGCTCAGAGTGTAAGCGTCACAGTCATCGGGATCTCCATCGAGAGTCCTCAAGAGACCGAATCGCTCACTCAGAACCCCGGGAGATGAACCCACTCAGAGGGAGGCCCCCATACCCGGCGGGCTCTGCGGTGCCCTGGAGGTGCAGAACGTCGGCTGTCATCCTTCCCGGACCCCAAGACAGACGAATGACCATCCTTCTCTCTCCCTCCCTTGTTTGGGAGTGATTTCCGAGCCGGTTCCCCGGGGAGCGGTCGGCGGAGATCAGCGGTCCGAGCCTTCCCTGCGGGCGGTTAACATCACACGATACTCCGGTGAGGCCTTGATCGACAGGACTTCGGCGACCTGGGAGTTACCCTCGAATGCCGGCCACGAAGTCTTCGAGAGGTAGACTGGCGCATCCTTCCGCCATTCCTCGCCGCGACGGCAGCCAGCTTTAATTGTGCCGGTACTGGCCGTGGTTGCAAAGCAAAGGCGCGACTCCGCAACTACCCCTTCATCCATTGCGTTGGTCGACAAATACATCGCATATCCTCTGCCCTGGTCTCTTGCTGTTGTTCCAGAGCTTGGTTTCCCAGTTGCTGAAAAAAGGCGCAATTGGAGAATATTCCGCACGCCCTCATGGACTTGTGCCAATTCTAAGGCGGAAACGGGAACTTCGAGTGGCATGATATTAGCATGATTAGAGATTTGTGCTCAACCTAAAAGGGATATTTATGTCTGGTCAGATCAAACACATCATCGACGCAATTGTTGAAGAACGTTCTCATGGGAATCCAGTCCTAGCCTCAGCTACGCGAGCAAAACTGCTGCTCAAGGGAATTGATCCTTCGCGCCTTCGAACATGTCGCCAGACGATCCGGAGGTGATGGCTAAGCTCAAAGAGATTGCCAAAGAATCTGGAGAAGTCACCATCTAAAAGGGCTATTCTGAAGGAGTACCATGAAGATCAAATCTGCCCATTCCACACGGCGAACGGTCCAGGCTGCCGTCGATGATTTGCGTCAGAATCTCTCCGACGTTCAAACGAGTGTTGTGCTGTATTTTGCTTCAACGTCATATGCGCCGGCCGCTTTGAGCGAAACCATGCAAAAGGCGTTTGCAGGTGCCACAGTGTTCGGTTGTTCAACTGCTGGTGAAATCGCCAGTGGATTGATGCTCAAGAATTCCATAGTTGCCATGGCATTCACCAAGGCGGCGATCAAGAGTCTGAAGGTTATGCTGGTCGAGCAGGTCGGAGACAAGAAGGGTCTAAAGGAAAGAGTTGTCGGGGCGATGAACTCGTTTAATAAGAGCCTCGGGGTCACATCGTTGAAACTGGATCCTAAACGGTTTGTCGGGTTGATACTCATTGACGGACTTTCTCTTGCCGAGGAAGCCGTCATGGAGACGCTTGGCGATCTCACAGATGTGTCATTCGTGGGGGGGTCTGCCGGCGATGACCTGAAGTTCTCGAAAACGTATGTCTTTGCAAATGGCAAGGCCTATGCAAATGCGGCACTACTTGCCATGGTCGAACCCGCCACCTCGTTTGAAGTCATCAAGACACAGAGCTTCTGCCTCCTCGGGAAATCTCTGCTTGCGACAGAAGTGGAGGAAGCCACGCGAACGGTTGTGCAGTTTAATGGCAAGTCGGCAGCGAGTGCATACGCGCAAGCGCTTGGCGTTCCAGTCGCCGCGGTTTCAGAGAGCTTCATGAATAACCCCCTCGGCCTCATGATCGAAGACGAGCCGTTCGTGCGAAGCCCGCAGCGTGTCGAGAACGGCAGTATGGTATTCTACTGCAACATCAAAGAGGGAATGGAGCTCGCAGTTCTGGAATCGACCGATATGATTAAGGACACGCGCGCTGCCATTGAGAAGGCGAAGAACGGGTTGGGAGGAATATCCGGCGTCGTCAATTTCAATTGCATTCTGCGCACCCTTGATCTTGAGAAACACGGATTGTTGGACGACTATGGTAAGGTGTTTTCCGGGGTTCCAACCGTTGGATTCAGCACATACGGAGAGGAATACATAAGGCATATAAACCAGACCGCAACGATGCTGGTGTTTGGATAGAACCCCGGCTAAAACCGCATGACTGATTTGCCATCTTTAGCGTGTGGGGGAGACCCAGGACTGCCCGATGCCATGGAGAAGTGTCCTGGTTCGTCAGGTGGCCTTCGGTGGGAATGAGTGTTTGCGATAGATTTGCAGTGGGACGAGAGGAACTAAGGGTTCGAGTTGGTCGTTCGTCGGCTAGAAACACATGTGGCTGAAAAGAGTGTTTGTGTTTTCAAGGGTTCATTTGTATATTGGAAATGCGATTTGTCGCTGCGTATCAATTCACCTGACATCTTGAGGATAATCGAGAGGGGGATGGTGAACGGATTAAGCGAAAACATCAGGAAAACTGAAGGGGTCGTAGCTCAGTTTGGTTAGAGCGCNNAGTTCGAGTCTCGTCGACCCCGCTAAGAAGACCTTGTAAGTCAATGACTTATGAGGTCTCTGTATTTTAGGACCTGCCTTAGAATCCCCAGTGGTGACCTAAGTGGTGACTCCACCAGCCGAAAACTGTGGAGGTTCACCATGTTCCTTTCAAAATCCCGTTGCGGAGTCTATCAGCTCTATTACAAGGACGAGTCTGGCAAACGCCAGAAGAAATCCACCCGCACAAAATCCAAAGTCGGTGCTGTCGAGTTCTTAAGGAAATTTGACCTCGTACACGTCCAAGCAGAAAAGTATGTCCGAAAAACACTTGGAGAATTCTCGCGCGAGTTTCTTGAATATGCCCGGGGGACGTATGCTCCGCAGACCTGCGATGTGTACCATCGAACACTCGTCTATCTTCTTGCCTGCCTTGGAGAAAAGGATTTGTACGATATTACCTCGCGCGATATTGACCTCTTTATGACTACACGTCTGAGCAAGGTGCGTGCAGTTTCTGTGCATATTGAACTCAGAACTCTGAAGGCTGCATTCAATACTGCAATCCGATGGAAGCTGCTGAAAGACAATCCATGTAAAGGGATCCGAATGCCTTCTATTCCGGAACAAACGCCTATGTTCTTAACTGCAGAGGAATTCCAAGACGTTCTGCGCTCCATAGATGAAACCTGGCTTCGTGAAGTCGTCCTCTTTGCGGCGCTGACGGGACTTCGACGTGGGGAAATTGTTAACCTTCGCTGGACCCAAGTCGATTTGGAGCGGCGTTTGCTCAATATTCAGAGTGCGGGGAATTTCAAAACAAAGAAGGGCAAGAGAAGAACTGTGCCTCTCCATAGCTGCGCTGTAATGATCCTCAAGAAGAAACTAGGCGAGTCGGATGAATTTGTGTTCACGCTGAACGGGAAGAAGCTCTATGAGGATTGGATCACAAGACTTTTCAAGCGTTACGTCAGGAAGGGAAATGTGAAGGACAAGAGGATTCACTTTCACAGCTTACGGCACTCGTTCGCGAGTTGGCTTGTACAACATGGCTCATCGCTTTATGAAGTACAAAAGCTTCTTGGGCATTCGTCATCTGTTACGACACAAGTATACAGCCATCTACTTGCTGATCAGATGCATGAAACTGTGGAGAGGATTCCAATGAGTCTCGATTCCCAGGCATGGTAAACTGCGATTGGTTAATTGCAGAATGTAAACCTTGAATCCGAAACACTGCATTCGACTGTCGAGCTGATCAGCGGAGAGTTGCCGCCGGTTGGCGGGCATGGGGTCATTCTTGACGAGTGACTCTTATCCGGCTTTGCGGGGTGTCTCGTCTCTGAGGTACGGAATATAGTCCCTGTCGCGCAGCATGATATGGTCTCGAAGCCATTCACGCAGGAAGCGAAGCAGTTCAAGACGAACCGCCTTTTCCCCTCGCTCTGTCAAGGCCAAGAGTTCGCTCAAGTGGGCGCGGAACTCGAGATGGTGTTCTGCATGCGCCTGGGCCTCGGGATACGCATGGATCTCGAAGAGCGCTTCTTCTGCTCCGAAATGATACGACGCGTAGTCCTGGAGCTCCATCAGGACCGTTGAAACAAATTCAATTTCGCGGTCATCGGTGATGGCCACTTCCACCTTTTTGATAAGCTCAAAAATGAGCCGATGATGAGAGTCGAGTTCGCAATTCTCGACGCTGTTTTCCAATGGCGCGGTCGTGTTCAAAATCATAGTCCCCTTTTTGTTTCAAAATCGTGAAACCCATCTGTGCATGCCTTCAAACACCCGCGCAAACTGAGGCTTGCCAGCCCCATGCCACTGCCCGACGATTTTCATCCTGGCGGGCATTAAGAGAAAACAAGCAGCCGCTGGCATTGGTAACGGTCAATTCAGGAGGGCACTGCATTTTGTGCACAATCTATGCCACGCTGAGCCGTTTGACAGGAACTAGATCGTCGCAACGATCCTGAACCGCTCGAACGGCGGCAAATTCGTTGATTATCGGCAAGCCCACTCAACCTCCTCTACGCTCCAAAGGGACTCCAAGCTTGTATTCTCTCCCCGCTCTCGTTGCTCCAATCGCCGGTCCGAGATAAATCCGACGTGAATTGTAGAATACTCCTTTCGTAGCTATGCACTGGATTCTCAGAAACTGGTTGGGCCGAGTTGTCATTATTCAACTTGTAGTTGGACAGTACTGTTGAACCCTACACGATTGGGGAGCACGATGTTGACGCAAATACATTATGCAAGACTGGCACCGGAAACATTACATTCGACGGTGGAGCTGATAAGTGGGGAGTTGCCGGCGATTGGAATGAAATGAGCGGTAGTTGTTCTAATGCTTTGAAGAATGCACAAGGGGTCGAATGGTCCTATACTTTTGCTCCTTAGTCTTTGACAAGAGATCATAGGTGTCATCCCCGCCAACGACGGTGCCAATGACTCCGCCGACTACAAACCCCAAGACACCGCCTCCAATGCCNNCCAACCAGGACCGGGCTTCGGCTCCTCGTAACTGATTGCCCCGGCTGTCCCGCCGATCACAACACCAGCTAATCCTCCCCAGAGTCCCCCTCGTTGAAACTGCGACTGATGGTGGTGAACGAGGATCTTCACGGAGTCCAGTGGAATTCGTGAAGATGAATCTGCACAGATCAGCAAGAGGGCATCTTCAGTCGCTCCACCAACCTCACATGCCGGTAGTGTATCCCCGGAAACGAGAATAACAGCCCAGAGGCGATCTTGTGCGAATCCCGAGGAAGAAAAGATTGTGGATACAATTATGGAGAGAAAAAGGACGGAAGGGAGTCTCACTGGAGAATCTGGTAAGCGGCGTCTGTGCAATGCTGGCTTTTGGTTGTCCATGGCGTTCACTTGTGTTGTGGCATGGCAAGGAAAAAAGCTTCTCGCCTGAGATGGAAAAGAAATTGCTCGTAGCTGATGAATCTGTTTCATGTGATGAATCACAGTACCGGATGCTGAAGAAGTATTCCGGACAGGATGAAGCAACCGTCAATCAAAAGTACATGAAGGAATACAAGGTCAGGAACAACAAGAATATCCTGAATCTCTCCAATTCTGAAAGGCCGATCTTCGTCGAGCGGATGGAGCTGCCCACAGATGAAAAGAATAATCAGTTCTTTGTTTACGCAATGAAGAAATTCGCAGGACCGGTAGAAGTCGAGCTGCCTGTGAAATTGAAATCACGGCTCGGGCATTACATCCGGACGGAACTTAAGAATGTGTACGAGCGCGCAAAGGATAGAACCGATTGCAGGTATTCAATATCAGTGCCGATTACAGCTGAGGAAAGATCGCTTTTCGATTTAAACAAATCGGACCTGGATGAAGAAGTCGACAAGATCATGGACCAGATGCATGGGTCGTATGGCGAGAGCTTTAAGAAGTTCTTCGAGGCTGGCTATCTGCCGAAGGTATTTGTTGCCAACTACAACCTTCCACATAAGCTGTCTAAGACCGACATATTCCGGAGACTAAAGGAACGGGGATATTGTGAACCGAGCGAATCGGTCGATGATGAACCCCGCCCTAAGATCGACGGGAAACGTGAGCGGTGCCTGGTGATGACCGAGAAGATGAAGACTTGGTATGCCGGGCAGAAGGAACTGGCAGCGTGAGGCCATTCTTGTGGACAGCGTGGACAGACGATTTCAAGTTCTGTCCACGATTCTGTCCACGAGAAAACGGCAATTACAGATTAGAATCAATGATTATTACTACTTATGGACAAAAGGACATAATATTCTAGAAAAAAGATAAGGGGTGGGTAGTACTAGATGGATAGGGACCAGAGCAGGGCTGGAATACAGAGAATGCCCAGGATAGTTTCATCGCTAAAAATTCTGTCCATCTGTCCACGGAGGCCTGTTTTCTGGGAATCCAACCTGGATTCGCCAATAAAGCGTGGACAGAATGCTCTGGAATTCTGTCCACAGTCTATCCACGACACCCAATTCTGTCCACG
>PMBF01000003.1:206-4939 GCA_003152875.1 Ignavibacteriota bacterium | reverse complement strand
GTGCGCAGGCGGCGGTTGCCCAGATGATCGATGTCGTCCACCGACCGCTTCTTCTGCTGCAGATCGATCAGGTAGTTGATGATCGCGATGATGTCGGGCTTGGTCAGCGTGGTTGTGGCCGGGGGGATCTCGAGTCCCAGCTTGCTGTTCAGGCGGTACCGCCCGACATCGCCCAGGTCGTAGCGCTTCTCGTTGAAGAAGAGGCGGTCGATGAGGGTCTTCGCGGTCTCCAGGTCAGGCGCCTCGCCCGAGCGGAGCTGCTTGTAGATCGCCGTGAGCGCGTCTTCCTCGGAGCGCACCAGGTCCTTGGAGATGGTCTTGGCGATCACCGATTCCTCGCTGCCGGTCGCGGTCAGGAGGCGGAGCTTCTTGACATTCGCCTTCTTCAGGCGCTTGATGTGCTCGTCGTCGAGCACGGTGTCCTTGTTGATGAAGATCTCGCCCGTTTTCCGGTCGACGACGTCCGAGCAGACGACCCGCCCCTCGAACGAGGCGAGGTCGGCCTTGGCCACATCGACCTCTTCCACGAGGTTGAAGAGCTCGAGGATTTCGTCGTCTGACGAGTACCCGAGGGCCCGCAGCAGCGTGGTGACCGGAAACTTCTTCTTCCGGTCGATGTAGGCATACATCACGTTGTTGATATCGGTCGTGAACTCCACCCACGAGCCGCGGAACGGAATGATCCTGGCCGAGTAGATCGGCGTGCCGTTCGGATGGATGGACTCGCTGAAGAACACGCCCGGCGACCGGTGCAGCTGGCTCACCACCACGCGTTCGGCCCCGTTGATGATGAAGGTGCCGCGGTGCGTCATGGTGGGCAGGTTGCCCAGGTAGACGTCCTGTTCGATGGTGTTGATGTAGTCCTTGCCGTTTTCGGCCTTCTGCGAGAGACGGAGCTTCGCCTTCACGGGCACGGCGTAGGTCAGCCCGCGCTCCTCGCACTCGCCGACCGAGTACTTCGGCTTTTCGATGTAGTATTCGACGAACTCCAGCAGGAAGTTCTCGCGCGTGTCCGTGATCGGGAAATTCATCTTGAACACGGCCTGCAGCCCCTTGTTCTTCCGCCGCGCCGGAAGATCGGCCTGCAGGAAGCTTGCCCACGATTCGAGCTGGATGTTCAGCAGGTCGGGGGCTTCGATGATTTCGGGGATTTTTCCGAACGAGATCCGTTTGGCTAGATTCTTCAAGCCCTCTCCTTCACTTGACGTGAATGCACAACCCGGGCATGCGCCCCGGCCGTTGCTCTACTCCGCCGCGCGGGTTTGTTTCGTTCCCACAGGCGTTCCCCCCTCCCGGCGGCACGCAAACAAACAGCAAGCCGATAGCCGTCCCTCCCTTGGAAGGGCTCGGTATCGGCCTGCTGCCATGATGCGCAAAAAGTCATAGGGGACTGACGTGGTTGCCTGACATGCAGCGCGAAGACGCTGAGGTCCCGCGCCTCCAGCGCCCCCGCCTAGTGAGCGGGAGGGCGGGGACGGGACGAAAGCAGCCTACTTCAGTTCGACCTTTGCTCCTGCATCTTCGAGTTCCTTCTTCAGCTTCTCAGCCTCTTCCTTCGGTATCGACTCCTTCACAGCCTTCGGGGCGCCGTCCACCAGATCCTTGGCTTCCTTGAGACCGAGACCGGTATTGGCGCGGACGACCTTGATCACATTGATCTTCTGGGCGCCGGCTTCCTTCAGCACCACGGTGAATTCGGTCTTCTCCTCGACCACCGGAGCCGCCCCGCCCGCAGCGGGACCCCCGCCGCCCATGATGACCGGGGCAGCCGCCGTCACGCCGAACTTGTCCTCGAGCGCCTTCTTCAACTCCACAGCTTCGAGCAGCGTCAGCTTCTCAATTTTCTCGACGATTTCCTCTACGACTGACATTGGATTCTCCTCATAGTTGGCAATTCGATGTGTGGAACCTGAGTCACGCCGCTTTTTTCTTCCCGACCTCGTCGATGACGCTGACCAGGTCGCGAACCACGGCTAGGATGACGTTCGGCACGCCGGCGAGGGGAGCCTGGATGCTTCCCAGGACCGACGCCATGATCTCCTTGCGCGTGGGCATCCTGGCCAGCTCTTCAAGCCTCGATCCTTCGTACACCTGGTGTTCGACCACACAGACTTTCAGGGAGAGCTTCTTGTGCTTCTCCGCGAACTTCTGGATGATCTTGGCCGGGGCCACCGGATCGTCGAACGCGAACGCCACACCGGTGGGGCCCGTCAGGCCCGGGAACACCCGGTCGAAGCCCGACACCTGTTCGAGCGCCTTCCGGATGAGCGTGTTCTTCACCACGCGGTACTGAATGGCCGATTTGCGGAACTCGCGGCGAAGCTCCGTCGCCTGTTCCACAGTCAGCCCCGTGAAGTCGGTGAAGAACAATCCCCGCGCGCGGCCTGCAATCTCCGCGACCTCCGCGACGATCTGTTCTTTCTGTGACCGTTCCATGGATTCCTTCTGGATTGATCCGTCTAGGGAGAAGCCCCGGTCAGCGAGCCGCCGGGCGATAGACACTGATCATGTGGGTGTTGAGTGCGTAATCTCTGTTTAATGCCCCATCGCGGCAATCTGCGCTTTGTCAATCGGCACGCCGGGACCCATCGTGCTGGACAGCGCGATCCCCTTCACATACGTCCCCTTGGCTGTCGCCGGCTTGAGCCGGACGATCGTGGTCAGAAATGCATGGATATTCTCCACGAGCTGCTTCGGCTCAAAGGCCGCCTTGCCGACCGAGGCATGCACGATCCCGGCCTTGTCGACGCGGAATTCGATCTTGCCGGCTTTCACTTCCTTCACGGCCTTGGCAACGTCGGCCGTCACGGTTCCGCTCTTCGGGTTGGGCATCAGGCCCCGGGGGCCGAGCACTTTCCCCAGCTTGCCGACTTCTCCCATCACGTCCGGCGTGGCAATGATGACGTCGATGTCCGCCCACCCTGCCTGGATCTTCGCGACATACTCGGCGAGTCCCGCATGCTCCGCCCCGGCCGCCCTGGCCTCCTCATCGCGCGGGGGCCTGGCCAGCACGAGCACTCGCACTTGTTTCCCCGTGCCGTGCGGAAGCGCCACCGTACCCCGGATTGCCTGGTCGGCCTTCTTGGGGTCCACGCCGAGATGGACGGCGATGTCGACGGACTCCGTAAACTTGGCCGTCGCAAGCTCTTTCACCTTGACAACGGCTTCTTCAATAGTATAGACCTTCTCAGCATCGACCTTCTTGCTGACCCCGTTAAAACGCTTGCTGTGTTTCATGCAGAATTCCTTTCAGTGTGGTGCGTGCGTCCTTCCGCCATTCACCTCCTCCCCGGTCCATCCTCCCCTTTCAGACGGGCAGGCGCCGGGAGCGGTGGACTCCCACGGACAGCGTTATCCTTCGACTGTGATCCCCATGCTGCGGGCGGTCCCCGCGATCATCTTCATCGCCGCCTCGATATCGTTTGCATTGAGGTCGGGCAGCTTCATCTCCGCAATCTCACGGAGCTGTTTTCTGGTCACCTTGGCCACCTTGTTCCGGTTCGGCTCCGCCGAGCCCTTCTCGACCTTTGCCGCCCTTGCCAGAAGGATTGCCGCGGGCGGAGTCTTGGTGATGAACGTGAAGGATTTGTCGGAAAAGACGGTGATCACCACCGGGATGATCATCCCCGGCTGGGCCTGCGTGCGGGCGTTGAACTGCTTGCAGAATTCCATGATGTTCACGCCCTTCTGACCGAGGGCGGGACCGACCGGGGGAGCCGGGTTTGCCTGCCCCGCCGGAATCTGCAGCTTGATAAAGCCGGTGATTTTCTTCATGAGACTCTTCTTTCTCGTTCCGGTTTACGACGTGCGTGGTTCTGCTGGATAGCCGGCCTTTGGCCTCCTGCCGTTACTTTTCGAGCTCAACCTGGCTGAAATCGAGCTCTACGGGTGTCTTCCGTCCGAAAATAGACACCATCACCTTGAGCTTCATCTTCTCTTCGTTGACTTCCTGGACGAACCCGGTGAAGTTATTGAACGGACCGTCGGTCACCTTCACGGCTTCTCCCACCTTGAACGGCACCTCGATCACCTCCACGTCCTTCCGCTCTTCGATCTTGCCGATCAGGCGGCGCACTTCCGCGGCCTGCAGCGGGGCGGGGGCATTCCTGGGACCGACGAAGCTGATGACCGAGGGAGCGTTGAGGATGAGGTGGGTCACCGTTTTGTCGAGCGCCGCTTCCACGAGGATATAGCCGGGGAAGAACGTCCGGGTCTTGCTTTTCTTCTTGCCGTCCTTCATCTCGAACACCTTCTCCGACGGCACGATCACCGAACCCACGTGCTCGCCGAGGCCGGCCTGGGCGACCTCGTTCTCGATGTAGGCTCTGACCTTGTTTTCATGGCCGGAGTAGGTCCGTACCACATACCATTTCTTCTCCACCGGTCCCCCCGTTACAGGATTTGGCGCAAGACGCCGCTCACCACCATGTCGACGACATAGATGAACGCGCCGATGATCAGGCAAACCACAAGAACGATGATCGTGGAATCCTGCAGCTCTTCCCTCTTCGGCCACGTGACTTTTTTCATCTCCTTCACCACGTCGGTGAAGAAGCCGAGAATCTTCTCTTTCATAGGGGTCGCCGCTTGGTCCTGGTTATGTCCTCCGCCCGCCTCTCACGGCCGGTACGGAGCACCCGGGAGCACGGGTGAAACATCTCCCCGCACCCTCCGTTCCACCGAAAACAGGCTCTGGATGTGTGGCACGTCAGGAGGGACTCGAACCCCCAACC
>PMBF01000003.1:0-126 GCA_003152875.1 Ignavibacteriota bacterium | reverse complement strand
TGTTCTTGGTGGTCGTGTAGTTCCGGTGTTTGCAGTCGGTGCACTCGAGTGTAATAATGTCGCGCATGGCCGGTATCCAGTAGACGAAAGTGTGTGCTGAAGAGCTTGCGATCGGGATTGAACCGA
>PMBF01000101.1 GCA_003152875.1 Ignavibacteriota bacterium | reverse complement strand
TCGATGATGTCGTCGGGTGGAATTTCGCCAACATGACGAACAACCCGCGCGGCCTCGGCCTCCAGCCGGGGAACGCTGACCATGGCACGGCGACGGCAAGTGCCTTCGGCGCAGCGACCAACAACGGGCGCGGAATGGCGGGGACGGGTTGGATGTGCCGTGTCATGCCGGTGTGCGCCGCAGATCCGAATAGCGATGATAATATCCTCTACGGCTTTCAAGGAATCACCTATGCGTTCAAAAACGGTGCGGGCGTCATCAATTGCAGCTGGGGTCACACGGGAAACTACTCACAGATGGAGCAAGATGTTGTTACGGCGGCGACGCAGGCGGGTGCACTCATTGTCGCCGCAGTAGATGATCATCATCAACAGACGGATTTTGACAACACCCCGTTCTACCCGGCTTTCTACCAGCATGTCCTCTCGGTCGGTTCGACGGCGGATACGAGCGACGCGCTGGCGTATTTTTCACAGTACGGGGTGAACATCTCCGTGTATGCGCCCGGAATCAACATCCTGGTCGCACGGGACGACGGTTCTTACAGGACAGTGCAGGGAACATCGTTTTCGAGTCCTCTCGTTGCCGGGCTGGCAGGGCTTCTGACAGCTGCACATCCCGGCTGGACGCCTGACCAGATCGCCGAACAGATTCGCATGACGGCGGACCCCATCGATGCCAGCAATCCCGGATATGCCGGCTCGCTCGGACATGGGAGGGTCAACTTCGGACGCGCGCTCTCAGAGGTACGTTCAGGGATCGTCGTGGATGCGGGACGCTTCCATTCGCCCACAAGAAGGCCATTCTTCCAGGAAGGCGATACGGTGATCCTCTCCGTAAAAGTGAGAAATGTTCTGACTGTCGCAGCTGAGAACCTCTCGTTCAACGTCTCGGCGGATCCAGGGTTGGTACCCATGGCACCAGTCGTCGGTCCAAGACGCCTTGACGCTGGCATCGGGGACTCCCTCGATTGTGTTTTTCGAGTGGGTGGACTCGCGCGCGAACGAGACGTGAATGTCAGACTAAGCTGGAGTGCGAATGCTGAGGAGCGGGATGCACGCATGTTCAAGACCACGGTGTATGCCGGGGGCGGATTTTGGGAACGTCAATGGAGCCCCTCCGCGATGCCACTCACGAGCGTCTATGCTGTGAATAGCAAAGTCGCGTGGGCCGTCGGCTATAAATACCTGGAGATACATAGTGTAGTGCTTAGGACAACTGACGGCGGTGACAACTGGGTGCTTGTGAAGAGCGACCGAGTCCCCTGGACGACGTGCATTTTCGCGATTGATTCACTCCATGCCTGGACAAACGGTTGGATTAATGGTAAGGCGAATATCTATGCTACGGTTGATGGTGGGCAAACCTGGACACAGCAGAATTACCCTGAACCGCAGTGCTTTGACTTTAGTGGGCTCTGGTTTTTTGATGCGGCCAACGGTTACGCACTGGGGAATCCCCAAACGGGTGGGAAGTTCGTGCTTCTCCGTACAACGGACGGTGGAGTGACCTGGACACATCTGGCCAATGAACCAGTCGGTCCGGATGGGGTCACCAGTCCATTCAACGGACTCTGGTGTACAGACAGACAACATATATGGTTTGGCACCTCGAATGCGTGCGTGTGGCGCTCGACCGATGGCGGCGAGAGCTGGTCGTCCACGACGATCGGCACAAGTGATATCAATGCGCTGGCGATGCGTGATGATTCTGTCGGTATTCTCTGTGCGGGACTGGATTGGAAGTACGAACCAATCGTCTTCGCGCGAACCACGGATGGTGGGAGCAGTTGGTCGATGCTGCCTTCAGTAATTCCAGATGTAGGCTTTGCAGCCGCTTTTCCCCCCGGTTCATCGGATGCATGGATCAGCGGGGGGCATTCGGTCGCACGCTCACATGACAATGGCGCAACCTGGGCATTGCAGCCGGCTGATCAGTTCTCGCAGTCGATCAATGCAATATCGTTCTCTGGGCGCGCAAACGGATGGGTGGTAACGGATCAAGGACAGATACTCCGATATCATGATCGAAGTACGGATATTGCGGAACTGTCCGAACCCGGGCGAAATGTGCCGATCCAGGTTCAGCTCCAGCAAAATTATCCCAACCCCTTTAACCCAACAACGACAATCCGGTACGCCTTGCCACACCGATCACACGTCACGCTGACAGTCTTCAATTCGCTCGGCCAGCAAGTCGCCCAGTTAGTAAACTCCGACATTGAGGCCGGCTATCACGAAACCAAATTCAACGCAAACAGTCTTGCCAGCGGCGTGTACTTCTATAGAATCCAGGCGGGAGGGTATGTTCAGACACGCTCACTCTGTTTGATCCGCTAAAGCCTCTTAAGCTTACGATCCATGGCCCCATGCTTATTCAGGTGGGGCTTTTGTTTCTACTGAATCTACGAATCATGCATCTTCCGAACAGTGCATTTGACAAGCACATTGCGCTGAGGTATATTCCTTCCATCACACTGTCTATGGCCTCTGCCATCATCTGCGCCGGCCTGGACCCTGATCCAGTTCCTCCGTTGTAGGGGCCACCCGACGAGCCATTTGGTCGTGCTTTTCGGATTGCTGACTGTTCATTGTCGCCATCAAGTTGTTTCCAAATTGGACCCAGTGCGCCGCCGGGTGTTTCGTCCTTAGTAGTCCCTGACGATCCGCTGAGTCCTGCCGCGAACCAGTCCCGTGCGTTTCCTCCATCATTCAGCGCGGTTGCCCATGAAAAAGGCTTCGCGTTTATATCATTTTAGTGTCGCTATCCTCGCTGTACTCCAATGCCTTAACATCCTGGGATCTCCACTCCACGGACAGGAAATGCAGCGGCATTCACAAGAGCCGCTTCCAGTGCTACCGCTGACCCATCCTCGGGGACTAATGAAGTCCACTCTCACCCCCTTCCGGCCATTCACCAAGTCGACAACGGACTGGCAGCACGTCATTGGTTCAACCTGGGGACCGGGAATTCCATTTGCAAACAAGCTGGCAGTCTTTGATGCTTACGCTGCCGCCCTTACGAACAAATTCGACGGCTTCCTCTCACTGGGTCAGAAAGTCAAAGAACTCGTGAATAGCGATGTTGACGCCGGCTACCACGAAATCCAATTCAGCGCCACCAATTATGCCAGTGGCGTGTACTTCTACCGTATGCAAGCTGGAAGCTACGTGGAGACGAAAAAGCTTTTGCTTTTGCACTAAAGCGTTTTCTTCCCACGCTGCGTTGTGATATGGATGGGTGTCATACAAAAAGGAAATGAGGGAGAACCTATCGCACTGAAGAAACCTTCATACAAGCGATTGCAACATTTAGTCGGTCTTCTGGATTTGATAGTTCTGGGATTCTTCAATTATGACCGAGGGCACCGAGTGCCACTCTCTTGTTGCACTTTTGGATGATTCGGCGTACAGTATAGCACCCTGTTGTGCGATGGTGCTTTACTGCTTGGCACAGCTGTTCAGTGAACCTCGCATTATCGAGCAAATCCGCTATGAATGTTCTGATTGCTGACGATGACCGCACCAGCCGGCTAATCCTTCAAAAGGCGTTCTCAAAGTGTGAATTCGTCTATGCAGCGGCAAATGGTCTAGAGGCCGTTACTGCTTTTAGGCAATCATACAATTCCGGGATCTTCTTTGATCTCGTTTGTCTTGACGTTATGATGCCACAAATGGACGGACAAACCGCGCTTCGTGAAATCAGGGCTTTCGAAGAGCAGTGCGGAATTTCTCCGGAGAAGCGCACGAAGATTGCGATGATTACCGCCCAGTCAAACAAGACCAACGTTGTAAACGCCATCAAGGGAGGATGCGATGTCTATTTGCTGAAACCTCTTAGTAGGAATGAAGTCTTCTCCAAGCTCCGCAGCATCGGCATCACACTTTGACCTTCCCCGTCCAGACTTCTCCTACAATCAATGCTGTCGTTCTGGTCACCCTGCAGGGTCTTCTATAGAAATCCGTCATTGGCGGCCATCTGGCTAGTGACCGCCACCATCGTTGTTCACTTCTCTCTTCACCTTCCTCGGGTAGCCTCAACCAGACCTCCACTTCTTCACAAGCAGCTCTGATTTGACCGCATTTCTCGGTTGCCTTTGACACCAATGTCCATTCGCGCTGGTGGCACATTGATTGTTTTAAGGACTACCAGAACGCAGGGTCTGAACTTTCTCATTTCGGATGATTTGCCCTCCTGATCATCACAAGTCTTAGTGGGCAGAGATATCAATAACGGGCGTCATTCGTATTCTGTAAACATCGATCGCAGCTCATTGCCATAGGCCGTTTGTCCAATAGGATGAATGGCCTTCGTGCTTTTTTTACAGAGTTTTCACTTTTCCAGAATTAACCAAACCCATTCAACCCGACGACGACGATCAGTTTCGCTTTGCCGAACCGATCGCACGTTGCACTTGGTGTCTACAACATACTCGGCCAAAAAGTGGCAGAACTGGTTAACGGTGACTTCGAAGCTCGCTATCACGAAGTGAAGTACGAGGCATCAAATGTGGCGTCAGGCGTCTATTTCTATCGGCTGAAGGCGGGGAATGTTTTGGAGACGAAGCGCTTGGTGGTCCTCCGGTAAGTTCTGGCAGGCCGGTAATAACCCAAGGCCCCATGCTTATTCAGGTGGGGCATCTGTCTTTGCAGAATCTACGAATCATGTATCTCCCAAACAGTGCATTTGACAAGCACATTGCGCTGAAGTATATTCCTTCCATCACACTCTCTATGGCCTCCGCCATCATCTGCGCCGGCCTGGACCCTGATCCAGTTCCTTCGTTGTCGGGCCCACCGGACGATCCTTGGCCTGAACAGCAACCCGTCCTCACCCGTAGAGGAGGAACCGCGGCGGCCTCCGTCATCGCCGGTTGGATTGCTGGCCTCACAGTCTCCGGCTCGGAATTACTCGCAGCAACTCTTACCGGAGTCTATAGTTCCACCGGCATGAATGTGATCCTAAAGGCGATTGACATCCATCGGCACAGAAAAGGAAGGTTTGTATGAAAAGACAGTGTTGCATAACGGTTTTTCTTATGCTTTGGTTTGCAGTCGGTATGAAGGCGCAACTGTCTCCTCAGGACGCGGCCAAAGGGATGAAACGAGGCATCAACATCGGGAATACCATGGAGCCGCCGACCGAAGGTGCGTGGGGGAATCCACCGGTGCAGGAACACGCGTTTGACGACTACAAAAACGCCGGCTTCACTGCCGTCAGAATTCCGATAACGTGGGACGGCCACACGTCGACGACATCTCCCTACGCAATCAGCAGTGCATGGCTCGCCCGGGTGGAACAGGTCGTCGATTGGGGACTCCAACGCGGGCTGATTGTTACGATCAATGCACACCATGAAAGCTGGATAAAGAACTCCTTTACTGCTGCGAATGTAGCACGCTTCGACAGCATATGGAGCCAGATAGCCGAACGTTTCAAAAGCAAGTCGGACAGTCTAATATTTGAAATCATCAATGAACCGTATCCGATGACAGCGGCGAACGTCAATGCGTTGAATGCCCAGGTTCTGAAAATAATCCGCCAAACTAATCCGACGCGCATCGTGTCGTTTTCAGGCTACATGTGGTCGAATTCCGACCAGCTTGTTACTGCTGCCATTCCCGACTCTTCCGACAAGTACCTGATCGGGTATTACCATTCCTACGACCCCTATCCATTCGGTCTCATTGGCACGGGAAGATACGGAAGCGCTGCCGATATCAAGGCTACGAAAACAAAGTTCGACCAGGTCACGGCCTGGTCATTGAAGAACAACATCCCGGTTATTCTCGGTGAATTCGGGTACATAGATACCGCCGACTATAACTCGC
The DNA here is from genome assembly GCA_003152875.1 of Ignavibacteriota bacterium. Taxonomy (GTDB): domain Bacteria; phylum Bacteroidota; class Ignavibacteria; order UBA10030; family UBA6906; genus Fen-1262. Next base: position 38,331 of record PMBF01000101.1, on the reverse strand, counting down.
GGATGTGTGCCTATGGAACGGTGGTGGATCAAGCACTGGGTCGCGGCGTGCCATCTTTTGCCTGGGATGATGGGGGGAATTTTCCTGTTTACAATAGGATAACCGGCGGCTTCAACGAGATCAAGGATATTCTCATCCATACCTATCCCCAATCACCGAACGGCATGAAAATAAGCGAAACTGTCAACCATTCTATTAAGCTCCAGTGGCACAATAGGAACACTGAGGATGACAGCATTGTCATTGGACGAAAACGAACTGTCGGCGGCAGTTTTGGTGTCATAGGGGAAGTTGCCTCAACAGATTCCGTATTCATTGACACCTCGACAAGTGCCGGAACCCCGTACTATTACCGGCTAAGCGTAACGATGAAGGATTCCACTGAACTTCAATCCTTTCCGATCATGCTGACCACTGTCGCAACATTCGTTAGGCCGCTGAACGTCGCAGTTGAGTTTGAACTTTACGACAATTACCCGAACCCATTTAATCCTTCTACAACCATTCGCTACGCGCTTCCTTATTCATCGAACGTCGCTCTCGTTGTGTTTAATGCTCTCGGACAGCAGGTCGCCACGCTCGTCAATGGGGTCCAAGTGGCAGGCTATCACGAGATCCAATTCAACGCCACCAATCTTGCCAGTGGCGTGTACTTCTACAGAATGCAGGCTGGGGAATTTGTACGGACACGCAGCTTCGTAGTACTTCGATAACATCGGTCGGCAAATCGTCCGGACGCATGTTACGGCGTTCTGAAAGGACTACCTACATGGGATCGCTTACTGTTCATGTCTTCGACTATCAGCAGAAACCCGTAGAGGGGAGGAAAGTCTATTGCGATTTCATCGGCAGGGTCTCGGGCATGTTTGATACGCATGGCGAGGAGTATACCGACGACGAAGGAATTGCGGAATTCCATGATGTGCCTGTTGGAACCGTGGAGGTATACGTTGACGGTGAGAAGCAACTCGAGGTGAGCGTCGGACAGAACGACTACGAAGATGTCACAGTGACAATTTGACAAACCCGCATTTGTGTAAACCACAAAGGCGATCCACACACTCGAGCCGCCTTCTTCATCTTACNNGAATTCTGTTGTCTGGGGTGGCTCTGACTGTTTGAAAGCGCATTCATTATGAGACCACAACTCATCGTCAAAGCCATTTTCTTCACATTCCTCATACCTGGGGGCGTGACTATTCTTGTCCCGTTTCTTATCCTCGGCAATTCCTCTATCAGGACACGGCCTGAATTCTCAGCCGTTAGGGGTTTTGCATTACTCTTGGGTCTGATTGCATGGGCTATCCTCTTACATTGCATCTGGGAGTTCGCCTTCCACGGCAAGGGTACTTTAGCCCCGGTCGATCCACCGAAACGCCTTGTGGGGCGTGGACTCTACAGATACACGAGAAACCCGATGTACCTGGCCGTTTTTGTTGTCTTGCTAGCCGAGACCCTTTTCTTTCAGAGTCGAAGTTTGCTGGTCTACATGACGATCTTTGCTCTTGCCGTCCAAGTGTTTGTCCGATTCTACGAAGAACCCCATCTTACAAATCAATTTGGCGCGCAGTACTTGGAGTACTGTCGAAAGGTTCCTCGATGGGGAATCACAAATCATCCATTCAATGATATTGATGGTGTCGTCTAGAGAGCCAGTGGAGTTGACAGAGCCTCAGGCGGCGATTGGAAATTCCCACNNGATACTGTATCCAATGTCTACGTCTGCAATTCGCTGATCTGCCGCCTCTCTTACCACCACAGCAATTGTGTTGAACGCGATGCTCAGGCATGGCCCATTCTCCTGATGAGGATGGGCCTTCTTTTCTCGGCGCGGTGTCCCTTGGCTATGGGAATGTCCGTCGTGGCCTGGTTCAATGGATCGCATCGTGAACCTAATTGGGGTTGGGACTTACAAGCTAAGTTCACTGTGGAACAGATTAGGACGCCGTGAAGCCGATCGTCCAGACCTGGCGGTTCGCAATGGCGGCTTGCCTAAACGTTAAATGTCTTTTGCGCCTTTTAAAGGAATCAACTCTCCGATGATTCTTGTTCCGTTCGACGTGAATAATACTGACGTTCGCCAGCACTTTTTGAAGCAGACGCTGCTGGATGCTATGAACAGCCTCACCGAGCGAACCGAACCTCTGTGGGGAAGAATGACAGCCCAACATATGGTGGAACACCTCACGTGGACATACGAGTTGTCCACAGGAAGGACTGAGGTTCATCGTGACATACCGGAGAACCTAATTGCGAGGACAAAGAAATTCCTTTACGATAACACGCCCACACCGCATGATTTCAAGAATCCCATTCTCAGCGAGAATCCGCCTCCGCTTAGGTTTGAGAGCCTGGCAGACTCCAAAAAAGTACTACGCGAAGAAATGAACCGATTTCTCGATCACATTCCAGAGAAACTCGAAGTGATTCACAATCATCCACTTTTCGGGCCGCTCAGGTCTGATGAATGGCAACGATGCCATTTCAAACACTGCTATCATCACCTGCTGCAATTCGGACTCATCATTGGGGCCGCACCCGCGGTCGGGTAACTGTTGCAGATCCTTCACTGTGATTCCACGCTTCTGACGTGTTGCCGATGTCGCACATTTGCCAAATCATTGAATTCCCACGTTCACCGTTGCAGCCAACACTGGTTCATTGCGCATCATCAATCAAGGGGAAAACGTGCAACACGTAAGCAGTCAAAGTCGCCAGCGCTTAGTTCTGTTATCGCCTCTTGTCATAATCGGGGTGGGACACTTAACCGCACGGCTCGCCGGCGGCGTTGTTGGCATTTGGGCTTGGTTACCAATGATTGTCGTCGTCTGGGGAATGTTTGGGTTTATGATCGCCTGGGGTGGCGGGGGAGAAGCCGTAAGGCGTTGGTTGCAGGTTCCACAAGGCGGGTGGGGTTGGACTGTGCTTGCCATTGTTGTGGGCCTGATCCCGGCAGGCGTTTTTATCTTGGGTTGCAAACTATTCCCATCAGCATGGATTGTATTGGCCTGGTTGCTCTTTGCCTTGATTAATCCGCTATTGGAGGAAGGGTATTGGCGCGGCCTATTGCTTGATAACACTACGAACTGGCCGGGTTGGCTAGGCTTGCTGTATTCTAGCTTCTTCTTTGCAATAAACCACCCCCTGACGGTTGGTGTCTACTCGATTGCCAACCGTCATCCTGCCGTATTCATCAGTACATTTATCATGGGTGTGGCTTGGGCAGTGGTCTATCGTAAGACGCACAGTCTGCGCTGGACAATACTCGCTCATATGCTGGCAGACTTGCTCAACCTATCAATTCTGGCCTTTCTCAATATTGTTGTTCCACCCAGCCTGACTTAACATTGCACGGCGGCGCAGCGTGGAGCGGCAAGACGATGATCGCAAGAGACCGGCGCCCCAGAGGCTTGCCTTCTCGATCGCTCGAAAGGGGGGCGCGAAGGGCGTGTGTCTGCCTGATACCATTGCCGCTCCCTGGGATACGGCGGGCCCGACGCAGACATCCTGCCCCCCTTATTCCGATTGTGCATTCCGCATTTCCCAGTCACGCCCGTCGCAAAAAACCTCCCCAAAACCCCGAAATGGCGGAATCCTCTGGGAGGTCTCCGGTGTTCCATACCGTAGGTTTCCCTCAGTCCCTGCCGCCGCTTCACTCAAGGGGGGGAGCGATGGTCAGGGGTTGTTTCTTTGTTTTCGGCCCCCAAACGCCTTCTCACGGTTCCCCGAAGGGAGCTCGCCGTATGCCAGGGTATTTCTCCACGGCTCGAAGGAGCCTCGCCGTCTCCCTCTGTATCTTGCTGGTTTCTTCCACTGAACCCGCCGGCGCCTCTCCCGTCCCGAGGAAGTCCATCAAGCAATATGTTCACCAGAACTGGACCACTGCCGACGGCATGCCGCAAAACTCTGCGCAGGATATCGCTCAAACCAGAGATGGCTATATCTGGTTTGCCACACAGGAGGGGCTTGCCAGATTCGACGGGGTCAAATTCACAGTGTTCGACAGGACGAACATCCCGAAGCTCAGGACCGCATGGGTGCTCCGGCTCGCGCAGGACAGCGCCGGCGGATTGTGGTTCGTGACCCAGGGGCTTCCCTCCGGAATTGGACGTTATGTGCGAGGTGCGTTTGCGTTCTATGACACGACCGCAGGCCTGCCGAGTAATTCGGTGAGGGCGTTTCTGCCCGGCAAAATGGACACGGTCTGGCTTGGGACCGAACGGGGACTCGTGCGCATTGAGGGGGGTGAGATCAGGAAGATCTACCGGGTGGCCCAAGGTCTTCCCGGGGATACGGTCACGGCTCTCGCGCTGGACAGCCGGGAGCGCCTGTGGATCGCCACTTCGGGGGGATTAGTCCGGCTCGCGAACGGGAAAGTGGAGCCGGTTCAGGGGTTTCGGGACAGCACATTGCTGGGCGTCAATGGGGGAGCAAGCATCTTCGAGGAAAAGGATGGGACTGTCTGGCTCTCCACCCCGAGCAGCGTCTTTGCGCTCGGGCAGGGGAGCGTCAGCCACTACGGCGCAAAGGACGGATTCTCCGGCCGGGATGTCCAGTGGATCCTGCAGAGCCGGTCAGGCGACGTCTGGTTCGGCACCAAACGCGGGCTCTTCCGCCGCACGCAGGGAGGGTTCCTCCCGGTCAGGCTTCCCGGTGGCTTGGAGGTGAGCAACATTCTTCAGATCGCAGAGGACAGGGAAGGCTCTCTTTGGCTGGTGACGGGAAAAGGGATCGCCAGGCTCACCGACGGCTCACCCGAACTGTTTCAGAAGAAGGACGGCCTGGGAGATAACGGTCTCACGAAGCTGATGATCGACAGCGAGGGGAACATCTGGGTCGGCACCATCGCCGGCGGAGTGGACCGCTTCCGCGACGAGAAATTCGTCACCTACTCCACCCGGACCGGACTGAGCTATGACATCGTGCAGCCGGTGATAGAGGACAGGCAAGGCGCAATCTGGCTCGGGGCCTCCTTCGGCGGCGTGAACCGGATCGCGAACGGGACGATTACGGTTTTTGACGCGCACAACGGGCTTCCAGGCAACAATGTGCTCGGATTGGCGGAAGACGCGCTAGGAAACATCTGGGTCGTCACCAGTCAGGGACTCTGCACGATCAGGGAAGGGAAGGTCACCCTCCGTAGAAGCAATCCGGAGAGCGAGGTAGAGCTCGCTCACTCCGCAGTGCTGCAGACACGCTCCGGCGGCATCCTGGTTGGCGAAGGCAACCGCGTGCTTGCCTTCAGGAACAATACGTTCATGCCTGTCTGCACCACGGGAACCAGTGCCACCACGAGAAGCCAGATACGGGGTCTCTACGAAGACCGGGATGGTACGATCTGGGTTGTGACCACCGAACAAGTGTACTGGCTGAAGCAGGGAAAGCTCACGCTGGTGCCCGGTGCTGCGGGGCTTCCCGCCGGTTACCTGGGCGCCTTGTATCAGGATTCGGATGGGGTCATCTGGCTGGATGTCACCGGAACCGGCCTGGTGCGCTACAAGGACGGGAAGTTCATCGCGATCACTCCCGCACAGGGGCTCTTCGATTTCGCGGCATACACCATCCTTGAAGACGAAAGCGGGAATTTCTGGATGTCCAGCAACAAGGGGGTCTACCGGGCGCGCAAACAGGACCTCAACGATGTCGCCGACGGCAAGAAGCGTTCCCTGACCTGCGTGTCGTATGGAGAAGCCGACGGGATGGGTTCCAGGGAATGCGACGGGCATTATTTCCCTTCCGGCTGGAAACTGCACGACGGACGGATGGTCTTTCCGACGGTAAAAGGTATTACCATCGTCGACCCCGCCAATTTCAAGGTCAACACAGTTCCTCCTCCGGTCATCATGGAGGGCTTCCTCGTGGAGGGAGAGCCTCAACGTCTCGACTCCGTTGTCACCGTGCTGCCAGGGCCTCAGCGCTTCGAGTTTCAGTATACCGGGATCAGCTTCGCAGGGGGAGGGAAGGTGCATTTTAAGTACCAACTGGAAGGTCTGGACAAAGACTGGATCGATGCGGGCACACATCGTGAAGCCTTCTACACGCACCTGGATCCGGGGAAGTACACGTTCCGGGTGATTGCGGCCAATAGCGACGGCGTCTGGAACGAAGCCGGCAGCTCTGTCAGCTTTCAGCTTCGGCCCTATTTTTACCAGAGCGCATGGTTCATCGGGTTGATCGTCCTCCTGTTCCTGACCTCCGGTCCAACGTTTTACTTTCTCCGGATGCGCAGTGTGAACAGACGAAAAGCCGCCCTGGAACGGCAGGTCAGCGATAGAACCGCTGAGCTGCAAAAAACCCTGCAAGACCTGAAGGACACACAGCACCAGCTCGTTCTCTCGGAAAAGATGGCCAGCCTCGGACAGCTGACTGCCGGGATTGCCCATGAGATCAAGAATCCCCTCAACTTTATCACGAACTTTGCGATTCTCTCCCAGGACCTGGTGAGGGACCTCCGTTCTGATCTCATCGCCGACCGCGGCGGTGTGGACGAAGGACGCGCGAACGAGATCCAGGAGCTCCTCAACGACCTGGAACTGAACGTCGGCAAGATCAACGAGCACGGGCGCCGTGCCGATAGCATCGTGCGAGGGATGCTTCTGCACTCGCGGGGTAAAGCGGGGGAGCGCCAGGACATCGATTTGAACGCACTCCTGGCCGAATACACCAGCTTGGCCTATCACGGCCTGCGGGCCCAGGACCAGAGCTTCAATGTGAAGATTGAGACCGAGTTCGATCCGGCGGTCGGTAAGGTGCGGGTGGTGCCCCAGGACCTTAGCCGTGCCTTCCTGAACATCGTGAACAATGCCTGCTATGCGGCCAACGAGAAGCGGAAGGGTGCACAGATCCCGTTCTCGCCGGTGGTGCGCGTCAGCACGCGGGCGGCTGGTAATTGCGTGGAGATCCGGATCCGTGACAACGGCAACGGGATCCCGCAGGCCATCCGGGACAGGATATTTAACCCCTTCTTCACCACCAAGCCGCCAGGGGTCGGGACCGGCCTGGGCCTTTCTCTGTCGTATGACATCATCACCGGGGAGCACAAGGGACAGATTGCCGTGGAGAGCAAGGAAGGGGAGCACACCGAGTTCGTGATTTCGCTCCCCCGTAGTTCCGCCGATCAAGGAGGGAAAGCCGCATGAAAGTCATGGTTGTCGACGACGAGCGGGACGTAGAGACTCTGTTCCGTCAGCAGTTTCGCAGGGAGATCAAAGCCGGACTCATCGACCTCTGCTATGCCTTCTCGGGGGAGGAAGCCCTGGAGTATCTCCGGGCGAACGAACCCCCCGATGTGGTCTGCATCCTGTCGGATATCAACATGCCAGGGATCACCGGGCTGGATCTCCTTTCCATCGTGAAGGAGCGGTATCCGAATATCAAGGTCTCGATGATCACCGCCTATGGAGACGATCAGAATTACCTGACTGCCATGTCGGGCGGTGCCGAACATTATTTCACCAAGCCCATCGACTTTGCGCAGATCAAGAGAGATCTATTGCAGAACGGCGATGCGTCGGCCGGACCGGGTCCATAACAGCTGCTGTTCTTCTGGAGCAGGTGGCATGCAATGGGCATCACGGCCTTTCTTGCCCTCCACGGTCCGCGATCGGGCCCTCGAGAGAATGTTGCGTCGCAATCATGACCCTCGGCAGTTCGCGCCGATGAATTCATTATAGTGATGGCGCTTGCGCGACGATGCTCCTCACCTCCTACATTCCCTGGCCAGTCGACGACAAAGAGCTCTGTGCGCAGGGACACGAAGATCAGCGGTCGCGTTATCACCCACCACACGTACTGCTTTTCTCACAAGCAGTGCGAGGGGTGTCCGCTCCGCGCGAAGTGTCTGGAAAAGGAAACGCGATTCCGCACGATCTCCGTCCATGAGCACGAGCAGTTGGTGAGCGAGGCCAGAAGTTTTCAAAGAACAGATGCCTTCCAAGAGATCTACCGTCTGCGGGTGGAGGTCGAACACCGCATCGCCCGCCTCACGCACTTCGGTCTCAGGCAGGCCCGGTACGTCGGTTCGGCCACGGTGCTGTTTCAACTCGCGATGACTGCTGCTCTGGCCAACCTGACGCTGGTGGCCTTCGCGGGTTAAGAGAGTGCGTGTTTTTCCTTTGTCTTGGTGCTCCCCGGCTCCTTCTCTCACCTTGAGAGTCGAACGAGGATGAGTTATGGGACACTTTCTCAGGTCAGTCCCTCAACGGCCCGCTTCGATCCCCTGGACAAGTTCAAAACAGGGGGTTCTCAACTCGCTTTCTGTGGAATCAGTGGATTCATTCTTACATTAGCAATCTGGATTCTCGTCTTTCTTCTACCCGGCCTATTCTTGGCTCGTTCTGGTCGCAAAGTAATCAAGAACAAGCAAAAGATCACAATCCAGGCTGTCAAGCTCGCACAAAACCACCCGAATCCGTTCAACCCGACCACGAGCATTCAGTGCGAACTTCCGAAAGCTTCAGCGGTGAAGCTCTCAGTCTTCGATATGCTCGGGCGGGAAGCACAAGTTCTCGTGAATGAGGTCAAACAGCCGGGTCGGTATGACGTTGTGTTCGACAGTACGAACGAGGCCATTGGTGTGTCCTTTTACAGAATCCAGGCGGGAAGTTACGCAGACACGAAGTCGTTTGTACTCATCAGATGGCGGCTCGATACATCCCCACCGGGCGTGACAGAAGCGTAACGATTGTTCCCCAGGATTCGCCCGACAACTCTCTCGTGGTCGCCACCGTTTCCACTGAGGGGGATGTGCGAAGACAATTCCCGCCCCACCCTCGTCGGCCCGGCCTTCTTTTCCGGCGGGGGTCCCGGCAAGTTTTTGAACTCATTTGCATCTTACTCACCAGTAGACCGTCACAATCCCGGTTACCTGTGCCGAACCCGAGCGACGCCGACCTTCTGCACCGCCTCGAAGAGGGGGAAAAGTCCGCCTTTGGCGAGCTCTACGACAGATACTACAGCCGTGTCTACGGCTACTGTTTCCGCCTGCTGGGGGATCGTGACAGGGTGGAGGACATCGTGCAGACGGTCTTCCTGAAGGCGCTGGAATCGGTGGCGTCGCTGGACAGACCCGAGCTGTTCTATTACTGGCTCTTTTCCATCGCGCGGAACGAGGTCTATGCCGGATTCCGGAAGTCGCGCACGAATACCACCGTGCAGCTTACGGATGAGGTTTGGGACACGAACACTCCTCAGGACATTTATGCGGAGCAGGAAACTGCTATCCACCTGGAAAAGGCACTGGACCATCTGAAGCCGGAGTACCGGGAGATTCTCATTCTCCGGCATTTCGAGCGGCTCTCCTATGTGGAGATCGCCGCAGTGACGGGGGACAGCCTCAGCGCGGTTGAATCGCGTCTGTTCAAGGCCAGAAAGGTTCTTGTCAAACTCCTGGGACCCTACATGGAGGAAAGGAGCAAGTCGTGAGTTGCGAATCATTTCAGAGCAAGATCAGCACCCTGATGGACGGTGAGCTTACAGGTGATGAGTCCGCCCTCGTCTTTGCCCACCTTGCCGGCTGTGATCCGTGCAGGACGTTTTTCCACAATGTCCAGGCCCTCAGCGTCTCTCTGGACCGAATGGCCGGGCTGCCGGTGCTTCCCCGGGCGATGACATTCGCGCCGTCTCGGCATATGCCGGAAGCTTCGTGGTGGCATCGCCGAGTTTCATTCCGGTATCCTGCTCTCGTCGCCGCCTCGGCCCTTGTCTGCGCCGTGGTGCTGTTTTCGTGGAAGATGAGCCGTCAGACCGGCCCCGTGTATGTGACAACGCTGCCGACAGTGGTCGTGGCCGCCGACCGAAACACCAGGTAGGTCAATTATCAGGAGTACCTTCCCATGCGCTGCATAACATCCGCCCTCTCGGTGCTCTCGCTGGCGCTCGTCCTTCGAGCCGCACCCACCCCCCAGGAAATGCCGCAGGTGAAAACCAAGGTCGAACCAGCATATCCGGTCGCCCTCAGGAAAGCAGGGATTGAGGGACAGGCTTTCGTGCGGGTGACAGTAAACGAATCAGGCGGGATCGAAAACGCCGACTTGATGAGGGCGACGCACCCCGAGTTCGGCGCAGCTGCTGTCGAGGCGGTGAAAAAGTGGACCTTCACGCCGGCGTCAAAGGATGGGCATCCGGTCAAGACGGAAGTGATCATTCCGTTCAAATTCTCCCTCGCTGACGAAAACAAGACCCACCCCGGAGATCTCATGTTGTTGCGCGGGATGGTCGACAGCCTCCTTCAGGGAAACACCCCGGGCGGAATCCTCTCACATGTTGACCTCGAGGCCTACATCGTCATTGGCAGCAGGTACGAACACCTGGCCGGGCTTCTTGGCGACGCGAAGAAGCTGGCGCTGCTTTCTGAGGGGCCCGCGACGAAGGTTCTGTATTCCCACCTGAAGACAAATGCCCCTGAGGACGCGGCTTATCTGGTGATGAGGACGAAACCGGCCAGCCGCAACGCAGAGAGGTTCCACACGATCGTTATGATGAAAACGGAGACAGGAATCTGGAAGATTGCCTCCTGGCATACAAGCGCCCTGTGATTCATGGGCGACGGACCTCCGAGGTTCACATCCCGGACACGGACGGTCAGTGTGCTTTGGAGAGCCGGATCGAATCCGGGCTTAGGGGAGATCGCCCGATTACCGCGTAGTCCCATCCACGTGAAGGACTGAGTCCTCAGACAAAACGGAGCCAGTGGACTCCGGGAGGCTGCGCCAGCCGGGGCTGGGTCTCATCAGAAGGGGAGCATCCCGATGAACCCGCACGAGGTACTCATTATTCCGCCCTGCGATACGTTCCGGGCCTTCTTTTGAGATGCCCGTGAGATCCTTTCATGCAGTCTGCAATGTCCGGACAACTGTGTATGGAGACGCGCAGTTACGCCGGGGCTCCTCCCGAGGGCGGAGGCGGCCACTGCATTCTGCAATGTGCCGCCCAGCCATTTGCCCGTCTTGCAACTCTTTGTGCCCGTAATCCCTGGCATGAGAATTGTCATCGCTTATCTTGATCAGAGCGAGGGGCACCTTGGATGACAGGTCCCGAGTGCTCAACCTGAGCACGAACGATTTCCCATATCGATTTCTGGAGCACAACGTGCGGGCCGTGTGTGGGAGAGTTGAAGGAGCTGCATGCGGTGTATGATACATATCATGGGAAAGGCTTGGAGGTGCTGAGCGTCTCGATGGACGTATCGCCGCAGGTCGTCAGGCACTTCCGCGCAACACGGTGGCGTATGCCGTGGCCCAATACCGTCGTTCCCGTTGCGGACCTTGCTTCCGTCAGTCAGACCTTTGATGTCGTTACCCCGAAAAACATCATCGTGGATCCGAATGGGACGATCGTCTGGGTGTGCGATGGAGCCGGAGCGAACCTGGAGGCGAAGGTAGCGGAATTGTTGCAAGGTCGTCTCTGAAACGCAGAGGACCTCCTTGCTGCCGGCGATCGCACTCGACAGTGGCTCTGGAGGACCATGGCTGCGGTGTGCCCACGAAAATGGCGCCCCCCGGGGGACCAGGCCTGGCATCAATGCCCCCGGGGACGCGATATCACCAGCCTCTTGACTGAAGATTCCTATTCTTCCTTGATCAGGTCCACGCCCCCCTCGAATTGGTCGACATGGAGCCCCGTGACGGCCCCCGCATTGTTTCTCTGGAACTTGAGATAGAGATAGACCCCCCGCACATAGAAGTCGTTTTCAGACTCAGCCTGAAGTTCTATGGTTGAACTGTCGGGAGCAAGGAGCACGAGGTGGTTATTCTCCTTCTTGATGCTCACTGCGACCTGGGGGTTCATCCGGAATTTCCCGACCAATGCGTCGAGCTTCGATGGGTCGAGAATCTTTGACGGGCGTGCGAACACTGACTGGAGGCCGCGTGTGTACCCTTCCGGTTTGCTCCCTGCGTGTCCCATACCTTCGAGAACCCTCGTATCCAACTGCAGACCCTGGTAATTCCGAGACTTCAACAGGTCCACAAGCTTTCCGAACATGTTCCCGCCTCCTTCAAGTGCGGAGACAGCCATGAAGAGTTTGATCGGGAGCCGGGCGTGCTTCGCATGATACGACTCCTCGTATGAATAGGTGACGCCGTTATCCCACCCGATTGAGGGGCTCGTCAGGACGTAGCGCGTGAAAAGTTCGGTCTCGTGGAACATGGTGTACAGAGTGAAAAGCCCTCCGAGCGAACTCCCCATCAGGGTCCTGTCCATCTTGTCCGTCCGGAACTTGGCGTCGATGTATGGGATCAATTCACCCTTGATACAAGCAAGGAATGCCGGCGCATTTCCCGTGTAGGGGATCTGTTTGAGAGATGTCGGAGTGAAGTCCCGCATCCTGAGGCTGTCAACGTTCGAATGATGTCCGCTCCAGGTGATTCCTACCGTGATGAGCTCCGGCAAGAACCCGTCGTAGTACAAGTCCCCGTAAATCCCGTTCAGAAGAGAGAAATCGTATTGGCCGTCAAGAAGGTAGAGCACGGGAAACCTTCTCGTGGAATCGTTGTAGTTCCTGGGGAGGCTGATGTACAGGTCGTAGTCTTGCCCAACGATCGAAGAATGGACTGTGAGGAGCTGCGTCCCGGGTAATTCCACCTGTCTTGCGGAGGTTTTTCCGCCATCCCCCGCCGCGTCTTCACTTCCGGTACTTGTGAGTGAGGGTGCCGCAAAGAACAATGTGGTTCCCGCGACAATGAGCAGTCGATGCAAAGTGGTCATGGCAGGGCCTCGAGTGAGAGGGGGGAATACGGAGAGTGTCCACTGTGGTATACGACGATTCAGGGTGGAAGTTCCACCCCCTGACGGATCTCCCTGACGGATCTCGTCCCTGACGGATCTCGCACCCCTGATTTGATATTGGTTTCCAGACTCGATATCATTGTCTGCGTAGGCCCAGTTCGGCAGCCTGTTCTCTGACTTCTTCTCTCGCCATTCCTGAGCCCGAAGCCCCGTGTCCGCTATGTGCCCCATCCTCCGGGTACCGGCGCTGAGGGGAGTAACGCCGTCCTCTCCATTCACGAAGACAAGGACTGGGTTCGCCGGGTGGGCGCTGGAGATACTTGAAGACCGTTTTGAAGGAATCCTCTCTCGTTCGCCACGTATGGGCGATCTTTCGTCGTGATCGGTTTCAACTCCATGGTCCATGTTTCTCGAATTGTCGATGATGACAATGGACGAGGTACAGTTGTGGCATAATGCCTGTACAGGGTGTTAACTGGACTGTACAGATTGCCCTGGCCACAGCCGGGGCTTTTTCATCGCGGATGAGTAGACGAATACGGTCGGGATTTCGGGCCTTTCCTATGTTATTCAGTCGGGCTCCCTATCGCCTCAGCACACGCCACATCCTCAACGAAGGACGTCTTCCAGCCAAATACGGATTAACTACTCTTTCATCCTTTCGGCCGATTTCCTTCCATGCGAAACACTGGTATTCTTGTTCAGATTCCGTACAATGAAGAGTGCGACATGGCCCACGCCGAGGGTCATGAGCCGCTCTGGACCCCGTTCCAGTTTAGACCCCACCCCGACGACACTCTGGCGTAGGCCACTCAGGTTCATCTCCATGTATTTGACGCAGTCCTGGCCCCTTGCACCAGCCGCACGAGCGGAGGAGAAGCCCGAACAGAACGGTCAGCTTGAGATTGTCGAGTTTTGAAATATGAGTCAACCACTAGCAGCACATGACAAAACGATGTGTCTGAAGAATGGGTGGTGTGAATTTATGTGGCGGATACTTACTTGCAGCATTCTGATACTCTGTATGTCAGAATGCCTGCCTGCTCAGACAACAAAAGGTGAAACTCGGGACTCCAGTACAAATGTAGTTCAGGATGTGAAAGACTATTCAAAGAAGGATAATTTCTTCTCGAGGCTCTTAAAATCAATTCTGGTAGAAGATGACCAACAACAACCGGGAAGCACACATCCTGGTACCGATAGGCAATTAATCCAGACATTCTCAGGAAAAGTCATTAGGGAAATCAATATTGAGATTCTTGATGTGTTCGGGGGATCAGTAGATAATCCAAAAGACTCTGTCCGCAGCTGGCTGCAGGACAGGGGGAATTCTCTTCATGTACAAACAAAAGAATGGCTTATCACAAACAAGCTGTTGTTTTCTCAAGGGGAGATTTTTGTTCCTTTTGACATAGAGGAAAGTGAAAGGATAATAAGACAAAGTCCTTATGTCTACGATGTCCGAATTATTCCTCAAGAGATCGAGAATAATCCGGACAGCGTTGATATCATGGTCTATGTTCAAGATATCTGGAGCATTAGTGGAGGCGCGATATACAGTCCTGGCAATAAGACCGGGCGTACCTGGTTCAATGATATAAACTTCCTGGGATTCGGCAATGAAATCAACGGCGGACTTAAGGTTGACCGGGAGTTTACTCACGGCTGGGACTGGGATGGCGGATATTCCGTCAACAACATCGGAAAGACATTTATTTCAGCAAATGTATTCTATTCATCAGGAACTGACCACCAACAGTATGGAATCATGATCGGCAGGGATTTTAGCTCGCAGGTCATCAGATGGGGAGGAGGTATATCGCAGCTATGGCAAAATACCAGGTATCCCGACTTAAGGGATACGTTAGGGCATTTCGAAACTGCTAGAGACAATCAGCAGGATTACTGGCTGGGTTATGCATTTGACGTAAGACCTTTTGATCCAACGACAGTATATCAGAACAGATTCAATATTGCAGGAAGAGTCACCAGAACTGTTTACAGCGAGAAGCCTGATTTTGATACGCTGAATTTGTTTCAGAATAATACGTTCTATCTGGGGCGGGTTGGATTTTCCTATAGAACGTACTATCAGGACCGTTATGTATTCGGTCTTGGGAGAACAGAGGATGTTCCGCTGATAACCATGATTGAGCTGCTCTTCGGCTTAGAGCAGGGGGCAAGCTCCAGCAGACCCTATTATGGATTGAAAACTGGCTATAGCTTCCACAATGATCAGCTGGGCTATTTGTATGGAGGTTTTCAGACTGGAGCCTTCCGGAGCGATGAGAAATGGTTGAATCGTACATCCATTCTGGAACTGCTGTATTTCTCTAATCTTCATGCTATCGGCAATTACAATTGGAGGCATTACATCGGAAGCAGGTATTCATATAGTTTTGACCCGTCCAGTCCTCAGGATGTTCTGAACATCAATAATCAAGGGGGACTCAGGGGCTTTTCAGACAGCTACCTAAGAGGAAATAAGAAACTGGTACTCAATTATGAGGCCGATATCTTCGTCCCTCTGAAATTCTTAGGCCTTCAGCTGGCCGTGATAGTGTTCGCCGACTTTGGCCTGATTTCTTCAAGCAATAGTTCATTGTTTGCCAGTATGCTTTACCAAGGATATGGCTTCGGTTTCAGGATAAGAAATGAACATCTTATCTTTCCCCAAATCCAGTTTATGTTCGGC
Source organism: Ignavibacteriota bacterium (assembly GCA_003152875.1). Lineage (GTDB taxonomy): Bacteria > Bacteroidota > Ignavibacteria > UBA10030 > UBA6906 > Fen-1262. The sequence goes on along the minus strand of PMBF01000101.1, from coordinate 22,910 downwards.
TTCTATCCCAACACACCACAAGTAAGCGGAGAGCACTTCAACATGTTTCAGCAGAGTTCAATATTTTACCGGTTCAATCAGTTTCAGTTTTCCATTCCTTCAGTCGTTTCAGTAGAATGAATCAGGGATTGAAGAAGATTCTAGGACGGGCAGTGTCACCAGGATCTCATGACGAGCACATAGCGATGCGAGTTGCTGACGCTCAGTCTGGATCACGTTTTGCTGATGAAGAGTTATCATCTCTCGGAGTCTCTCCAGCCGAGGGGCAGTAACTGTGAAGACCTCAAACATGTCTACCAACTGATAGTCAAGAGCGTCCTCCCTCATACGAGTTCCCGTACATCGCATGCAGTGATAGTAGATATTCTTATTCTTTCGGAACTCTCCCACAATTGCATGACCGTGTCCCCGGCTTTCAATTCACCGCTTGACCTTGTTTCATTCACCATTCTCCCACAACCTGTATTCTCTGACACTATTGGGAGACTTATACGCCAGGAACGCCCAAACACTCATGCATACAGCGATACATGAAAATGCTATCCCGATACTATTGGACCAGGCATCTCCCCATCCCAAAGAGACTCCATAAAAATCGTTGCCCGTAACATATCCAAGCAGTTTCTGGAAATAGTTATTAGCGATATCAAACAGCGAACCCAAACAGAAAAAAGCATAGATAGAACCTGCCCAAAAAGCATTACTCACCTTCTTTCCTTTCAGCATAAGAAACCCTATGATCGACAGGAAAACGTCTTTGATGTAAGGGAACAGACCTGGTATGGGACCTCGCCAATCATTGACGGGTTCTGATTGAACCCAGGCCGTAGTGAAATCGCCCATCCAGAATTTTGGAAACAGTTGATACGCTATCGGCTTTGAGCCGATCACATAAACACCGATGATATGGCTTGATTCATGCAACAATGGAAGTGTAAGAAACCATACAATCAGTATTGACACAATGTCTACTATGCAGATTTTCCGCGGCCAGTTATTGCGTAAATAGAAAACAATCAGAGGATTCACGACAAGTACAGCTATTTCGATCAGTGCAAATCTTGTACGCGCATCAGGTGTGACAATAAACAATATCAGCGGTTGCACCACCGTGAGAAAAATAAGTGTCCCCAGTATTCCAAGCTGGCCATGGCGCAGTGCTGTCTTTTGTCCCACAGAGCAAATCTCCTCATGTTTTGATGTTCTTGAAAGATTTCAGAATGAGGTCAGTCATCCGCCATATCACCCTCCCAAGTGTGGTTCACGCTCCGAGTGATCTGCGGGTGGCGGGACGGAATCACCTTCGATATCAGAATCAGACTTGGGATTCCGATGAACCCATCTTGCCTGCAGAATCTCCTTCGTCAGCCTTCATTTTGCGGTTGGGCGTTTTCTTAAGCCTGCATGTTGCACCACTGATGGCCGCACAATTCCTCGTACCACCACAGGTGGAGTCGTATGGGTGAAAGAGGAACGGCAGGCATACAGGCCTCAACCTTCAATTGCGAGAGGAGATGCCTCCCGGGTCATGGAAGTTCAAGTCAACCGGAAACGATTACTGTCCGACAACGGCCTTCACCCTGTCGGCCATCCGAACAGCATCGGTGATCCCCGGCCCGCGTATCTGGACCAGCCTCTTTCCGACTGACTGCAGGGAAACGTAGTCACCGTTCAGCGTGATGAGCCCGTTATCCATCGCACGATCAAGGACCGCACCGCTCTGAACCGAGAAGGAGTCGACGAGCGCCTGAAGAGCCTGGCGGCATGATTTTTCGTCCAGATACAAGAGAACGGCGACATCACAATCGTCCACCTTTCCGGAAACCCCTTCGCCGATGTGGATCTGTCCGGCGAAGATGAGGCTGCGCCGTTTCTGGTAGCCGAGGATCCCCCGGAAAGATACCACGTCGGAGGCACCGAGACGGCTCCGAAGTGTCGTCACGAGCTCCGGTTCCGATCCTTCTGCGGGAAGGGTCCGGTCCACCATGCGGGCAATTGCGGGCAGCACACCCTGGGCGTCACCTTGCAGGGTTGTCACCGCGACCGTCCAGCGCCCCTTCCAGAACAGTATGAACCCGTCTCCTTCCCCGCCCTCCTGGCCGAATTTCGCCTGTCCCGTCGTTGACCCTGCTGAAAGGTAGGAGTACAGGCCGAAGGCCTCCGGCGGCCCGTTCATCTCATACACCTCAACGCTGATCCGGCCCTCCTCGCGTCCGAAGCGCATCGCATAGGCACGGACAAAACCATATTCCATATAGAGCGCCGCACCGCCGTCCACAAGTTCATACAGCGCCTCCCCTGCAAATGCACGGAGCGTGTCCTCCATCTTCCATCCCTGCACCCCATTGATCTTTGAAAGCGAACGGGCGATGTCGAGGCTGTCGGGGACCCCCGCCCGGACGCCGAGGCCGACCAGGAGAACAGACCCAAGCATCAGAGCCAGTCTCAGCCTACTTCCGAGATCCCTTCGAGTGTCCGCACGGACGAGACGGACGGCGCTCATGGTGGCCTCCTCTACACAGTGGCACGCACGATCTTCTTCATACCGATATCCATCGACCCGACGCCGAGTTCCGCAGCGCGTCGGATCTTGACGATGCTGTCGGGATTCAGATCCAGCAGCATGGACCCAAAGGCATCAACTGCCACCGGATCGGTGCCGGCAACCACCGTCTGAGGATGGATCGTCTTTCCGGGGCCAAAAGGACCGTTTGTCGAGAGCACATCCGTTCCGTCGCCAACGCAGAGCGTGGGTTTTCTTACCAGATTTGCCTCGGCAATGCACTGAGAGAGAAACCCCGGATCGGCATAGTACCCGGGCGCACCTGAGCCGAGGTGGAAGTGGCGGTTGGTCGCCCCCGATGTCGCCCCCATGATGTTCTTGAGGCTCCCGGTAAAGTGCGTGCCCTCGTGGTCCTTGAAGACCGGCACGTTGATGAGCACATCACATTCCAGGTAGTCCCTGGCAATCTCAATTTCTTTCAGCAGCTTCCCCCCCTTGATCTGTGCGTAGACGTGCTCCCCGGGATCTCTGATCGTCCTGACGAGATTTCGATGTTCTTCAGAGAGTGTGGCGCGGCGCCAGTAGCCGCCCGAGATCCCTTCTAGACTCACTATTTCCTTCGCCCCTGCTTCCAGGCACATCACGGTCAGGGCGAGGGTGATTTGCGGCTTCACGTAGGTTCCCGGATTCTCGAAACTGGAATTAACGAGAAGCCCGACTCGTGATCCGCGAGGAACGAAACGTTTCATTCCGCCGAGCAAGTCCACCGCCTTGGCGGTGGCATCATAGTAGTTGCTCCCCTTTACGACGGCAATGTCTGGCATCTCATCCTTTTTCGGATCTCCGGAGGCCATGAGGCGGTGCGACACCGTGTCGAGGAGCGAGGCGGCGGTCAGGGTCGCGGCTGCCGCCAGGAAATCACGCCGGTTGATGTGCTGCGCCATTGCAGTTCCTTTCAGGGTGAGAGGGTGAATCGAAGGCCCACCGGAAATTATGCAAAGTTTTCAAGAGTTTCGACATGGACTCTCTCCGCCGCTGTCTATTCCTGGTGCCGTTGCAGGATGGCAGTTTTATTAGATAATCCTCCAGACCCGGGCACCTCCGCCCACATTTCCGCCATCAAGGTCAATGGCCTTGAAAGCCTTCCTGACGCTTCCTGGGCCATTCTCATGCATCTTCCTGTACGCTCATGAGACCGCCAGACCGATGCCGGTACTCTTTGACGTCATACAGCAGATGGGATGAGGATGTNNGTGCAATCGCGGCCACGCAAATTGGTTTGCATCTCGACCATCACGGATGTATCTTTCGTAGGTCATAACGCACTGTTCCTTCGTGCAGGCATCTCCAAAACGGCATACATGGTGGAGATGCCGCATTGCTTTTCAGGCATCTCATGCGAGACCAACTCAGCGGCATTGCCATCACGCCCTGAAGTCAGCCCCGAGGCACCCTGGGGTTCGGAAATAGCAGTTCGCCTGAGAGTGTTTCACCCCCCGACAACCCTTCTGCAAGCCAAGGATTGAAGAATGAAAACAAAGCTTGTGCTTTGCGTGCTAACCTGTCTGCTCCCGATGTATTGTTCATTCGGCGCGCCGGGTGATACCACCGTTGTCGTCAATAGTGCACCCGGCATTCTTGAGACAACAATCAATAATGACGTCACCAGCAAAGTGAGGAATAATCCCAACAGAGTTTACGTACTGCAAAAGGATCAGATCTACATCCAGAAGGCACCAATCGCCGTCCTCAATCCAACGGGAACGCTGACGATTGTGGGTGAGTCCGGAGGGAGAAAACCCATCATCGTCATGAGCCCCACCAAGGGAATGCCGATCGGACAGAATACGGTTCAGGGAAGCATAAAATTCGTGAACATTCACTACCAGGGCATGCAGCTGGACAAGACGCAGAATAATGAGAACTGGTTCATGACGACCGGGCCGGCCACCTCTGGCGGACCGAATCTGCCGCAGGCATTGACCATCGACAGCTGCCTCTTTGAGTTTACCAACATTGACTTCTTTGAATGCAACGGCTGGACGAGCGGAGCCAAGTTTTTCATAACAAATTCCTATTTCCGCAACCTGTTCCATTCAGGCCAGTGGTGGGGGTCCAGGGTCTTCATGTGCAAGAACCCGGTTGATACCCTGTGGGTCGAGAACGTCACAACAACAGGCGGCGGTCTGACGTTTCTTATGCAGAACTCCCTCACCAGGTTTGCCTACCTCAACCACAATACGATTGTCAATAACAAGAAATACTGGCTTCTCTCTCCGTACTACCTGACGTTCATTGTTGCCAATAATATCTTCATCAACCAGAGCTGGGCGGGAGAGGATACCACGATCATCTACGACGAAGACCGCGGACATAAGGAGTTTACAAGCGCCATCAATATCGACACAACAAATGCGCCTGGCTCCAAGGTGATGGTGCAGCCGCAGTATCGTACGGCCGATCTCAAAGGGTATACCGCCGATGTGGGCCTTGATAACGTGAGAGTCTTTGTTTCGAATAACGTCTATTACAACGACCCGCTGATGGACGGATACTATCACAACGTCAACAACTTGTACAATACGGTTGGCCCCTACCCGGTCTCGTATTTGAATTGGTTTCGCTGGGGGAGTGGGCCATGGATTGTCCGCAATGTGCCAGCGCTGTGGATGAATAATCGTACACGAACACTGTTTGCGGCATATCCTCACGGTATGATCGAGGACAACACCATTCTTGCGGATCCGCAGACAGTGACGCCCGGAATCCAGGACGCGGCAGTCGCGAATCAGATGGCTTTATGGAATGATGCCCAGTGGGGGGTTCCGCATGTTGCATCTAACGATATCGTGCACAGCGCGTACATCTTTGGTGACTACGACCCGGGAACCATTCCCGGCATCGTCAATGGCATGAAAACGGAAGATGCGGGCGCAAATGCGGGTATTACACGATTCACCGATCTCACCGAAAACTTCAGGCAGTCGACCCATATGTCCACCATTGACAATCTTCCCATTGGATCTCTGATCTGGGATGACATGGAATTTGCCGGTTATAATTCGGCTTCGGAGTACCAGAAGGTCATGTCGAAATATGTTGCTCTCGGCGGGTTCACGACAGGAGTCAAGGCGGTTCCGAATGCTGCGACCGACATCGTTCTGTCACAAAATTACCCTAACCCTTTCAATCCATCGACCACGATCCACTACGCATTGCCTCACCAATCGCATGTGACATTGACGATCTATGATATCCTCGGCCAGAAAGTCGCCGAACTTGTCAACGGCGTTATCGATGCTGGCAGCCACTACGTCAAGTTTGACGGTTCCCGGCTTGCCAGCGGCGTGTACTTTTACCGGCTTCAAGCGGGGGGGGTCGTGCAGACAAAACGCTTGATGTCGCTCCACTGACCTCCTGATCCCACGAACACCTGAGGTCCGATGATTGCGTACGGGGCTCTTCGCCCTGCTTGGCGCATAACTCAGGGATTGGACATCGATTTCCTCTGGGATCTGTGACGTTACTCGGCATAGTCCGGCACTCGGCAGAGAATCAACCATGCCGAGCTCGGCATCATTGACATTCTTTTCTGTAGACATTCGTCGAAATCGAAGCTATCTTTCTGATATTGCAAGTATGCTGAAAGCGAACCTGAAGCGGAGGCTCATTCCATCAGGTCAGGGATGGGCTTTTGTCTTTGTCAGTTCCATCCCTCCACCGATCAAAACACAATTCCCCCGGACACTCCTATGGCATGGTCAAGAAGCACGTTCGCGACAACAACCGGATTGATGGGCATGCTGTTGATGAGCGCGTCGATCCTTCCGGCACAAAACAAGGATGACCTCGTCGTACCATCGCCGGACGGTGTGATAAGCGTCCACGTGGCGGCGGGAGCCAAACTCCAATGGTCCGTCCAGCACAATGGACAACTGATCATTGCACCTTCTGTGTTATCTCTGGCATTGGAGGGGGGCGAAATCCTTGGTGACAACGCAACGATCATCTCCTCGAAGACAGAGAGGATTTCTCGTGTTATCGCTGCGGTGAATTACATCAAGCGGAGCATAATTGATAAGTTCAACCAGCTTACAATACACTGCAGAAATGACTATGACGTGGTGTTCAGAGTGTACGATGACGGGGTGGCGTACCGGTTTGTGACGAGGAAGAAGGGGGATATCGTCGTGAAGAACGAAGAAGCCAACTTCAATTTCACCGATGATGACAAAGCGTTTATCCCGTTCATGTGGGACTACCGGGGCGGCAAGGTATTCAATTCGTCCTTTGAGGCTCTCTACAGAGAGATCACCCTTTCCCAGTTCATGACCGATTCCCTCGCCTTCCTGCCTGTGTTGGTCGATGTCGGCGGCAACAAGAAAGTGGTTATCCTTGAAGCAGACCTGGAAGATTACCCTGGAATGTATCTGAACCTTAACCAGACCCGCAAGGGATTCAAGGGCGTCTATGCGCCATATCCGCTGGAAGCAGAACTGGGCGGCTATGGAAACATAAACTACATCCCCACGAAGAGAGCGGAATACATCGCCAGAAGCACTGGTGCCCGCAGTTTCCCATGGCGGGCAATTGTCATCAGCAAGAGTGACAAAGAACTCTTGAACACCGATATGGTGCAAAAGTTGGCCTCGCCTCCGAGAATCTCCGATGTCTCGTGGATTCGGCCGGGCCAGGTAGCGTGGGATTGGTGGAACAACTGGAATATCTCCCATGTGGATTTCAGGGCCGGGATCAATACGCCCACGTACAAGTACTACATTGATTTTGCCGCTGCCAACAGAATACCGTATATCATCATGGATGCAGGTTGGTCTGAATTGTTGGATCTCACAAAAGTGACGCCCGCCGTCAACGTCCGTGAGATTGTCGAGTATGGCGGGCAGAAGGGTGTGGGTGTCATTCTCTGGGCGTCATGGTATGCTGTGACTCAGCAAATGGACACCGTGTTCCCTCTGTACGCGAACATGGGCGTCAAGGGTTTCAAGATTGACTTCGTCGATCGCGACGATCAACGGGCGGTGGCCTCATTGTATGAAATAGCGAAGAAGGCGGCAGAGTATCACTTGCTTGTTGATTATCATGGAGTATTCAAGCCGGCCGGGTTGCAGCGGACGTATCCCAATGTGATTGGTTTTGAAGGTGTCAAAGGGCTGGAAAATGTCAAATGGGCAATTGAGGATGCGCCGCGATATGCGGTGAGTATTCCGTTTATACGGATGCTGGCGGGCCCGATGGATTATACACCCGGCGCCATGAGGAATGCCGTCAAGGAAAACTTCAGGCCGATAGGGGCGATGCCCATGAGCCAGGGGACCCGCTGTCATCAGCTGGCCATGTATGTTGTGTATGAAGCGCCGCTTCAGATGCTCTCGGATAGTCCAATCATCTACAAGAGAGAGCAGGAGTGCACGGATTTCATCACCAAAGTCCCGACGACGTTCGATGAGACTGTGCCATTGGATGGGAAAGTGGGGGAGTATGTGGCGCTTGCCCGCAGAACAGGAGATACCTGGTATGTGGGAGCAATGAGCAACTGGGATGCACGAGACCTTGCGCTCAACCTCTCATTTCTTTCCGAAGGAGCCTACGTTGCGGAAGTGTTCCAGGACGGCATCAATGCAGATCGCGACGCAACCGATTACAAACGAGAGGTGATAAAGACGGCAGCAGGCGACACGTTGAAGATCCATTTGGCACCCGGTGGAGGCTGGGCCGCCAGGATCGAGAAGGTAAAGTAGCCGCTCCTGCAATGTCAGCGGAATTCAGCGGGAGGCACTACCACGACGAATTCCGTAGAATCACCACAGGAGCCTGTTCGTCAGGGAAACGGACGGAAAGGGCCTTCCATCCAGCGGAGTATTTCGTCCCCGGCGGGGGGGGGACAGTCGGTTCGAGGCTGCACGGGACGAACACGTAAAGATACGGTGGAGACCTTCGGATTTTGAACCCGCCCAGACGACATAGGCAGTGGTGTCTTCCGGCAGAAGCAAGGATCGAGCAGCTCTACGGCGATGCTGATTCTCCCCGAAGCGCCACGAATTCCGTCCAGAGATCTCTGCCGCCCACCTCCGTGAATTGCGGCAACCAGGTTTCGAGGTATCGATCATCCATCGCATGATGTCGGCGAAGGATGCCCCGGACATCCTCCAGGTCCCTCGGTCGACCCGCGAAGAGTTTGTGGATGATAACATCTTCCACCGCTGCAAAGCGTACCAGGAAGCCTTCCAGGCTCTTCTGTACAGCGCGATTGATTGCCGCCGATTCGTATGGAGTGAAAGAGAATATGAAGTCAACCCGGAGGCCGGAACCTGGGTCTGCCACGGGGAGCACGTTGGTCTGCCGGACGAAGCTGGTGGGGTCGGCAACGCCGGGTTCGAGACCGAGCGTTCGCACAATGATGAGCAGCCGATCCAGTCCGCTGGCGTCGATACCAATGGTGACATCGATGCCGCGCGTAAGCCGCGGCTCGCCATAGATCAAGACCGCCTGGCCGCCAATCACCATGTAGGGGATGGAAGCCGCGTCAAGTGCGCGGCCGATTGCGATCAGAAGCTGGTCGAACATCTGCGCTCATGTATGTGGCCATGCCAATGGTGGTCTCAATCCCTTCAAGCATGTCACGTCCGTCAAAATGGCCGAACCGCCGGGCATGCTGATACATCGCCCCGAGCAGGCGTCTCTTCTGATCGAACGTCAGCGTGTCGTTTGCCTGGTCTTGTGCTTCCCAGGCTGCGAGGACCGCGGGATTTGTGACCATCCTTTTTTTTGTCCATTGACTGCTGGAAGATACACGGCCTGTGTGTTGATTGCAAAGGAAAAAGCAGGGACCTCCGCCTTCATGGCTGTCGGGCCCAAGGAACGCAGGATGTGATTCACAGGTTGGAGAGTGTGGAAGTGAGGGGGTGTCCGACCATGAAACTCAAGCACCTGTTCATTGCCAATACTATTGCCAGGGCAGGCTCGATGGAGCCATTGTGGGAGTCATCCCCGCAGGAGGGAAGGTCCTCCTTGCCAAGCACGAGATCGGCCCGCATGGCTTTCGTGCGATTGTCCTGGATTCCGAGGGAAACCGTATTGCACTTCATTCGAGATGAGGCGGTTGCACCGGGGAGCCCCGGGACCCGTGCGGGCGTCCAGGGACCGTTCGAATGTCCGGAAGGGCCGCGGATTCAGCATCATTGGAGAGCGGTTATCGTGCCAGAGCCCGGGCTTTTGCAAGGATTCCCGGCCGGGCCTCTTCCATGAACTCCTGCATGTCGTCATACCGCATTGTTCGCTCTTCGAACGTCCGCTTCTGGAGGGCTTTGAGGAATCTCCCTTCGAACTCGTTGAAATACGAGCCGTAAATGTGATAGCTATCCGCGATATGGCAGTACCTTCCCACCGACACCTCCCTTCCAAGGGTTGACGAAATCCTTCCGGCGATTTGTTTCTGTAACTGTACGAGCGCGAATATGTTCATGAATGCGGCCTTGTAGGCGTCGTTGGAGCGNNAACCGCACATTCATGCTGAGGACAGGTCCAGTCACCTCCTCGGTAATCCGGCACCAGATGCTCTGCAGACAGGGGGGATCGTAGCAGTCGTTGTCTTCCCAGACTTTCCATGTTACAGCCTGGGCCCTTCGGGTGTAGGGTGTGCCGGCGAGTTTTGCTGCCAAAGTCCCGACCTGATCGAATAAGCTTCCGTTCTGAGTCTTGTAGCCGAACAGGCGCTGGTGATACGTGTATTCCCACCGCGTGTCGTCGGGATCTTCGGGGTTTCGCACGAGATGATCCTTGATCCCTTCGCACACCTCCATGACGTATTCCTGAAGCTCAACGGGCCCTCCGGGAAAGTCCTTGTGAATCATGGGCTCCTTCAAGGGATCGTGGACAGTGAGGAGCATTGTCGCATCGATGCTTGCGGGGTCATCGGGCTTGTCGTACTGCGTCTTGATCCTGCACCCGCACCTGTGGAGCTCAATCAAGGAGTTTTCCCAGGCCCTGGCAATGCAGTCCCCTTCTACATGGAGAACGGGTATTCCGCTCATGATGGTATTCTCTTCAATGGGAGTGATACGGTACAGCGGATGCGGTCAAGGTACACGAAGGATCCGAGAAAGGCAACGACAGGCAAGGTACGGATGCGAGTTCGGATGCCTGGAGGCAGAAATGTTTCGCTGCTATCCCCGCTGTAATCAGAGACAACTCCCGGCGTCTGATCCAGCCGGTGACTCGATTGATCACGGCAGGCCGTTCAACTGTGAGGAGTGCTATCACCGGAGCGTCCGGGGCGGCAATTTGTGTGTGAGCCTGTGTTTTGTCACGGGGTTGCGTATATTCCTTCCGAGCTTCGACCAACACACATGAACGAATCTTCCAATCCTCACCCCGTTACCCTTGCGGCGACCGACGCCGGAGCGGCGACAAAAAGAGACCTCTCAGTCTCGCTCGTTGCCGCAAACGTCAAGAGCCTGATCTTCGGACTCCCCCCTGTTGGCCTTTTCGGGGGATTCTACCTTCTGATCTGGGGAATGCCGAGGGTGGCACCAGCCAGAGGCTGGCTTTTTCCCTTCCTGGCCTATTGCCTCGCAGGCATAATCGCCCATGAGGCGATTCACGGCCTCGCCTGGGTGATGTTCGGCACGAAGTCGTTTTCCACGATCCGGTTCGGGATAAACCTGAAGGCACTGACACCGTACGCCCATGTCACAGTCCCTATGAAAGCCGGGGCATACAGGCTCGGGGCGGCGGCGCCGGCGGTGCTGCTGGGTGTGCTGCCTTCGGTGTGCGGGATCATTCTTGGCAACGCGCTCATGACACTTCTCGGTATGATATTCACCGCAGCCGCCGGGGGAGATCTGCTCGTCCTCTGGCTCATTCGCCATGTGCCGGCCGGGGCGATGGTAGAAGACCATCCAACCAATGCCGGCTGCTTTGTCTTTGAAGACGAGACGAAGCCGGACGCTCTCATGCCGGGGGGATGAACCTCGCGGCAGAAGCAGATGTTTAGGAATTGTGCCGGCGGCCGAGCTGTCCGTATCTCCCCCGCCCGCGTGCCGATAACCCTTCATATCCTGGCAGGAAAAGCGATGCCGGAAGACATGGAAGTTCCGAGCGAGCACCTTCATGAACGCATCCATGAGGAGGCGGAAAAGGCAAACGAACGGTGGATACTCCTCGTTGCGATGAGCGCGGCTCTCCTGGCTGTCCTGGCTGCCGTGAGCTCGCTGGTAGCCGGGCACCGCGCCAATGAGGCGCTGCTGGAGCAGATACAGGCCACTGACCAGTGGAGCTACTATCAGGCGAAGGGCGTGAAAGCCGCGGTCATGGAAAGCAAGATGGAACTGCTTCGGGCGCTTGGCAAGCCTTCTTCCGCCCAGGATGAAGATAAGCTGCAGGAGTACCAGAAGCAGCAGAAAGACATCGAAGAAGTTGCGCGGGGAAAAGAAGCATCATCATCGGAAAACCTTCGTGTCCACGATATTCTGGCCAGGGGGGTCACGGTGTTCCAAATTGCCATCGCCGTTGCCGCAATCTCTGTCATCACAAAGAAGAGATGGTTGTGGTGGGGTAGCCTGGCAATGAGCCTGGCGGGAATAGGATTCCTTGTTCAGGGGTTGCTCTGAAGCCACATGTCAGGACTTCGCCCGAATATGTGCCGATGACAGCGCGCGTCGGAAGAGAGTCCGGCAGCGTACAGGTGGTCCGGGAGGGCCAGTTGGCAAGGTCACATTGTTCCGGAGCCTGATGAGAGTCATCTGTATCGACCTGAGATTCCTACGATCCCGGGTTCAGGGATCAACGGAATCCCTGCCTCGATGAGCAACTCTGTGTGCTCTTCCTATGCAACAGTGGGAAAGTACGAGATGCTGGACCCCACCCATGTGCGATCCTTGTTGTAATCCACCCCCATCCTCTTCCCCTTCTCATCCTGACAAGAGTCGTCGCCAGAAGCGGCCTGTCCTGCCGCATGAACATGAGCCTGATCTCCGCCTTTGAGGATTCGTCATCTGTGGACACCAATGGGGAATAGCGGCCTTTTTCCTGCAGGGAAATGGCCGGTTGCCTGAAGGAGGAAAATGAAAACGCTTCTGATTGTGATCGCCATCCTTGCACTCATCTATGCAGGGGCCATCGTCTGGTTCCATGACCCTGAAACGGGTTTAAGGTTTGACCTTGAGGGACTACGAGCCGACTCGCTCCGTTTTGGCCGGGAGTTCCTCTGGGGGAGCTCGACATCGGCCTACCAGGTCGAGGGTGGGTGCACAAACAATAACTGGTATCTCTTCGAATCGGAGAAGGACAACGAGGGACAGCCTCGCATCCGAGCGGGTCAGAGGTCAGGCCAGGCAGCAGACCACTGGAACCGGTACAAAGAGGACATCCAGCTGATGAAGGCCCTCCACCTGAATACGTATCGCTTTTCGGTGGAATGGAGCAAAATCGAACCAGCGGAGGGAGTCTTTTCGGACTCGGCTCTGGATCATTACGGGCTGGTGGTGGATGAACTGCTGGCCAACGGGATTGAACCGTTCGTTACGCTTCACCATTTCACAGACCCCATATGGTTCCAACAAAGGGGCGGGTTTGAGAGGGAAGATGCGCCGGAGCTCCTGTCGCGGTTTGCCAATCGAGTCGTCCGGCGGCTCGGTCCCAAAGTCCGTTTCTGGTCGACCATCAATGAGCCGTCGGTGTATGCCGTGAACGGATACTATTTGACTGAGTTCCCGCCTGCGACGAGGGATGCGGCAAAGGCGATCACGGTTTTCAGGAACCTGCTCAGGGGTCACACTTCGTGTTACAGAGAGATCAAGCGTCTGCGCGCCGACGCTCAGGTTGGCCTCCTGATGAACATCTTCCCGTTTGATCCTCCTTCGTTCTGGAACCTGCTGGATGTCGTCCTGGCGCACTACCTCAACAGGGGTTTCTCCCTTGCGATCCTCGACTATCTCAACACCGGCGTATTTGAATTCTCCCTGCCGGGAGTGGGAAGCACACGATTTGACAGCGGCGTCCGGGAGGGGTTTGACTATGTCGGTCTCAACTACTATACGCGCTTGAGATACCGGTTCAGTCCCTTTGACGGCGGAAAATTCGCCGAGGTTCAAACGCTGCCGCCGTCTGAGCTTACCGACATGGGATGGGAGATCTATCCCGAAGGATTGTACCGCGCTCTGGCAATGGTCTCCTCGAGAACTACAAAGCCCATCTACATCACGGAGAACGGGATTGCTGACGACCGGGACCTCCGGCGCGCCGCGTTCATCGAAGATCACATTCGAGTGGCAAACCGGGCCATCGCGAATGGGATGAACGTCAGGGGGTATTTCTACTGGTCTCTTCTCGACAACTTCGAATGGGCCAAGGGATTTGACGTGCGATTCGGACTGTATGCTGTAGACTACGCGACACAGAAGCGGACACTCCGCGAGGGAAGCAAGAAGTACGGCGAGATGATCATGAGAGCCTCCACCCGCTAAAGGACCCGGAGGGAAGGCATGAGTGTGCCTGATCGACAGTCGCCTCGTCCTGAGAGCTCCCGGATTCAGGAACAAGGGAGAATCATACAAGGGCAGCGGGATCTCTTCCGGTTCTGCCGGCAGGTTCAGCTCCTGCGACAAGCCTCAGCAGCTATCTCAGCATGCGGAGAGAAATGGTCCTGCCGGATCAGGTGTGTGCGGCAGAGGGCTTCAGAAGCATGGGTAGACTGACGAGGTCTCGAAGCAAAGCGGAGGAAAATTCTACAAACTGCAGAAGCAGACCTCTGGCGGCTCGGATCGTGACTCGCAGCCCGGTTCCCAGCCTTGAAAACAGCCTCAAAAAGAGGAACTTCGATGCAGTTGCCGGCGCACCATCACCACACCGCTCCAGCATCAGCGAACATGGGTAAGCGAACCATTGGCACGGGTGTTGTAACCTATGATAGCATCGACCAAACGGGATGTACCGGAGATGGTTCTCACCAAAGTGCTGAACGAGAAATGTGAGGTAGGCGCCATGTCGTATACTATGAGTGCAATCATCCGACGCAGGCTGAGTGAAGAGAACAATCCAGAACGCCGCGAGACCCTTCTTCAGTTGCTTGCCCTCTACGAGCCGTTGGCAGAAAAGATCACCTGGAATCCCAGAGGCGGACCCGCCGTCCTGTCGGCCCAGTTCCCCCAAGCCTGACCTCTCGGGCCGTGTGTTCGGGCTCTCTCTGCCTGCACTCCCTGCTGTTGTTCAGGGCAGGCTGCTTTTCCCCATGAGGAAGATGTCGATCCCGCGGGCGGCTTTCCGGCCTTCGGCGATCGCCCATACCACGAGTGACTGACCTCTTCGGGCGTCTCCCGCCGCAAAGACAGATGGAACCGACGTCATGTAATTCCCATCCGTCGTGACGTTTCCTCGCTGATCCAACTCAAGGTTGAGTTGCTCGACGAGCCCTTTTCTGACCGGGCCGAGGAAACCCATGGCGAGGAGCACAAGGTCAGCCTCGATCGTGGATTCGCTTCCCGGAACAGGCTCGAACCGGGGAGGGGGTCCGACGCGAACCGTATGCAGCGAAGTAACTCTCCCCTTGCTGTCTCCCGTGAATTTTGCCGTGGCAACGCTCCACTCCCTGGAGCCTCCTTCCTCGTGCGAGCTTTCAGTGCGAAGCTGGAGGGGCCAGAGGGGCCAGGGCGTATCGGGCGACCTGGTTTCCGGCGGTCGCGGCATGAGCTCGAATTGCGTCACGGAGGCCGCGCGCTGGCGATGGCAGGTCCCGAGGCAGTCGGCCCCCGTGTCGCCTCCGCCGATGATCACCACCCGCTTGCCGGTGGCAAGGATCTCAGAGTGGTCGAGGGGCGCGTCGCCTTCGCACCGCCTGTTCTGCTGGGGGAGGAACTCCATGGCAAAATGGATTCCCTTGAGCTGGCGTCCGGGTACGGGAAGGTCGCGAGGCTGCTCGGCGCCGATCGTCAGGAGAACCGCGTCGTATTCCTTCCGGAGATCTTCCGCGGACAGGCTCCCGCCCACGTGCATGTTGACGGTGAATTCCACCCCTTCGAGGCGCATCTGTTCCACGCGCCGGTCGATGAGATGTTTCTCCATCTTGAAATTCGGAATGCCGTACCGGAGCAAACCGCCAATGCGGTCGTTCTTTTCCAGGACCGTGACGCGGTGGCCTGCGCGGGCAAGCTGTTGCGCGGCGGCAAGGCCTGAGGGGCCGGAGCCGACCACCGCGATGCGCTTGCCCGTATGCACGCCGGGCATCTCGGGCTTGATCCAACCCTCGGCGAAAGCCCGGTCGATGATCATCCTCTCGATCTGCTTGATGGTGACCGGAAGATCGTTGATGCCGAGGACGCAGGAGGCCTCGCACGGCGCGGGACAGACCCTCCCGGTGAACTCGGGGAAGTTGTTCGTGGCGTGCAGCT
Source organism: Ignavibacteriota bacterium (assembly GCA_003152875.1). GTDB lineage: Bacteria > Bacteroidota > Ignavibacteria > UBA10030 > UBA6906 > Fen-1262. The sequence continues at coordinate 7,004 of PMBF01000101.1, read as the reverse complement.
GGCGAACCGCGTCCTTCCAGCGATTGCGATAGACCAGATCGTTCCAGTCCGGGATGAGGTTGTTGAGCGGGCAGCCCGAATGGCAGAAGGGGACGCCGCAGTCCATGCAGCGCGCGCCCTGCTTGCGGACCTTCTCTTCCGGGAACGGCAGGGAGAATTCGTTCCAGTCCGCAATGCGGTCGGCCGCGGGACGGCGCTCCGGCACCTCGCGCGTAAACTCCAGGAATCCTTTCACCTCACCCATGGTGTAGTTCTCCGTTCGCTAGACCGCAGCCAGGGGAACGGCCGCCGGCTGGTGGAGCATTTCCACCCTGGGTATCTCGGCCTTGTGCGCGGCTGCAAGAACGCGCTTGTATTCCTTCGGGAAGACCTTCACGAATTTCGGCAGCACCTGCTCCCAGTTTTCCAGGATCCATTTTGCCTGCGGGCTGTGCGTCGCCTCCGCATGCCGTGCGATCACTGCGTGGAGAACCTCGGCGTCTGTTTCGTCGGTCACGGGTCCCAGGTCGACGGAGTCCTTGTTGCATCGCTTCTCCGCGAAGTCCCCCCGTTCGTCGAGCACGTAGGCGATCCCGCCGTTCATGCCCGCCGCGAAATTCCGCCCGACCTTGCCGAGCACCACGACAAGGCCGCGGGTCATGTACTCGCAGCCGTGGTCTCCGAGTCCTTCCACGACGGCCGTAGCCCCGGAATTGCGCACTGCGAAACGCTCGCCGGCCATGCCGTTGAAGTACGCCTCCCCGCTCGTGGCGCCGTACAGGACCACGTTGCCGATGAGGACGTTCAGCTCCGGACGGAAGGTGGAGGTGCGCGGCGGATAGACGATGATTCTCCCGCCGGAGAGGCCTTTCCCCACGTAATCGTTGGCGTCCCCTTCAAGCTCGATGGTGACGCCGTTCGCAAGAAATGCCCCGAGACTTTGTCCTGCCGATCCCTGAAACTTCATCCGGATGGTGTCGTCGGGCAGTCCTGAGGGTCCGTAGCGTCTGGCGATCTCTCCGCTGAGCATTGCGCCGACCGTCCGGTGGACGTTGCGGATCGGCATGTTCAGGCGGACGGAGGTGCCGTTTTCGAGCGCCTCGCGGGCCTGGTCGATCAGCGTATAATCGAGCGCCTGCTCCAGACCGTGATCCTGGGGCTGCACGCAGTGCCGCGCGATGCGCCCCGGGACCTGCGGCTTGTACAGAATGGCCGAGAGATCGATACCCTTGGCCTTCCAGTGGTCCACGGCGTTACGGACGTTGAGCATGTCGACCCGGCCGACCAGTTCGTCAAATGACCGGAAGCCCATCTGGGACATGTAGGTCCGAACCTGTTCCGCGATGAAGAAGAAGAAGTTGATGACATGCTGGGGTGTCCCCTGGAACTTCGCGCGCAACACCGGATCCTGCGTCGCGATACCCACGGGACAGGTGTTCAGATGGCACTTGCGCATCATGACGCACCCCATCGAGATCAGGGGCGCGGTGGCGAACCCGAATTCTTCCGCTCCGAGCAGGCCCGCGATGACCACGTCGCGGCCGGTCTGCAGTTTGCCGTCGGTCTGTACGCGCACCCGTCCCCGGAGGTCGTTCATGACGAGCACCTGCTGTGTCTCGGCCAGGCCAAGCTCCCAGGGGATCCCCGCGTGCTTGATGGAGCTGAGCGGGGAAGCCCCGGTGCCGCCGGAGTCCCCCGAGATCAATACCACGTCGGCGTGGGCTTTGGAGACGCCCGCCGCGACCGTTCCAACCCCGACTTCCGCAACGAGTTTCACCGAGATCCGGGCCTTCGGGTTCACGTTTTTCAGGTCGTAGATCAGCTGCGCAAGATCCTCGATCGAATAGATGTCGTGGTGCGGTGGAGGCGAGATCAGTCCCACGCCGGGGATCGAGTGGCGGATGCGAGCAATGGTCTCGTCCACCTTGTGGCCAGGAAGCTGTCCTCCCTCGCCCGGCTTCGCGCCCTGCGCCATTTTGATCTGGAGGTCATCCGCATTCACCAGGTAGTCCGTGGTGACGCCGAACCGCGCGGAGGCCACCTGCTTGACGGCGCTCCGCCGGAGGTCCCCGTTCGAGTCCGGCTTGAAGCGCGCAGGGTCTTCACCGCCTTCCCCGGTGTTCGATTTGCCGCCGATGCGGTTCATGGCGATCGCCAGCGTCTCGTGCGCCTCACGCGAAATCGAGCCGAACGACATCGCTCCCGTGGCAAACCGCTTCACGATCTCCGCGGCGGGCTCGACCTGGTCGAGCGGGACCGGCGAATCCGACTTGCGGAGCTCGAGCAGCCCGCGCAGCGTCGCAAGCTGGCGATGCTGGCCGTCGATGAGGTCCGTGTATTCCTTAAAGGTCTGCGGGTTCCCGCTGCGGACGGCGTGCTGCAGCTTGGCGATGGTCAACGGGTTGAAGAGATGATACTCTCCTCCCGCGCGGAAGTGATAGTTGCCCCCGACGGCAAGCTCCGTCTCGAATTCGGTCTTCGGGAAGAACGCATGCTGGTGCTTCAGGATCGCCTCAATGGCCAGGACCTCAAGCCCCACACCCTCGACCCGGGAGACGGTTCCGGTGAAATACTTGTCCACCAGCTGCCTGTTCAGCCCGATCGCTTCGAACAACTGCGCGCCGCGGTAGCTCTGCAGCGTGGAAACCCCCATTTTCGAGAAGGTCTTCAGGAGCCCCTTGTTGATCGACTTCTTGTAGTGGCAGAGGCCGGTCTCGAACGTCACTTCCGGGGGAAGCTGGCTGCGTTTGACCATGTCCTCGATGGTTTCAACGGCAAGGTAAGGGTTGATGGCGCTGGCCCCGTAGCCGATGAGCAGGGCGAAGTGCATCACCTCGCGTGGCTCGCCGGACTCGATGATCAGCGCGACCTGGGTCCTGGTCTCCTCCCTCACCAGATGGTTGTGCACGGCGGCCAGCGCGAGCAGGCTGGGGATGGGAGCGTAGTCAGGGTCGATGCCCCGGTCCGAGAGGATCAGCAGGGTGTACCCCGACTGGATGGCGAGCGAGGCGCGGCGGCAGAGCTGCGTGAGCGCGCGCTCCAACCCCTGCATTCCTTCTTCCACCGGGAAGAGCATCGGGAGCGTGGTGGCAAGAAAATCGCCCTGGGAGACCCGGCGCAGTTTCTCCAGATCCCGGTTCGTCAGGATCGGTTCCTCCAGCTTGAGCGTGTGGCAGTGCTGAGGGGTCTCGGCAAGGATGTTTCGTTCCGTGCCGATGTAGCTGATGAGCGACATCACCATCTCTTCGCGNNTGCTTGAAGTAGTTGAACAGCGGCTGAGGCTTGTCGGATAGGCATGCCAGCGGCGTGTCGGTCCCCATGGAACCGACCGGTTCCTGTCCCTTCTCTGCCATGGAGCCCAGGATGAATTTCAGGTCCTCGTCGGTGTACCCGAAGGCCCGTTGCCGGGAGAGGATGGTCTCCCGGTCCGTGCCATGTTCGCGGGGAGGGCCCGGAAGCTGGTCGAGCGTGATCTGGTTTTCCTTCAGCCAGAGGGCGTAGGGGTTGCGGCTGTAGAGGGAGGCCTTCATCTCCTTGTCGGGGATGAGCCGTCCTTCGACCGTATCCACCAGCAGCATCTTGCCCGGCTGGAGGCGTCCCTTCATCTTCACTTCCTCGGGTGGAACGGTGAGGACACCGGACTCCGAAGACATGATGATGAGGCCGTCGTTGGTGACCAGGTACCGGGCAGGGCGGAGACCGTTCCGGTCGAGCGTGGCGCCGATAACGCGCCCATCGCTGAATGCGATGGCAGCGGGGCCGTCCCACGGTTCCATCAGCGAGGCATGGTACTCGTAGAACGCTTTCTTCTGCGGGTTCATATGGGGGTTATTGGCCCACGCCTCCGGGATCAGCATGGCGATTGCGTGCTGGATGCTCCTCCCGGACATGACAAGAAGCTCCAGGGCATTGTCGAAGCTTGCCGAATCGCTCCCTCCCGGCTGTATGATCGGGAAGAGCTTCTTCATGTCATCTTCGAAGAAGGGAGAGGCCAGAACGGACTGGCGGGCATGCATCCAGTTGACGTTCCCTGCAAGCGTGTTGATCTCGCCGTTGTGCGCGATGTACCGGTACGGGTGCGCAAGCTGCCAGGTCGGGAATGTGTTCGTTGAGAATCGCTGGTGGACCAGGCAGAGAGCGCTCACCACCTCGGGGTCGCTCAGCTCCGGATAGAACCGTGCGATCTGGGGAGCCAGGAGAAGGCCCTTGTATACCATCGTGCGCGCTGACAGGGAGGGGACGTAGAAGAAGCTCCTGTCAGGCATGTCGGAAGCGAGCATATCGTTTTCAGCGCGCTTCCGGACGACGTAGAGCTTCCGCTCAAAATGGTCTTCGGTCATCCCTTTCGGACGTCCGATGAATATCTGTTCGATATACGGCTGCGATGCACGCGCCACGCGGCCGATGCCGTCGCCGTCGATCGGCGTGTCGCGCCACCCCAGCACCGTGAGGCCTTCGTCCTGGGCGATGCGCTCGAGGAGGCCCTCTGTCTGGAAGCGCTGCTGCGCCTCGACCGGGAGGAAGATCATGCCGACGCCGTATTCCCCCGGGCGGGGGAGCGTGAATCCCAGCTTCGCGCATTCGCGGGACAGAAACTTGTGCGGGATCTGGATGAGAAGTCCGGCGCCGTCGCCGGTTTCCGGGTCGCAGCCGCACGCGCCGCGGTGGGTAAGGTTGATCAGGATCTCGATCCCCTTCATGATGATGTCATGCGACTTCTGGCCGTTGATCCTGGCCACAAAGCCGATGCCGCAAGCATCATGCTCATGCCTGGGATGGTAGAGTCCCTGGGCACCGGGCAAACCTCTGACAACGGGGTCGTTCATCCTGGTCTCCTCCATGTACACATCCTCAACAACATCACGCGCTCGCATTGCTCGTGCAAGTGCACGACGCCCGGCAGTCGGCCGCCGGGACCAGGCCTGTAAACGAAAAAAGTCCCGCGGTCCGAACTCCAACGCCTCCCAGACCGGAGGGAACGGGTAAAAGCAGACTAAGTTTCTAATGAAATAGTACAGTTCTGAGCGATAAAGTGCAAGCGCTTCACCCTTTTTTCCTCAGAAAACGGTATTTTGGACGTGTGCCGCCCGCATCCTGGCGCATTCACGACCAATCATGACGGAGATGAAGATGAAAGCACTCTTGCTCGCGTTGATTCTTACGGCAGCGCCGTGTCTTGTGCAGGCCCAGAAGATCGGAGTCCTCCCTTTCGAAGATGCCACGGGCACAGGTCCGGCATTCGGAGAACAGGTTGCAAAGTTCATCCGGTCGGAGTTCCTCAAAGACAAGAAGTTCCTTCCGAAATTCATACAGTATAAACCCAAGGGGGACGAGACCTCGACGGTCGACGTTGAGAAGGCTGTGGAGCTCGGGAAGAAGAACGGCGTCGAGTATGTCGTCATCGGAACGATCCTCGAGGCTGAGGCAAACAGCAGCTCATCCGGAGTGGGGGGCATCAGTGTCCTCGGCCAGTCAGTCGGGTCCTCGCTGCGCACGGTCACCGCATCGCTCACCCTGCAGGGTGACCTGATTTCCGTCAGCAAAGGAGCGCTCGTGGAGAGTTTTCGCACCACGGGCAGCAAGACGGAGCATTCTGTAGGAGCAGACGTGTCGACGGAGTGGGGGAACATGAACGCGGACAAAGAGGGGGGCGGGAACACGCCGAATGCGCAGGCCTTGCGGGAAGCCGTTGAGAAACTTGTCGAAGAGATGAGCGGGAAATTGTAGCCGCTGCTCCGTGCTTCCCATCTCGATGGATAGCCATGGGCGGTGATTCGCAAATCCACTTCGCAGAGGAAGAGAGACCAGAGAGAAAGCTGCGCGCAGCCTATGTCAGGAAGAGGGACAGGGCGGCTGTTGCGTGTTTGCCGCGCGGCCCGCGCGAGTATCGAGGATCCTCTTCAACTCGCGCACGTTGAAAGCTGTCGGCACGCCTTCCGGGTGCCAGTGCTTTTTACAGCCGGTATAGTCGAGAAGGACACACTGGGCGGGAACGTTATACCGTTTCAGCTCCCACCCGCCTTCGACGAGCGTAGTCACGCACGCCGATGCCACCACTCCGCGCAGGGGTTCCCCCGGACGGGGCGACCAGAGGGAGAGGTTGGAGGCATGCGGGATGATGCAGACATCGAAGTCATGCTTCCGTCCCATTTCCCTGAGCTGGTTGACGCGACACTGCGGCAGGCACCCTTCACACCGCAGACCCTGAGGCACTCTGACAGCCCTGCACTCGTCCGCCGCGCGGCCACGCATGCAGCCGGGCACCAGGACAGCAGTCGCCTCAGTGTCCCCGAACTCCTCGCGGAAGGCGCGGTTCATGATCTCCGCCCCCACCATATTGAGATGATACTCGGCCCTTGATCGCGTGCACTGTACGCGGTCCTCGCGCCACCTGTATTGGTCGAGCGTCCGCCCGAGAAAACCCTCCACGTTTCGAGTGAACTCTCCGAGCGCATCTTCTGCAGCCGCAACAAACCACCCGGCAAAGGAAAACAACGCGGCGGCGAACTGCGCCCGCTGCGGGGCCGGTGTCGTTTCCCAGAAAGCCCTCCAGAGGACGACCCGGAGGGCCTGTTCCCTGAACTCCCCCGTGGCTTCCAGCCATATGCAGAGCCGGTCAACCTCCTTGAGGGTGGGGAGCATGGCCGGTCTCGCTCTGCCGCGACGCGGGACAAGAAAGACCGTTGTGAGGATCCCGCGAGCCAGGTCGATTACAGGCTTGAGACGCTGGTGCCGCTTCCGCCATTCCGCCATCCGCGCCATCATGACAAACGGGGCGCGGCGAACGGCCAGAGCATAGCCGCCGTAGGCATTCCAGAGAATGGCGAAGCTCAGGAGCTCGAGGAGGTACTCCTCATCCCTGCGAACGGCTTCCAGGCGGAAGGTGCGGATGTAGTCGGTGAACTCGGCCACCGCCGGAAGGAGGAGCGGAGCAGCCCGGTCAATAACAACGTCTGTGAACTCCCGGACCCGGCGATAGTAGGGTTCGGAGTTCGGCTCTTTGAGTTTCAGCGAGTATGTGACCG
>PMBF01000064.1 GCA_003152875.1 Ignavibacteriota bacterium | reverse complement strand
CCAAGCTCCCTCTCATTCTCATTCTCGAGAAGGACATTGAGTACAGGCGACTCCTCCAGGTTGCATTGGGGAAGAGCGGGTTCAACATTCTTCTTGTGAGCACAGCCGGCGAAGGCATTACTCAGTCCAGGCTGACCGTTCCCGATCTCATCATTCTCGATATCGATGATCCAGAATTGGACGGGTACGCCGTTCTGCATCAACTCCGCGATTGCGTCAAATCCCCTGTGATTGTCCTCTCGGCGCTCGAAGGAGAGCAGGATATCGTCCGTTCACTTGAAAGCGGCGCGGACGATCACATCGTAAAACCGTTCCGTACGGGAGAGCTGATTGCACGGCTGCGTGTTGCCATGCGCCGGCGACGCGAGGAGGAAGCCCCTCCACTCCGGTTTGGAGCGCTCACTGTGGATCTTGCGGCGCGGACTGTATGGAAGGGAAACGAGCGGGTCCGGCTTACGCCTACTGAGTATGCACTCCTGCTCCTGTTCATTCAAAATGCCGGTAAGGTGCTCACACACAGGTATGTTCTCGAACAGCTGTGGGGACCATCCTGCGCAGAAAAGACCGAGTATCTGCGCGTTTTTGTGGAACATCTCCGCAAGAAAATCGGCGACGACCCCCAGAATCCCACACATGTCTTTACCGTTCCAGGCATCGGGTATGGCTGGACCATGGAGACGGATCCCGTGAAACCGAAGTAGCGGCCTTGCCTCAACTTCTGGATCCATTCCTTGACAATCGGGCCCGTTCAGCATAAATTAGCGATCATTCCTTTCCCGGCAATTCGACGGAGGCTCCGATTGGCGACTTACATTGTCACGTTTGATCTCAAGAAGTCCGGCGGGAATTATGCCGGCCTCTGGAGCGCTATCAGAGGTTACACCAGCAGCGCACAGATCTCCCCATCGTCCTATGGGATCGAAACCAATGATTCAGCCGGGGCGGTGTTCGACAACCTGGAGAAGTACCTTGAGCGGTACGATTTCCTCTACGTGATCGAACTCGGTAAGGGGCTTGCCGGGCGAGGGTCTGACAAGGCGAACAGCTGGTTGCAGGAGCATATGGAGGCGGTCTGATCACGCGAAGCGGGATCAGACGGAACGGTCATGGATGCCTGATCCCGCGAAGCGGGATCAGGCATCCCCGCCGGGCCCGAAACGCATCTTCACTCCTGCAGTACGCTCTCCTTCGGTTCCGCTTCAGGCGCGTTCCAGACAAAAATTCCCCGCTTCGTGTACGATGTGTGGAGGAGGTGATGGGAGAGATCCCCCAGCGGCTCCTTCAGGAAATCCCTGTACAGCGCTGCGACCTGGGGGTTTTCGTGAGACTTCCGGACCGGCTTGCCCGAGTCCTCCTGATAGATGGATTCCGCCCTCAGCTTGCGGATGGCGGGCGTTGTGGGGATCGGCTGCCCCCCACCTCCGAGGCATCCTCCGGGGCAGGTCATGACCTCGATGAAGGCATACGGTGACACCCCCTTTTCCACCTGCTCCATGAGGTGCCGCGCATTCTTCAGCGTGTTCGCCACGGCCACCTTCACCTTCTTCCCCTTCATATCGATCTCGGCTTCCTTGATCCCTTCCATCCCCCGCACAGCGTTGAAGTTGACGTCGGGGACCGGGCTCCCCGTGATCACCTCATACGCCGTCCTGAGCGCGGCCTCCATGACGCCGCCGGTGGCGCCGAAGATCACCGCCGCGCCGGTGGACTCTCCGAGCGGGTCATCGAACTGCTCGGCGGGGAGCGAGGAGAACCTGATGCCCGATTCCTTGAACATCCTGGCAAGCTCCCGGGTGGTCAGCACGTAGTCGACATCATAGAACAGATCGCCATCGGCCCAGGCCCGTTTGTCCTTCCAGTATTCGAAGGCGCTGGTCATCCCGGGACGCCTCGCTTCATACTTCTTCGCGGTACACGGCATCACCGACACGACCACCATGGTTCTCGGATCGATCCCCAGCTTCGACGCATAGTAGGTCTTTGCCACTGCGCCGAACATCTGCTGGGGTGATTTGCATGTGGAGAGATGCGCGAGCGAATTCGGGAAGAANNAGGTCGGCGGTGAACTGCGTGTCGAAGACCTTGCTGAAGCCGAGCCTGCGGAGTCCTGCGACCATCTGTCCCGTCACCAGGCTGCCGGGATCCATGCCCATGGCCTCGCCGATGCCGACGCGGATGGCCGGAGCGGTCTGCACGATGACCACCTTGTTCCGGTTCGCGATCTCTTCGAACACGCTGTCCGTGTCGTCGCGCTCCACAATGGCCCCCGTGGGACAGACCAGCGCGCACTGCCCGCAGTTCGTGCAGGCGACATAGCCGAGTCCTTTCTCCAGGTAGGTCGATATCCTGCTCCTGATGCCGCGCCCGGCGAAGTCAATGGCGGAGACGGTCTGTATCGTGGAGCAGACGGCGACGCACCTGCCGCACAGGATGCACTTGTTGGGGTCCCTGACGAGGGAGGGCGACGATGTGTCCCACGGCTCCTGCTTTTTCGTGCGGACAAATGACGTTTCGGTCACGCCCAGGTCGGCGGCGATGGCCTGCAGCTCACAGTTCTGGTTGCGAAGGCACGTCAGGCAGTCCTTCGGGTGATTGGCAAGCAGCAGCTCCACGTTGGTTTTTCTTGCGTCGCGGATCCGGGGTGAGTGGGTGACGATCTCGATCCCCTCGCGCACACAGGTCGAACAGGAGCGGACGAGCGACCGGGCCCCCTTGACCTCGACCAGGCAGACGCCGCACGATGCGTTCCTGGAGACCCCCTCGAGATAGCACAGCGTCGGGATCTCGAATCCGGCACGCGTGCATGCGTCAAGGATCGTTGCGCCTTCAGGAACCTTGAAGTCGCCGCCGTTGATTTTGATGTTGTTCATCTTCATTTCCATGGAACTCTCTCCGTTATCGTGTTATTCCGAACATTTGACGTCGCACCTCAGGCATCGCGCGGCTTCCTGCAATGCTTCCTCCCCCGTGAATCCGGCGAGGACTTCCTGGAAGCTTGCGATCCGTTCGGTGACGGGGACCTTGTTCGGATCGACCTTCTTGTTCTCTTCAGGCTCAACGGGCACTTCGTCCTTGTAGACGAACTCCCGGAACAGGAGATGGAATCGCTTCTCCTTCATCAGGTCGAAATCAATCCCCTCCGCGGCATGGCGGGCGATCCCCATGGCTTCGGAGACCGTTGCCGGTCCGGTGACCGCGTCGCCCCCCGCATACACCCTCGGCAGGTTGGTCGTGTAGCCCGGCTGGTGGGCCCTGATGGCTCCGTTCTTCCGGAGCTCCAGCCCGATCTCCTTGGCCGGCTCAAAGTCGACCTTCTCGCCGATGGCCAGGATGACGGTCGAGCACTCGACAACAGAGGATTCTCCGGTTTCCACCGGTTTTTTCCGGCCGCCCGTGTCGAACCCCTCAAACCTCATGGTGCGGACCTCCAGGCCCGCGACCTTTCCCTTGGCGTCGCCGATGATCCGGTGAGGGGCGGCCATGAACATGAACCGGATCCCCTCATCCATGGCATCGTTGATCTCATGGTTGTTCGCCGGCATCTCGTCCCTGTCGCGCCGGTAGACGATTGTCACCTCCGCGCCGAGCCGCAGGCACGACCGGGCTGCGTCGATCGCGACATTGCCTGCTCCGACGAGCACGACCTTCTTGCCGACGGCGTGCTTCTTGCCGGCCGACAGCTCCTCCAGGAACTCGTATCCCTGGAGCACCCCCTCGAGTGTCCTGCCGGGGATCTCCATCTCGATGTCCTTCTGGGCGCCCACGGCGAGGAAGACGGCATCGTTCTGCTTCTGCAGCATCCTGAACGAGAGGTCCTTCCCGATCCTGGTATTGAAGACGAACCTGACGCCGAGCCTCCTGAAGAGGTCGAGCTCTTTGTCGAGGCCGTCTTTCGGCAGGCGATAGGCGGGAATCCCGTATTGCAGGATGCCACCGGCCTTCGGATGGCTGTCATAGACCATGACGTGGTGGCCGAGGCGCACGAGGTAGAATGCGGCGGTCAGCCCGGCCGGACCGGCGCCGACGATGGCGATGTTCTTGCCGGTGGGCGGGAGCTTCTCCCTGATGAGCCGCGCATAGATTTCCTTCTCTCTTCCCATTTTGTACATCGTGTCGGCGATGTAACGGTGGATCTCACCCTGCGAGACCGGATCGTCGACCATTTCCCTGCGGCAGCGCATCTGGCAGTGGAAGTAGCAGATCCTGCCGACGGTGCCCGGCAGCGGATTGTCCCGAAGGGTGAGCTCGAAGGCCTCTTCGAGCCTCTCCTCCTTCAGGAGCTGCAGGTAGCCGGGGATGTTCATGTGCAGGGGACAACTGTTCTCGCACAGGGCCTTGAACAGGTTCTCGCAGACACCGGCTTTGCAGCGTTTCTGCTTGATATGACGCTCGTATTCGTCGCGGAAATACCGCAGGGTCGTGAGCACCGGGTTGGCGCTCGTCTGGCCCAGCCCGCACAGGGAGGAATCCCTGATAACATACGCCAGTCTCTCCAGCGTCCCGAGGTCTTCCATGGACGCCTCGCCCCGGGTGATCCTGTTGAGTATGGCCAGGGCCTGCGAGAGTCCTTCCCGGCAAGGGGTGCATTTGCCGCACGATTCGGCGGCGGTGACCTCGACGAAGTAGCGGGCCACGTCCACCATGCAGTTGTCCTGGTCCATCACCACCATGCCGCCCGAGCCCATGATGGTGCCGAGCTTCGTCAGCGACTCGTAGTCCACCGGCGTGTTGAAATGCTCGATCGGGATGCACCCACCCGAGGGGCCTCCGGTCTGGACCGCGCGGATCTTCTTCTTGGTGCCCGCACTTTCCCCCATCTGGAAGACGATCTTCTCCAGTGATGTCCCGAGCGGCAGCTCAACGAGACCAGTGTTCTTGATCTTGCCGACAAGGGAGAACACCTTCGTCCCCGTGCTGCTCGGGGTCCCGAACTGTGCAAACGCACTGCCGCCGATCGTCACGATCACGGGGACGTTGAACCAGGTCTCCACGTTGTTGATATTCGTGGGTTTGCCCCACA
>PMBF01000040.1 GCA_003152875.1 Ignavibacteriota bacterium | reverse complement strand
CTCCAGGTGACCCTTTCCCGTTGAGACACGTTGACACCGAATGCGCGGCGGAAAAAGGCAGGAAACTCCCGGTCACTCCGGACTCCCCGGGACGGGATGGTCCCCCAGGTGCATGACCTCGCCGGGCCGGATGCCATGATGGCCGGATTCCATGATGTTGTGGAATTGATTATGAACTCTTCCCGGAGTATGTTCTACCATCCGGGTTGCGCGGGACGACGTCTCCAGGGTCACCCACAACCCTGACCGGGAAAGGTGGGGAGCGTCAGGGATGAGGGCCAGAACAACGTCTTCTGCTCGAAGGCGAGCTGCGGGGCATTCCCCCCCTTAATTCTTGTTCCATCGATATCACGATGACGGAAGAGATCCCGGACCACACATATGCTCCACTCATCCCGGGGAAAGGTGTTCCTCACCGGGTCCTGCTTCTTCTCTGGTTCCTCGCCTTCGGCGCTTCGGCCGTGGCTGTGCTGGCCGTCCGATCGATCGGCAACCTGAACCTCGAGACCGACTTCTACTGGACTTTTGTGCCCGTGGCACGGCAAATCCTTGCCGGGAGTCTCCAGCTCGATCCTTACAAAGGCCCCGGCTATGAGGCCGTGCTCGCCGTTGTGCGCCTGGTTTCCGGTGAATTCTTTCGTGCCGGAATGATCGTCTCGCTTGCCAGCGCCGCACTCATGCTCCTTCTGCTTTTCCATGCGGTCAGGAAGACATTCGGGGAGGATGCGGCAGTTCTGGTCTGCGCGGCGACGGCGTTCAACCAGGTGTTCATGACCCTGGCATATTCGGCAAGCACCGACATGTTTTTTGCCATGCTCGCCGTGGGTGTGCTGTTCCTGCTCATTCAGGGGAACCTTTCAGGGCGGAAGGAGTTGTTCCTTGCCGGCTTGACAGCAGGATACGCCTATCTCACGCGATACAATGCTATTGCCATTCTTGTCGCGGGGGGGGCAGGCATCCTGTGGCTCTGCGACACGCCGATTCCGTTCAAGAGAAGAATCGTTGCATTCTTCCTCTATGTCCTCGGCGCTTCGATCTGGATCATCCCTTTCGGTCTCTATACCTTTCACGAGACGGGCCGCTTCATCTACAACGACAACTTCTATAACGTCGCCTACGAGGTCTATGCGAAGGGCATCGTCCGGTGGGACGATTACTGGCGCGTGATAGCTCCCCATTTCCGTTCATTTGTCGATGTTATCTCGTTTGACCCGGGCAAGTTCTTTTCCGTTCTTGGAGGGAATGTGCTGGATCACGGCTGGCGCGATCTCACGTCGCTGGTGATCTGGCCTGTCGGCCTGGGCGCGATCCTGGGAATTGCCGCGGAGCTCCGCAGCGGGTTCACCCGTACACAGGCGGTAGTCTTTCTTTTCGGGGCAGTGATGTTCCTGGTCCTGCTCCCCGTCTTCTACGGCGAACGGTTTTCACTCTTTCTCGTGCCGTTCATAGTCCTGCTGTGTGTCCGTTTCCTCCAGTGGAGGGGATTTCCGTTCCTTGCTGGACGGCTCTGGCACCGGATCTCCCAGGTGGTCATGGCCGGTGTGCTTGCCTGGAGTCTCATCAGCGGTGTTGCCGCCATCAGGGCCGATCTTTCCCAGGAGCCCCGCGAAATCCTCACCGTGAGGGACGAGTTCAACCGGCTCCCCGTGAAGCCGGGCGGATCGACCATTGCGGCGCGAAAACCTCATATCGCGTATTACCTTGGCCTGGAGTACCTCCCGATGCCATATGCGGAAAGCGTTCCGGAGCTTGTCGCGGCCCTTCGAAAGAGTCATGCGCAGTATCTTTACTATGGGCCGGCCGAGGCGACACTGCGCCCCGAGCTCCGGATTCTCCTCGACACAGGCCAGCCCCAGGAAGGCTTGAGCCCTATTGTGGAAACCCCACGCCCCAGGAGCGTCCTGTACCACGTGGAACCGGCTGGGGCCTCCGGTCATGATTGAGCTCCAGCCGAAGCCCGGGATTACCCCCGGCACCAGGATGGACTTCCAGTGCTGTCAGGTGCGATCGATGTTCTACCTCACCGATGGCGCCGTAACCATTCTACCGCTGATGGTGCGATAACTTCAGCATTGAAGCCAGAACCCGATTGATGACTCCAACACCTTATTCTTGACCCGGCAACCTCACTAACAGAGAGAAAGAGCATGAGACCTTCCTGGTTTTTCCGCGGTGCGGCTATGCTGGCCACATGTATTCTTCTGCTTACGGATGCCTGCATGGCAGCCGGTCAGCCCAGGCACGATGCCGCTGCCGCAACGACTTCCTCTGTCGTGAGGGACGCCTCCACGGTGGACCTGAACGGGTCCTGGCTCATGATAGATTGTACAAAAGGTATGGGGGTGGGCAAAGAACTCTTCGTTCCCGGGAACCAGCCCGGGGCCTGTCTGCCGATTCAGATCCCCGGAACGGTCCGGACCGCCCTCCTGGCCGACAGTCTCATACCGGACCCTTACTTCGGCTATGACAATGAGAAGTCGCTCTGGGTCGAGGACAAGGAGTGGTGGTTCTACAAGACGTTTCCTGCCGGAGAGGAACTCCGCGGGAAGCGGGCGGACCTCGTTTTCGAGGGAGCCTCGTTCCAGGGAGAGGTCTGGCTGAATGGGCGCCGAGTCGGTGAGCTCAAGGGTATGCTGAACCCCAGGTCATTCGACGTTTCGGAGGTCCTGAGGATCGGAGGAGACAATACGCTGGTCGTCCGCCTCGAGGCGACTCCCGATGCGCGGCAGAATGAGACTGCCCGGGAACTTACCTGGTTCACGAACCGGCCGCAGCTCTATTCCATCGCTCAGTGCATGTACGGGTGGGACTGGGGTCCGCACGGAGTGCCCGTAGGCATGTGGCGGCCGGTCAGGCTCCGTGTCTCGGGGGCGCTGCGGATAGACCACCCCTATATCCGGTCGCATCTTTCCTCCGCCTCCCGGGCCGTCTGCACCGTTGCAGTGGATGTCCGGAACCTCTCAAGCTCTCAACACGAGGCGGAGATCACGGGGGCTATTCTCGACGGGGACTCTTCAGGCAGACGATCGGAATTCCATCAGAGCGTCATCCTTGCGGGTGGCGCAACAAAAACCGTCACGTTCGAAGTCGAGGTGCGGAACCCCAGGCTCTGGTGGCCAAACGGCATGGGGGAACAGATCCTCTACTCCCTTCAGGCCTCAGTGGCTGAAGGGGGGAGCGTCTCGGACCGGCTGACGACGCAGTTCGGCATCCGTGAACTGAAGCTTGTCGAGAACGAACAGGTCGGGGAATTCCTGAAATCGCTGAAGGAAAGTGCGGGGAGTGTCTACCAGCTGGGCAAAGTGGTCGGATCCTACCCCTGGACGTTTCTGGTGAACGGCAAGAAGATGTTCGCCAAGGGAGGGAATTGGATCCCCATCGACGAGCTGTTGAGGCTTGACCGGGACCGGTACGACCGGCTCTTGAAGCTTGCGAAAGAGGCCCACTTCAACCTCCTCCGTGTCTGGGGGGGTGGGCTCTATGAGACCGATGACTTCTATGGGCTCTGCGACAAGTACGGGATCCTGGCATGGCAGGAATTCCTGAGCAACCAGAGTTTTTCGAAGATCGACCGCGGGAATTTTCTCGAGGGGGCGAGCGAGGCGGTCCTCCGGCTCAGGAACCATCCGAGTCTCATTTTCTGGTGCGGGGGGAATGAGTTCGATCCGGACGACCACGGGAGCAAGGCCGTCGTCGATGCGCTGGACTCCCTGCTGAAGAAGCTCGATCCGCAGCGCGAGTTCCACCGGGCCTCCCCCTACATGGGGGACGACCATCACTGGGGAGTGTGGCACGGAGGGGAGCCGTACACCAGGTATCGCATCGTGCGGCCGTTCCGCAGCGAGGCGGGCATGAACACCTTTCCGGTATCGGAAAACTATCGTCTGTTCACCCCGGACTCGCTGCTCTGGCCTCCGGACACCACATTTATAGAATTCCACGGCGAATACAACACTCGGTTCCAGCACCTGGCAAAGCTCTCGCGGTATTCGAACGAATTCGGCCCTCCCGCGGGGATCAATGATCTGATCATGAAAAGCGAGTTGTACCAGGCGCTCTCGAACGCGTTCAATATGGAATTCTGCCGTTCGAACAAATTCCGGAACAGCGGACTCCTGGTCTGGCAGTACAACGATATCTGGCCATGCCTGTCATGGTCCATGGTGGATTGGTACGGCACGCCGAAGCCGTCCTATTTCTTCCAGGCCCGGGCGTCTCGGCCGGTCCATATTTCCGCGGACTACGAGCGGTATCTCTGGAAGGCTGGGGAGACATTCCGGGCTGACATCTATCTGTTGAACGACACCGAGGCGCCGGTGGGAAAAGCGACCTATGCGGTGAAGCTGCTGGACGTGCGCGGGAAAATCCTGGGGCAGAAGTCGGGCCCCGCCGCATGCGGCGCGAACAGCTCGGTGAAGATCGGCAGGATCGAGCTGCCGCTGTCTCAGGAGATGGCGGGCCGGACGTTTTTCGTCTCCTTGGAGCTTGCAGGCAATGATGGNNCGGAAATGAACCGGATGCCCTCGGTCCAGCTTGGGGTCGATTTGACCGGTCTCCAGTTGCAGAGAACGGGGACCGGCACGTGGTCGGTCCGGCTCTCCAACCCGACCGAAAGCCTGGCATTCTTCTCGCGGGTCCGTCTGCTCGAAGAATCCCGGTCTATCAAGTCGTATTACAGCGACAACGACATCTCTCTCCTCCCGCACGAATCGAAGACCATCAGCGTGCGCGTCGAGGCCGGCGATCCCGGAAGTGTGCCGACCACGCTGCATGTTGAGATTGCGGGATGGAACTCGCCGGCCCGAACGGTCGAGCTTCCTGTGACACGGTAACGTTGGATCAAGGCCACCGGGGGAGGGAGGTGCGGATATCATGCGTCCGCGGGCTGCTCACATGGGGCGCACGGCTCTCACACTCCACGTCCCATGAGAGGCTTCGTG
>PMBF01000011.1 GCA_003152875.1 Ignavibacteriota bacterium | reverse complement strand
CTCTTCGAAATATTCTCCCTGAATGTGACCTAGAACACCTGCCCTCAGAACACAACGATGGCGCCGATTCCGAGGGTCGCCTGGTTCTTCCTTGTCGCGGGACCCCCGTCGCCGTCGTAGATGGCCAGGTCTCCGTTAGTCATATCGTACCGGTACTCAGCCCGCAGGATGAGGTTCGTTACTGGTTTGTATTCATACGTCAGTGTTACCTCACTGAGGTTCTGAGGTGCGCCGCTGGTAAACCCCTTGGGGTCGTTGTAGATCTCGCCGCGCACGGCGATTGCGGACGGGTCGGTGATCTGGTACCGGACGTAGCCCGCCACGCCCTTCCAGAGAGCGACACCCTGGAACGGGGTCTGGGGAGTAGAATTCTCCTGCCCGTAGACCGCATCGACTGTGAGCCCGAGCCGGTCCGTCGCTTGATAGCTCACGATCAGGTTCCCCACGTTACGCCACTCCTTGCTCACCGAGTCCGGAAGCGCCGGGCCGCCGATGTAGTTGCCGGTGACCGTGAGGGCACTCGTCGGCGTGTAGATCGCCTGGAACCCGAACGTTTTTCCGGGGTTCACCGGGATTCCCCCGTTGTATCCGTTATAGACGTGCACGCAGAGTGTGAACTTGCTGCTGAACGGATACGAGGCCCTGATCCCGTGATGGTAATACGGGATGGAGAGGGCGAACAGAAGCGACCGGCTGTAGTTAATGTCGTCCTTCGCCTTGATCACTTCCTGCCCCATGTGCGTTACGAATCTTCCGGCATCGACCGTCAGACCCGCTCCCACCGGAACCACATAGGTGACGTATGCCTGCCCAATATTCGCGAGGGAACCCGGCGTCCCGCTCTGGACGATATCGTTCGTCGGCCCGAAATCTGCGTCCACCCTGAATCCGAGAGGTGCGGCCGCCTTGGTGACGGAGATCTCAGCGTTCGCGACGGTGAAGGCGTTCTCCGTGACATCAAAATTCCGGAGCTGGTTCATGTGCGATTTGGGCCGGTCCAGGTTGAAGCTGAAGTACGAATCGACGTACCCTCCCACGACGACCGGCGTCGGCGCGGCGGCGGAGTCCTGTGTTTGTCCGGATGCGCTCTGAAGCGCGGCAGCAGCACAAAAAAGGAGAAGAGTGGTGGAGAGGCGTCGGGCGTGCCTGGTTCTCATGAACATGTGTCCCCTTTCTGAGATGTGTGAGTTGATCTGAGGAGATGAGTGAGTTATATTAGACGAGAGCGCTATTGCCGGATTCCTCTGTTCTGACCCTGATAGCATCGTCGATCGTCGTTATGAACAGCTTGCCGTCCCCCGCTTCGCCGGTCTTGGCTGCCTTGATGATCACCGCAACCGCAATCTCCATCCGTGAATCCGGAACGATGATGTCGATTTTCATCTTGGGGAGAAAGTCGACCTGATACTCTGATCCGCGGTATGCCTCCCTGTGTCCCTTCTGCCGCCCTATGCCGCGTACCTCCACCACAGTCATGCCTTTTACCCCGGCTTCCAGCAATGCTTCACGAACTTCGCGTCCGCCTTGAGTGGACGAATTATCGCCTCAATCTTCTTCAAGTCGCTCCTTTCAGGTATGAGGAGTGGGGATGAATGTGCCTATGATTGTGCTTGGCCTCTTTCACTATCGGGTGNNAAATGACAATAGTTCCTTACAAGATAAGGAATGCAAAGACAATGTCAAGTATTTTCTTCCTGAAGCAGCAGAAAAAGCGTCGGATTGCTTCTGGCCGTGAATTCCCCCGCTGGACTTCCCCGTGAGCACCCCGGCTTTGGGCATGTCCAGCGCCCGATCACCACAATCAATCATGCCGCCTTTTCTGTTCCGTCCCCGCTAAGACGGCATTCATCCGTCTTCACAGCCTGATCGCTCTCCGGGAGCCTTGCGTGGGGAAACGTCGTGGATGAGAATATTTCCGCAGGATGTGTGCATTCATCGTAAAGCCTTCTTAAATTCCGGATGTTGAACCACAGAACCTTCCTCCAGCGACAGGAGTCACCGACATGTCTGATACATCGAGAAGAGACTTTCTGAAGATCCTCGGGATGGGTGCGGTTGCCACGGCTCTCTTCGATTCAAGGCTTTTCCCCCGCACGGAATCCCTGCCGAAGATCGGCCTGCAGCTCTATAGCGTCCGCAAGATCATTGAAACCGATTTTGACCGGACAATACGGAGGTTGGCGGATACCGGATTTGCCGGTGTCGAAACGTATCCGCTGCCCGGAAGCGTGGATCTCGTCCGCGCCGGCAAGGTCATCAGGGAGTCAGGATTGGAGGTCATCGCGATGCACACGCCGCTGCCGGCGGGGGAACAGCGGGAGGTGGTCCTGCGGATGGCCGATGCCTACCGCTCCGACCGGGTGATCTTTCCTGGAGGGCCGGGAGAAGTGGAGAAGTACAAGAGCCTGGATTCGAGAAAGCAAGCGGTCGAGTCGTATAACGAGATCGCCGCCTTCTTGAAAACCCGGGGACTGCGCTTTGGCCTCCACAACCACTGGGGTGAGTTTGAGAAGATCGATGGAATCCTCCCTTTCTACTACCTGCTCGACAACCTCGACCGGGAAATATTCTTCGAAATAGACACGTACTGGGCGAGGACTGCCGGACGCGATCCTGCAGAAGTTCTCATGGACTTTGGAAAGCGCGCCCCCCTGCTGCACATCAAGGACGGCCCCGCCGTGAAAGGAGAATCGATCGACGAGCAGCTACCTGCCGGCTTAGGAGTAATGGATCTCCCTTCCATCGTCAAGGCGGGGGAAGGAAACATCGAATGGATGATCGTCGAGTTCGACGGCTACAAGAAGGATATCTTCGATGGCATCAGTTTGAGCTATGCCTACCTCACGAAAAACGGGTTGGCGGAAAGCAAAAAGTGACGAAGTGCGGACGGCGGGGGATGTGCGGTCACTAGTTCAACCCGATTATAGACGAAAACGATTTTCGGCGAGGCAGCTTGTTTGCTTGCGATTGATGGTGTCTCGGCTTAGATTAGCCATTGTGAAGTGGAGGCATGGGTGCGGAGAATTGGTTACCCACGTCCGAAAGGGGCCTCTCATGAAACGGATGATCTCCATACTCCTTGTTCTGTTCGCCGGCTGCAGCACGATTCCACAGGCTGATCTTGCCACAGACCAGCCGGAGCTCATCAGCAGTGTCCCGCTGCCTTCGTATCCCGCCTCAGTCCCAACCCAGGGGCTGAGGATGAACACCCTCATGCACATCATGAAGGATGGCACGGTGGGGAATGTGAGAATACTGGGATCGAGCGGTGATGCCGAATGGGACTCGATGGCTGCTCAATCGATGAAACAGTGGCGGTATTCGACTCCCCGTCAAAGCGGAACCCCGGTCGATCTCTGGATGCGTCAGCTCGTGATCGTGCAAATCCAGCAGCCCATCATGCGCATCCTCGGCGCACTCGTCTCATCCTCCAAGCGGGAAGCCGATTCGTTGTATGCGCTGCTCGAAGGAGGGACAAAGTTCGAGACACTTGCAAAGCACGAGGGAGTGGAGTCCTCCGCTGTGAACGGCAAGTATCTCGGTTCCGTGGACATCTCCTCATATCCGCGTCCGGTCAGAGAAGAACTCCGGAAACTTCGCGAGGATGAAGTATCCCGACCTGTGCGGATCGGGGAAAAGTACATCATCTACAAGCGGTTCAAACAAGACCCCTCTACGGCAGTCCCTCAGTAGGCGGCAGTCGGCCCGAGAGGGCCGCGCACCTCTGAAGATCCCTGTCGGTCCGGCAGCGTCCGCAGGCAGCGGCATCCATAGGCCTTCTTCACCCGACGGGATGAGGAGGGCCTTTCCTGTTCCTGAAATTCAACGGAGAGCCATTGGACACCACCATCAGCCTGAACGGCCTGGCGAAGATGATCGATCATTCGCTGCTGCACCCCACACTTACCGACGATGCGATCCTCGCTGGCTGCGGGCTGGCCAGAAGGTTGGGCGTCGCTTCCGCATGCGTGAAACCCTATTCGGTCGAAACGGCCCGGGATGTCCTGTCGGGGTCGGGAGTGGTCGTCTGCGCGGTCATTGCGTTCCCCCACGGCAACAGCGTGACTTCGATCAAGGTGAAAGAGACCGAGGAAGCTCTTCGGGGCGGAGCCGCGGAGATCGACATGGTTGTGAATATCGGCAAGGTCATGAGTGCGGACTGGGACTACGTGAGCCGGGAGATCCGCATGATCAACGAGAGCGCTGTCGCGCAGAAGGCCCTCGTGAAGGTCATCTTCGAAAACGATTATCTGGAGGACAGCCATATCCTCCGGCTGTGCGAGATCTGCTCCTCCCACTCCGTGGCATTCGTGAAAACCTCGACCGGGTACGGGTTTGTGAAGCAGCCCAACGGCATGTACGCGTATGCCGGGGCCACCGACCATCACCTCCGACTGATGCGCGCCCACTGTCCTCCCGAGGTCGGCATCAAGGCGGCAGGAGGGGTACGGACGCTTGACGACCTCTTGCGCGTCCGGGGGCTCGGCGTGAGCCGGATCGGAGCCACCGCGACGGAGAATATCCTCGAGGAGGCGCGCCGCAGGGGGTACTGCTAAGGCCCGGTCCGGTTTCCTCACGGCCAGGGGGCGGTACGCCTGAGGGGGCTTTCTCATCCATCACCCCGCTCCCCCCACCTCCGATGATCGGACACGTGAACGCACCCGCTCTGGGCGGGATAGAAGCTCGGGAATCGTCTCCTGCGGTCCGCCGGAGACTCCAGCGATCTTTCCGAAATACCATCCAAACACATATCGAGGCGACCGGTGAAAACTTTCTCCTTGATGACGGCAATCTTGCTCGCCATGCTCTGCGCGTTTCAGGAAACACCCGCACAGGCCCCTTCAGGCGAGAAGGCCCCCCACTGGTGGGGACAGGGAATGCCCCCCAGGCCGGTGAAAAACCCCCGCGCAAGGGAACTTCCGCTGATCTCGGTCCGGGGTAACAGGTTTGTGAATGCGAAGGGAGATACCGTCCTGTTCAGGGGCCTGGCCATTGCGGATCCTGACAAGATCGATGGCCAGGGACGCTGGGGAAAGGAACT
This sequence comes from Ignavibacteriota bacterium, assembly GCA_003152875.1. Lineage (GTDB taxonomy): Bacteria > Bacteroidota > Ignavibacteria > UBA10030 > UBA6906 > Fen-1262. The sequence goes on along the minus strand of PMBF01000011.1, from coordinate 19,612 downwards.
CTTTCAGAAGGCCGCTGAGATGGGAGCGCGCCTCATCCGCATCCCCGTCCACCCGGTCGCGTGGAGGGAGAGGACGCCCGGGAAGTATCTGGCGTTGCTTGACCAGGCGGTTGAGTGGTGCACGGACCTGGGAATCTACGTGATCATCGACTGGCACTCCATCGGGAACCTCAAGGCGGAACTTTTCCAGAATCCTATGTACAACACCTCGCTTCAGGAGACCTTCGAGTTCTGGCGCACGATCGCCCGGCACTTCGGGGGAAACACCACGGTGGCGTTTTACGAGATCTTCAACGAACCCACGCTGTGGTCCGGCAGGCTCGGGCGAATGTCGTGGGACGAGTGGAAGAAGATCAACGAAGACATCATCGCCATGATCCGGTCGTACGATTCCGAAACCATCCCCCTGGTCGCCGGGCTGGACTGGGCCTATGACCTCTCACCGCTGCGCATCAATCCCGTCGAAGCCGCGGGGATCGGGTATGTGACGCATCCCTACGCGCAGAAAAGATCCAAACCATGGGAGATCAAGTGGGAAGAGAACTTTGGCTTTGCAGAGGACCAGTTTCCCCTTGTCGCCACCGAATTCGGGTTTTCGGAGGAGAGACCCGGTACGGTGGAGAGTGAAGAGTATGGGAATGCCATTATCAGGTATCTTGAAGGGAGGGGGATCAGCTGGGTGGCGTGGGTGTTCGACCCGGAGTGGCGCCCTGCGATGATGGCGTCATGGGAGCCGTTTGGGCTCACCTCGAGCGGCGAGTTCTTCAAGCGGGCGATGCACGGTCAGATTGCCGGGCAGAAGTAGGAGCGGAGAAGTTCCGGTCAGTGAGACTCCCTTGAGCGGCTCCTGAGACTTCCACAATATTCGTCAGCACTCAGGAGCCGTCAAGAAAGCCCCTCCAGAGTGGGGGGGCCAATTGATACTATTTGATGAGCATCATCTTCTGTGTCTTCAGGAAGGAACCGGTGTGCAGCGTGTAGAAGTACGCGCCTGAGGCCAGCCGCTTCCCGTCGAAGACCGCAGTATGGCCGCCGGCCTCCTGCTGCTCGTCCACCAGCGTTTCCACTTCCTGCCCCAGGATGTCGTAGACCTTCAGCGTCACCTTCCCCGAGACCTTCAACTCGTACCGGATGTTCGTCGTCGGATTGAAGGGATTGGGGTAGTTGTTGTAGAGCCTGTACTCATATGGCGTGGTGATATTCTGCGCCACGGAGGTCAGGGAGGTGATCCCGAGCAGTGTCAGGTTGTCGTAGAAGAGCTTCCCGCTCCAGTTCTTGACCGACGGATAGAAGATCTGGATATACACCTTCCCGGTCCCGCGGGTGTTCGTGATCGAGTGATTCGCGATATGGCCTGCGACGCTGTACTTGACCGTGTTCCACTGCCCGGTTTGCACCGTGCCGGGACCCGCGACAAAGTAATCGTCCTGAGTGAAAGCGTTTCCCGTTGCGGTGCCCTGGTAGGCGACTGCGAGGTGGAATGAGTCGGGCATGCTGGGAGGGATGTAGACATCGATGGCAATGTCCGTCGCGGTCGTGTCGGCCGAGGCCGACCAGATGGAAATGTTGTCCCTGGAGATCACCCCCTTGTCCACCTTCGTTGCGCCGGTGTCCGAGAAGCTGTAGGTGACGACAAGGACGCGGTTGGCAGCGTTGGTCGTGTCGACGCCGTTGGCGACGGCGGTCGCTGCCGGACCGAACGACTCCTTGCCGAACCCGCCCACGTCGCCTATGGTATTGAAGTCTGCCAGAACATACTTCTTGGGAGGCGGGGCGACGGCATAGGTCAGGAACGCCACGTTGTCGGTGTACATGCTGTCTGCCCAGCGCGGGAAGGGTCCCTTGTAGTTGTAGGTCTGAAGCTGTATGCCGGTCTTGAAGACCTTCCCGCCGACGAGGTCAAACGTCGAATCCTTGACCGCTGCCTGTGCAAGGTCCAGCGTGAGAGGATACCAGGTTTTCTTGGGGATGTCTCTCGCCAGTGTGGGGTTCTCCTGGTATGAGAAATGAAGGTTGTCCTGGGCGAACACGCCGACCGTCATGCTGTCGGGCATGGTGGTATCGGGGAGGAAGACCCAGTAGGTGATGAACTGGGCCCCGCCCGAAGCGAGCCCGCCGGTCGGTGTTATGCCCACTGCGCCTTTGGATAGCGTGTCATTGGGGAATATCCAGCTGGTTTGCATGACGCCCGAGCTCTTCGACGTGGGATCGGGCACCTGCTTCACGGTTTTCAAAGCGGGTCCGAAGGCCTGGTCTGTAAAACCTTCAAGTCCCGATTCAAATGACGCAATCGGCACAGGGGCGGCGCCGATCAATGCGACATTGTCTATGTAGAGGCTCTCGGCCCAGGCGGTGCTGGTGGATGCCGCGTTGTCGATCTGGATCCCGGCCTGAAAAATGTTCCCCGTCACCAGGTTGAAGGTCGAGTCCTTGACAGTTGTCTGCGCGAGATCGATGGAGAGGGGAAACCACTTCTTTCTGGGTAGCGTCGAGCCGGGATAATTGGTGGAGTGGAAGGCGAAGTGGATATTGTCCTGAGCGAAGATGGCGATGTTAAAGGTTGCCGGGATGCTGTCCGGTACGTACAGCCAGAAGGTGAGGATCCTTGCCCCGTGCACCGCGAGGCCGCCGGATGGCTTGAGAAGAATTGCTCCCTTGTTGAATGCGGCTCCCGCGAAGTTCCAGTTCGTCTGAAGCACTCCGGCGCTTTTCGTCGTCGGGTCGGCGACTCTCTTCAGGACCGTCAGTGCCGTTCCGAAATCTCCTGACGGCCCGATGGCGAACCCGTTCACTCCCGTCTCGAAATCTGCCACAATCTGCGCTGTGGCAAAAGAGGATGCTGCCACAAGGATGGAGAAAATGATACCAAGCCTGGTCATACGTGCCTCCTGAAGCTGTTGAACGATTCAAAAAAAGGAGTGAGCGTTGGCCTTCGGCGGTTCCTGACGGACCCTTTCCCTAACCCACCTCAATCGGGCATACCGGGCACAACGTCCCCTCGGACATGAAGCTCCGCCGCCTTCAGCGGCGGGCAAGAAAGGGCGGCCATCGGCGCCCGGGGATTGACGATGTTCTGTCGCTGGGCTACGGAGCAACGATACAAATCTTTCGGTCAAAATGCGAGAATTGCGGGAGAGGTTTGCCCATCTTCCCGGCCTTTCGTATATTAGGTCGTCATCTCCGCTCCAATACACAACCTTCTGAACACCAATGAAACTGGCTACTTCCTTGTCGCCTGCTCTTGCCGGCCTTCTCCTGGTTCTGCTCGTTGCATCATTCGGGTCTGCGCAGGCTCAGCCGTCGTCAAGAATCGAATTCAACGGCCATCAGCTGTTCCTCAACGGATCCAACGTCGCCTGGATACATTTCGCGAACGATACGGGTCCTGGAATCGCCGACACGGCGAGGTTCAGGGCAATGTTCGACTCCGTCCATGCCCACGGCGGGAACTCTCTACGGTGGTGGCTCCATACCAGCGGTGCGAACACCCCCCAGTATAACACCGGTGGCAGGGTGATCGGTCCGGGGACCAATATGCTGCTCAACCTCAAGCTGGTCATGGACCTGGCCTGGCAAAGGAAGATCGGCCTCATGCTCTGTCTCTGGTCCCATGACATGATGAACATGCAGAACGCAAGCATTATCATCAACAGGTCGCAACTGCTCCTTTCGGACACTTCGTACACGCATTCCTACATCAACAACGCCCTGATCCCGATGGTGAACTCGGTGAAAGGGCATCCCGCGCTCCTCGCATGGGAAATCTTCAACGAACCGGAGGGCTTCAGCAACGAGTACGGTTGGAGCACGAACTACCATGTGCCCATGACGGATATACAGACCGTTACCAACCTGTGTGCCGGGGCGATCCACCGCGCCGACCCGTCGGCCAAGGTGACGACGGGAGCATGGGCGTTGACCTCGCTCACGGACGCGAACCCGGTGGGGAAGAGGGTTACCGTCGAGGAACGCCTGAACTCCATGTCGGCGGAGGAGAAAGACCGGATCGAGACGGTATGGGCGGCGAAAATCGGCGCCAGGGAGCCGGCCTCGCAGATCATCGCCCGGTATCTGGCTGATCCCAATTACAACTACTACCGGGACGACCGCCTGATTCAGGTGGGGGGGGACCCCCTGGGGACCCTGGATTTCTACACCGACCATTACTACAACAACGGTCAGCCCCCGTTCATCTGCCCCTTTATAAATCCTTGCTCGACCTATGGGCTGACCAAGCCGCTGGCCATCGCCGAGTTTGCTGACATCCCCACGCTCGGCGTTCCCTACCTGGCCCTGTATGACACGCTCTACGCCATGGGCTACGCGGGCGCGCTCTCGTGGAGCCTGAACGAGGCAGGAATTTCCGGGCTCTCCAATGACACAATGATAGTCCACACGTACGCCTCCTTGAGCCGGCTTTTCTCCAGGTATCCTCAGTCGATCGATGCCGATCCGGTTTCCGGCACGGTCTACTCCTTCACGGCGGCGCCAGGTACCATCGACAGCGGGGAGACCAGCATCCTCACATGGAAGACTGCTCTCGGGACCTCGGCAACGTTGAACGGCTCTTCGGTCGCGACGCAGGGAACGCTCACGGTCTCGCCTCCTGCCACGGTCGAGTACACACTCCTGGCCACCGGGACAGTCGCGGACACGATGAGGCGGACGGTGACGGTGTACAAGTCCGGGCACATCATTGCCTTCTCGTGCACCCCTTCCACTATCGCACCCGGCGAATCGGCAGTCCTGAAGTGGAGGGCCGCGCACGGCTCCCTCGCCACGCTCAACGGGACTCCGGTCAACCGCACCGATTCGATGGTCGTTCAACCGGATTCCACGAAGGTCTACACACTCATCACCAGTGGAACGGAACGGGACACGACATCCATCACCGTCCTTGTAGTTCCCGTGAATTCACTCAACCGGGCGCTCTTGAAGACTGTCACCGTCTCCAACAGCAGCACGACCCCCGGACTCAACGACCCTCAAGCGATCGTCGATGGAGACGCCAACACCCAATGGTCAAGCCCGGCCGCGAACCGCCAGTGGGTCAGGCTTGACCTCGGTCAGCAATTCCAGGTCGGCCGTGTCGTGATCCGGTGGGGAGACAGCTACGCCACAACGTACCGGGTTAAGGCGTCGGCCGATGGCAGCACAGGGCCTCCCGAGCGGAGCGTCACCAATGGCGCCGGCGGGACGGAGATCCTGGACACCCTGGGACAGAGCGGACGCTACGTCCTGGTTTCCCTGGACGCGCGCAGTGCAGCCGGGAGCGGGTTCGTCATCAGGGAGATCGAGGTGTACGGAGTCCCCGTGGCGACGAACTCAGTGAGTGCGGCCGAGACCGGGATTCCCGACCAGTATGTCCTTCTTCAGAACTATCCCAATCCCTTCAATCCGGCGACGACGATCCGGTTCGGGTTGCCTGCACGCTCGCACGTGCAGCTGACGATGTACAACACCCTCGGCCAGAGGGTCTCTGAGCTCGTCAACGGCGAACTGGAAGCCGGCTACCACGATGTCCAGTTCAACGCGTCGGGTCTTGCGAGCGGGGTGTATTTCTACAGGATCCATGTCCAGGCGGAGGCACGGCTCGATGCCAAGGGCGTCCCCGGCTTCACCCAGACCCTGAAGCTTCTGCTGGTCAGGTGAGCGGACAGAGATCACAGCACATCCGTGACATCACGCTCCAGCCATGGCCGGAGCCGGAGTGCAGGCGCCTTCCCGTCGCGAGAGGGGAAGGCGCCGTCCTCTCAAAGCGGACTCCTCCGTGTATGCAGATGGCCCTCATGAACGGCACAGAATATCGAAGGCAACGTCCATGAAGCAGTACCTTTGCCTGGCGGCGATCGCCCTCCTCCAGCTCGGCGGTCCCCTGTTTTCCATGACGCTCATCCCTGCAAACCATCCCTTCATCCAGTATGTCGGCCGGTGGGACCTGACAGACTCCCTGCATCCGAAGCATTCCTGGCCCGGCGTCTACATCATCGTGTCGTTTACCGGCAGTAGCATAGGTATCCGGTCCAACGATGCCACGAACTACTACAATGTCTATATCGACGGTACCCTGCATCGCGTCTTTCACGGCGAGAAACAGGGTGACGCCGACTACATCCTTGCGGACAGCCTCGGCAAGGGGGAACACACGCTCATGCTGAGCAAGCGGAACATCTCATTCGACGAGATCTTTACGGTGTCCGGGTTCTTGCTGGATGACGGCGCAAGGCTTCTCCCGCCCCCGCCGTTGCCGGCCCGCAGGATAGAGTTTGTCGGCGATTCATTCACGGCGGCAGAGAGCAATGAAGCGACTGCGCAGTCGCTGCCGTGGGTGGAAAGGTTTCCCGTGACAAACATCGACAAAGGATTCGGCCCGGTCATTGCGAGACACTACGGGGCGCAGTATCACACGACCTGCAGGTCAGGGGGCGGGATGTACTGCGACTGGCAGGGGATCAGGGATCTCACGCTGCCGGAGAGGTTCAACCGGACCCTCATGGAGCGGGACACGCCGAAATGGGACTTCAAGCAGTGGGTTCCCGATCTGGTGATGGTGTGTCTGGGCCTGAACGATTATTCGGGACTCAAGGGGAAGGACGGNNTTCGCAGCGTGTATCCGGGCGTGAAAATCCTGGCTGTTGCCGCGCCTCCCGGGTGGATTCGAAGGAATGTCGGCCAGGTCGTGGCCGCCGAGAAAGCGGAAGGACGCGACGACATTTACTACGCCCAGTTCGATGAGTTCCCGGGAGGGTACGTGGCGAACGGACACCCGACGGTCGAAACCCACGGCAAGATTGCCGGCCAGATCATTGCGGCTATCGACGCAGCCGGAATCTTTCCGGAAACCGTTCCCCGGTAGCGGGTTCTGGGGGGACGCGGGGGCGCGGCACACGCACCCACACGGTGTTCGACGGTCCGCCGAAGGCAGGGCGGCGGCATTGTTGGCCTACTGCCGGCTTGCAGGGATACGCCCCCACTCCGGCAATCAGTATACATGCAGTGTGTTCGAACAGACTCACGGAGCCTCATGATCGTCTCTTCCCGACTTCACCGCCTCTTCCTGACGGGCCTTGCACTCCTCCTGCTCAGCGCGGGCAGCCTGGCTCAGTTTGCGAACTTTGTCACCCGGAAAGGGGACAGGCTGTATGACGGCGAGAAGCAGGTCCGCTTCATCTCCGTCAACACACCGAACCTTCACTATCTCGAGGACTACCTCCCGTTTGAGGCGACAGCACCCTGGAGGCTTCCGGATGAATTTGAAATCCGCGATGCGCTGAAGACCGTCGGGCAGCTCGGCGGCAAGGTCACACGGATCTACGTGCCGTCCGTACGAAGGGAGGACGACGCACCGGGCGTCATCCGCCACGTGGAGGGTCCGGGACAATTCAATGAAGAGGCGTTCAGGACCCTGGATAAGGCCCTGCAGATCGCGAATGAGTTGGGGGTCAGGATCATCATGCCGTTCGTCGACAACTGGCGATGGTGGGGTGGGCCGAGAGAATACGCCGCCTTCAGGGGGAAACCTCCGGAGGCGTTCTGGACGGACCCGGAGATCATTGCCGACCTCAAAGCCACGATCAAGTATGTCATCAACAGGCGAAACACCTACACGGGGGTCACCTACCGTGAAGACCGGGCGGTCTTTGCCTGGGAGACGGGAAATGAGCTCGGGGCGCCGTACTCCTGGACGAAGGAGATCGCCTCGTATGTCAAGTCGCTCGACACCAACCATCTGCTGGTCGACGGCACGACCGTCCGAACGATTTCCGAGGAGGCCCTGGCCGATTCAAACATCGACATCGTGACGACGCATCACTATCACAACCCGGCCGCGTCGCTGCGGTCCATCGTGCAGAACCAGGCCCTGGTGCGGGGACGGAAGCCGTACGTCGTGGGGGAATATGGGATCATTCCGCTTCAGGACCTGCGCGCCCTCACCGACACCATCATCAATCAGGGACTTGCCGGCGGAATGGTATGGAGCCTCCGCTTTCACAACCGCGACGGGGGGTTCTATCATCACTACGAATACGGGAAGGCCGAAGCGTACCGCTGGCCCGGATTCGTGAACGGCGATGCCTACGATGAACGCATGGCCCTGGGCTTCCTGCGCGACAGGGCATTCCGTATCGACGGCGAGCTCCCGCCTCGCCTTCCTGTGCCCGATCCTCCGGTCCTGCTTCCGATCGCGGATCCCGCGCACCTCTCCTGGCAGGGTTCCACCGGTGCGGAGTCGTACAGAGTCGAACGGAGGGAAGAGGGAGACCCGGACTGGCAGGCCGTGGCGACCGGAGTGGATGAGAGCCGGGCGGAGTGCCGCCCCCTGTTCGACGACGAATCGGCGGTCCCAGGCAAGAGATACTCCTATCAGGTGAAGGCGGTGAATGAATCGGGGACCTCGGGTCCCTCGAACGTGGTTGGACCTGTGGACGTGAATGCCAGGGTGCTGGTCGACGAAATGGAGGATTTCTCCCGAATATTCCAGAAGGACGGTGAGCTCCGACTCCTGACCTTTGAAGACCTCCGCAGGGCCAAGGAGGACCGGAGCAGGCTCGCGGGCCCGGATGGAAGCTATGTCATGTACAAGCTTCCCGGGGAGGTCTCGGGTGTCCGCATCGAGTGGCTCTCCCCCGGTACAGATGCAGGGGTCGAGCTTTTCGTCTCGGGGGACCTGATGCAGTTCCAGGAGGTACAGGCAGGGCGCCAGCTGTTCCACTTCCAGAACAACGACTACGGGTTCTACGATGCCGTGGTCTCCTCGACGGATGCCCTCCCGGCCGGGACGCTCTACGTCAAGGTCGTTCTGCGGGGGAGCGTTCAGATTGGCAGGGTGGAAGTGACCTACGGCGGCATCGGCAAGAAGTAGCACATCCCTGCCTCGCCTTGCGCGGGTCTCTGCAGCGGTCATACAAGCACGAAGGAGCCTTCGTCATGGATCTGTCTTCCAGAAGGGTTGCCATACTTGGTGCGGGAAACATCGGGGGGGCCATCGCCCGCGGACTCGTGAATGCGGGGCTTTTCACCGCTGACAGGATCACGCTGACCCGCAGAACCATGGAGGCGCTCGGGGAGTATACGCGCATGGGGTTTGCTGCCACCGCCAGCAATGCCGATGCCATCAGGGGCGCCGACCTCGTGTTCGTCGCTGTAACGCCACAGCAGCTGAACTCGCTGCTCGCCGAGTTGAAGGAACACCTGGACGAGCGGCGGCATACGCTGGTTTCGATAGTCTCAGGTGCGCCGATCGCGGAGATCAGGGCTCAGCTCGGGAGCCGGATCCGGATCGTCCGGGCGATGCCGAACACGGCGATCGCCATCCGGGAATCGATGACCTGTCTTTCCGTCGAGCCCGCCGACACGTCCGCACTCCAGGAGGTTAAGACCATCTTCGATGCCCTGGGAAGGACGCTGGTGATCGAAGAGGCCCTGATGGTGCCTGCGACGGCCCTCTGTGCGTGCGGGATAGCATTCTTCCTCCGGGCCGTCAGGGCGGCATCCCAGGGAGGGATCGAGATCGGGTTTCATGCCGCCGATGCGTTGCTGATGGCTGCTCAGACGGCAAGGGGGGCAGCATCGTTGCTTGTTGAAGGGGGGAGCCATCCGGAGAACGAGGTGGACAAGGTCACAACACCCCGCGGATGCACCATCTCCGGTCTGAACCAGATGGAACACCACGGGTTCAGCTCCGCCCTTATCAAAGGTATTGTCACGTCGGCGGACAAGGCGGCTGTGTTGTATGCGCCAAAGACCCGCTCGGACTCCTGAATCACGACCTCATTCCTGGATTCCAGGTTGGAGCATGTATGAAGGTACTTGTTGTCGAAGACGACTCCACGAGCAGCAACATCCTCCAGCATCTGCTCAAGCCGTATGGAGAAACTCAGGCTGCCGCCGACGGCGATCAGGCCGTAAAGGCCGTCATCAACGCGCTCGATGCCGGGAAACCCTTTGACCTGATCTGCCTGGACATCATGCTCCCGGAAAAGGACGGGCAGACAGTGCTCAAAGAGGTCCGGGCGCTTGAAGCCGGACGCGGGATTGCTCCGGGAAAGGGATCCCGGGTGATCATGACCTCTGCCCTCAGCGACAAGAATAACCTCCTCTCCGCTATACCCCTCTGTGATGCCTACCTCGTGAAACCGATCGACAGGAACGACCTGATGTTCTATCTCCGGAGGTTCGGACTGATTACCCCCAGGCCCGAAGAAAAGACTTGACATAAAGAAGGAAATGTTGTATTATGTCCTTAGAAACAAAGGTAACACTGCAGAAATGCTATAGAAACGGAAGGGCGTCTGCTGCCGGTCCATGAGGAGAGATGAAGGACCTCCTCCCGGATGACCGTGGGCCTGCTGGCAGCCGCTTACCACGAACAGCCAGGATGGGGGAATACATGAAATCCACACTCAATGAACTTCTCGAAGCGCTCAACACGCGGTGCGTCGATGTCGATCGCGCCGCAGAATCCCTCGGTGTCGCCGCTCTGGCGGTGGGTACGGGGGGCCTCACCCCCCAACAGATGCGCCTCATCGCCCGCGGACTCGTGGATGTCCAGGGCGATCTTCATGACCTGAGCGAATCCCTGCGAATGCTGGCCAACCATGAGCCGGCAATCGTGGGACCTTCCTTTTGACCATGGCTAACCATGGCTGATAAAAGCTGACCCAAGCTGATCCAGGCTGACCCGGGTGGGCGGTTTCTTCCCGCTTCGTCCCGTCTTGAGGAACATTTACGTCCTCACCTGGCCGTTGCCGTGGACGATGAATTTGCTGCAGGTGAGCTCCTCGAGTCCCATGGGACCGCGGGCATGGAGTTTCTGCGTGCTGATGCCGATCTCCGCTCCGAGACCGAATTCAAACCCGTCGGTGAATCTGGTCGAAGCGTTGACGTAGACCGCGGCGGAATCGACCTCCCGGAGAAAGGCCTCTCCGTGCCCCTTGCTCCCCGTGACGATCGCATCGGAATGATGGGAGCCGTAGCGGTTGATGTGGGCGATCGCCTCGTCGAGGCCGGCCACGACTCTGACGGCAATGATCAGATCAAGATACTCCATTCCCCAGTCGGCGTCCGTGGCGGCAACGGCCCCCGGTACCAGGGCGAGCGCCGTTTCATCTCCACGGATCTCCACACCCGCCTCGCGAAGCTTCCCGGCGACACGAGGCAGGAATTTCCTGGCTATGCGCTCGTGCACCAGAAGCTTCTCCGCGGCGTTGCAGACTGACGGGCGCTGGACCTTCGCGTTCACCACGATGGCTTCCGCCATGTCGAGATCGGCGGACCTGTCGACAAAGACGTGGCAGTTTCCCTCTCCGTGAACAATTACGGGGACCGAGGCGTGCTCCTGGATGAACGCAATCAATTGCCGGCCTCCGCGCGGGATGATCACATCGAGAGACTTCTCCTGCCTGATCATCAGCAGGACAGCCTCCCTGTCCGTCGTGTCGATGAACTCCACGCAGCCGGCGGGGAGACCCTCCTCCGTGAGCGCGGCTCTGAGGATCTCCACGAGCGTCCGGTTGGTGTTGATCGCCTCCGAGCCTCCGCGGAGCAGGACTGCGTTCCCCGCCTTCAGGCAGAGCGCCGAGGCATCGATTGTCACGTTGGGTCGCGCTTCATAGATGATGCCGACCGCACCCAAAGGCACGGTCATCCTCTGAACACGAAGTTTGTTCGGACGCCGGATGGTCCGGGAGACCCGCCCGACGGGGTCGGGGAGGGCGATCACCTCCCTCACGCCCGCGGCCATCTGTCCGATCCGCTTCTCGTTGAGCGTGAGCCGGTCCAGCAGGACGCTCGACAGCCCCGCGAGGCGCGCGCTCTCCAGGTCCCTGCTGTTTGCGTCGAGAATCGCCTCCGATGCTCTGCGGATCCGGCGATCCACGGCTCTCAATAGGGCGTTCTTGCGGGCGGACGTGCACGTGTAGAGCGCGGCGCTCGCCTCCTTCACCGATCGTGCCTTCCCGGCCACTTCGTCTTCCAGCATCATTCTTCTCCGATCAATACCAGGTTGTCGCAGTGGATGACCTCGTCGTGTGATTTCCTGCTGAGAATGCTCCCGATGTCCGAGCTCTTTTTCCCCTTGATCCTTGCGAGGTCCGACGACGAGAAGTGCGTGACGCCCCGGGCGATGTCTTTTCCGGATGCGTCCCGCACGGCTATGGTGTCGTTGGCGTTGAACTCCCCGTGGATCTCCAGGATGCCGGAAGGAAGGAGGCTCATGTGCTTCCTCACCAGGGCGTTCCTGGCTCCATCGTCGACGACGAGGAAGCCCCTCGAGGTTGAAACGAACCCGATCCACTGCTTGCGCCGGTTGAGCTTCTTCTGGGAGGGCAGGAAGAGAGTGCCGGTCTGCCGCCCGCGCACGAGCTCATCCAGCGTATTGGGCTTCTTGCCGTTGGCGATGATGACGGCTATGCCCGCGGAGACGCATCGCCGCGCCGCCTGGACTTTCGTTGTCATCCCTCCGGTGCCGAGCTCGCTCCTCGTGTTCTTGGCCAGCTTCTCGATCTGCGGTGTGATGTTCTCGACGAGAGGGATCAGGGACGCCCGGGAATTCGTCGAGGGATCGTCGGAGTAGAGGCCGTCCCTGTCGGTCAGGATGACGAGAAGGTCCGCCTCGATGAGCGTGGCGACCAGGGCTGAGAGGTTGTCGTTGTCCCCCAGTCTGATCTCCTCGACGGCGACGGAATCGTTCTCGTTGACGATGGGGACCACGCCCCGCTCGAACAGCGCGGCGAACGTGTTCTTTGCGTTCACATACCTTGCCCTGTTCGCGAAATCATCCTTTGTCAGCAGCATCTGGCCTATGGGGCACCCCAGCTTCCGGAAGGCGTTTTCGTATGCCACCATGAGCAGGGGTTGGCCGACGGCGGCAGTGGCCTGCTTCTCGGGGATCGTCCTTGGCCGCTCCCGGAGCTGAAGTGCGGCGACGCCGGCGCCGATGGCCCCGGAGCTGACGATGGCGACCTGGGATGCCTGGGCGTGCCAGGAAGAAACGGCCCTGGCAATGGAGTCGATCCGCTCAAGGTTGATACCCTGGGTCCTGTCGGCAAGAAGGTTCGTGCCGATCTTAATAACGATCCTGCTGCGTGTGCGAGGTATGTCCATGGGAGGTCCTGGGATACCATCTAGTATAGCAATCCGGCGGGATAATTCAAGAGGGAGGCATTCGGGAAGAGAGAGGAGCATTTGGGAAGAGCATTCGCGATGNNAGATGATCTCCGGGAGGGTCGGCCCGCTGCCAAGCCCGCATTCGTGTCTTCCCGACTCGAGCTCAAGGGCTTCGTCTTCGCCGACCTCAAGCAGACCCACATTGATAGCCTTGATCTTCCGGTACGCTTCCGGGAATGGCGCGATCCTGCTTTCGATCCACGAGAGGAACGAGTCCAGGTCCTTGGGTTGCAGCCCCCCGTTTCTCCGCAAAAGATCCCTGAGCGAAGCCCCCACCGTTCTGTCCGCACGACGCTCCTGGTCTGAACTGTAGTGCGCCGGATAGACGGCGAGGCCTGGGTCGAGCTGTGCGCGCGTGCGCTCGATGCTCTTCCAGAGGAGTTTTGCCCACTCTTCCGTCTTGCCGGCCAGGTCCGGCCGGCCGATCGAGTCGATGAAGAGGAAATCGCCTGTAAACGCTGCTTCACCGTCCAGGAGGTAGGTCACGCTTCCTTCCGTATGTCCGGGCGTATGCATTGCTGTGACAGTGCAGCGTCCAAATGGGATGGGCGATCCGTCAGTGACGGGCCTGAACTCCATGTGCCCCTTTGTGCCGTCGTAGGGGAAGACTGCGTCGGCAGGATGAAGGTAGTACGGGATGCCAAGGGTCCGGCTGAGGAAACGCCCCCCGCTGATGTAGTCGGCGTGCACATGAGTATCGGCCACGGCAACGATCCGGGCGCCGGAAACCTGGATACACCGGAGATATGCCCGGGGGTCGCGGGGGGCATCGATGACCAGGGCCTGTCCGGCGCTGATGAGGACGTACCCCAGCGATCCTTTCCCAACCCGGTCGAACTGCACGAGCCGGTCGAGTGACCTGGTGAGTGGAAGGTTTCGGGGGATGAAGACCGACATCCAGGCTGCCATCCCACCGGCCAGCGATCGCGCGTCGCAGCCGAGCCGCACGAGATGGCCGGCAACCCTCCGGGAATCGTTCCCATAACTGCAGACGACGACGACCGGAGAGCCGCGGTCGATTCCCGCGGCGTCGAGGGTGCCCGAGGCGAGCACGGTCGATCCTACCATGTTCATAAACCGGTTTCCCCTGGGCAAGTCTATCCGCCCTGAGGCTACGCTCTCCGGGGTGCGAACGTCCAGAATCTGCAGGTCCGTTCCGGCTTCCAGCTCTTCGGCAAGCTGTTGCGGGTCGATTTCCCGGATTTGGCCGGCCATAGGTGAACGCTCCGTTGAGATGAGTCCGGTGAACCGGAACCGCGGGCCGTATGCGTTGTGTTCCCCAATCGAGGCCCTGCCGAGAAGATCCCGCCGATGAACACCGCTGCGCCGTTGAGGAACGAGGAAAACATGATCCAGAGGAGCAGAAGCGTTTTCGCGGCGATCCTGGCCCCGGTCTTGGTCGTCTTTGTCGTGGAGGGAGGGCTCCCTCAATGCGCATTCAGCCAGGAGACCGACTCTCTGCGCTACGGCCTTCTGGTTCCCGCAACGGGAACGATGTCGACGGCGTGGATGGTTCCGAAAAACCCTTTGACTGACTCAACTCTCGATCGATCTCCCCGAGCAGACCAGATCCGATGGGGATACAGGCTCTTCATGCGCACTCCAGCGGAGGCTCCGCAGTTCACATGCAACAAGCTGACGTGCGGCAACTGTCACCTGAACGGCGGGCAAAGGGAGAAAGGGATGCCTCTCGTGGGTATCTCCTCGGTCTTTCCGGAGTACAACAAGCGCGAAGGGCGGCAGTTCAGTCTTGAAGACCGGATTGTCGGATGCTTTATGAGGAGCGAAAACGGGACCGGCGCGGGCCGGCGGCGCCCCGGCCGTCAGGCCGACAGCGTTCAAGCCCTCCCCACTCCCGCCTCCAGGGAAGTTGCAGCTCTGGCCGCCTATATCTCCTGGATCTCCGACGGGGTCGCCCGCGGTCAGCGGCTTCCATGGCGAGGGCAGAATCAGATCAGCCCGGAACGTCTCCTCCCAATCGAAAGGCTCAGCATCAAACGCGGCAAGGCGATGTTCATGGCGCGCTGTACACCCTGTCATGGAAGAGACGGGCAAGGCATACAGATCGGCGACAAGAAAGCCGCCCCCCTCTGGGGACCAGATTCATGGAACGACGGAGCCGGGGCCGCCCGCGTCTATACACTCGCCGGCATCATACGATACGCCATGCCCTACCTCAACCCCGGAAGCCTGACTGATGAAGAAGCGCAGCATATCGCAGCCTTCATCAACTCAATGCCCCGTCCGGTGTATCCCTTCAAGGACAAGGACTATCAAGCTGAACGCCTTCCTCCCGATGCCGTCTACTACAAGAAGCCCCGGCCTTAGCCCCCCCTGAGAAATGAAGGATGACGGTGCCAGGCCGCTCATCCCGCGAAACAGTACGTGCAACCGTGCTCCTGGGCCCGGTTGACTGCAAGCACGCCCGAAGGCACAATCTGAATACCGGGGAGAATGCCGGAGACCCAGTCCTTCTTGACTTCTTCGGGCTTCATTTTCATTGCTTCAGCCGCTCCCATACTGTACACGGTCAATGCCATGTCGCAGACCCCGAAGAGCACGCCGCTCTTCTGCAGCTGGTCGATGGACATGCCGGGAAGCGGGAGAGTCCCTTCCTTCGGCTGCCACCACATGTTCTCGTTGACCGGGGTTTTCTTCATCATGTCGGTGACACCGAACATCTTCTGGAACTTGTACTTCTTCCAGAGCCTGCTCTCCATGGCAAGCGGGATCGCTTCATGACGCAGCACGATCACCGCCGAGACATCCTTCTCCGGGGTGCCAACGGCCTCGTTGGTCATCATGAAGACGCGTGCCCATGCGAAGGGAAGACCGCCGCGATGCTGCGGGACATCGAAGAGCTGCTTGTGTTTTCCCTGGATCTTCCCAAGCCACGCTTCGAATTCTGCGGAGCTGGACGAGCCGGCCGCCTGGTCCTGGCCGGCATCGAGCCGGAACGGCGCCAGGTTGGCGATTCCGAAGGCGGTGGTGGCCACAAGGGTTCCCAGAAAATCCCGGCGCTGAATGGTGTTTGCAGGGGTAGACATGAAGCTCCTCCTCTATGATGGGACACGGCGGTGTGTGAAAGAACAGTACCAGGACAACGGATCAATCCGAAACCAATCCACAGGCAAGGTGAAAATCAANNCCGGGATAGTGCGGCAACTTCACTTCTTCTCACTCACAACACGATCCCTTTCTGGAAGGTTCTCCCCCCACGGTGAGATTCCCTGCCGTCCGGGGTGGGTATTTCCGATAGCCGGGGCTGCCGGCGTTACAGGTTCCCTCCGGCGTTTCCGAAGAAGCACTGAGATCGTTTGGATGAAAGGATGAGGAATATGTATCTTCTCTTATGCTCGGAAGGTGCAGTAAGCGGGAAGACCCGATGCAATGATGTGCGGGAACGGAGGAGCGATAGGGAGTCCCCGGCCCGTTCAGGACAGGTGGAATGCCACCTCCCGGAGTCCGGGCGCGTTGTTCAACTGGGTAAGGGGGGAGGTATGCCATTTCAGAGCAAGGTTCGGGTGAGATGAATTACGGGCGGACTCAAGGCCAGGACACCTCCTCCAGCCGCCCGGTTTTAGCACCTGCTCTCACATCGCGAAAACCGGTGCCTGAGCCTCCTGATGGCTGATTCCTCCGGGTATTCGCCTGGTTGTACCGTCGAGCGGGGTGCTCCGCCAGCGGCGCGTCGAGAAGCTCGCTTTGAGTGATCGGTGCTGGCTGGTGGCTGCCTAACAGACTCTGGTTTTCGCTTGTTCTTTGGAAAGAGACGACATGGAAATGTTTTCGTCTTTCTGGCCCTGGTATGTCACCGGCCCGCTCATCGGGTTGTACGTTCCAATCCTCTATCTCCTGCTCAACAGGCATTTTGGCGTCTCCTCCACGTTCCGTGACATCTGCGCAGCATGCCTCCGGATTGACAAGCCGTACTTCCGCTATAATTGGAAGGATCACCGCTGGCGCCTCCTCTTCGTTGCCGGGATCGCGATCGGCGGCTTCCTTACCCATCCAACACTGAACACCCCCGCCCAGGGTCAGGTCTCCGGCCACACGCTCTCCGTCCTGTCGTCCCTCGGGATCAAGGACTTCAGCTCGCTGGTTCCGGGCGACCTTTTTTCCTGGCCGTCAGTCCTGTCCCTGAAGGGACTTCTGCTGACAGTCGGAGGCGGCTTTCTCGTCGGGTTCGGCACGCGGTACGCAGAAGGATGCACCTCCGGACACTCCATCCATGGCATCGCGACTTTCCAGCGCGCTTCGGTCGTCGCGACGGTTTGCTTCTTCCTGGGCGGTGTATTCTCCACGTACGTCATACTCCCCATCATCCTGCACTTGTGAGAGGCCGCGCTATGATCTCCATCGTCGTCCTGCTGCTCGGAATACTCTTCGGCGCGATTCTCACCAACGGTGAAATCATCTCCTGGTTCCGCATTCAGGAGATGTTCCGGTTTGACGCCTTTCACATGTATGGGGTCATCGGGTCCGCGATCTTTGTCGGGGCCCTCTCGATGCAGGTCATCAAGTGGCTTCATGTGCGGTCGATGACTGGAGAGCAGGTCGTCATCGAGCGCAAGGAAATGGGGAAGGGTACGGTGATCGGCGGACTTATCTTCGGCGCGGGCTGGGCGCTCACCGGTGCCTGCCCCGGCCCGCTCTACGCCCTGGCAGGGAGCGGATACGCGGGATTCGTCATCGCACTTCTGAGCGCGATCGGCGGGGCACTGGTCTACGGACTTGTTAGTGAAAGGCTCCCCCGCTGAGAGTGGGCCGCACGATACCCCGTCTTCGAGCTGCGCAGCCGAGCACGTTCTTGTTTGCGGCAGCTTTCACCGCTGCTCCCGCCTGCCGCTTTCTTGTCCCTCCCATCCGGGAAGACTGGCATGACCCGCTTTCCCTCCTTCATCGCATCCTGCTTCACATCCGAAGGGGCAGTGATAAAAAAGGGTCCCGCTCCGCGGGACCCTATTCTCAACAGGCATTTCGGAAGAATCTTCGAAGCAGGTCTTCCTATTTCACCGGCGCCAGCCGAACCAGCACGACGTCATGTGAGGGAATCTTCCGGGCGAAGTTCTCGTCGGTCTTGCCGAGATCCTTTTTCGCCCAAACATCCCTGATGCGGTATGCACCCTGGAGGAACGAGAGGTTGCTCCAGGTGACCCGAAGATCAAGTGGTTCGCTGCCCGCATTGAAGAAACAGACGGCCCATTCCCCGTTCGAGAGTTCCTTCGCCCAGATCTGCTTGCTCGGGTGGTCCATAAACCTGTAACCCTGCTTCCCCAGCGGATCCTGGTCGATAGCGATGACGTCCCGGTTTGTGAGGATCTCGCGGGTTTCGTCAGTCATATGCCGCACGTCGTTGCCGGCCATCAAAGGCGCTGCCAGCATGCACCAGAGCGTGAAATGTGCCCTCGATTCGGCCACGGAGAGGCCCTTGTTCCCCACCTCGAGCATGTCCGGATCATTCCAGTGGTCGGGTCCGGCGTACTTTTCCAGTCCGTCCTGCTTGTCCAGGATGAACTTCCATCCGATGTCGTAAACACCCTGGCAGTCATAGCAGTCCCTGATATCGCCCGTTGTGCGCCAGAGGTGGCCGACCTTCTCCGCCCAGAGCCATGGCTGGTTGTTACCCCATTCACACAGACTGAACACGATCGGGCGGCCTGCGGTATGAAGGGCGTCTCTCATCGTCTTGTATGTTTCCTGGGCATTAGCCGTTCCGTGGTTGCACCAATCGTACTTCAGGTAGTCGACGCCCCAGGAGGCATACGACCTTGCGTCCTGGAATTCGTGGCCGCGTCCCCCGGGATAGTCGGCGCAGGTTTTCGTCCCGGCGCAGTTGTGGATGCCGAACTTGAACCCCTTTGCGTGGAGATAGTCCCCCAGGGCCTTCAGGCCGCTCGGGAATTTCAGGGGATCGGGGATGATATTGCCGAGGCTGTCCCTCTCCTTGGCCTCCCAGGCGTCGTCGATAACGATGTAGGTATAGCCGGCTTTCTGCATCCCGTTGGCGATCATGGCGTCCGCCACCCCTTTGACCAGGTTCTCATCAATATTGACCGCAAAGGTGTTCCAGCTGTTCCACCCCATGGGAGGCGTTGGCGCGAGTCCGTCGAACTTCTGAGCGAACGCCGACATGGAAATGAACAAGGCTATGAGAAAATATTTCATAACGTGATCCCTTCGTGAAGTTGTCGATGCGCACGCCAGGGGGGAAGGCTGGTTTCACATCCCTGACACGGAACTGAAGCGGTAACACAACTGTGTGCCGGCAACGGATACAAGGCCGGGGTGGAGGATTGGTGCATGAAGCGGCGGTTTCAGGAGAAACGATTCATCGCATGCCCCGACCGGGACACGGGAGGCGGCTCAACGATGACAGCCAGCGGCCGAAAGATAGAGATTCGCTCGGGCATTTTCAAGTCGCCGGCGCTCCAGGTGACCCTTT
>PMBF01000020.1 GCA_003152875.1 Ignavibacteriota bacterium | reverse complement strand
TCGATGATGTCGTCGGGTGGAATTTCACCAACATGACGAACAACCCGCGCGGCCTCCTGCCGAGTAATGCAGACCATGGCACGGCGACAGCAAGTGCCTTCGGCGCGGCGACCAACAACGGGCGCGGGATGGCGGGAACGGGTTGGAAGTGCCGTGTCATGCCGGTGTGCGCTGCAGATCCGGACAACGATGATACTATCCTTTGGGGCTTTGAAGGAATCACCTATGCGTCCACAAACGGCGCGCGCGTCATCAATTGCAGCTGGGGTCACGCGGGTGGCTACTCACAGTGGGAACAAGATGTTGTTACGGCCGCGACGCAGGCGGGAGCACTGATTGTTGCCGCAGTGGATGATCATCATCAACAGACGGATTTTGACAACATCCCGTTCTACCCGGCTTCCTACCAGCATGTCCTCTCGGTCGGTTCTACGGCGGATACGAGCGACGCGCTGGCGCATTTTTCAGAGTATGGCGTGAACATCTCCGTGTTTGCACCCGGGATCAACATCCAAGTCGCACGGGACAACGGTTCTTACAGGACTGTGCAGGGAACATCATTTTCGAGCCCTCTCGTTGCCGGGCTGGCAGGGCTTCTGACAGCTGCACATCCCGGCTGGACGCCTGACCAGATCGCTGAGCAGATTCGCTTGACGGCGGACCCCATCGATGCCAGCAATCCCGGCTACGCCGGTGCACTCGGACATGGGCGGGTCAACTTCGGACGCGCCCTTTCTGAAGTCCACTCAGGTATCACGGTCTCCGGGCACATCCATGCGGCTTCGGGGAGGCTTTTCTTCCTCGAGGGAGACACGCTCATCCTCTCGGTAACACTGAAGAACATTCTTTTCGCTCCTGCACAGAACCTGTCGTTCAATGTCCCGGTGGATTCAGCGTTGTTGCCCCTGGGGATGGCACATGCTCCTACGAGTCTGGGTCCAGGTGGAGAAGACTCCGTCGATTTTACCTTCCGAGTTGGAAACCTGACGCAGGCGCGGAATGTGTCTATCAAGTTGGGATGGCACGCGAATGCCGACGACTGGGATGCGCGCGCGTTCAACACAACTCTCTACGCGAGGAGGGCATTCTGGCAGGTACAACGGACTCCGACATCGGGAAGTTACGGGAGCGTGAGGGCAGTGAGCAGGAATGTCGTCTGGGCGACAGGGATCGAGAATTCCGGCGGAGTGGTAATCCGGACGACCGACGGAGGAGACACTTGGATGAACGTGACGGGAAACCTCCCCCAAATGAACCCCTATTGCATTTTTGCCACGGACTCGTTGCAGGCATGGATTGGTACCGACTTTGGACAGATCTATGCGACCATCAACGGTGGATCGTCCTGGTCGCATCAGGTCTATCCTGCTCCTCAGGGCTTCATTGACGGGATCTGGTTCTTCGACGCGAACAACGGCTACGCCCTGGGTGACCCGGGAACTCCGGGGAGGTTCGTCATGCTCCAGACCACCAACGGCGGCGTAACGTGGAGCCACACTGCGAATGAGCCCCCCGCTCAACCCGGCGACTGGGGCTGTTTCAACACATTCTGCTGGACCGACAGGAATCATGGATGGTTCGGTGGAAAAAACGGGCTTGTTTGGCGCACGACTGACGGGGGTGCCACATGGTCATATGCCGCGACGGGGACGGCGGCATATACGGCATCGGGTGCAACGACCGCTCTTGCGATGCGGGATGATTCAGTGGGAGTCGCAGGGACTTTCGACGGTCTGCTTGCTCGTACAACCGATGGCGGGGCTACATGGCAAACACTTCCGGGCGTGAGATCGGAAGGGACAACTGGCGCGGCATTTCCTGCAGGATCAACATTCGCGTGGGTGTGCGGAGGCTCCACAGTGGACCATTCAATCGACAATGGGGGAAGCTGGGGACTGCAACCGACGAACTCCGTACTCGGTGGGCTGGGAGCAATGTCCTTCAGTGATCCTGCAAACGGTTGGATGTGCACGTGGACGGGAGAAATCCTGCGGTATCAGGACCTCGGACCAACAACAGGTCTCCCACCCAAGAACATACCGGAGGTTCCGGTCCGTTATCTGCTGGAGCAGAACTACCCGAACCCATTCAATCCGACGACAGTGGTCAGGTATCAGGTGCCCGTGGCCGGTACTGTGCGGCTTGTCGTCTATGACATTCTCGGCCGCGAGGTGTCGGTGCTGGTGAATGAGAGGAAAGCTCCGGGATCGTACTCGGTCAGGTTCGACGCGACCGGGTTGGCGAGCGGTGTGTACCTCTACAGGATTCAGGCCGACAATTTCGTGCAGACGATGAAGTCGCTCGTCGTGAAGTAGATTTCACTGACGTGGTGTTTCAAAGCCCATCACCTCTTGGCGCGTGGTGGGCTTCTGTTTTTCAATCTGCATATTGATGGATCTTCGATTGTCGCCAAAGGCTGCCAGCGGACTTGCTAAGAGGGTACGTCATGAAAGAAGAGGAGCGTGGAGTGCTACGCGATGATAGATACTTCAGTGAAGCACCTGGCCGACAAACAATTGCCTGCGATTGGCCGAACAGGGAGCGTCGTAATGGCATCTCTGTTATCGAATGCCGACTTTAAACCCGAATGCCGGCTGAGCGCAAGGCAAGCCGGCATTCATCAAGTGGACATCACGCGCAGCTGCGCAATTCCAGTGGCTAATTCTTCCCTTCTTGATCCAGGTCCTCAAGCCCCTTCATTTTTGTCTTTGTGTATCCCGCCGGTATATCGAACTCCGATGAATTGATGGACCGCTGCTCGATCTTGGTGACCGTTCTCGTGGACCCATGGCTTATGGTCTGAATGGGGAACCCGCGGATTTCCTTGTGCCACTCGTGGCCGGCATTGCTCTTTCCGAAATTCGTCGAGACTTTCTCCATGAACTGTTCCATGTCTTTCCGCAAGGATTCCGTCTCCGGGATATCGTTCGTTGCCCACACCGTCTCAGTCTCCTCCCCGTTCCGTTTGACGATGTACTTGGTACAGGTGAAGCCCGAAATCGAATTCGTCTCGCCCGTCGGGGCAATTTCATATGTGTTGTTCTTGGATGGTTCCATCTTGCCGCCCATCCTTCCTTCAAGTGCCTTCCGCTGCTCGGGGGACATACTCTGCATGTTCTTCTTCAATTCTTCCATCTTCTGCTTCTGCGCGGGAGTCATGTTCTCCATTCTCTTCTTGGCCATCGCCGCGACCTTCTCCTGCATGCCCTTCATCTCGGAGAAGTATAACTCTGTGTACGTTTTCTTTTCGGGATCGATGTGGTAGATGACTTCCTTGTCAAGCCGGATCACTGAAATGTTCCCATTTTCCTCCGTACTCCGGAACATGTGCGGCATGTACCAGAATCTCTCGACATTGTCACCTGAGGATCCCTTGCTTTCCATATAGATTCCCTGCCCCACGGCGGTGAGGGCAGAAAAGGTAATAACAATGGCGGCGAGCAGAGCGTGGTTTGGTCTCAACGGTCTTCCTTTGTCATCAATAAGTGACGGATGGGGGGTGGATCGGTTCACGTCGATTGTTTTGTCCGCCTTTCGGATCCTGCGGATCATTCCCAATGGAAAAAACAACCCCCGGGATGCAGGAGTTCCAACGTTTTGTCTGCCATTTGGTCCACTTCGAGTGAGAAAGAACCGTCAGAAACCACGTGATGGGATGATTCCACGCAAGCAGACTGTCAAGCCTTGTGCTGTCACACCCGGCATATGCCACTGACGGCGGGGATGAGCGTGTCTGCCCGGTGAGAGTTTGAATCAGGCTCCTGCCCAGACTCCGGGCAGTGTGGGGATCCAGAGGCTTGACCAAGACCATCATTCTCGCTTGCACGAAGTCCCCGGCAATCTGCCTGTAAGGATATGGCCCGCTTGCGAGGCCAGATGCGTCGAACTTCGCCCCTGTCGTGCCGGGTCTGCGTGCCAGTTCGACTGGCGCATCTTCTTGGTGATCGGTGTTGGCTACGGGGCAAGCACTGAGGGGCCGGGAAACGGTGGAAAACCTGACTGGGAACCTCCTCTCATGCCGGGCCTGTAGATGCCTCCTCGCCGGGCAAATGAACTGCCGAGACCGCAAAATGTAGCAATTGAGCTCCCTACCCTGAAAAGAGGAGGAACCCAGGGAGCTGAAGAATTGAATCTATCAGGGGAACTTTTGTACCTTGCCACGCGGCCGGTCTTGTCGATGTCGCAAAGACAGAGACAAGACACTGATCCGTCCTCAAACGGGTTTCGCACTTGTGATACCCACGATTGACGGCCGTATCATTGGCAGGAAGTTCCAGAGACTGGACAAATGACCGGCGGCTGCCCATCGATTGCGCAACGTTCGGACAGACGCCGAAGGGTTCGGGCAGGGAAAGCCCAACTGAAAAACAATAATCAGTTCAATTCACTTCGCGAAAGATCGACATGAAAAAGGTCGAAAGCTCGTTCCGCAGACAAACACCCCTGGCCATGGTGGTCAGGGCACTGACTGGAGTGATCTCCGCTCTGCTGCTGGCTCCTTCCGTGCTCATGGCCGGGGACACAAAGGCATTTGACGTGCAATCGCCGAACGGGGCCATCACTGTCCATGTTGCAGCGGGCGCCAAGCTCCAGTGGTCAGTCAGGCATCGGGGGCAGGAAATTCTTGCCCCATCATCAATCTCTTTGCAGCTTGCTGGAGGCGAGGTCCTGGGGGATAATGCGGATGTCCTTTCCTCTAAGACAGAGCACCACGATGCCGTCTTCACCGCCGTGAACTACAAAAAGGCCAGTATTCGCGACGTCTACAACCAGCTGACAATGGATTGCGAAGGCGGCTTCGGCCTCGTCTTCAGGGTCTTTGATGACGGCGCCGGGTACCGGTTCGTGACCAGAAGGAATGGCGAGCTGACCGTGAAAAACGAAGAAGCCAATTTCAATTTCACCGAAGATGACACGACGTTTGCCCCGATCCAGTGGGACTACCGGGGGGGAAACAACTTCAATTCCTCATTCGAGGCTCTCTACCACGAGATGCCGCTTTCACAATTCATGACCGACTCGCTGGCCTTCCTGCCGCTGCTGGTGGATGTCGGCGCCAACAAGAAAGTCGTGATCCTCGAGGCCGATCTCGAAGACTATCCGGGAATGTACCTGAACCTCAACCAGACGCGCAAGGGGTTCATGGGAGTCTATGCGCCATATCCTCTGGAATCGGAGCTGGGCGGATTTCACAACATCAATTATGTCCCCACGAAGAGGGCCGACTACATCGCCAGAACCAGTGGAACGAGAAGCTTCCCGTGGCGGGCAATTGTCATCAGCCAGAGCGACAAGGAATTGCTGAACTGTGATATGGTACAGAAGCTGGCTTCCCCTCCGAGAATCGCCGACCTCTCATGGATAAAGCCGGGACAGGTTGCCTGGGATTGGTGGAATCACCGGAACATCTCCCATGTCGATTTCAAGGCCGGTCTCAACCTCCCAACGTACAAGTACTACGTGGACTTTGCAGCTGCCAACAAGATACCCTATGTCATTATCGAGGGCGCTTTGGAGATGGACCTTACAAAAATGTCGCCCTCACTGAACCTGCAGGAAATCATTGACTACGCCAACCAGAAAGGAGTGGGGATTATCACATGGGCATCTTGGTACGGTG
Source organism: Ignavibacteriota bacterium (assembly GCA_003152875.1). Lineage (GTDB taxonomy): Bacteria > Bacteroidota > Ignavibacteria > UBA10030 > UBA6906 > Fen-1262. Next base: position 10,707 of record PMBF01000020.1, on the reverse strand, counting down.
CTATGCGGCAGATGGATACGGTTTTTCCCCTGTATGCCAAGATGGGACTCAAAGGGTTCAAGATCGATTTTGTCGACCGCGATGATCAGGTAGCCGTGGCTTCTNNGGGCTGCAAAGGACGTATCCCAACGTTGTCGGTTATGAAGGTGTGAAAGGATTGGAGAATTACAAGTGGGCCGTTGAAGATCAGCCGCGGTACGTCGTGAGCATTCCGTACATACGGATGATGGCCGGCCCTATGGATTACACCCCCGGCGCCATGAGAAATGCCGTCCTGGCCAACTTCAGGCCGATCAACGACAATCCCATGAGCCAGGGTACGCGCTGCCAGCAACTGGCAATGTATGTCGTGTTTGAGGCGCCGCTACAAATGCTGGCGGACAATCCCTCCATCTACATGAGAGAACAGGAGTGCACGGATTTTATCACCAGCGTGCCCACCACGTTTGACGAGACCGTGCCCCTGGATGGGAAAGTGGGTGAGTACGTCGCGCTCGCACGAAGGAAGGGGGATACGTGGTACCTGGGAGCCATGACCAACTGGAGTGAGCGGGAGCTCACGCTCGATGTCTCTTTCCTGGGTAAGGGGGCCTATGAAGCGACGGTCTTCAAGGATGGCATCAATGCAGACGGTGATGCGACTGACTACAAGAAAGATGTGCTGAAGGTCTCGTCCACCGATAAGCTGACGATTCACCTTGCCCCCGGCGGGGGGTGGGCTGCCAGAATTGAAAAATCACGATAGGAGGCCCGCGTTTACGGCATCGGCCTGGCTTTCCGCTATGTTGTGCCTGAACATCCTTCCTTAACGGAACTCCGAATCCCGAACGAGGCTACGGAGTTCCGTTTCGCGCAGGATACTCGCCGCGCTGATATGTCTTCTTGGCGACTTTGACCACGCCGAAGGCATCCGTTCGGAAGAATCGCATCCAATTTGGCGGCTACTACCATATTGACGCCCGGGATCTCAATGAGGCGATCGGCATCGCCACCCGAATACCCGTGGCGCGGATGGGAACCATTGAGATCCGGCCAGGACTGAACATTCCCGGCTGCCCTGCCGAAAGATCGCACTCTGGCTCGCATGCTGGTATGCCGAAACGTCTGCCAAGAAACATATGCAGATCAACCGCACTGGAAGGAGGAGAACCAGATGCAAAAAATCACCCCGTTTCTATGGTTCGACGGCAATGCCGAGGACGCAATGAGGCTCTACACGTCCATTTTTAAGAATTCGAAGATTGGTGGTGTTACTCGATATGGAGAAGCAGGCCCCGGGCCCAAGGGTTCTGTAATGACCGCGAGTTTCGAGCTTGAAGGGCAGGAATTCACAGCGATCAACGGCGGCCCCCAATTTCACTTTTCAGAAGCCATCTCGTTTGTCGTGAGGTGCAAGACACAGGAAGAAGTGGATGAGCTGTGGCAGAAGCTCTCCGAAGGCGGAACGACACAACAGTGTGGCTGGCTGAAAGACAAATTCGGGCTGTCATGGCAGATCGTTCCCGATGTCCTCATCGAGTTGATGCAGGACAAGGATACGGTGAAATCCAAAAGGGTCATGCAAGCGATGCTCACAATGGACAAGATCAACATCAAGGTTCTCCGGCAAGCCTATGAGGGGCAATGAGCCGCCACAGGCATTTTGTAAGGAAGGGCCATCTCTGGAGGCGTTGATCAGCCGTCGACATTGATGAAGGGGACAATGTCTTCATCCACCGCAGCCTTGTTTCAGGAACCCAAACTTCTTGACGTCACGGTAGGCGATGTGCGCGGCTCCCCCAAGTTCCACGGCACCGAGAACAGTTTCCTGGTTCCAGGTGGCACTTGGCCCTATCTGATCAAAACCAGTTTCCTGGCTAAGATATTGGCACCAGCGCGTAGTTGATAGAAATAGACCCCGCTGGCAACGGTCTCGGCATTGAACGTAACTGAATGCCGGCCGGCTGCGAACAGGCCATGAGCAAGCGTCGCAACCTCTTGCCCGAGAATATTGAACACTTTCAACTCGACATTCGACACGCTCGGCAGAGAGAATTCTATCTTCGTCGAAGGGTTAAAGGGGTTCGGGTAGTTCTGTTCAAGACTGAGCCGGGCTGGAATCCCGGTCGATGGCTCAACCACAGATGTCGCCATTTCCAGCAACGGTCGTCTGAAGAGTCCGCCACCCTCGGTGCCAGCGTAAAGATCCGTCCCGGATACAGCAACGACATTGACAAAGCGGTTCGTCAATCCAGCATTGACAGCAGTCCAGCTGGTATCGCGTAAGATGTCGAGGCTGTTGCGGAAGACGCCGCCCCCCCATGTCCCGCCAAACAGACCATGGACGGTCAAGGCAAGAGACAGGACATGACTGTTCGTCAAGCCGGCACTGAATGGAGTCCAGGCAGTCCAGCCTGATTGACCAAAATAGGATAGAAAGACACCCCCGCCATACGTCCCGGCAAAGACATAATTGTCTGGCGCGACAAGCGCATACACAGGAGTGCCTGGCAATCCGGAATTAACGGGATGCCAGGATGTATCGCCGACGTACAAACGAAAGACGCCCCCGTCATTCGTTCCGGCAAGGATTTCCATGGAACCGGGAAGCACCTTGGTCGGGCTGACCCCAAGAGCCAGGATAGGACTATCCGGCAACCCGGCATTGACGGGACTCCAACTCGCGCCGGTATCGGTGGAGCAGATGACCCCCCTGGTCGTCCCCGCATAGAGAGTCGGCCTCCCCGACGTGTTGAACCTGTTCGTGTGAGCACCGAGTGCCAGGGCGGAGACGTGAGTGTCTGTCGAGCCGGCAGAGACCGCAATCCAGCTCATGACGCTGTCGGTCAAACGGAAGACTCCACCATCTGTCCCGGCAAAGAGACTTCTGCTGGAGCCGACCGGGTCGAAGAATTTGACAAAAGCCCGGACAGGCGTATCCGTCAATCCGACACGGATGGCTCTCCACGATGCGCCGCCATCGGTGGAGCGAAACACGCCGGCACTGGTTCCAGCAAAAACATTCGTGGCCGATCCTGCAAAGTAGGGGAAGTCGGCAAGTGCGTAGACATGGAGTGAGTTGAACGGACCTGTCTGGATCCACTGGGCAAGGAGTGGATTCGTGCTGATGAAGAGGCAAAGTGGAACAAGGAGAAACAGCCAAAGGGATTTCATCTGGTTCCCGCTGCATTTTTCCGCATGCTGACGGTCTGTTTACGCCGGACCTCCCCAGAGATCGCTCGTGTTCACCTCTTTCCCCATCAGTTTCAGGTAGTAGAAGAGCTGCCCCTTGTGCTGCGCGAGGTGGGCGATCATGCGCAACAGATGCTCGAACAACGAGTCCACGGGGCCTCCCCAGGGGGCGGCACATCGGGTAGCCAGGAGCTTGGCCTCACCGGCAGTTCCAATGCAACTCAGCGCCAGGCTCCTTTCCATGGCCAGGAGTGCAATCGCCTGTTCGACGCTCTCGACTCGGGGTCAGCAGTCCCGGGCGGGATTGCATCGGGAATATAGACATTGTTGACCATATTTGTACCCATGTCCTGCGTGCCCAATAAGGCTTCCACTCCCCCCGACCATTTTGTATATCTTCACTCAAAGAACCTGAGCTCACAATTATGTGGGTAGTCTGGACTGGAACCTCTTCTTCGAGGGCAACTACACATTCGCCGGACAGGTCCTCGGGTCCGATACCAGAGAACCCGACGACCTGCAGATTCCGCCTGACGTGTCTCATTTCAGTGGAACCCGGTTCACGCGGGCATTCAACGGTGTAGCATACGGTGGGAGAGAGCTGTAGGTGGAACTGCACAGGCACGCGGGGCTCGACAGCTTGAGGATGAGGTACAAGGACTCTTCCCCCCCCACGTGTCAGGCTCAGGACGGGTTTGTGTTGTCCAATGACAACCGGAAAGCGGAGATGGCATTCTTGCTCTTCGCGCCGTTCTGCAATATATTCGATTGACAGCCCTTCGCAGAGTGCTGGGGCCCCTTGCACGGCGTCCTCCGGGCCGCAATCGTGTCGCGTTCTCCAGCCACCACCAGCCTCGACAGATCACTATGCGAACCATGGGTTCCTTCACCATCCTGCTGTGCGCCCTTTCATGCTTGCAGCAAGTCGCGGCCGGACAGCCGGATCACCGACCGGTTGCCACGGATCGTCCCCATTGCGGGGAGCTGCGATGTGAGTATCTCGTGAACCCGCTCGGGATCGGCATGACCGATCCTCGCCTCAGCTGGGTTATTTCCTCCAACGCCAGGGGCGTTCAGCAGCATGCCTATCAGGTTCTCGCGGCGACATCGAAGGAAAAGCTGACAGAACAGAAGGCTGACCTCTGGAACACGGGCAAGGCATCGGGGGATCGTTCGATCCACGTCGTGTATGCCGGAAAACCGCTGCACTCCGGAGAGGTCTGCTACTGGACGGTTCGGGTGTGGACCCTCCCTGGTGCAGCATCGGCATGGAGTGCGCCGGCCTTCTTCTCCGTAGGGCTGCTCGACGGATCCGACTGGAAGGGGGCATGGATAGGCGCCCCGCCCGAGAAGCCGTCTGCTCTTCACGACCCTCCGATCCCTCCGTCTCCCCTGCTCAGAAAGTCCTTCACCGTTACGGGGAAGGTGCGGCGTGCGACCGTCTACGTGACGAGTCTGGGCGACTATGAGCTGCGGTTGAACGGGGCCAGAGTGGGGAACCACCTTCTCGCGCCGGAATGGACCGACTTCAGGAAGCGGGTGCAGTATCAGACATTTGATGTTACCAGCCTGGTCAGGAAGGGGGCCAATGCCGTGGGAGCAGTTCTGGCCGACGGCTGGTATGCGGGCAGGATCGGTCCTACACGGTGGGATACGGCTTACCCGCGCAGGGGCCCCTACGGGCTGGACAGGCGGCTGCGGCTGCAAATGGAGATCGAGAGTGCCGGAGGCTCCCGGCAGGTCATCGCCTCGGACTCCACATGGAGGATGTACCAGGATGGCCCCATCCGCATGGCGGACAACTTTCTCGGAGAGACCTACGACGCCCGGAGGGAAGTCCCCGGCTGGGACAGCCCCGGGTTCGACGCCAGGACCTGGAGGAGAGTTACGGAGGACAGGAGCATCGGGGTGCACACCGACGCACAGATGAATGAGCCGATCGCCCGGATCTCGCAGGTTGAGCCGTTGAACGTGAGCCAACCGAAGCCGGGTGTCTTCATCTTCGATCTGGGCCAGAACATGGTGGGATGGTGCAGGGTGAGCCTGGAGGGCAAGGCCGGTTCGACGGTTACGCTTCGCCATGGGGAAATGCTGAATTCCGACGGGACGCTCTATATGGAGAACCTTGCGGCCGCCGTTCAGACCGATCGCTACATCCTGGACGGGAAGGGGAGGCGTGCGTATGAGCCTCATTTCACCTACCACGGCTTCCGTTACGTGGAGGTGACCGGCCTTTCGGGAACACCCCGTCCGGATCTGCTCACCGGGATCGTCATCTCCTCAAGCGCGCCCACGGCAGGAACGATCGTCACATCGGATTCGCTGTATAACAGGATTGTGAGCAACACACTCTGGAGCCAGCGGGGCAATATGGTCGGCATTCCCACCGATTGTCCCCAGAGGGATGAACGGATGGGGTGGATGGGAGACGCGCAGGTGTTCTCGCAGACATCGATCTTCAACCTGGAGATGGCCCCTTTCTACACGAAGTGGATACGCGACATTCGCGATGCTCAGGCAAGCGACGGGAAATATCCAGACTTTGCCCCGCATCCCTACAATCCTGAAAAGGCGTTCACCAACGCTCCCGGGTGGGCCGATGCCGGAGTGATCGTGCCCTGGCGGCTCTATCAGAATTATGCGGACACCCGGATCCTCGAGCAGCATTACGGCTCGATGGTGAGGTTTATCGAGCACATCAGGGCTACGAACCCCGATCTGATTTGGAAAAACGATACTGGCAACAGGTACGGCGACTGGCTGAACGGCAGCACGATCATCGCCGCCGGCTACCCGAAAGAAGGGGCCAACATGCCGCACGATGCCTATGCGACGGCCTTCTTCGCACATTCAACGGAGATCCTGGCAAAAGCAGCGCGCGTGCTTGGCCGGGCGGGCGATGCGGAGAGGTATGGCCGGCTTGCATCTGACATCAAGGCGGTCTTCGTACGGACCTTCGTGCACGATTCGTGCAGGATCGAGGGCGACACCCAGGCTGGCTATGCTCTGGCGCTCAGCTTTGACCTGCTTCCCGAGCCCATGCGCCGGGAAGCCGCGGAGAGGATGGTCGAGGGTCTGGCGCGTTATGACGGGCGCATGTCGACCGGCTTCCAAAGCACGGTCAGGATGATGGTGGAGCTGTCCCGCCGCGGGTTTCACAATGTCGCCTGCGGGCTCGCATCGAGCCACCGGCTGCCTTCCTGGGGGTACAGCATAGACCAGGGCGCAACAACGATCTGGGAGCGATGGGACGGGTACGTTGCGGGACGGGGGTTTCAGGATGCAGGGATGAACTCCTTCAACCACTACTCGTTCGGATCCGTGGTGGAGTGGATGTACCGGACACTTCTTGGCCTCAACTTTGACGAAGAGAAGCCAGGGTACAGGCACTTCTACATCCGACCCATGCCCGGCGGGTCGCTCACCTGGGTCCGGGGGGAATACCGATCGATGTACGGTCCGATCGGCATCAACTGGAAGCTGGAGAGGGGCCTGATGATCCTGACGGTGAGGGTACCCGCCAACGCCGAGGCCACCGTGTACGTGCCGACAACCGACGCGTCCAGAGTGGTTGAAAGCGGGAAGCCTGTTGTGCCTCTCCGGTCGGAAGTCGAAGCGGCGGTGTTCCATCTTGGAAGCGGGACCTACGAATTCGAAGCGCCATGGGTCCGCTGACGTTGAGACCGCCTGTGACGGGCGGAGACCTGTTAAAGTCCCACAAGTTTCAGGAATCTCAGAGGAGCAGTCATGGAAGGTAAGAAGCACATCATCCTGGGGGCAGGCGGCGCCATCACCCATGCGCTCGTGCAGGAATTGCTTTCACATCATGAGGCAGTAAAACTCGTCTCCAGGAGGGGATTCACCCTCCCCGGGACGGAATCCGCAAAGGCGGATCTGACAGGGGAGTCCGAGGTCGGCGGCGTGGTAGAACCATCGTCTCTTGTCTATCTGCTGGCGGGACTTCCCTACAATACCGCGATCTGGCGGGAACAATGGCCGGTCGTTATGAGAAACGCCATTGCCGCCTGCAAGGCCCATAATGCGAGTCTCATTTTCTTCGACAATGTCTACATGTACGGAAGGGTCCACGGGCCCATGAAGGAGGATACCCCCATGAACCCTTGCAGCAGAAAGGGGGAGATCAGGGCTCAGATAGCCGCCCTGCTGCTCTCGGAGGCGGCCGGGGGGAACCTCAGGGCTCTCATCGCCCGGTCTGCCGATTTCTACGGACCGTATGCAAGGGGGAGCAGCGTCCCTATGCTGCTTGTCCTTGAGCGTCTTGCGAAAGGGAACAGACCCCAATGGCTCTCAAATGCGAAAGCACTCCACTCCTTCACCTATACGATGGATTGCGGGAAGGCTCTTCACCTGCTTTCTGAAACGGAAGGTGCGTACGGCCAGGTGTGGCACCTGCCGACCGCAAGCCCGCCGATCACCGGAGAGGAATTCATCAGTATGGCGGCGCGGCAGTTCGGAGTGGAAGGCAAGTACACCGTCCTGGGAAAATGGCTCATCCGTCTAGGCGGGGTTTTCGACAAACTGGTGAGAGAGACGTACGAGATGATCTATCAAAGCGAGCATGATTACGTTTTCGATTCCTCGAAATTCGAAAGGCAATTCAATTTCACACCCACTCCGTACGAGAAGGGGATTGCGGAGTCCGTAACTTTTCTCAGGCAGGGAGGACGAGCGAAATGAGCTCCGGAGCATTCTCAAAACAGGATGTTCTCGATCTGGCGAGGAAAGCGTATGAACTCGGGGCGGCGGAGTTCGAGATCGTCCGTCAGAAGTGCGCTCTCCTGGTGGTGGACATGCAGGACGAATTCGTCAGGCCTGGATGGACCCCGTTCTGGGTCCCTGACGCGGCCGCCAAGCGAGGCCCCACCGAGTTCATAAAGCAGAGGTGGTCATGAAAACTCCGCTCATCATCCTGCTGGCTCTCACTGCCCAGCAGGCCTTCTCGCAGCAGTCCGATTGGCCTGTGCTGAAGCACTATGAGCATGAATACCTCGATAGGATTGCCATGCCTGTGGGAGGGATAGGCACAGGCAACATCTCTCTTGCCGGCAACGGCGAGTGGAAGGATGTCGAGATCATGAACAAGCCGGGCATGGGGTTCTACGGGGCGCCGACGCCCAAGGAGGCCCCATGCTTCATGATCTATGCGGAGGAACGGTCAGGGAAAAAACATGCGAGAGCGCTCATGGGACCGGTGGCCCCGTCAGAATACGAAGGGATGCAGGGAAGCCTTGCATCCAACCACGGCCTTCCTCGCTTCTCCACAGCATCGTTCGATGCCGCATACCCCTTCGCCGTGGTGAACCTCGACGACCCGGCTATGCCGGTGTCGGTCCAGGCCCGGACATTCAACCCGCTCATCCCCGGGGATCCGAAATCGAGCGGCATTCCTCTCGCCGTCATCCGCTACCGGATCAAGAACAAGACCGACGGCCCGTTGACCGTCGCCGTGGCGGGCTCCATGGACAATTTCGTCGGGATGGACGGCTCCGTCGTCGAATTCAATTCGTTTGACAGGTCAATAGTCCCTCTCGGCGCGAAAGGGAACAGGAATGAGTTCCGGACAACACCTGCTCTGGCAGGCATCTTTATGAGCTCCGACAGCGTGGACCGGAAGGCCAGCGCATGGGGGACCATCGCATTGACCACGACGGAAGTCAACAGGGGCTATGGAGTCAGCTACCGGACAGAGCTGGATCCGATCGGGTGGAATTCCAACATCACCGACCTGTGGGACGATTTCTCGGGAGACGGCGCTTTCCGAGACTCCTCATTCAAGGTCAAGGAGAAGACCCCTCGCGCCGCGCTGTCCGTGAAGCTGTCACTCGGCTCCGGTGAAACCCGCGAGGTGCAGTTCCTGCTCACGTGGGTCTTTCCTAACCGGAAGGACTGGTCGGACAGTGCGACGGTGGGAAATTACTACGCGAAGAGCTATGCCGACGCGTGGGACGTCGCGGAAAAAACCGTGCCCCTTCTTCCCGCGCTGGAAGCAAAGACCGCGGAATTCGTGCGTCTCCTGGTGAACAGCAGCTTTCCCGCAGTGGTCAAGGAGGCGGCCCTGTTCAACAGCAGCACACTCCGGTCCCAGACCGCGTTCCGCGCCGCGGACGGCAACTTCTACTGCTGGGAAGGGGTCTTCAACTCCACGGGATCATGTTACGGCAATTGCACCCATGTCTGGAATTACGAGGAGGCCACCCCCTTCCTCTTCGGCGATCTTGCGAAAAGGATGAGGGAGGTGGAGTACCGGGACGCCCTCGACGACAGTACGGGGCTCATGAGCTTCAGGGTCTCCCTTCCGCTGAAGAAAAGCACCAACTGGAAGGTCGCCGCGGCAGACGGGCAGATGGGGACGGTGATGAAGGTCTACAGGGAGTGGCAGCACTCAGGAGACGATGAGTTTCTGGCAAGCCTCTGGCCGGGCGTAAAGAAAGCCCTCGAGTTTGCCTGGATTCCCGGCGGATGGGACGCCGACAGGGACGGTGTCATGGAAGGATGCCAGCACAATACCATGGACATCGAGTATTTCGGCCCCAACCCGGAGATCGAATTCTGGTACCTGGGAGCTCTCAAGGCGGCCTCTGCCATGGCAACGCGCATGAACGATACGGCGTTCTCGAAGACCTGCGAGCAGCTCTTCCTCCGCGGCAGCACATGGACGGATGCACACCTGTTCAACGGGGAGTACTACATCCAGCTGATCCGTCCCGTGGAAGACGAACATTCGATCGCCGTTGGAACCAGGGCGGGAATGGGCGCGAAAAACCTCCGGGATCCCGACTTCCAGATCGGAGAGGGGTGTCTCGTGGATCAGCTTGTGGGCCAGAATATGGCGCACGTCTGCGGACTCGGCTACCTGGCGGATCCGGCCCATGTCAAAAAGGCCCTTCAGAGCATTCTGAAATACAATCACCGGAAGACCTTCGGTGACCACTTCAACAACATGCGTACCTATGCCCTGGGGGACGAATCGGGCCTCGTCATCACGGCCTACCCGGATCCCTCGAAAAGGCCGAAGATACCTCTTACCTATGGCAGTGAGGCCTGGACCGGACTGGAGTACACGGCAGCATCAGGGATGATCTACGAGGGAATGACGAAGGAAGCGATCAGCACGATGGTGGACGTGAGGAACCGGTTTGACGGGAGGAAGAGGAATCCGTTCAACGAGGCGGAGTGCGGGAATCACTATGCTCGCGCCATGGCGAGCTGGTCGACAATCGTGGCCCTCAGCGCCTTCAACTACTCGGCCGTCGACGGTTCGTTCCGCATCACCTCGGTCCCCGGCGACTACTTCTGGTCCAACGGCTGGAGCTGGGGAAACGCTGCGGTGAAGGCGGAAGGCAAGGGGTCGAGGGTCACGATCAGCGTCCGTCACGGAAAGCTGAAGCTGAACTCCGTTGAGACTGCGGGGGTCGGGCGCACTCAGATCAGCGAACCGCTCACACTGGGTGAAGAAGAAACGCGGGAATTTGTCGTTTCCAGCAGGTAGGACGCCGGACGGGGGGCTTCGCACAA
>PMBF01000103.1 GCA_003152875.1 Ignavibacteriota bacterium | reverse complement strand
CTCGTCTGGTCCACTCCCAACGCCGCGAGCTTCGGATTTCCTCCCGCCTCCGACTGGTAACCGGCACCAATGGCAACAACGAAGATGGCGAGCATGGCTGCCAGCACCGCCCATCCCTGGCGCGTGTCGCCAACCATTTGCCCGAAGGTGTAACAGAGGGCTGCGGCGATCAACAGGAGCGACAGCATCTCCAGGAAGTCGGAGAGGGGCGTCGGATTCTCCAGCGGGTGTGCCGAATTCGCGTTGAAGAACCCACCGCCGTTCGTGCCGAGCTGCTTGATGGCGATCTGCGAGGCGGCGGGGCCTACGGCAATCACCTGATCGATCACCGGCGAGCCGTTTGCATCGACGGTATGTTCCAGCAGGGGAACCGTGACAGAAGGCGAAAAGGTCTGTACCGCACCCTGCGAGACGAGGATCAGGGCAAGGACAAAGGAGAGCGGGAGCAGGATGTAGAGCGTGCTTCTGGTCATGTCAACCCAGAAGTTCCCCAGGGTCCTGGCGGAGTGGCGGGCCAGGCCGCGGATGAAGAGGACGAGGACGGCGATCCCGGAGGCGGCAGAGACAAAATTCTGCACCGTCAGAGCCAGCATCTGGGTCAGGTAGCTCATGGTCGTTTCGCCGCCGTACCCCTGCCAGTTCGTGTTCGTGGCGAAACTCACCGCAGTATTGAACGAGGAATCGGGAGAAACCGCCCCGAGTCCCTGCGGGTTCAGCGGGAGGAGTCCCTGGACCCGCTGCAGGATGTAGACGAACATCAGACCGGCGAAGTTGAAGACAAGCAGAGCGACTGCGTTTGCTTTCCAATCCATTTCTTCGCCGGGCTTGATCTTTGCCGTCCGGTAGATGAACCGTTCCAGCGGCCCGAGGACCGGGTCGAGGAACGTGCGCTCGCCCTGGAACACACGGGTCATATAGGCGCCGAGGGGCCGCGTAAGCAGCAACAGCGCCGCGAGATATGCGGCAATCTGCAGGACTCCGTTGAGTGTCATTCGAAGGTCTCCGGCTTCAGCAGTGCAACAAAAAGATAGACAAAGAGCGCCAGCGCGACGATCCCTGCAATAACATAGAGTGTGCTCATGGTTTGTCTCCTGACTGCCGGTCCTGGAGCCGTTCGCAGGCATGCATCAAACCCCAGGTGAGGAAGAAAAACAGCACGACGATGCCCAGATAGAGGAAGTCCATGGTCAGCGCCCTCCTTCCTTGTGCGCATCCAGCGCAAGATTCAATCTCAGGACATTGACCCGCGGTTCTCCCAGGATCCCCGCAAACCTTCCCTCGGTAGACTCTTCGAGGAGAGCTCGAACATCATCAGTGCGCATCCCCCGGACGCGCGCCACGCGGGGAAGCTGGTAGAGCGCCGCGGCGACGCTGATGTGCGGATCCAGGCCGCTTCCCGATGAGGTCACCAGGTCAGCCGGGACCGGCCGCTGGTTTCCCGGGTCCGCCTCCCTGAGGGCCTGGACCCTCTTCTGAGCGGCATCCAGGAGGGCAGGGTTCAGCGGACCGAGGTTTGAACCGGTCGATGCGCCTGCGTTATAGGCCCCCGGGGCCGTCGAAGAGAGGCGGCTCCAGAAGTAACCGGGAGCGCTGAACTGTTGTCCGATGAGATCTGAGCCGACAACCTTGCCACTCATCGTGATGAGGCTGCCGTTCGCCTTGGCCGGGAAGACCAGCTGCGCAATCCCGGTCACTGCAAGGGGATAGAGCACGCCGGTCAGGAAGGTGAACAGGAGAAGAAGGAGAAAGCCGGAACGAAGCTGGTGGAGTAGCATGTGAATACCCTCAAGTGTGAGTCGATCATGCCGCAGAGCGCCCGGACGGGCCGTGCCGTGAGGCTCCCCCGGGAGGGTCACTCGCCGGGACACGCCACCATGCACTCTGTGAGCCGAACCATCTGAACATCTGCCGGCTAGGAGAGGGGTCCCCTTTTCTCAGGATCCTCTTCAGGAAGAGCCAGGTATGAATCAGATAGAGTGACAACAGAACGAGAAGTGTGAGAGTGGCTTCCATTGCGATACCCCTCCTTGGCTGAGACCCGCCGACGCACTCCAGAACCGGCTCCCGTGTATCTGAACATGACGGCGATGAAGTCCGGCTGCGCGATCTCGGATGCAAATGTAAAGAGAGAAGGGGGGGAGAGCAATTCATGAACTATAAAGGAGGGGACACCGCGCATAAAGAGTTCATAAAGCCTGAGGATAGTGGAAATATGGACAGAATCGCATTTCAGGACGCTCCGTCGCTGTATGAAAGGCCCCGGGAAGATCCCGATCCCGGACGGGAAGGGAGGCAGCTCTTCACTTTTGTCTCTGAGGCCTGAACAGAAAAAAGGTGCGGTAGACGCGAAAGATCAAGTAGACCAGGAAACCCAGGGCGGAGAAGTAAATATAGAATTCCCTGTTGTCGGTTCCGAAGGAGAAGATCTTCGAAAGGGTGAGAATGCTCGCAGCGAGGATATAGACCGGCCCCATATTGAACAACTCCCCTTCTTCGGTCCTTCGGAGCTTTCGGATCTCCTCTCTGCTCATGTGCGCCTCGCGGGATCCCATCCAGATGAGGTTTCTGATATGGAAGGGGTTGCCGCATGCTGACTTTAGAATCTCGTGCGTGTAGAGCATCCGATCGCTGACATCAATGGGGTACTTCATCAGAAAATACTCCACCAGCTGTGAGCTCTCTTCCTCGCTCAGGGGTCCCAGCTCCAGCCGGGTGAAGGAAGACCAGATTTTCTTAAAGTGGTAAGCATCTTTGAGGCGCACGGCAGCCCCGCAGAGGACTGCGGATTCCAGAAGATGTTCGAGGAACTGCTGGTTGGAGGGGGTAATCCGGTCGAAGCTGTCGAAGAATATCAGCCAGCCGGGTCTGGATCGGCGGAGACTTTCCACAATCGCCCCCTGCAACCCCACGCTGCCGAGGGACGGCAACCTCTTCTTCACAGCAGACCAGTCCCCTTCCGCAGGGCCTGAAGCATCGAGCCTGAGGGATGCGCCGCCATGAAGCTTTTCGGCCATCTCCTTCAGGCAATCCCCGAGCGGGGCCGCATTGCTGACGAACATGACCCTGTACTGGCCGGGAATGAATCTGAGGGGAAGTTCTCCCCTCACAGGCTGGGGCATGGAGAGAGATCGATCAGGGGACAGGGGCTTCCCCGAGAAGACCGCCGCTGCCTCCTTCATGAGGCGGGTCTTGCCGATCCCTTTCGGGCCGACGAGAAGGGAATGCCGGCCCCGCCTGAGGCTGCGGACCAACTCCGACAGCAGGGCTGAGCGGCCAATAAATACGGGGTCCAAGCGGAGATCGGCTGTCCCCGAATCATCGCCCACGGCTCACTCCCTCCTGATCAGGATCACCGCCCGGAGCTTTCCATCATGGACTGACCGCTTGATACCGGCAATGACCCCTTTGCAGGGCGACCTTGCCTCGCACCGCGCCTCGAGCGCCTGCTGCCGCAACTCAAGCAGGTCGTTTCTTACTCTCAGAGCCCTGATCTGCAGGAGTGAACGGATCATCGCCATGCGGCCTTCCGACTGGAGGCGTTCAAGCTGCAGGTGCGAGAGTCTGTTTCTGGCTTCCGCTTTTTTCATTACAGGGGGAGCAACGAAACCCCGGCGGCCCAATTCGTCCATGGCAATAAGGCCCAGCGAATCGGCTCCGGCTTCCTGGGCTGCTTTCGCGACTCTCGCGTTGAACGCCACGGTTTTCGCTGCAGACTCCTCTTCAAGCGCGGAGATCCGGGCGTTGTTCAGCTCGATCTCTGACCCGGCCGTGAGCATCCGTCCCCAGCGGGCGAGGGATTCCCGGGCTTGCACTGTGTCCCCCTCAGCCCTGCGGAATTCCACCGGCTCCCTTTCATCAATCTGAAACGTGATTCTCGCGAACTGCGCAGCGGGGGGCCAATTCCCTGGCGGAGACGGCGTTGTCGCCGATGCTCTCTCAATTGTTCGAACGGTCAGAGTGCCATGGTCGATGAAGACATCTTCGAGACCGAGCGCCCGCACGTCATCATACGTTGCAAAGTTGAATTTCAGGCTCCCGGACGACCCGGTGACCGGGGAGAAGTCGATCCCGTCACCGGGAACGGCAATGTGATCGGCGGTGGAGAGGTGGCCGAAAAACTGGTGTTCGAGTGCAGGGTCGAGGCTTGTCAGCACCTGAGACAGCGGCTGGTTCACGAGATCAATCCGGCGGACGACGATCCTCGCGGGTTCGCCTTTCTGACACCGGGCGCTTTCGCCGACATACTCTGCCTGATACTCGTTGCCGAGCGAGTGGAGCCTGCGTTCCGGCCCTCTGAAGATCACCGTATGCTGGTTCAGCGTTCCAACGATTTCAAACCGGCCCTGGAGGTGCTCCTTCGTCAGAAGACTATGGGCGGTGATGTCCGCATAGACGATGTTGGTGCGGGAGAACTCGTTGTAGTCGCGCGCCGCGGACTCCACATTATGCTGCGTGACGCGGATGAACCGTTCGTATCCCTGCTCAGCGATCAGGAACGTGGGGATGCATCCGGCAAAGAACGCAAGCCCGAGCATCCGGTCGATCCTCGAGCCTGTCCGCGTCCGGTACCGGAACGGCTGGTTGACCTCGAGAGGAAAGACGCAGCGCACGTTGGATGCCGGATAGAAGAGGCGTACGCCGCTCACCGTCATGGTATCGAGAAAGGGGTGGCTCGCATATCCGGCGATGAAGCAGGCATAGAGCGCGCCATCCCACAACGCCACGGGACTGAGGAGACCGGCCATCCCTGCAATGAACAGGAGCGAATGGGTCAGGGTGCGGTGGCCGAATGTTCGCTCGATCCGGAGAGCAAGCGCGGGGGCGAGCCGGCTGATCCAGCTCGATCCGGTATCGAGGTCCGGGAGTATGGAGGCGACGGCGACCAGAGCGGTATGGCCGATCGAGAGAGAGACTCCCGTAGTCGTGAGCAGAAGAAGGTAGACAAACGATGCAAAGGTGATATGCGTTGGGGCAGTCATCCGGCGCACCGGGGAAGGCTATTTTTTCAACCTGTAGTAGAGCTCTTCAAGCCGCTCGACAGCACCGTTGGCTTCCAGGATCTCGAAGTTCGCGTTGTACAGGTCCTCCAGCAAGCGGCGAGTGGCCGCTCTGAGCTTCGACCGCTTGAGCATGGGTGCCATTTCCAGGGTCTTTTCCAGCAGATCGAAAACACCGAGCACAGTTGCCGGGGAGAGCCGCGAAAGATCGAACTCCGGCTTCGTCTGACGCACCTGGCGGGCAGCCCGTGTGATCGCTCCCTCCACCTTCCTGCCGAAGCACTCATGCGCCTCTTTCCGGAACCCGCGAAACATGTGATCCAGCAGGCGGACATAGTCTGCCTCATTCTCCCTGCCGGGCGCCGGCGGCCAACCGGGGGACCACCGGGCCGGCGGGGCGCCGGTAGTCAGATGGGACGCGGCAACCTCTTCAGGCGCGGCGTCCGGACAGCCCTGCCCACTCACCGGGGATAGTGAGACTGATCCTGCCGGCTGCTCCCTGCCGCAGTCTCTCTCGAGTTCATTCCGCATAGGCATAGAGCAGGCGCTGTAAACGGCCGCGCCTGGCGGCCGGGAGGATGCGCAATTGCAGAGCTCCCCTGTGGCCGGGGAGTCCGCCTCGTCGTTCTGACGAACGGGACACCCCTTCGGGGAGTCGAGGCCATACAGGAGAACGTGTCCCTCCTTCACAGTCGCTGCGCTCATCAGCAGCTCCCGGATCGACGTGAATTCCATCAACTCCACAGAGGGAGGAGCGTTGGTAAGACGATCTATCTCCAGTATCCCTTTCTCTGTCTTCCCCTGCATGAGCATGCATTCCATCTGTTTCGCCGAGAGCAAATGGGCGGGGACTGTCAGCAGGGGATACGTGCTGAAGGTGGAGAGAAACATCTTCATCACTGTCTGCGGAATCTCGTACAGTGAGGCAAACGACACGCCTCTGCGGTCGTGCAGTCTTTCACGGACCGCCTCAAGTGTCTGCGTAGAACGAAATTCGTTGTCCATGCGGACACACCCGCAGACCGCCGATTCCGAAAGAAATACAAGGTCGAAAACACCGGAATGCTTGAACGAGGAGATGACGATATACCCGGACAGGTTCTTTGCATAGTGGGACGGAAGGTTCAGCGGCTCGATATCGCCTGCCGGAAAACTCTCAAGGATCTGCCTTGCGCCGGTGATGATCATGGAAAGAGCCTCCTGAGCTCTTGCGTTCAGGGAACATGGGAGGGAGTGCCTGTGAAGCTGCCGGAAAGCTCCTTCCGTTCCTGTTCAATCTGCTCGATGCACTTCCTGGCCACGGAGACGTTCAAGCGGGAGCGCTGAAGCGATTGATACGCGGCTCTCCCCTGAGAGAACAGCATCTCGGTGTACTCCTGAATCGCAGAGGCAGCGAGCAACCGCGCGCGCAGGACTGAGAGCTCATGATCCAGCCGGAGGCATCTGCGCCGTGCGACCGCCCGCGCTTCGGCCTGAGTCTCAAGGAGGAGGGCATACTGGGCCTTCGCCCGGCTCAACTGCAGCAGTGCAAGGGAGTGGCCGGAGCAGTCAACAAGGTCATGGATGGACAGGGTCGCCGAGATCCTGTAGGAGTCCCTGGGAAGGACAAATGCACCGGAGGGGTCAGGAAACACTACTTCGCTGACCCCCGCGGTGGCCCCCACCTGAATGCGGGGGATCGCCCTCCGCCAGAGCGAGGTCTCGGAGACGCGCACCTCGTCACAGGCGATCGTAATGAGCGCGAGCGCCCTCTCGAGGGAATCGTGCCGGGCGGAAGATATGACCATCTGACCTGCGGCGGATGAAGCCTGGGCCTCAGGGACCCACTCAACGTCGGGAGGAACAGGAGACCATCCCGGCTCGGCGTGTTCAATCATCTCGAGCTGTCCGAATGCCCGGATGCTCACAAGAACCATGGAGAGGATGATGTTTCTCATGCGCTGCGCTCCGGTCTGCCACAGATTCAGTCTGAAGTGCTTAACCCGGAAGATCCCGGAGTCATTGGCCGGAAGAGATTTCCCTCAGAACCGACCCGTCGGCCTGTCCAAGCGTGCTGACGGTTCTCCAGGACCCGTCTGTGTATTCGGTCCGTGTCTGGATGGCGCCGGAGGCAAGGGTTGAGGTCCTTGTCCGCCTGATCAGCATTCCTCCCTCGTCCCTGATCTCTGAAACGACCGCGCCTCCTGATGCAAAGCGGGAGGTGATGCGCACTGTGCCGTCGGTCTGGTTCGTTGTGCGGGTAACCACAGGAAGGCGGAAGGTATACGTCTCGACGTTGCCGTTGCGGATCACGTGGGTGAGGATCGTGTCTCCCTCCATGGCGGCGACATCCGTCACCGCGGACTGCTGGGGCTGGCCGGCCCGGAAGGTTTCGTCCGATATATACCTTTTCGTTTCCGAGTACACGTGCCCGTCCCGGCCGTAGGATTTGCGGACGGTGATCAGGAGGATCCCTTTGGGATAGCCGTGCCGTTCCGTGACAACGGCTCCATACCCTTCGGCGGTCATCTGGCCGTACACGAACACCGAATCTGCGGCCGTCCTTGAAAGAGAAGAAGTCCTGCGCACCGACATCGGGTCGGCCCATTCGGCAATCGCCACGAGCTCGTCAAGGGCACCGATGAGAAGCTCCTCCCCTGTTGACTCGATCTCCTGTCCGGCCGCAGGTGATGGGAGCGGGGGAACGACGGCGGACTCTTTGCAGGCCGGGAGCATAACAAGGACAGCCAGTCCGATAGCGCAGGCTCGTACGAGTGTTGAAACCATTCGGAAGCACCCGGTGATACCCTGATGGTTCATAGATCCTCCCTGAATGTGGATGACGTGAACGGCTCAGAAATGGAAGATTCTGACCGTCGTTTCGAAGCGCTGGCTGCTCACAGTGACGACCCCCGTGTATTCTCCGGCCGGCGCGAACCGCCCCTGGCCGGTATCCCCGAGCCAGGTATGGGCATGTACGCCTTTTGATTCAGAGAGCTCGGTGAAGAGCGTCTTGACCAATTGGGTTCCAGCTTCGGAGTCGGACCGAAGAATGGCAACGGAGACCTTTACCGGGGCGGCCAGGGTGTAGCGGATCTCAGTGTTCCGGGCGAAGGAGTCGAACGCGCTCGGTGAAAAGCGGAGGTTGGTGACGATCACAGGTGAATCGCCGGGACAGGGAAGGGTACATCCCTGCAGGAGAGGCAACAGCGCCGCAATGATATACGCCAGAGGTCTCCGGAAGGGGGAAGGTCTGACCGGCATGGCCGAGGACGAAATGCGCGGCGTGCGGAAGGAACCGCCGGGTTGAGGATCCGGCATCGTAAGTGAGTTCACGCATGACTCCGGGGAGATGGTGAAGAAAGAATACTCCGGCAACAACTCTCCCCGTGCGCGGAATTGACGGAAAGGCCGTCCACCGCCGGGTCATGCACGAAGGCTTCCGCGCACGGGGCTTCTTGCGGTTGAGCCGGAACACCATTCAGCGACGGGGTATCTACAACAGAAAGGATGAAAAGGCAAGCAGGCATTTTTGCCTGCTTTTTTTCCGCGGGA
>PMBF01000018.1:124903-137233 GCA_003152875.1 Ignavibacteriota bacterium | reverse complement strand
TATAATGTCATGAAGGAAGTGTATCCGTCCTGTATTTCAAATCCTGCTACAAGAATCCATGCCGGATCAATCTTCAATCCATTCCTTATTATGGCGTTCCTATATCCTTCACAGCGTTTCTGGCCGATGCTTACATTCGAATATCCCGCAAAGTGTGCAATGCGTGAGTACCCATTATTGATGATTTGATCAAGAGCATCGACAGCACCTATGCTATCATTAAATGTGACGCTCCTAAAATCGACTCCTTGTAATTGACGATCGAAGAATACAAATGGAATATTCCTCTTTTTCACTTCTTCGAAGACATGAGGATCAGATGTGCGCTGAGTAACACAGACGAGCAACCCGTCGACGCGCATGCCTATCAAACTCTGAATGTTGTATTGCTCATTCTGTTCGTTTTCTCTCGACACTGTAAGAATTGTATGGTAATGATGTTCCGAAGCAGCGTCGACCATGCTATCTACCGCATAAGAGAAGAAGCTGTTTTCCAGATCGGGGACAACAATTCCAATGGTCAGAGTCTTCTTTGAGGCTAAGTTCTTAGCGATGAGGTTGGGAGTATATCCCAATTCCTCAGCAATTTCTTTCACACGCCTTTTCATGTCAAGAGAGATATCGGGATGATCCCGAAGAGCTTTTGAAACTGTTACGCGCGAAACTCTTAGTCTATTCGCGATATCTGTTTGGGTGTAAAATGCCATAATGTGTTCCCTTACCCGATAACTTACTCGTGTAAGTAACGACTTGCTTTATTAAGAGTCAAGGAGAAAGAGTAGTCCCATTGAAGAGACTCTCTTGTGGTCAGAATTTGTAGTTATGCAACGGTCAGTGAGGGTAGGAGAAAATACCTGAGAAGGCCCAGGATGTAGTACGGCGACACCTGTCCAATACATCTTGTGGTGTAGAGAAACAAGGAAGATAGACGGGTCGCCCGTTTGGTATTCAATTTGACAATTGGGTACTGATGAAATCATCTATATACTTCGTCATCCCCACGATATTCAAACCAATCGAACCGGGAAGCATTTTTGCAGGATCTCCCCTGTGAAGTCGCATAGAGAGCATACACACAGCCCACAAATCCTCCTGAAACTCTTGTGCTCAAGAATTTGGCGTCAACACTGTCCTTGAACAGGATCCACTTCTGAGGTTCATATGCATAAGAAAAGGAATACACGGATCCTCGAGATTCTATTCTTAGCAACAATCCTTTGGTGATATTCTCATTCCCAATTTGTTGAGAAGTTATCAACTCCATCTGATCGTTAGAACTATCATTGTCAGAAGATTTGTAGAGCTGAATGACCGGTACATTTCCTTCCAATGATTTGCACAGGAAATAGAAATGCTTCTCGTTCTGGAAAACTACTAATCCAGCTTTTTCATTTTCTGTTTCCGGTACAAAGCCGATTTCAGTACTTGCTGACCCACAAAGATGCTGCTGCCGATAACCCAGAAAACTTGGATTACTATTTCCAGAACATGACTCGGGTCTTACCTGTATCGATAAAGAACCTGGCGTTTGTTGTAAATCGTACCATTGTTGTTTGGGCGTTCTCAAGAACATCCACTCACGGGATAGAATGCCGGTGTTAAATTCATCTCTCCATGTAAAGTTCCCGCTATACTGTCTCCCGGTGTCTTTCAGATTCAGCGGCAGGGGAAGTGGATAATGATACTGTACTTCTTCATTTCCTTTGGCGATGACGGGCCATCCTTCCTCCCATTTCACAGGAGCCAAAAAGGTCTCCCTCCCGGTATTGATATATCCTTCTTCAAACGGACGGTATGGCCTGCATCCCAAGAAGACTGCCCACCAACCATGAGCTTCCGTTTGAACAAGATCAGCATGACCAGTGCACGTAATAGCATTCTCTCTTTTTGGATTCAAGTGTCTTTGAGTCAAAATGGGATTCTTTTCGTAAGGGATATATGGACCATCAACACTCTTGCTTCTAAAGACGACTACGGAGTGTTGATCACCAGTCCCGCCTTCGGCAGCAATCAGGTAGTAATAGTCGTTCCTTTGAAAAAGATGAGGTCCTTCTATCCAAGCAGGTTTTTTCCCAATGTCTACGCCGCCATTGACCAGTATTTTCTCATCACCGATCACTCTAAGATTCTCGATGTCAAATTCGTGCATTCTCAACGTTCGGTGTCCGTCATAAAGCGGCTTATCGTCCGGAGGTATACTATTGTAGATGATGTATGCCTTGCCTCTTTCATCAAAAAACAGAGAAGGGTCGATGCCGTTAATCTGAGGAATCCAGACAGGATTGGACCAGGGACCAGAAGCTGATTTTGAAGTGACTATGAAATTTCCTCCAATATCAACCAACGTGCAAGTCACGTAGTACGTACCATCATGATACCTTATTGCGGGAGCATAGATGCCTCTAGAGACTCCCTGACCTTCCAAATTCAATTGTTCTGGCCTGTCCAGGACATGACCAATGAGTTTCCAATTCACGAGATCTCTACTTTGAAAAACCGTAATTCCCGGGAAGTAGGAAAACGTAGAGTTTACCAGATAATAGTCATCGCCCACTCTGCAAATGCTCGGATCAGGATAAAATCCAGCTAAGATTGGATTTGTGAACACTTTATCCTCCTGTGCAAACACAACAGAACATAGAATAACAAAGGAACATATGAGGAAGATCAATGGTCGCTTCATTTGGAATTCTCCTCTTGGTAGATCTAATGACAACCTTCCAGCGGTTCTCCCTACCATCCGGTTGAAAGGTGTCAGGTTGGAAGGTGAACAGATTCAATTGGTTAGCGTCGAACGAGAGCGCGGACTGCGCTTCCCGCATGGTACAGCGAGGACCCCACAGAGCGCAGACACGTTTCAATATTCCAGAGGCTCTCGCGGCAAGTGAGCTGCACGAACGCCAGACACAGAAACCGGTTCCAACAGAAGAAGCGCCGCACACGATACTCGCCCTTGTTGCTCTTGACGATCTGACGGAGCTCGCACTGGGGCACGAAGTCCACCAGCTGCGAAAGGACAGTTCCCCAAGATACATGCCATCGTCTCTGAAAAAGCGGCAGCGAAGGATTGGAACCCCGCCGCCAAGATACGACAGAGTTCAAGTCGATTGCAAGGCAAAACATCGCGCAACGCCTAAATGCCAAAGAACTTACAGCCACCGACAAAACCCTCAAGCGGGCAGTAATGATAGCAAGCAAAGAGATCAACACACATCAAAAACCTCTCAAGAGGTTCAATAGGCTTTTCACCAATACCACACAATGATTGAACGGTTTGACTATTCGAACAATTTGTATTAAACTCATGCTAGCGGCATCTCTTGTTCATGTGTCATTAATCAAATAGCAGAGTATGAAATGACATTGCTTTTGAATGTTATGTCTGATTTTTACAATTTGAACAAACTGACCTTTTTGAAATAACCGAAGCAAGAAATGAAAAAGATAACCATTGAGGATGTCGCCAAGCGAGCAAGAGTTTCGAAAGGAACTGTCTCGGCTGTTATAAATGCGAAGAAAACTGTCAAGCCGGCGACAAGAGATTTCATATTGGAAGTAATGAAAGAACTCAACTTCCGTCCCAATGGTGTAGCAAGAAATTTCAAAAGTGAAAACTCTGATAAAAGCATTGGAATAATCATCAAAGATATAACTTATCCTTTCTACACTGCGATAGCAAAAGGTGCAAGCGAATATGCAAACAGCAAAGGATATTCCGTCATTGTTTCCAGTTCGGATGATAGCAACGAATGGGAAAAGAATCTATCCCGCCTTTTCTCCACGAAGGATATCAATGGTATCATTATCGCTCCCATTGTGGAAGGCACAGCTGAAATAGAACATCTTTTTAGACTAAAGATGATTAATTATCCTTTTGTCTTATTGGAAGATGTTAAGGGAATACAAGCAAATGTTGTGGCAATTGATAACAAAAAGGCAATAAAGAGAGCGGTGAAATATTTAATAGACAGCGGCCACAAGAAAATTGTGCACTTTGCAGGACCTCCACAGTCATCACATACGCAAGAACGTATGGAAGGATTCCGTTATGCTTTCAGTGAAAGCACGTTAGTCTTCAAGAATGACATGATTATCTCGGTGGGATCTCATTTTAAAGAATGTTTCGACAAAGCCCTCGAATATTTCAAGAATAGAAACCGCGATAATTTTCCGACTGCCATAGTCTGCTTCAATGATCAACAAGCACTTGCGGTTATGCTGGTATTGAAGGAACTCAATATTCGAGTACCCGACGATATATCTATTATTGGCAACGATGATATTTATTATGCGAAAATGTATCCAATTCCCCTGACAACAATAAGGGCACCTCAAGAAGAGATTGGAATGATGGCTGCAGAAATTTTGATCCGCAACATTGAATCTCCGACAATCTTGCCCACTGAACGAGTTATCCTGGAGACAGAATTCATTGTCAGACAGTCATCGAGGGTCCTGAGCACCTGATCGTACCTGGAAGCAGTCAAGTGTATTCGTTTCAGTATTAAGTGCTCGGCAAGCCCCGTTGTGGTCACATGGTCTACCGGATATTCCAGAGCAAGAAGTCAGGTTCTCCGATCAAACCCCCGCAATGTGGTTCCCGCCAAAGTCAACCGAAGCTCCCAATCTGCCTAGCCTCGACTGTGCACGTCTCCCGTCTCTGCGTTGGATTCTCCGTTCATCGATGACCGTCCAGCTTGGTCAGATAGTACACAATGTCCAAGCCAAAGCTCCTCGATCGCGGGCCTGCGCGATATGAGCCGGTCGAAATCTTTCCAATCGGCCTTTGCACACTCGTCCATTCGAAATCATGGGCCTGCGCCCGCCACCCAACTGCGGGATCAAGGTCTGACTGAGGTGGTTCCATGCGCGATTCAATGCCCACACTCGTATGGACCGCGACGTTGTCGGCCTGGGGCTCCTCACAAACATCGTCGAAGCTTCAAATCCACGCTCTCCCATGGGGCGCGACAGACGCAGATTTGTTCCGACTCATCCAATACCTTGACTCCCTCCCAGGCTCGTTCTCGTGTTCAATGCACTGGAATATCGTAGAACGGTTGCCGCCATGGAACTGTTACTAATGATGAACATCGAATCATTGCAGGCTGGATCAGGTTATTCACGGGAAAGGAGACGCGAATGCAAAACGATCATTCATCCAAACCCAGGGGCCTCCCCGCTGCTACCGTGGCAAAGGTCACAGAACTCATCAACTATCAGAACGGCGCGGTGGTGAGCCGTGAGATCATCAAGATGCCGGGGGGCAATGTCACTCTCTTCGCATTTGACAAAGGTGAAAGCCTCACCGAGCACACATCGCCGTTCGATGCGCTTGTCCAGGTCCTGGACGGTGCCGCAGACATCACCATTGCAGGCGTATCACATCGCGTCCAGGAAGGCGAGATATTCCTCATGCCCGCTCACCAGGCGCATGCGCTCATGGCGACGGAGCGTTACAAGATGATCCTCACAATGATCAAGTGAAGTGATCATGCGATCGGCAGACAGTCTCCGCCCGAAACCCCGGTGCTCTTAAGCAAAGAAACACGCGAACTCTTCTTCAGCCGGCAGCACACAAATTCAGGCCAGCCGATTGATATGACCCTGGGGCGGCACATCGGCTCCTTTGAAAGCGAGCGATTCTATTTCAAAGAGGGGGGAGGCGGGGGTTCCCATGCAGAAATGAGGATCTATCCCGGCCGCGCCCTGGCAACCGTCATGATGGTAAATGAAACCAGCTCAGCATGCACCGGGCTGCAGGGCAGGTTGGATAGAGAATTCGTCCTCTGATTGAACCTCAATTGTTCTGTATGACCCGTCGGCCGACCGGCTCTTCCGGCACTCCATTCTCCTCAATCTGGACCCCCATACGGCAACCCGATCCACCCGGCTCTCTGCTGGCGTCTGACAGCACGCTTGTTCCCTTTGAAGGTTTGACTACGTCGATCCATTGCCTGTCATTTGGACCTGGCCGCACCGCTGGCAGGAGTTCATTCCCGCATATCGGAATGCTATTCCCGCAGTAAACATGAAGAAACATTGTGAAAACAACCTTGGAAATGCCGGTTCCGGAACTCAACGCCTGGCACTTCTTTTGTTGATCCTCAAGTCGTCATTGCAGTGACCACGGAATTCTCCCGGGAATACCCGGAAGGATCGGGAGATGCACTACCGGTATTCAACTTTACTGACATGTAGGATGCTCAAAGGAGGGCCACAAACAGGCCGCACCTCACTGTTGAACGGGTCCTGGCCTCCTTTCTGTCGACAGGAAAATGGTCTTTTCGGACTCTGTTCGTCCTCCGGAAACCCAGGCAGCGTTCCGGCGGTCAGGAGTCTCATAATCGTTTCATCATAACTTTCCTGAGGAGGGTGGTACATGAAGAAGCTCTATGCCTGGTGTGTTCTCATCGGACTCGTCGCGCTGAGCTCGGTGGCTGGCGCTCAGCCTGCAATGACTCCGCCCACGCCAACGGCGCTCAAGGCGGCGTTACACCCTGCCGGCATCTATTCCTTCGACAGACTTGAGTGGTCGGCAACACCCGGTCCCTGGTTTTTCCGGGTCTTCCGGGCTGTCGATGATACAGGACGTTTTCATGCGATGAATGTCACCGACATGCGCCGGTATGATGATTACTTGATCCGTCCGGGACACACATACCATTACTTTGTTGTGTCCTTCACCTGGATAGACAGCGCCCTGATGGAAAGTGCTCACAGCGATACCGCATCGGCGAGGTTCCCCAGCCAATCCGAACACCCCCATGGAGTCATCTCGGGGATGGTGACAGACAGCGTCTCAGGAAAACCCGTTCCTCTTGTCCGCGTGCAATTCTACCGGAGATCTCTGGAATGGCCGTTCATCCCTGAGGTCTGGACTGACTCAACGGGTCAGTACCGTGCGACTCTCGATACGGGGACGTATCTCATCCGTGCCATCCCCTGGCTCGCCACTGCCAGGGCTCCGCAGCTTGAACCCCAGTGGTACAATAATGCGGGGTCGGCGGCACAAGCTACCCCCGTTGCTGTGGATGACAGTCAGCAGGTTACTGCCGACTTCTCTCTTCACCGCGTTGTTCCCCCTGCCACTGCCACCATCAGCGGAACAGTCCGTGACACGGCAGGCAATCCGCTCAAGCTGGCGAGGGTTGTAATCGTCCGAACCTTCCAGGATCTGCGGATGGAGGCCGGGATGGGCAACGGCTCCCCCGATAACGATGAGGACATGGATATCGACGATTTGGGCTTCGTGCGGGGCGTTGCGTGGGCCGGATGGACCGATTCCACCGGGAGCTATCAGGCGCGTCTCCTTGCCGGAAGAGCCTATACTACCGCTTCAGTGAAAAAGTTCTACCTCCCCCAATTCTTCATGAATAAGCGGAGTGAGGATGAGGCAAACATCATCAGGCTTACCAGGGACACCACCGGAATCGATTTCAGCCTGAGCCCGCTTCCGGTGATCAACAACAGCGTCGCCGGAATGGTCATGGATTCCACCGGAACGGGCATACCCTCGCGGATCATCCTGATTCCCAAGCGTTATCAGAAGGCCCCGCTTGTGGTCCGCTTCACACACACAGACTCCACCGGCGCCTTCAGCCTCGCGTCCGTCCGCACGGGGGTCTATGTTGCGCTGGCGATCCCTTACGGAAATTTCGCGCCGGCCTTCTATAAGGCGGGCGCATTCGGCGTCATCAGGTGGAAGAATGCCGACACGATTGATGTGCATGGAAACGTCACGGGCATTGCAGTTGGTGTCGTGCCGGTTCAGAGCACTGGTGTAGCTTCCGTTCATGGAACGGTCAACACGACCCAGCCGCTCCTCTACAAGACCTCTGGCTCCGCCAGTACGGCAGCTAGCTCACCTCTTCCGGGCAGCAATGTCTACCTCCAGGACAGTCAGGGGAATATCGTGGGATACGGACTTTCGGATGACAACGGCGGATTCACCATGGAGAATGTACCGGCCGGGAGTTTCACCCTCACCCTCGAAAAGGCCGGCTATGCGAGCGCCTCAATGCCCGTTGGGGTTGCCCTCGGAGGTTTCGACATCCCGGTGTCAGGCTTGAACCAGGACCCGGAAAACACGACTTCGGTGAGCGAAACCGGCGGCGTGGCAACCGAGTTCCGGCTTGAGCAAAATTATCCGAACCCGTTCAACCCTTCGACAGTGATCCGCTATGCCCTTCCTTCGGCGGGCCAGGTGACCCTGAAGATCTTCAATGTCCTGGGCCAAGAAGTTCTCACTCTGGTGAACGGGTACCAGGCAGCTGGAACATATTCTGCGGTCATGGACGGTCGCGGCCTTGCTTCCGGCGTGTACTTCTACCGGCTTGAGGCTGCAGCGCACGTTGACGTAAAACAGATGGTCTTCGTGAAATAGGTGAAGACCCGGCGGTCCTTCCCCGGTCGAAGCATGAGGGAAAGGGCTTCCTGTCTCCAGACTCCTTACCGTGGCGTACCCTCGGCAAGGCGCGAAGTGAGGAGCCGACAGACAACCGGCAGTTGGTCAACTCCGGGCGACCAGTGGGCATTTTCCAGCGGCCGCGAAGCCCAAGAGAAACGCCTCCTGTCTTCTTTTATTGACAGGAGGCGTTTCAGCCTCTTTCGCAATCGGGCGATGTGATGCCACGGAAGGGCCCGGACTCCATGCCCATCAGACAACGTCCAGGCCGAAGAGGATCAGAACAAAGCTTCGGATCTGAGCGTCCTTGCGCTGGTCAGTTGCAGCAACATGCGGTCTGACAAGCTGTTCGATATCTCACGGCTGCCTGCGAGTATTTCTTCAGTAGGACTTCAGTAGATCAGATACCTGTTGCACGGAAACGACCACCTTGCCCGTCGTTGTTCCGGACTGAAGAAGGCGCACAGCTTCCTTCAGACGGTCAAACGGGAGCACCACTCCAACATGAGGGTTCGGAAGCTGCAGCGCCTGAATCTCGCCGAGGAATCGACTCAGCATGTCGGCCCGGTCGTACAGCCAGATGAGGTTGAAGCCCAGAATCGATTTGTTCGACTTAATCAGCGTGAGGGTGTGGTAACGGGGCATTGCCAGAAACCGCCTGGCCAGCATGAGAAAGTCCGGCGTCGCGCGATGCGAGGCAAACTCCGAGATGCCGTATGCGACAAGTCTGCCCGAGGTGGCCAGCATCTCGAAGCTCTGCTTCTGGACCTTCCCTCCGATTGAATCAAGAACGAGGTCAAGTCCCCTCCCTTNNGAGGTGCTTCCAACCGTGCCAATCGTGTATGCGCCAAGAAGCTTCGCAATTCGGACCGCATAGATCCCGACGCCTCCCGCGGCACTATGGATAAGCACTGTTTGATTTGGCTTCAGGTTTCCGAGCGTGAACAGCGCGTAGTACGCCGTAAGAGATTGGACGATGAACGAAGCGCCTTCCTCGAAACTCCATCCGGATGGAATCGGCAGGACATATCGCTCATCAATGTTGAGGCGGCTGGTGTAAGCCCCGAACCGGATGGAACCCATGACACGGTCGCCCACCCCTACCCGGGTCACGTTCTTCCCACAGTCAACGACCACGCCGCTGAATTCAATTCCGGGTATGCAGTTGTTTCTGGGGGCGGCCCCGTATAGCCCGAGGACGGTGAAGACATCGGCGAAATTCAGTCCGATGGCCCTGACGGCTATGGCGATTTCGCTCGCGGCCGGTGGTCCTATCTCGTCACTCACCAGTCGCAATCGATGGAGCGATCCGGTCCGGGAAAGTCGATACGATGAACGTTGCATGGGGTGGTGCGTTCCTGAAAAAGGCCATAATAGAGGAAGGATCCATCATGTGCAAGAAGAAACAAGAAACCAGTGTGCGAACAAGAAACATGCGCCATACTCGAGTGATCTTCACACACGTATGATCCTCCGCGGTCCGGTTCGTTCACATCGGCATTTTCAATGCTCCTGGTGCATATCCCTGCAACCAGTCGGACGATACTCCCGTACAATGCTGAAACAGTGGGTTAAAACCTGCTTTGAGAATGGACGCAACGTTGAGCAGGTTTGGACTGCGCTCCCCTCGATGCAAACGAATCTCTCGTGAACGGTTGTCAATCCACCAGGAGTATCCGATAGACCGCAACGAGTTCATGAACGTGGCAGCCAGGGCGGGATTGGCGTCGGTGCGCTTGGCCGTTCAGGAGAGGCTCAGTTCCTGATTCTAAAGAGATGCAAGATGAGGTCCATCTTCCTGACCCTTTAGGGAATATGCAGCATCGCATAGACAGGGTCAACCTGTACCTTTCCAATCAATCGAGGAACTTCCATGAAAAAGAATATGGGTGTTGTCGACCGGACCATCCGTACCGTCGGGGCGATCGTGATAGGTATTCTCCTCATTAACGGGACGATCAGCGGAGCGTGGGGAGTAGTGCTGGGCATTGTGGCAGCAGCGTTCCTGCTTTCCAGCGCCTTCGCCCGCTGCCCCCTCTATGTACCCTGTCATATCAGCACGCGAGGCAAAGAGACCCCTGTCGCATCGAAAGTCTGAGGAGACCAACAGAGCCCTTGATGGTCCCCCTGCGCCGCTCGGCATCCGAGCGCACGTCAAGAAGGAGAGCGTTACGAGATGTGACAAGTGTGTCGACCTCCGATGCGTTATACTGCTTGAGCGAACGGGATTGCAGCGCCTTGCGCACGTACACGAGGATCAGCAAACCTCCGATCACGTAAAAAAACAGCTGTGGCTCCATGGAGATGTCTTCCTCTGTTGCGTGCCGTTCCCTCAGGAAACGGAAATGGTCCCGGCTGTCCTGGTATCCTTGCACGCCGGCTCGATTCTGTACGAATGCGTAATGTGGACTGAGTCCCGCAGCATGGCCGAAACCGCGCAATATTTGGTGGTCGAAAGCTCTATCGCACGTTCCACGTCTGACGTTGCGATGCCGTCTCCCCGGAACACATATTCAAGGTGTATATCGGTGAACACTTGCGGGTGCTCTTCGCGGGTATTGGCAGTAATACGCAGTTCGAACCCCTCAAGGGGGACCCTTTTCTTCTTGAGAATGGGGATGACGTCGCTTGCCGTGCAGCCCCCGAGGGCAAAAAGGAGTAGCTCCTTGGGCCGTGCCCCGGCATCGTTCCCCTCGAAGCTCTCTGCCCCGTCCATGACCACCCAGTGCTTTGAATCTGCTTTTGCCACGAACGTGATACCCTGGACCTGTTTGACAATAGCCTGCTTGGTAGCCATTGCGCTGTCTTTCAATGTGATTGGGGTCAGCGAACATCTCCGAGCATATGATGCATCAGAGAGGGCAAAAGAGGCGGCCTCTTAAATAATTGTGACTTCTGAACCGGGGTGATGAACCGGCTCTCCGCCCAGGGTCCCGGTTGTATCTAGGGGTTTTTTGGAGTATCATTGCGGTCAGGAAATCGCAATCCAGTGCCCCACGGCGGATGACCGTGCAACAACGCATTTCGGCGATCCAGGGACCGGAGAGAGGTCGATCCGCCGGTCTCATGTTGAAGGGCATTGCCCCCAGGCCCTGCGAGAGTCCATCTACCTCGAACTCAATCTGCTTCATTCCACACCTTCCATGCAGTCGACACTGTTCGCCGGAAATCTTTCCTTGGGGAATGCCGTGCGACGAGCCATGCTAGAGACGTCGAGTGCAGGATCCTGGCGGACTGCCTGTCGCTGGTAGAAGATGCCAGACGGTGGTGGGGCAGAAAAGCCTCATTGACGAAAAACGGAGGATAGTCCAGTGAAGACCGCGAAGCTGTGTTGCGCAATGCTGCTGTTCGTCTTTGCTATCGTGACGCCCCTCTTCGCCGGCGGCGATTCCGTTCGTCCGGTTACGGCATCCCCTTCTCCCGAAGCGGTCAAACTCCTGCAGTACCTGTATGAGATCTCCGGCAAGCATACGCTCACGGGTCAGCATTGTGTCCCGCTGGTCGGTTCGACACGACTGGCCGGCGTGCAGAAAATGACGAACCGGTACCCTGCGGTATTCGGACAGGATTTCGGCTTTAGCCAGCCGGGAACGTGGGACGGGATCAACTACCGCCAGCAGCTTGTGGATGAAGCCATCCGGCGGAACAGCGAGGGATTCATCATCACGATCATGTGGCATGCGGTGCGCCCGATCGAAGAGGAACCGGTCGACTTTCAGCAGTCCATCCAGGGGAAGCTGACGGACGAACAATGGCATGACCTCATCACGCCGGGCACCACCATCAATGAACATTGGAAGGCACAGGTTGATGTGGTCGCCTGGTTCCTGAAGCAGCTGCGCAACGCTGGGGTCCCCGTCCTCTGGAGACCGTATCATGAAATGAACGGAGACTGGTTCTGGTGGGGGAAGAAAGAGGGAGAG
>PMBF01000018.1:42725-124888 GCA_003152875.1 Ignavibacteriota bacterium | reverse complement strand
CTGATTGCGCTGGCCGGCGACAAGCCGATCGCGCTGGGAGAGGTCGGAGCCATTCCGACTCCGGAAGTCCTCCGCAACCAGCCTCGATGGACCTGGTTTATGGCATGGGGCGAAGGAAGTTTTGGACCACAGGGTTTTCAGGCAATGCGCGCGGTGTACCAGTGCGATGAGGCTCTTACGCTGGACAGGCTTCCGTGGGTCACGGTGACGCATCCTACTGTCCACTACCCCATCCTGAAGTAGGAAGCTGCAGCCTTCGCCACGCGGCTGTGGCCTGGGACTTTGAGAATTCCATTCTGCACCGGACTGAGGCATGCAATATGCCGGGCCGTCTCCGGTGAAAGCAGCCAGACCATGGAACCCGAAGTCGCGTCCACAGTGTTGATGGGGCAAGTCTCACCTGACCGGATTGAGACGATCTTGCCGGTCGCGGACCAACACCATTGAAATCCCATCGACGCGGAGGACTTTATGCCCACCTCAGATGTCCGCACGAGTGTGATGGATCAGCTCCGGGGTCCAAAGGCGTAGAAACCCTGCACTGGCCCTGGCTCTTGAACAGACCCGAGAGCATGGCGGCAACAGCGAGTCCAATCGCCCCGGGCAGCCCCGCGAACACTGTGGCATGTTCCATACACTTCACCCTGCTGAAGCTCTAGACCCACATTTCCACAACACTCTAGGAGGCTCTATGAAACGCATGAGTTTCTGGCTCGCCGTGGTGGTTGCAGGGGTTGTGATGAATATCCTCGACTATGTCCTGCAGGGAGTCTGGCTCACCAATGTCTATTATTCCAAGATGACCGACCTCTTCAACCTCGCGGTGAACCCGGCCTGGTATGTCATTCTGGACTTTGTCTCAGTCTTCATCTTCGCGTGGGTCTATGACCGGGTCTATGGCAGCTTCGCGGGTGGACCAAAAGGGGGGGCGCTCTACGGGTTGTTCGCAGGAATCCTCGTCAATTTCCCGACCTGGATTGCCGTCCATCTCTTCATCAAGGGGTATGCCTACGACCTTGCATGGGTCTCCACCGTGTACGGAATTCTCTGGGGAGTGGTTGCCGGCGCCATCGTTGGGGCAATCTATAAGAAGGGGTCGTCAGCAACTGTCTAAAAACCCTCGCTGTCCCTCAACTCAGCAGCCCGGGCAACCGGCCCGGGCTCGCTGTTGAGCCGTGAGGCTCGCCTCCACTCGTTCACCCTTTTCGTAGATTCTCCGGCCTTGCGGGTATCCCGGAGAAGGAAATCGCCATTCTCCCGCAACCTTTCATCCAATCCCTCAGTCTAAATGTATATTGCCCCGTGTCACCTGGCTTGAATGATCGATGGCCCGGGATGAACCGTAGGACCGCGATGATGGGTTCGAGGACGGATCAAACACCGGCATCCACACTACGAGGAAGGTCTACAGCCATGAAAGCTCTGCTTCTTGTGCTCATGTTCATCACCCCGGCCGCTCTCTTTGCTCTCTCACCGGCGGACTTTGACAAGGAGTTTGCCACCTCTGCCGGGAAGAAGCTGGAGGTAGACCTGAAAACGGGAGGAGCGATTTCGATCGTGGGATGGGACAAGGACGTCGTTGCCGTGAAAGGATACCGGGAGGGTCGGGACGGGTATGATGCCGTCCTGGAAATGGAGGACGGCGGTTCCGGAATCGTTATCGGCTCTCACTACAAAGGTTCGAGCCGGAACCGGAACGGCAGCATCCGGCTGGAAATTAGCGTGCCTCACCGCTATGACATGCATCTCGAAACGATGGGGGGGGCATTGCCATCGACAATGTGGAAGGTTCGATGGCGGGCAAGACCATGGGCGGACCCCTGAAACTGTCGAGGCTGAAAGGGACGCTCGATCTCCTGACGATGGGAGGGGCAGTGAACCTGAAGAACTCGGATCTGAACGGCAAGGTCAAAACTATGGGCGGGGAGGTCATTCTCGAGGATGTGACCGGCGATGTGAAGGGTTCTTCGATGGGGGGGAAAGTCATTCAGAGGAATGTGACAAATCGCTCGGGCGAAGTGAAGGGACGGGAGGTGAATATCTCCACCATGGGGGGTGATATCGATGTCGATGATGCACCCCTGGGTGCGGATCTCCATACGATGGGGGGACCCATTCACGTGAAGTCAGCGGCCGGATTCGTCAAAGCGAAGACCATGGGCGGGAACATCGATCTGGATGCTGTCGACGGCTGGGTCGAGGCGACGACCATGGGAGGGAATATCGAAGTGACGATGACCGGAGACCCGGCCAACGGGAAGCGGAGCGTTACCCTCACCTCCATGGGCGGCGAGGTCGTCCTCCGTGTGCCGGCGGGCCTTTCCATGAACATCGATGTCGAACTTGCCTACACAAGGAACTACCACGGGGAGCACCAGATCATCAGCGATTTCCCGATTCATCAGGAGGAAACCCCTGAGTGGAATGAAGAGAACGGCTCGCCGCGGAAGATCATCTCCGGCACGGGTGAAGTGGCCGGCGGGAAAAACACCATCAGGATCAAGACCGTGAACGGGAACGTGACAATCAAGAAAATCTGAGCGGGTCCGGCGAACCAGGTTGCATTCGTCGTCGCAGAGGATTATTTTGGTCCACAATACTGCCTGTCAGGGAAGCAAGAGGCTTCACCCTCACATCCCTGCAGGCAGTGGCGTGTGGAGCTGAATGCCCGGCCCCCCCCCAATCGACTCAGGATGATTGACCGGATTGTTGAACGAGGAAAGCCCGCGGAATACGGACAGGAAATCGTCAAGAGACGAACCCGTATCACCGCCTCCTATGTCTCACTGGACCATCGCAGCATCCTGGACTTCGGGTCGGGTAACGGGGCTCAGACCCTGGAACTCCTGAAGGAAGGGAGTACGATCGTTGCCTGTGATATCGACCCCGCAGACCTGGCGGTCCTCGCCAGGTACCTCGACACCCAGAACATCAAAGGTATCACCCCCGTACTGTACGAGGGGACGCACCTTCCTTTCGCCGACGCCTTTTTCGATCTTGTCGTCAGCTTTGCTGTTCTGGAGCATGTGCACGATGAACGTGACGCGCTTCGGGAAATCAGCCGGGTCCTGAAGCCGGGCGGAGAACTTGTGTTATCAGTCCCGAACAAATGGTGGGTCTTTGAGACTCACGGTGCCAGGCTTCCCCTGCTTCCCTGGAACCGGGTTCCCTTCTTCTCATGGCTGCCGGGACCGGTCCACAGTCGCTATGCTAGAGCCCGGATCTATCGCAGAAAACAGATCGTCAGGCTCCTCGAAATCCACGGCTTCGAGGTCCTCGACTCATGCTACATGACAGCGCCAATGGACGTCGTGAAATCACCAGCGCTGCAAAGGCTTCTCCGTGCACTGATCTTCAGAGGGGATCGGACAATGGTGCCGTTTCTTGCCACTGAAATCTTCCTCCATGCCCGAACGAGATGATCATTCCCGCCTGCTTGCGTGGACTTCAGGGGCAATGTCCTCAACCTCAGGGCTTTCCTGCGACCCCGAACGCAAACACTGTCTTCGTGTCGTACTTCTTGCCCGGTCTGAGAATGACTGAAGGGAACGACGGTTGGTTCGGCGTGTCGGGGAAATGCTGGGTCTCGAGCGCGAGACCGCCGTGCTTCACATACGGTTTTCCCCGCTTTCCCGTAACCGTCCCGTCCAGGAAGTTGCCCGAGTAAAACTGCACGCCCGGCTCAGTGGTGGAGATGTCGATGGTCCTGCCGCTGGTCTTTTCCTCCAGATGCACGGCGCGAAAGAGCTTCCCATCGTTCTTGTGCGAGAGAACGTAGTTGTGGTCGTAGCCCCCGTCGACCTGCACAATCCGATCGCCGATGACATGCGGACTCGTGAAGTCCATCGGCGTATCCTTGACCGGACGGTTCTCACCCGTCGGGATCAACGTGCTGTCCACAACCGTGTACCGGTCGGCATGGATAGTGAGCACGTGATCCTGGATGGTCCCGTTCCCTTCCCCCTTGAGATTAAAATACGAATGCTGGGCAAGGTTGACCGGAGTGGCTTTGTCGGTGGTTGCCTGGAACTCCACCACGATCTCATTCTTCTCCGTGAGCGTGTACGTCGTGGTGACGTTCAGCGTGCCGGGATATCCCTCTTCGCCGTCCGGACTGGTGTATGTCAGCGTCAATCCGCAATTCTCCCCCCGCGTGAATGGAGTGGCTTTCCAGAGGACTTTGTTCAACCCTTTCACACCGCCGTGCAGCGAGTTGAGCCCGTTGTTGATGGCGAGAGTGTAGGTCTTGCCGTCGAGTGAAAACCGGCCTCTGGCGATGCGGTTGGCGACCCGGCCTACCACGGCGCCGAAATACGGAGAGTTCGTAAGGTAGGGGGGAAGGCTGTCGAACCCGAGCGCAACATCATCGTTGTTTCCGTTGCGGTCCGGCACGAGAATCCTGGTAATGATGGCCCCGAAATCGGTGACCGCCACTACCATACCTTTGCTGTTCGTGAGTGTGAAGAGGGTCGCGGTCTTTCCGTCGGAAAGTGTCCCGAAGGGATGAGATGTAACGGTCGGACTTGCTGTGGAGAGGGACATGGCAATGGCCAGTGCTGTTATCAGGGGAATGAGCTTCATGCGATGCCTCATGAGTGATCAGAGGGTGTCGGAATGCCCGGAAAATACTGAAAGCATCACTCAGATGCCATTCACGGTGGAGGTTTCACATAGCTGCCGTTATGACCCGGTAGAAAGGTGTCATGGTTACGATTCGATAGAAATGTCGGGGTGTGCGATCCTGGAAGCTTCCAGACTTTGGGCGAAGATCCTCCAGATGACCCGTTCTCGAGTCCTGGCAATGACCAAAGCCGGGCACGGCCAGACACAGGTGTTCAAGCAAGTGTGTGACCGCGCATTGACTGTTGTGGCTGAGGCCGGGAGGCTCGCTGTCGGCGAGGAGCTCGCAGGGGTGGGGGAGAGGTTCTTGCAGTTCTCGGGTGTTTTTCGTACTCTTTTCTGATGTTTCCCCCGTCCTGTGGGTTGGAACAGCCGAGAATGCCTGTGGGACCGACTCACCGGTAGCAATACCCCCGTGACAGAGAACGGCAACTCTCCCTGGGCGCTCCTTCGGGGACGCGCCCCGGAGTTGGCAGGAGAGGAAGGAGGGTGAGGTCGTGATGCGCAGCCAGATGGAGGAGTGTTGGGTCAGGTTCGTCAGAGAGTCCTGCGCCGCTTGCGGATTGCGACGGCGGTTTTCGTGGCCCTTACTGTTGCAGGCGAGGCCCATGCTCAGACCACGGACTCCACAGATACGACACCTCCGTCCGGCGGGCATTCGGCCGCCGACACGGCCTCCAATCGTTCCGGTGAGCGGTCGCTGAAGTGGTACTCGATGTTCACGAATATCCCGCGCGATTGGGTGCGGTTTGGCCAGGTTACATTCAGGTCGAAAAACATCCCGTCATTCGTCGGTATGACTCTCCTCACCGGCGCACTTGTCGCCACCGACGATGAGACCTGGAAGATGTCCCAGCGCTGGTACGGAAGCTCGAATGTCGTGGCTTCGTTCAGCGATCAATTTGAGTATGTGGGTGACGGCAAGCCGCAGTTCGCGCTCTCTGCCGCATTCGCGCTGTACGGCTTCGCGAAAGGCGACCAGCGGGCTTTGCGAACTGCCAGCGAGATTGTGGAGGCCATACTCTCCTGCGGTATCGTTATTCAGGTCCTGAAACACGCCACAGGCAGGGAAAGCCCGTTCGTGTCCACCGTCCCGGGAGGGCGATGGGATCTCCTCCCGAACCAGATCGAGTATCATAAACATGTCCCGCGCTACGATGCGTATCCGTCGGGCCACATAGCAACGACGCTGGCGACGGTCACCGTGGTGGCGGAGAACTATCCGGAATGGAAGTGGGTGCGCCCGGTCGGCTATGCCATTGCTGCAGGTGTCGCCATCGGCATGGGCAACACCGGAATTCACTGGTACAGCGACTACCCGCTTGGTCTGGCGATAGGCTACATGTTCGGAATGCTGGCCGCGCATCCTGAGGGGTTACCCGCCGAACAGGAGGAGAGTGCACAACAGGTGACGGTCGGACCGGCCGTCTCGCCATACGGAGTGGGTGTCGGCGTTACAATACTTCTCAACCTGCATCAGCCATGCGCGCAGTGAGGGTGTTTATACATTTTGCAGGAGCGCTTCTTCCTGCTCTCGCTGGTTACCAGGCGGCGGCGCAGGAACAGCTTCCTGAACCCGATGAGTTCTTTCAGGTCCCCCCGGTACTCCCCGTTCAGGTTGACTCCGCTGTTGGCCTTACAGCTCTTCACCCGGTCAAATCCGACTCACCGGCCGCGTTTTCCGCCCCTCTCCCCATCCGCTCCGACCGTCCCTCGTGGCACGATGCAATCACCAACCTTCCGGGGGATTGGGCTTCCGCGGGAGAAATGACAGTCTCCCCTGCAAACCTTCCGGCGATTGCCGGGATCGCGGCCCTGACCGGCGCGTTGATCATGACCGACCGCGAAACCTTCGCGTTCTCTCAGCACACGGTGGAAACATCTCCCTTTGTGAGGTATGCCAGCGACGCAGTGGTGACCGTCGGCGAGGGATCAACACACCTCGGCATCGCAGCGGCATTTGCGGCGTATGGATTTATTGCCGATGACAGCCGCGCGTTACGCACAGCCAGCCAGACAGTGGAAGCGCTCCTGGCCGCAGGAATCACCGTCCAGGTGCTGAAGCGCATCAGTGGACGTGAGAGTCCCGCCGAGGCTTCATCCCCTCGGGGAACGTGGCGCCCCTTCCCGAACCTGAGGGCCTATCAGAAAAATCAGCCCAGGTACTATGCTTTCCCTTCGGGGCACATCGCCACGACCATGGCCACGTTGACGGTCATCGCGGAAAACTATCCGGAGCAGGCCTGGATCAGGCCCGTGGGATATGCGCTGGTTGCCGGGCTGGGCATCAGCCTGGTCAATGTTCGGTATCACTGGTACAGCGATCTCCCGCTGGGGATCGTTCTGGGCTATACATTCGGTGTGCTGGCCTCCCGCAGGGGGGAAGCGGAGGACTGCACGACAACAGCCGGGGTGAGAATGATGATGCTTCCCTCCATTCAGGAAGGCGGCGGAGGGATGACCCTGGCGCTCGTGTTTTGAGCTCGCTCCGGGCCGATTGCTCTTTTCCACTCATAATCCAGAAAGGATCATATCGCATGAACTGGCGCCTGATGTTTGTGCTCGGGACCGGCGTGCTCATGCTGGTGCCGGCAGGGTGCAGCAAGCAGCAGGGAGGGGGTGAGCACAGCGAGCTCCTGGGTCAGGGGACAGGATCGGTGGCAGGATTGCACTGGTCGGTGCCGAAGCGGTGGGAGGCCCAGGGCCAGCGTCCGATGCGCGCTGCCACCTATACGGCCCCCCCGGCTGGAGGCGACCCGGAAGCGGGTGAATGCGCGGTGTTCTATTTCGGAAATGACCAGGGGGGAAGCATCGAGGCAAACATCGACCGCTGGGTCGGCCAGTTCGAACACGCGGCGGGCGTGGACCGCGGCACGAAA
Organism: Ignavibacteriota bacterium; assembly: GCA_003152875.1. Taxonomy (GTDB): domain Bacteria; phylum Bacteroidota; class Ignavibacteria; order UBA10030; family UBA6906; genus Fen-1262. Next base: position 117,389 of record PMBF01000018.1, on the reverse strand, counting down.
GAAGTCAACGGCATGAAAGTGACGACCGTGAAAATTGCCGGCTCGTATCTCGCGCCGAGTGGTCCGATGATGATGCCATCGGGGAAGAAAGACAATTACCGGCTCGTGGGGGCAATTGTTGAAGGACCGCAGGGTTCGGTCTTCTTTAAATTCACCGGTCCGGAAAAGACGGTTGCTTCCTCGGCGGGCGAATTCGACGCGCTGGTGGAATCGCTGAGCAAGCAATAGCCTGGCATCTTCACCGCTAAGCGGTGCGGCCGTCCCCGCCTATTCCTGGCCGGCGGCCTCCTGCATCTGCTCGGCCATTCTGAGATCCAGCTCGGTAACTCCCCCCGCATCGTGCGTGGCCAGATCCACCACAACCCGGTTGTAGACGTTGGACCAGTCGGGGTGGTGATTCATCGATTCCGCCACCGGGGCTATCCGGCTCATGAACCCGAAGGCCTGTGCGAAGTTCTCGAACTGGAATTCCTTGTGGAGCCGGCCCCGGTCATACGACCAGCCCGGGAGCGCGCCGAGCTTCCGTGTGATCTCTGAGTCCTGGAGACGCTGCGGTCTGGTCATGGTGCTCCTTTCCTTGTGTGAGAGTTCCGTGCCATGATACCCAAGCAGAAAAGATCCCCATTCATTGAAACCAATTCCCGGGAACAGAGTTCCGCCCCGCAGGTTGATTCTCGGGCGACAAGTCCTTACCATGCTGGGAAATGACCATCGCCGGAGGGACCATGGCCGAAGAAGCGCTGAAGACAGAAACAACGGAAAAGAAGTGGATCAACAACGTTGCGACGATCTCCAGCGCGCTGATCGCGCTGGGGACTCTCTTGAATTGGTTCTTCGGGAAGCAGAACTCTTTTCCCCACTGGTTCTTCTATATTCTGACCTTCCTGATCGTCGTTATCCTCTACAAATACTTCGAGGAAACGATCCGGCGCTACATCCAGGTGTGGGCGCTCAAGAGCTATCTCCGGGAGGCGCATTTCCACCTTGTGGACTCCCTCCAGCGATTCAGCGAGCTGGTCACGCAGCGGAGCGACGACTCGATCGTGCGGGTGCTGGAAACCATCTCGGGCCGGGTGGGCCAGGAAATTGTCGACAAGGATCTCTTCGCCTACGCTGACCAGCTGATTGCCAATGTCTTTCTGAAGCTGTCCGATTCCGGCAGGAACATCACCGTGGGGGAGTTCAAGGGCATCATCAGCGACATGAGTACGCTGATCAAGTTCTGCACGCACTTCTATTTCAAGAAACCGCTGCATGTGCGCGAGGTGGTCGACCTGACGCGGGACGAGATGAAGAACCTGGAGCTGGCGCGTGAGAATTTCGCAGACTTTGTGCGGCGCTACCAGGTCTTCTACGACGAAGTGAATGCCAAACTCGGGTCCACGGCCCGGGGGCATTTCGAGATCCCCAAGCCCTTGTCGTATGGAGTCTGATCAGACCGGGCAGCGATAAGGAGGTTCCCGTGGTCCAGGGGCTCGAGGTGTTCCCCACGGCTGCCGCGCTCGCCCGCGGGGCGGCCGAACGGGTTGCGGTTGTTCTGGACGGCGCGCTGCAGGCCGGCGGGAATGCTTCTCTCGCACTTTCCGGCGGCTCCACTCCCAGGTCTCTGTATGAGCTCCTTTCGGAACCCCCTTGCAGGGACAGGATCGACTGGACGCGTCTCCACATTTTCTGGGGGGACGAGCGCTGTGTGCCACCCGAGTCCGCCGAGAGCAATTACCGGATGGCCCAGCAAACGCTCCTGCGCCATGTAAAGATCCCGCCGCACCATGTGCACCGCATGCGAGGCGAACTTCCTCCTGCCGGCGCCGCCCGGGCCTACGAGCGGGAACTGCGATCAGCGCTCGGCGCCGGGCCGGACGAGATCCCCAGGCTCTCGCTCGTCCTCCTCGGGCTGGGTGAGGACGGCCACACGGCTTCCCTGTTCCCGAACACCCCCGTCCTCGATGAACGGCGCCGTCTCATTGCCGAGGTCTTCGTGGAAAGGCTCGCGGCGTCGCGCATCACCATGACGTTCCCGCTTCTCAACAACGCCCGGACCGTGATGTTCCTGGTCTCCGGCGGATCCAAGGCCGCGATTCTCAGGTCCGTGCTCCAGGAACACCGTCCCGCCCTGCCCGCAACCGGCGTCTCGCCACAGGCGGGGGAGCTCTTCTGGTACCTTGATCGCGACGCGGCCTCTCACCTCACTGAACGGGAGATCCCATGATCCTTGCAGGTGACGTCGGCGGCACAAAGACGAATCTCGCCTATTACAGGAGCGAGGGGGGTATTCTCATCCCTGTGCTGTTAAAAAGCTATCTGAGCCAGCAATTCTCCTCGCTGCACGAGGTGCTCTATGCTCTCCGCCGCGAACATCCGGCCGATATCACGGCGGCTGCCTTCGGCATTGCCGGACCGATCGCCAACGGAAGGAGCAAACTCACCAACCTTGGCTGGGAGATCGTCGCAAGCGAAATCCGCGACGATCTGAAGATCGGGACGGTGGGGCTCCTGAACGACCTTGAGGCGACGGCCTACGGCACGCTTCACCTGGCCTGCGATGAGAAAGTCGTGCTCAAGGAGGGGGCTGCGCAGGAACACGCGGCGATCGCGGTCATCGCGGCGGGCACGGGTCTCGGCGAAGGGGCCCTGGTCTGGGACGGCCGGCAGTACCGGGCCATGCCCTCCGAGGGAGGCCACGCCGATTTCTCCGCGCGCAACGATCTGGAAGCTGAGCTGCTGAAGTTCCTCCTGAAGCGGTACGAACATATCAGCTGGGAACGGCTGCTGTCCGGCCCCGGCATCTACACCCTGTATGAATTCCTGCGCGGGCGGTCCGGACATCCGGAACCAATGTGGCTGAAGGATCAGATCGCCGCCGGAGATCCGACCGCCGCGGTGTCGCAGGCAGGCATGGAAGAGAAAGACCCGGTCTGCTCGAATGTGCTCGACCTGTTTGTCTCGCTCTATGGGGCCGAAGCGGGAAATGTCGCGCTGAAGTTTCTGGGCACCGGCGGCGTGTTCGTTGGAGGAGGTATCGCGCCGAAAATCATGGCCAGGATGCAGTCCGGCGCATTTCTCGAAGCGTTCACCGCAAAAGGGAGGTTCCGCGACCTGCTCAGCCGCATTCCTGTCGCGGTGATCGCCAACGACCGCATCGCCCTCGCAGGCGCGGCGCACTTCGCCCAGATGCTGGCGCGGGAGTGAGCCCGATGCCCGTCCTTGCGGCAATCGATGTCGGCTCCAACGCGCTCCGCCTGGCCATCGGAGAGACCGATGTCCAGCACAGGATCACGCTGGTGGAAAGCATCCGGGAACCCGTGCGCCTTGGAAAAGATGTCTTCACGCAGGGCGCTCTGAAGGAAGAGACCATCGAAGCCTCCGTCACCGCCTTCCATCGCTTTCGCGAGGCGATCACGCTGCACGGCGCGGGACGCGTCCGTGCCGTGGCGACGAGCGCGACACGGGAGTCGACGAACCGCGAGCTGTTTCTGGACCGGATCGCCGGCGCCACGGGCATCGAGATCGAAATCATCGGGCCGGAGGAGGAGGCGCGACTCATCTACCTTGCGGTGGCCGACAAAGTCAACCTCAAGAACAAGTCCGCCATGCTCATCGATATCGGAGGCGGGAGCACGGAGATCAGCGTGGTCTCGAACGGCACTATCCAGATGACGGAGAGCTTCAGGCTCGGCGCTGTCCGGCTCCTCCAGGTGCTCGAAGAGAAGAAGCACGGCGAGGCCCGGTTTCACGTGCTGCTCGACGAGTACATGGGAGCGGTGCGCAAGCGGATCGTCCGCGACCTGGGCATCCGCACGTTCGACCTGTGCGTTGGCACCGGCGGGAACATCGAGACCCTGGGTGACCTCCGCCGGGGCCTGCTGACCAGGGACCGCGATACCTCGCTGCCTGCCGAGGATCTGGACGCGCTGATCAAGATCCTTCAGGCGAAATCGTACGAACAGCGCGTCCAGGAGCTGGGACTCAGGCCTGACAGGGCTGACGTCATCGTGCCGGCCGCTCTGGTCCTCCGCACGATCCTGCGCGCGGCGAAGATCGGGGAGATCGTCATTCCCGGAGTGGGCCTCAAAGACGGCCTCCTCCTCGACATGGTGGAGGAGATGTACGGCGGCAGGCGCGTGCTCCACCGCGACCAGATCGTCGCGTCCGCCCTGGAGCTCGGACGGCGATACCAGTTCGACGAACAGCACGGTACGGCCGTCGCCCGCTATGCCCTGCAGCTGTTCGAGCAGACCCGCATGCTCCACAATCTCGGCATCGAGCACCGGCTCATCCTCGAGGTCGCAGCCCTTCTTCATGATATCGGGATGTTTATCAACGGCACCGATCACCACAAGCACACCTATTATGTCCTGTCCGGCTCCCCTCTGGTGGGACTCTCGCAGTCTCAGATGATGCTCATCGCGAACGTGGCGCGCTACCACCGCAAATCGCTGCCGAAGGTGCAGCACGACGGATACCGCATGCTCCCGGCAAAGGACCGCGTGGTCGTCTCGAAGCTCGCTGCCATCCTCCGCCTGGCCGATGCGATGGACAATGAACACGCCTCGAAAGTGACCGACCTGGCCGTGGACTTCAAGAAGCCGAAGCTTTCGATCAGGCTTTCAGGGGAGGGAGACATGCTGCTTGAGAAGTGGGCGCTGCTCAAGAAGGCGGAGCTCTTCGAAGAGGTGTTCAATGTCAAGATCACGATCGAGGAGTAAGCCGAAACCCCCGGCGCNNGCCGCGCTCGAGCAGCGCTCGCGTGCTTTCCTCAGGAGGCTCCTCGGACTGGGCACCCGCCGCAGCCCGGAGGCCGTGCACGACCTTCGCGTGGCAGCGCGCCGGCTCATGGCGGTGATCGACCTGATCGGAGGGGCACTTGACGACCGCGAGCTCGGAAGACTCCGTAGACGTCTCAAACGCCTGCTGAAGGACTTCAACATCTTTCGCGACCTGGAAATCCAGCGCGGAGCGATGGGCGGACTCGCCGCGCGGTTTGCCGTTCTCCGCCCGCTCGCACGGGCGCTGCGATCCCGGGAGCGGACGCTGCTTCCCCGGGCCGTCCGCCGCGCAGCCCGGTTTGACCGCGCGGCGCTCGAACAGACCGTTGCCGGTGCCATCGCATCACTGAGCGCCATGGCCCGGTGGCCCAACGGTGAGGCCGCACTCCTGGAAAATGCGCGTGCTGCCCACGCAGCCTCGTACGCCGCGCTCCTGAGGATGCGCACCCTCGTCAACAAGAACAGACCGCGGTCGCTCCACCGGCTGAGGATCACCCTGAAAAAGAACCGGTACGCCGCCGAGATCCTGCTCCCCTATCTGACCGGACTCCGCCCGCGGCATCTGAAGTCCATGAACGCCTTGCAGACCGCTTTCGGCGCCGTGCAGGACCAGGTGGTCGTGATGCGCTGCGTGAGGCAGTACATGCGGACCGGAGACCCGGGAGGCGCCATGCTCCCCGTGCTCGAAGTCCTGAACTCCGGGCGCACGGGGCTGATCGACCGGGCCCTCTCCGCCGTCCCGGCTATCGACGAGTTCTGGGGAAGCCCTCCGTTTCGTTGATTTTCCCCCCCGGCTTCGCTACATTACAAATTCGGGTTTTTCCCTGCCACCCCCCTGGAGGATCAATGCCGTACGATATCAAGGCCGTGAACGAGAAAATCCAGCAGGAAAGCGCATTTATCGACCTGCTGCTTCTGGAGATCGGAAAGGTGATCGTGGGCCAGAAACAAATGGTGGAACGGCTTCTGGTCGGACTCCTGGCCAACGGCCATATCCTCTTGGAAGGCGTCCCCGGCCTCGCCAAGACGCTGGCTATCAAAACGCTCGCGGCCTCGGTACAGGCAAAGTTCCAGCGGATCCAGTTCACCCCTGACCTTCTTCCCGCCGATCTCATCGGCACCATGATCTACAACCAGAAAGACGGCACGTTTCAGACGAAAAAGGGGCCGGTCTTCGCAAACTTCATCCTCGCCGACGAGATCAACCGGTCGCCAGCGAAGGTCCAGAGCGCTCTGCTCGAAGCAATGCAGGAACGGCAGGTGACGATCGGCGAGCAGACGTTCAAGCTGCCGGAGCCGTTTCTCGTCCTCGCTACGCAGAACCCGATCGAACAGGAGGGAACCTATCCGCTGCCCGAGGCACAGGTCGACCGCTTCATGCTGAAAGTGAAGATCGACTATCCCACGAAGGACGAAGAACTCCTGATCATGCGGTCGAACGTCAACGATACCATTCCCCAGGTGCGAGGCGTCGTGAGCGCCGCCGACATCGTCCGGGCCCGGTCCGTGATCCATGAGATCTACATGGATGAGAAGATCGAACGGTACATCCTCGACATCGTCTTTGCGACACGGAATCCGAAGCAATATGCGCTCGGCAACCTCGCCCAGCTGATCAGCTACGGCGCCTCGCCGCGCGCCTCCATCGCTCTCGCCCTGGGAGCAAAGGCCTTAGCCTTCATCAAGCGGCGGGGCTACGTGGTGCCCGAAGACATCCGCGCCATCAGCCTGGATGTCCTTCGCCACAGGATTGCCGTGACCTACGAGGCGGAAGCCGAGGAGGTGACGGCTGAACAGGTCGTGCAGGAGGTATTGAACAAGATCGAAGTGCCATAGGGAAAGAGGGGCTGGAGAAGCTCTGGCGCGGCGGTAAGGAGATATGCGTGCGTTAAACTCGCACCTGCCCGCGGGCGTCAAACCCTCCTAAAGCTTAAGAGGGCTGATCCCGGCGCTGCGCGCTGCACACGGCCCGGAAATATCCCTTGCGCAGTCCGGTGCAGGGCACCGTCGTACGCATATCCCCTGAAGGAGTCCGGCGCGAGACAGGCGCCCGTTATGGAAACCCGCGAACTGCTAAAGAAGGTCCGACAGGTCGAGATCAAGACCCGTGGCCTTGTNNTCCGAGGTGCGGGAATACCAGTTCGGCGACGACATCCGCTCGATCGACTGGAACGTCTCTGCCCGGCTGGACCGGCCGTTCGTCAAAGTGTTTGAGGAAGAGCGCGAACTCACCGTGATGCTCCTCGTGGACCTCAGCGGCTCCGGGGAGTTCGGCTCGGCGGCCCAGATGAAAAACGAAGTGGCGGCGGAAATCTGCGCCGTGCTCGCTTTTTCGGCGATCAAGAACAACGACAAAGTCGGCCTGATCATGTTCACCGACCGCATCGAGAAATTTGTTCCCCCGAAGAAGGGCCGCGCGCATATCCTCCGGATCATCCGCGAGCTGATCTCACCGCAGATCGGGGGCACGGGCACCAGCATCCGCGGCGCGCTCGAGTACTTCAATCATGTGAGCAAGAAAAAGACCATCGCCTTCCTGATATCGGATTTCATCGACCAGGGCTATGACACTATCCTGAACATCGTTGCACGCAAGCACGACGTGATCGCCGTCCAGATCACCGATCCCCGCGAGGAGTCGCTGCCCGATGCCGGGCCGCTGTTCCTCAGGGACGCGGAGACCGGCGAACGGCGGTGGGTCGATACAGGCAGCACGGCCGTCCGGACGCAGTTCCTGAGGTACTGGGAACGGCGCCGGGCCGAGCGGAAGAGTGTGCTTTTGCGGGCGCATGTCGACACGATTCCAATCCGCATGGACCGTCCATACATCAAGCCCATCGTCGATTTCTTCAGACTGCGGGAGAGACGCCTGTGACTGCCGGGTCTGCCGCTCTCGCCATGCTCATTATGACTGCCGGCGTGACCCGTGCCGCACCGCTGGCGGACAGCCTCACCGCGCGCGCGTGGGTTGACTCCTCGCACTACACGGTGGGCGACCCGATCACCGTGCACATCGTGATTGCACATCCGCGCGGGGCCGTCGTCCAGCCGCCCGCAGGCGATTCGCTCGGTTCCTTCGTGGTTCTGCAACGGATGCCGGTGACCCCTGCGGGCGACACGACCGCCTCAACGGGCGTCGTGGTCGCCTACTATGGCTCGGGGACTGCGACCATCCCGCCCGCCTTCATCCCATATGCATTCCCCGGCGACACCGCCGGCCGCATCGCCCGAACCAACCCCATCACGGTGACCGTGCACACGCTGGCCGTGGATACGAGCAAGGAGTACCGGGACCTGAAGGCGCCGCTATCAATTCCGATGTCACTCGCCGAGCTGCTGGTCTATGGGGCCGTGACGGCCGCCGCCGCTGCGCTGGCGTGGGCTGCCTACCGGTATTGGAAGCGAAGAAAACTCAGGCCTGCAGGAGAGCCACTCCCAGCCCCCTCGAGACCGGCCCATGTCCTTGCCCTCGAAGAACTCGGGGCGCTCCAGCAGCAGAAGCTCTGGCAGCGCGGGTTGATCAAGGAATACTATTCAGGGGTAACGGAAATCGTCCGAAGGTATTTCGAACGGCGTTTTGAGGTCCGCGCTCTGGAGGAGACCACCGGAGAGATTCTCGACGCCCTTCGCGGCGCGGGCATCCCTGCAGGGACGATGGCTGTCACTACCCGCATGCTGCAGCTTGCCGATCTCGTCAAGTTTGCCAAATTCCAGCCCGGCATCACCGAGCATGAGGAGGTGCTTGCCCTGGCGCGCTCGGTCGTCGAGCAGACAAAACCCGCCGCTGTGCCGCATGTTCCGGCGGCGGCCGAGACAGGCGCCCATGTGGAATCCTGACATCACGTTTGCCAGCCCGATGTTCCTGTATGGCCTGCTCGCCATTCCGCTGCTGGTGTATTGGTACATCCGGCGGTACCGTGAACAGGCGGCGGACCTCCGCTATTCGACGCTGGCCCCGTTTGCCGGGATGAAGCCGACCCTCCGCGAACGGCTGCGCCACCTCCCGTTCGGCCTCCGCATGGCCGTTGTCGCGCTGCTCATCGTCGCACTGGCCCGCCCCCAGACGTCATCCTCGGGCCAGAATGTCTATACCGAAGGGATCGATATCGCGATGCTGCTCGATATCTCGGGAAGTATGCTTGCGGAAGACTTCTCGCCCAACCGTATCGAAGCGGCAAAGGCCGTGGCGCAGGACTTCATCGACGGCCGCAGCCACGACCGCATCGGACTCGTGATCTTCGCCGGGCAGAGCTTCACACAGTGTCCGATGACACTCGATTACCGCGTGTTGAAGAACCTGCTCCGCCAGGTGCGCCCCGGGATGGTCGAAGACGGAACGGCCATCGGGATGGCCATCGCCCAGGGAGTCAACAGGCTCAAAGACAGCAAGGCGCGGAGCCGGGTGATGATCCTCCTTACTGACGGCGTCAACAACAGGGGGGAAATCGACCCGATCACCGCCTCGCAGATCGCGCAGTCATTCGGCATACGCATGTATACGATCGGGGTGGGAACGATCGGCGAAGCCCCGTACCCGGTCCAGACGCCGTTCGGCATCCGGTACCAGAACATGCCGGTCGATGTGGACGAGAAAACGCTGGAGCAGATCGCCACAATGACCGGGGGGGAATACTTCCGGGCCACCAACAACCGGGCCCTCAAGGAGATTTATGCTCAGATTGACTCCATGGAGAAGACACGTATCGAGGTTCGTGCCTACCGGTCATACACGGAGCTGTTCTACACCTGGGCGGGACTGGGGCTGCTGATGCTCCTGGTCGAATTCACGGTCCGCGGAACGGTCTTGAGGAAATTGCCCTGATGATCCGCTTCGTACACCCCGAATACCTGTACGGGCTGGCCCTCGTGCCGCTGATGGTCGTGCTGTACCTGACCTTCGTCCGGCTCCGGACCAACGCCGTCAAGAGATTCGCCTCCCCGGAGCTCTTCGCACGGCTCGCGGAGCGGGCGAGCGGGGCGAGACGCCTCCTGAAGTTCGTCCTTCTGTGCGGTGCGGTTGGGTTCCTCATGGTCGCCCTGGCCAATCCGCAGATCGGGACAAGACTCCAGGAAGTGAAACAGGAGGGTGTGGACCTGTTCATTGCGCTTGACGTCTCCCTGAGCATGAAGGCCGAGGACATCAAGCCGAATCGCCTCGAGAAGGCGAAACTGGAGATCCGAAACCTCATCAACCGTCTGGCCGGGGACCGGATCGGCATGATTGTCTTTGCGGGTGAGGCGTTCATTCAGTTCCCGCTCACGACGGACTACAGCGCTGCAAACCTCTTCCTCGACGTGGTGGATGTCGATGCCGTCCCTGTCCCCGGCACCGCGATCGGAGCCGCAATCGAACGGGCGATGGAATCGTTCGATTTCAAGGAGCAGACCTCTAAAGTTGTGGTTGTCATCACCGACGGGGAGAACACCGAAGGAGATGCGCTCGAGGCCGCGCGCGAGGCCTCGGCCAAGGGAATCCTGCTCTACACGGTCGGCATGGGCTCCCCCACGGGCGCCCCTATTCCGGTCTACAACAGCTCCGGCCTGCAGGTGGACTTCAAGCGGGACCGACTGGGAAGTGTTGTGGTGTCGAAACTGGATGAGACCTCGCTGACGCGGATCGCCGAGATCGGGAATGGCAAGTACTTCCGGGGGACAGCCAACCAGGACGAACTGGACGAGATCTATAAGAACATCAACGCCCTGCAGAAGAGGGAGTTCGGCGTCAGGCAATTCACGGACTATGAAGACCGGTTTCAGTATTTCCTGGTGCCCGTGATTGTGCTCATGGTGCTTGAAATCCTGATATCGGAAAAACGCCCTCGCTGGCTGGCGCACTGGAACCCGCTCAGGCGTCGGGAGGAGGAGATCGCATGATGAGGAAATGGTGGATGGTGACTGCTCTCATACTGGCCGTCCAGTCGGCGCCCGCGCAGTCTGTCCGCTCGTTGGTCAACGGAGGGAACGACCTCTATCTGGACCGCAAGTTCGCCGATGCGGAGGTGAACTACCGGAAAGCGCTCGAGAAAGAGAAGGACCTGGTGCAGGGGCATTTCAACCTCGGCAACGCTCTCGCTAAACAGGGGAAGAACGAGGAAGCGGCGAAGGAATTCGACCTGGCGCTGCAAAAGGCGGAACAACGGGACACCAAAGCCTACGCCTGGTATAATATCGGCAACACGCATATGGCCGACCAGCGCTACGAAGACGCCGTGCGTTCGTACGTCGATGCCCTGAAACTCAATCCCCGCGACGAGGAAGCCAAGTACAACCTTTCGTACGCGCTGGAAAAACTTCGACAGCAGCAGCAACAACAGCAACAGAACAAAAACGACAAGAACAAGAACGACAAGAACAAGAACGACAAAAAGAAGAACGACAAGAATAAGCAGGACAATCAGAAACAGAACCAGGATCAAAACAAAGATAAAAATCAGGATAAGAATCAGGACAAAAACAAGCAGAACCCGCCGGATCAGCAGAACCAGGCTCAGAACCGACAGCAGCAACAGGACAAGAGGATGTCGCGGGCGGATGCGGAGCGGATTCTGGAGGTACTGAAGAACAGCGAGAAGGACGTGCAGAAGAAGCTGCGGGCCCGGCCTGCCGGGCAGGCAAAGACAGACAAGGACTGGTAACAACACATGGCTGGCTTCCATAGGCTACGATACGCCCTGGCGTTCCTCGTCCTGACGGGGACGTTTCGGGCGGCGGCACAGGATCCCTCGTTCCAGGCATCGGTCGACCGGAACCCGGTGGGGGTCGGTGAGGAATTGACCATCTCCTTCACCCTCGCCAATGCCGGCACCGGTGGGGGGAAGAATTTCAAGCTTCCCGACCTAAGCCGATTCCGCACCCTGTCCGGCCCTAACCAGTCGACGAGCATGCAGTTCATGAACGGGGCCATGTCATCGTCGGTGACGTACAGCTGCATGGTGCAGGCCAGAGATGCAGGGAAGTATTCCATCGGGCCGGCAACGATCGATGTCGGTGGCAAAACCCTCCGGACAAATCCTATTGTCCTCGACGTGGTGAAGAACCCCCAGCGGGCGCAGCAATCCGCGCCTGACAATGCGGGCGGACAGATTGCTGAGAATGTGTTCCTCCGGGCTATCGTCAGCAAGACGCACGTGATGCAGGGGGAACAGATCAATCTTTCCTTTAAGCTCTACACCCGGCTCACGGTGATGAACTATGCAGTCGAGAAAACACCCACCATGACCGGATTCTGGGGGGAGGATGTGGAGACCCCGAAAGATGTCCAGCTGAGCACGGAAACGGTCAACGGCAAACAGTACCGGGTGGGAATCATCAAGCGGACCGCCCTCTTCCCAACGCAGTCGGGCTCACTGGAGATCAGTCCTATGACTCTCCAGACCCAGATTCAAATGCCGGCCCCACGGTCGGTCGATCCCTTTGACGCCTTTTTCCGTGATCCCTTCGGCCGGACAACGAACTACGCAGCCCGCAGCGAGCCTGTGAAGGTGATGGTCGATCCCCTCCCCGGAGGCGCCCCTCCGGATTTCAAGGGGGCCGTGGGGCAGTTCGCGATGTCCACCTCCGTAGACAAGAAGACCACCCGGACCAACGAACCGGTTTCCCTGAAGGTCACCGTGTCAGGGACGGGAAACATCAAGCTCCTTGAAGCCCCGGCTCTGGAGCTTCCCGCCGACTTCGAGCAGTACAGCCCCAAGGTCCAGGAAATCATCAACCGGCAGGGGGAGCGGATCACCGGCAGCAAGGTGTTCGAGTACCTCCTCATCCCGCGGTACCCCGGGATGAAAGTCATCAAACCCGTAACCTTTTCATACTTTGACCTGAACCGGCGGGAGTATATCAGGCTCCGCTCACCGGAGATCGAGCTGAACGTCGAACAGGGAACCGCCCCCGCGGTCCCGCTTGTGGCCGGAGGGGGAAGGGAAGACGTCCGCCTGCTGAACCAGGATATCCGCTTCATCAAGGTACGGCCGGCGGCGTTTGTACGGCAGGGGGAGTATCTGTACAACAGCAGTGGTTTCGTCCTGCTGCTCCTGCTTCCGCTTGCCGGTGCCGCGGGAGCCTATGTCTATGCCAGCAACAGACGCGCGGCACTCTCCGACGTTGCGGGATACCGAAACCGGCGCGCCATCGGAGAGGCGCGTAAACGCCTCAAGACGGGGGAACGGCTGCTGCGGGAGACCGGTGCGAAAGCCGGCGGCGCCTCAAAGTCCGCTCCGAGATTTTTCTCGGAGACCGCAGGCGCCCTCTGGCAGTACCTTGGGGACAAGCTCGGCATTCCCCAGGCGGAGTTTTCGGTCGAGCGGGCCGCCGGGGCCCTCGCCGATGCCGGTACCCCTGCGCCTCTCGTACAGGCGCTTCGCACGCTCCTCGAGACATGTGACATGGCGAGATTCGCACCGACCAGCGTGGACCGGCCGGCCATGCAGCGGGCATACGAGGAAGCCAGCCGCATCATCGTGGAACTTGAACGGACGCTCAACGCGCAATGAACAGAGTCCTCCTGGCAGTTCTCCTCTGTCTCCCGGCTGCGCTCAGCGCGCAGGCTCCGGAACAACTGTTTGCGGAAGGCAACCAGGCGTACCAGCAGGGCGATCTGGGAAAGGCCCTCGGGCTGTACGAATCCATCCTCCACAATGGGTATGTCGCGGGCGATCTGTATTACAATCTGGGCAACGCCTATTACCGGTCAGGAAATATCGCGCGGGCCATCCTGAACTATGAGCGCGCCCGCCGCCTGATGCCCGATGATGAGGACCTCCGCCACAATCTCCAGCTGGCCGGAACGATGATCACCGACAAGATCGAACCGGCCCCCCGCCTGTTCCTGTGGGATTGGTGGCAGGGACTGAAAGATTCCTTCTCGCTCCTGACGATCACGTGGATTTGCTACGGGTGTTTCGTCCTGTTCCTCGGTGCCTTCTGTGTCGTCCTCCTCGGACGCACGTACCTGCTGCGCACTGCCGGACTATGGTGCGCAGGTGTTGCTGTCCTGCTCCTGGCATGCACCCTTCTCCTGATGTATGTCCGGGTGGCCGAGCTGCACCGCACCGACGAGGCCGTGGTGATGACAGGGGTCGTCACCGTGAAAAACTCCCCCGATGAGAAGAGCAGCGATGCCTTTGTCCTTCATGCGGGGATCAGGGTGCAGCTGATCGACCGCGTCGGATCCTGGGTCAAGATCCATATCGCCGACGGAAAGGTGGGATGGATACAGGAGAACGGGGTGGAGAGGATTTGAATTTTTTGCCTGTTTTCCGTGTTATACTACGAAGACGAATAGGTGCCGCCTATTTCCTGAAGTTCCAGGAGGAAAGGGCGTACCGCGAGTCGACCAGCGATGTGATGCGCGCGGGGGGAATATCCACTGTTTCTTCCCCGGCGCCCCATGCGTGGGCAATTGCGCGCTTGACACTGGCAGCCGGCAATCCGAGATTTCGCACGAACTCTTCATGGGGACGGCCCTTCCGGTATTCCGGCCGCCTTGCGGGCATGGGCAGCAGCCTCCCGATCTGCGGGAGATCAAGCTCCAGCAGGATCACACCATGGAACAGGAGGTGCGAAGTGCCCCGGCGCTGGCCGCTTCCCGCGACCTTCCATCTGTCAAATGTCAGGTCCGTCCCGCCGTTCACCCCGAGTGGGGCCTGCGGAGGGAGGAGAGACGCAATCGCACCACGGAGCCTTTGCATGACAAACCGGTTGGTGCCGGTGATCGTCTCCAGCGCGCTGTGCATTGCTATCGGCAGCACCAGCGCGTAGTCCAGACAGCCCGGTCCCTGGAGGACGGTTCCCCCGCCGGTGAAACGGCGCAGAATCGGAACGCCTTCCTCCTTGCATCGGTCAACATATGCCTCCTCGGCAACGCTTCCTGAGTAGCCCACCACGACGAACGACGTCCGGGGCTCCCAGAACCGCAGGATGCCGGATGTCCCCCGTTCTTCAGAGAGAGCGAGCATCGCCTCATCACACGCGAGGTTTTCCTCGGGAGTTGGCAGGGTGAGATCAATCAGACGAAACGGCCCGGCCAATCCTCCGGTGAGCGGTCCCGCTTCGTGGGATTCAAAATTCGACCCCGCCGCGTGGGACTCGGAGAGCGGCCTCGTCTTGCGGGACCCAAAGAGCGGTCCCGTGTTGCGGGACTCAAAGAGCGAGGGTTCCGGTGTCATCGGCAAACGGCGGCATTAGGTTTTTTTTAAGCAACCAGATACGCAGATGAGGCAACGTGGAAAAGCAACATACTGAACGTACGACACTTCCGCAAGACGGCGGCTTGGACCGCGACCGCTGGCTCGAGGCACTGGAGTTCGTGATCGAGTCGGTCCTGCGCGACCGCGAGAATGCGCAGGTCCCGCTCCTCCTTGAGCGGCTGGTCACGCGCCTCCGCGACTCCGGGATGTCCATTCCCCATACCGTCAGCACCCCGTACATTAACACTATCCCGGTCGAAGACGAACCCCCCTATCCCGGAAACCGCGAGATCGAGCGGAGGATCAAGAGCTATACACGCTGGAATGCCATGGCGATGGTGGTGAAAGCCAACCGGCTCCACAGCGGTCTGGGAGGTCACATTTCCACCTACGCATCCTCGGCGACACTCTACGAGGTGGCGTTCAATCATTTCTTCGTCGGGGGAGACAACGGCCGCCAGGCCGACATGGTCTATTTCCAGGGGCATGGGGTCCCCGGAATCTATGCGCGCGCCTTCCTCGAAGGACGCATCGATGCCGATCACCTTCACAATTTCCGGCAAGAGCTGGCCGAGGGAGGCGGGCTGTCCTCCTATCCCCATCCCTATCTCATGCCGGATTTCTGGCAGTTCCCGACCGTGTCCATGGGACTCGGACCCATCATGTCCATTTACCAGGCGCGCTTCAACCGCTACCTCCGCGCGCGAGGCCTGACGGAGGGCGACGAACCCAGAGTGTGGGCGTTCCTGGGAGATGGAGAGATGGACGAACCGGAAAGCCAGGGTGCGGTGACGGTGGCCGGCCGCGAGCATCTTGACAACCTGATCTGGGTAGTCAACTGCAACCTCCAGCGTCTCGACGGACCGGTCCGCGGCAATGGCAAGATCATTCAGGAGCTCGAGATGCTTTTCCACGGCGCCGGTTGGAACGTCATCAAGGTGATCTGGGGGTCGGACTGGGATCCGCTCTTCGCCTCGGACTCCAAGGGCTTGCTGCTCAAGCGGATGGAAGAGGCCGTGGACGGCGACTACCAGAAATACTCAGTGAGCCCCGGGAGTTACACGCGCAAGCACTTCTTCGGCCGTTATCCGGAGCTCTACGATATGGTGAACCATCTCTCGGACGAGCAGATCAGCAAGCTGCTCAGGGGCGGTCACGATCCCAAAAAAGTCCATGCCGCCTACAAGGCGGCCATCGGGCACCGCGGAGAACCGACGGTGATCCTGGCAAAGACCATCAAGGGGTACGGCCTGGGAGAGGCTGGCGAGGGACGGAACGTAACCCACCAGCAGAAGAAACTGAACGAAAAGGAGCTGCGCGAGTTCCGCAGGCGGTTCGATATCCCCATCAGCGACGAAGAGGTCACGGAAACTCCGTTCTACCGTCCTCCCTCCGACAGCCCCGAAACGCTCTACCTCCATGAGCGCCGTAAAGAGCTTGGAGGCTTCCTGCCGCGGCGCAGGGCGTCCACGGAACGGCTGGATATCCCCAGGCTGGCCGCATTCTCCGAGTTCCTTCGCGGGTCGGAACGGTTCGAGGTGTCCACGACAATGGCCTTCGTCAGGATGCTGAGCATGTTGCTCCGGAGCAAGACGATCGGGAAACGCATTGTCCCCATCATCCCCGACGAGGCGCGCACGTTCGGCATGGACCCCTTGTTCAGGGAGATCGGCATCTACTCGCCGAAAGGGCAGCTGTATGAGCCCGTGGACAAGGAATCGCTGCTCTTCTACAGCGAGAAGAAAGACGGCCAGGTCCTCGAAGAAGGGATCACCGAGTCCGGAGCTATGTCATCCTGGATTGCGGCGGCGACTTCCTACGCGTCTTGGGGAATCCATATGATCCCCTTCTACGTCTACTACTCGATGTTCGGGTTCCAGCGGACCGGAGACCTCATGTGGGCGGCAGGCGACATCAGGGCAAAAGGATTCCTGCTGGGCGGTACGGCCGGCCGTACCACACTGAACGGGGAAGGACTGCAACACGAAGACGGCCACAGCCACCTCCTGGCAAGCACCATTCCCACCCTCCTGACCTATGACCCGGCCTGGGCCTACGAAGTGGCGGTCATCATTCAGGACGGCCTGCGGCGCATGTACGCGGATGGTGAGGAAGTGTTCTACTACCTGACACTCTACAACGAGAACTACAGCATGCCGCCCATGCCTCAGGGGATCGAGGAAGGGATCCTCAAAGGCCTGTACAGGTTCGCCCCCGGTCCAGGCGGGACCAGGTTGAAGGCCCACATCCTGGGGAGCGGTCCCATTCTCCGTTCAGCCCTGGCAGCACAAAAGATCCTGGCTGACCGGTACAATGTCTCCGCCGACGTCTGGAGCGCGACGAGCTACAAGCTGCTCCGTCACGATGCCCTGAAGGCACGCCGCTGGAATATGCTCCATCCGGCGGAACCCCCGCGCAAGTCGTATCTGGAATCCACCGTGGGGAAGGAAAGCGGCGTGTTTGTCGCCGTCTCGGATTACATGAAGATGGTGCCCGACCAGATCGCGCCGTGGATCCCGGGAGGGCTTACGACACTCGGGACCGACGGCTTCGGCAGAAGCGATACCCGCACGCGCCTTCGCCGCTATTTCGAGATTGATACCGAGTCTGTGGTCATTGCCACTCTCTACGCGCTGGCTGAGAAGGGCCAGGTGAAGAAACAGGCGGTCGAGAAGGCGATCAAGGAGCTGGGGGTCGACCCCGAAAAGCCGTATCCGTACATCGTTGTGTGAAACCCCTTCCTCAAGGAGGCAACTGCTCATGGAGGTCAGATTACCCCGTCTCGGCGAAGGAGCGGATTCCGGAACCGTGGCCAGCATCTTTGTCAAGGTAGGCGACAGGGTCAACAAGGACCAGCCCATCCTGGAACTGGAGAGCGAAAAGGCGGTCGCTTCGATTCCATCGCCTGCCGCCGGAACCATCATGGCGATGCACGTCAAGGATGGCGATCTCATAAAAGTCGGGCAGCTGATTTTTACGCTGAACGAAGGTGCTGCCCCCGCCCCGGTGCCCCGTCACGCCCCCGAAGAGATTGAAGTGTCCAGTGAACCGGCGGTGGAACCCGCAGCGGCCGGGGCCGCCGGGGGATCGCCGCCCGCTGCCCGGCATACGGGAGACACCGGCACAACGCTCGCTCCTCAGGAGACCGCGGCGAAACCATCCGACGGAGGCGCAACGCCCGTCGCTTCTCCCACGTTGAGAAAGATGGCCCGGGAACTCGGCATCGATCTCTCCCGTGTCAGGGGAAGCGAACGGGGAGGGCGTATTGTCACCTCAGATGTGCGCCTCTACCTCCAGCGGCTACAGAGGGCAGCAGAGGTGTCCCAGACGGCCGGCGGTGCGGGTGCCCCTCCCACGGCGCAAAAGCCCTCTCCTCAGCGGGTCGATTTTTCGAAATGGGGACACGTCCGCACGGAGCAATTGTCGGTGACCCGGCGCACGATCGCCGGACGCATGGTGGAATCCTGGAATGCGATTCCTCATGTGACGCAGTTCGATGAGGCCGATATCACGGGGCTGACGAAGCTGCGGAAGAAATTCGCGCCACAATACCAGAAGAAGAAAGCCCACCTGAGCATGACCCCCCTTCTGGTCAAGGCGGTGGTAAAGACCCTCCAGGAACATCCCCTCTTCAATGCCAGCATCGATGAAACAGGGACGAACGTGGTGTTCAAGGAGTATTTCCACATCGGCATCGCCGTAGACACCGAACAGGGATTGATCGTCCCGGTCATTCGTGATGCTGACAAGAAGTCGCTCCTTGACCTGGCCGTCGAACTCGCACAGCTGGCCGAGCGCACACGAGAGAGAAAGGTCTCCCTCGAGGAGATGCAAGGGGGGTCGTTTACGATATCCAACCAGGGCGGGATCGGCAGCGGAGTGTTCACCCCGATCATCAACAAGCCCGAAGTGGCGATTCTCGGCGTGGCGCGAAGCTCGGAGGCGATGCTGTTCAGAAAGAAGAAGCTCATGCGGCGCACCGTCCTTCCCCTTAGTCTCTCGTACGACCACCGTCTGATTGACGGCGCCGACGCGGCTAGGTTCATGGTCGATCTGGTGAAGAACATCGAAGGGATGACCGAAAAGGAAATCAAGATCTGACAGCGTCCAGGTGCGGGCCAGGGGAAGGCTTCCGGTGGGAACACCTGGAAGCTCGCGGGACCAGGTTCGGCAGAGATCGTCCCGCTGCCCGCATGGGTACTCATACACCCACGCGCTTGCGCTGTTTCCTGAACCCGCAGCCTGATCACTTGACGGCCCGGGAAGCCCCGGATGCAATGCACCCCGGAGGGAGAAGGCGCCGGGCGCCGGGAGATCAGGCATTTCATTGACGACCTGAGAACACCGGATTGGTTGATCGACACCAAGACGACTGCGAAGACGATCAGACGAAACGAAAGGAATCCCGTGAAATCGACGAAGACCGACATCGTGGTGCTGGGAGCAGGGCCGGGAGGTTACACGGCCGCTTTTTACGCCGCGGAGCGCGGCAAAAAAGTCACCATGGTCGAAATGGAAAAGCGCCTGGGGGGGGTCTGCCTGAACCGCGGGTGCATTCCGTCTAAGGCTCTGCTGCACACGGCGAAACTCATAAGCGAGGCCGAGGAATCGGGATTCAGGGGCGTGCATTTCGAAAAACCGACCATCGACTTGAACCAGATGCGCGCATGGAAAGAATCGATCCTGGACAAGCTGGCGCAGGGTGTCTCGACAATCGCCCAGAGGCGCAAGGTGGAGGTGATGGAGGGACGGGGATATTTTGAAGAGGCGAAAACGCTGCGGGTGGAGACAAGCAAGGGGCAGAAGTATCTCACGTTTGACCAGGCTATTATCGCAACCGGATCACGAGCGGCAATGCCGACGGCCTTCGACCTCGGAAACAAGCGGATCATGACGTCGACCGAGGCCCTCGAGATCGATGAGATCCCCCAGAGACTCCTCGTGGTCGGAGGCGGCTACATCGGCATGGAACTGGGCACGGTCTACGCCACGCTGGGCAGCCACATCACGCTGGTCGAAGCCCTCGACACCATCCTGCAGGGAGCCGATCCGGATCTCGTGCGTCCGATCATCAAGTATGCGGAGCGGAAATTCGAAGACGTCAGGGTGAACGCCAGGGTACACAAGATGGCGACCAGCGGGAAGCAGATCAAGGTGACAACCGAATGGAACGGACAGACGAAGGATGAGCTCTTCGATCGCGTGCTGGTTTCGGTGGGACGTGCCCCCAACAGCGCAAACCTGGGGCTCGAGAACACTGGCGTGAAGCTGGACGAGAAAGGATTCATCAAGGTCAATGACCGTCAGGAAACGGATGAACCGCACTTGTACGCAATCGGAGATGTCGCCGGCGGAGTCTTGCTGGCGCATAAGGCATACAAGGAGGCGCGCATCGCTGTGGAGGTGATCATGGGAGAACACAGCGCGTTCGACCACATCGTCATCCCCGCCGTTGTGTTTACCGACCCGGAGCTGGCCTGGTGCGGTGTCACGGAGGCGGAGGCGCGGGAACGCAAACTCACGTTCGAAACCGCAAAATTCCCCTGGTCGGCCTCGGGACGAGCCCTGAGCTTCGACCGGACCGACGGTCTGACAAAACTTATCATCGATCCTCTCACTGAGCGGATTCTGGGGGTGGGCATTGTCGGAGCGGGGGCCGGAGACCTGATCAGCGAGGCCGTTGTGGCGATCGAAATGGGGGCAACAGCCAGGGACCTGGCGGAGTCGGTGCATCCCCACCCGACCCTTTCGGAAACGCTAAGCGAAGCCGCCGAGATGTACTATGGCGTCGCCACGCACGCGCTCACCGCAAAAAAGAAGAGCTGAGACCTTCCCCTGCTTTCGGGAGAGCAGGACACTCACGGCCGGACTTCAGCGCCTGCAGTGTCTGTTCCCGGGGATCCCTCCGGCGAACTACTTTTCGTTCAACGCCTTTTCGACGGCCTGTACGACCTGATCGGAAAGCGGCTGCGTCTTCGGGTCAAACCGCGCAACAATCTTTCCCTCCTTGTTCACGAGGAACTTCTGGAAATTCCAGGTGATGTCCCCCGCAAAATGCGGGTCCGTTTCCTTTGAGGTAAGGAACCGGTAGAGCGCGTGCTGATCCTCCCCCTTCACGGAGATCTTCGAAAACATGTCGAAGGTTACGTCGTATTTCGAGCTGCAGAATTGCTTTATCTCGGCATCGCTTCCCGGCTCCTGTTCGCCGAAATTGTTAGCGGGAAAGCCAAGAATTGCGAACCCCCGGTCCTTGTACCTCCGGTAAAGTGCTTCGAGTCCCTCATACTGCGGTG
Organism: Ignavibacteriota bacterium; assembly: GCA_003152875.1. Lineage (GTDB taxonomy): Bacteria > Bacteroidota > Ignavibacteria > UBA10030 > UBA6906 > Fen-1262. Next base: position 96,149 of record PMBF01000018.1, on the reverse strand, counting down.
TGTTGCCGCATTGGGATGCGACGTTGACCATGAGTACGACCTTTCCTCCGTACCGTGATAGAGAGACATCGGTTCCATCGATGCTCTTCATGGTGAAGTCGAGTACGCTCTTGCCGGAAGGCGGCGAAGCTGGAGATGGGGAGGCAACAAGCCCGACGGCCATTGCAGGGAAGAGGAGAAGACGCCGAAGGAATGAAGATGATTTCATTTTATACCCCGTTTTGACCTGAAAATGACCAAATCTCGCTATGATAATAACAATTCTGGAGATTCTGGAGGTTCCCCTTGATTGTGTCACGACCTTTTATCTGGTGATTCTGGAAGTTCCACTTGATTTTGTCAAAACCTTTTATCAAATTATTTCTGCGATCTGCACTGAGTCGCGAGAGCAGGATTCTTTCGGTGTTTACTGACACGATGACCCAGAGGACGCAATGAAGCAGAAGCGAATCATGCGGCATGTGGTCTTGTCCAGGCTCTTTGAGCACCTGCACGAGAATTACGGGTTGGATTGGTCGCGAGATGTGTTCGTTGATGGCCAGATTTCCAGTCATCAGATCGATGCTGCTCTTGCATTCAAGAGTGATTCTCACCTTGATGAGCTGAGCTCGGCTCTCCACCGTCTCGACGACGGGACGTACGGAGTTTGCATCCATTGCAAGAGCCCGATCAGTCAGGAGACACTGGCTGCCGACCCCACACAGCGGCTCTGTCCATCATGCGAGCAAGCATACACGCACGTCCTGGCAGGAAGATTCGAAACACGCGCCCACGCATAGCGCCTGGATGATCCCCTTAATCTGCGTTCAGGCCTGAGGGCAGGCCACCAAATTATCGTACAGTTTTTGAACAGAAGGCCGGATCAAAGATTGCCACCCCGATCCGGCCTTCCCGTAAGCCCCCCTGAAGTTCCTTCCCTGTCCACAGATAAGAAACTCATCCCTTCTCGTTCGTCGCTCTCAGTCAGCCTTGATGCTTTCCCGAAACCGTTGTTCTCCTCCTGTGATGCTTTTGCAGCATTCCATGCCCACGGGGAGCGTCGCCTCAATCGGGGAACGTCTCTCCATGTCTGACATTGTTCCGCGGGATGATTACTCCTGGGATGATTACTCCCGGAGTTGTCTTGCTCTTCTCGGAGCCCTGTCGTACCTTATTCCGCCACATTACGCAGACTCCCAATGAAACGTGACCTCGTCTCATTCGCGCTCTGGACCAGCGATGAGATTCTGGAGATCCTTGAACTGGCCCGCAACCCGGGTATCCCTTCGGCGCGCCCGCTCCACGGAAAGACCGCAGCGCTGGTCTTCGAACGAGAGTCTCTTCGCACGCGCGTGTCCTTCGAAGTGGGCATCGCCGAACTGGGAGGACATCCGGTTTTCCTGCAGCAACAGACGATCGGCATCGCCACCCGCGAGTCCGTCCATGATGTGGCGGTCGCCCTCTCGCAATACTGCCCGCTGATTGTCGCCCGAACGGCAAAGCACCAGACATGCGTGCAGCTCGCCGAGAGCGCTGCCGTTCCGGTGATCAATGCCATGACCGATCTGCTCCATCCCTGTCAGATTCTTGCAGATGCGTTCACGCTTCAGGGCCTGGGACGCCTCAACTCCCGGACCAAGATTGTCTTCACGGGAGATGGCAACAATATTGCCAATTCCCTGCTCGAGCTTGCTGAAAAGCTTCCCCTTCAGCTTGTAATATCGTGTCCGCAGGGGTATGAACCTCATCCGGGCATCCTGGATCAGGCTATCGGCGCAAACGTAAGCTCGATTAAGGTGATACATGATCCGAAGGAAGCAGTGCATGATGCGGACGTCGTCTACACCGACAAATGGTCGCAGGCAGAAGACCCCGGGGAGCGGCAGCGAAGGCTGAGCATCTTCCGGCCGTACCAGGTTAATAAATCTTTGCTGAGACGCGCCAGACCCGGATGCGTCGTGATGCACCGCCTGCCTGCGAATCGTGGAGAGGAAATCACGGGGGATGTTCTGGACGGAAAGCAGTGCATTGCCCTCGAACAGGCGCGGAACAGGCTGGAAGTTCAGAAAGCGGTCATGACAAAGCTGTTGCGCTGAGTGTTGTGTTTTCTGGTCATTCGCCCACGAAACAAGACGCTGTACCCTCATCTGTCCTTGTTTTTGCCCGAATTCCGGGCCCTCTTCTGGCATGCGGATTGGTATTGCCTTTATCAGGTGGCTCCATTGCATCTCTGGAAGGCACGACCATGAAAAAGCTGGCACTGCTCATTGCTATGGCTCTGACCGGGTGGACGCTGGCTGCAGGCGCCCCCCCGCCGGGAGTCTCGTTCAGCGTTTTCTATGATGCTCTCAGCCCTCATGGAGAATGGATCCACGCCGGGTCAGGTGTCTATGCATGGCATCCCGGCGGGATGGCATCAGAGTGGAAACCGTATTATCATGGCCGCTGGGTCTGGACCGACGACGGCTGGTTCTGGGATTCAGACGAGCCGTGGGCCTGGGCGGTGTATCACTACGGCCGGTGGTACGATGATGATGAGTATGGCTGGGTCTGGGTGCCGGGCTACGATTGGTCTCCGGCGTGGGTTGAATGGCGCTACGGAGGAGAGTGTATGGGTTGGGCGCCGCTCGGCCCCTATGCACTCTTCAGTATGAGCTGGGGCATTCACTATACACGCCACTGGGCCACGCCATTGTCGTACTGGACATTTGTCGATGGCCGGAATTTTTGTCGCCCGGGCGTTCATGAATTTGCATACCGGACGAACGAGAACAGCCGCTGGTTCGGGCGCACCCGCGGAGCGGGGAGCGTGGTCCCGGACGGGAACCGGATCATCACCCGGGGACCCGAGCGCAACTATGTGGAGCGGGTGGGAAATGTCCGGATCGACCGCGCCGACGTGGTATCGGTCACCGACAGGCCGTCTGAACGCGTGCTCCAGGGCAACGGAGGGCGGGAAAGGATCGAAGTGTATCGTCCCCGGATTGACGGAGGGCCCACCCGTGGCGAGCCCGCTCGACCGGGGAGAGTGGCGGAGGAAGGCAAGCCCCTGAACCTCGACGTCCGCAATGCCGATGTCCGATCGCGGGATGTCGCCAGGGAGCAGGGACGGGATCTCGGCCGCGCCGATCAGTACCGGAGCCGGCTCGCCGAAGAGGGCTTCCGCCGCGGGGCAGGAAACCCGCGTCCCGAAGGAGACTCGCGCCTCTGGAACAACCCTGAAAGGCGCGACCGAGGAGCGGTGGAGCGGAGGGCGTACAGTTCACCCTGGGGACGGCAGCGGGAATATGACCACACCCCGAGCCGCCGCGACGAACCCATCGACCGGCCGCCGCGATTCGACCGTCTCGAGCGCCGCTCGGATCCTCCGGAGCGGACCGTGCGCCGTCCTGAATCCCGTCCGGAGCGAGGCGTCAGCGGAGGCGACAGAGGGGCAGGCCAGTCTTCTCCGAGGGGCGGTGGGGAAAGCAGCGGTGGAGGTGCCCGGCGCGGGGGTGTGAGGCGCTGAGCCGGAAACACGTGCAGGATCGGGGCCTGGGCGTGAACAGTACACCGTGGCACTTTTTTCCCCGTCAGGAGCATGAACTCGGCGCCGCCTTACACACTCTGACCCATTTCGTGGACCCGGGCCGGATGGAGTCCCCTTCCTCCACGACCGAATTCCAGGGAGGCCCGGGGGCTTCATGCCATCCAGCGAGTGGGTGCCAAAGCACCTTACGCGCGCGGAACCAGGATCCAGGCCAGAAGATACACAACGACGAGCGGCACGATTCCTGTAATGATGCAGACGAGGGCCCAGGCGAGGCGCAGGATCGTGGGGTCGAGATCGAGATACTCGCCGAGACCGCCGCACACGCCTGCGATCTTCCTGTCGGCGGCGGAACGATAGAGTCGTTTCATGCCTGGTCACCTTGGAGTTGAGGTTCACCTGGAGGTTTCGTATACTCCCCAGACTGAAATCCGGAGTTGTCCATGCAACTGCGCAAACAACTCATCGTCATCGGCGACAGAATCCTGATGCAGCTCGATGACGAGCAGGACCGCACCAAGGCCGGACTCTACCTTCCTGCGTCGGTCCGTGAAAAAGACAAGGTCGCCACCGGCCGGGTCATCAAAATCGGTCCTGGCTACGCCATTCCCAATCCCAATTACACGGATGACGAGCCCTGGTCGGCTCCCAAAAACCCCATCCGCTACATCCCGCTCCAGGTGAAGGAGGGGGACTATGCGATCTTCCTGCGCGAACAGGCTGTCGAGGTCGAGTTTGAGGAGAAGAAATACTTCATCGTCCCTCAGGCGGCCGTCTTCATGGTGGAACGGAACGAACTGCGCGACGACTGAACTTGCCGCCAGCCGGCCTCTTCACCCTACCCCGGCGGTTCAATCAGGCTCTGATCCTCCCTGCCGACACCCTGTCCCCGCCCTTGTCTTCATTGGAATGCTCCCACAATACCCTGGCGGCAACGCTCAATCTGCAATACCCGGACTTCTCTACCCCAATTCCCCTGACCCAAATTCCCTGACGAGTTTCCCTTCACAAATCCCAGAGCGATGCACCCGGACGTCCCGGCAAAGAGAACGGGGACGTCTTTTCCAGGATCGTCCCCGTTGCGAAAGCATCTCCGAATAAACCGGCGCACCTGACCCCCTCCCATCGATGGATAGAGGGGGAAGCGATCCTGATCCGCGCCTTACGCGACCGTGATCTCCTTGGTCAGGTAGACGTCCTGTATCGCATTGAGAAGCTTCGCGCCCTCGGCCATCGGCCGCTGGAAGGCCTTGCGTCCTGAAATGAGGCCCATTCCGCCTGCGCGTTTGTTGATGACGGCGGTCTTCACGGCCTCTGCAAGATCGCTTTCACCCGACGATGCGCCGCCTGAATTGATGAGGCCCGAACGGCCCATGTAGCAGTTCGCCACCTGGTAGCGTGTCAGGTCTATCGGATGGTCGGTGGTGAGCTCGCTGTATACCTTCTTGTGGGTCTTGCCGAAATTCAGCGCCGTAAACCCGCCGTTGTTCTCCGGAAGCTTCTGCTTGATGATGTCGGCCTGGATCGTCACGCCGAGGTGGTTTGCCTGACCGGTCAGGTCGGCGGACACATGGTAGTCCTTCTCCTTGGTCTTGAATGCGCTGTTGCGCAAATAGCACCAGAGCACGGTTGCCATCCCCTTTTCGTGCGCGTACGCAAACGCCTTGCTGACCTCCTGGATCTGGCGCTTCGATTCAGCGGATCCGAAGTAGATCGTGGCGCCCACCGCCGCCGCACCCATGTTCCAGGCCTGATCGATCGTCCCGAACATGATCTGGTCGTAGCTGTTGGGATACGAGAGGAACTCATTGTGGTTGAACTTCACCAGGAACGGGATCCGGTGGGCGAACTTTCGGGCCACCGAACCAAGAACTCCGAAGGTGGAGGCAACCGCGTTGCACCCCCCCTCGATGGCCAGCTTGACGATGTTCTCCGGATCAAAATAGGCCGGGTTCGGCGCAAATGATGCCCCTGCCGAATGCTCGATCCCCTGGTCGACCGGAAGAATGGACAGGTAGCCGGTTCCTGCGAGACGGCCGGTGTTGAACAGCGATTGCAGATTGCGCAGTACCATCGGGGAGCGATCAGAACCGATGAGGACTCGGTCCACAAAATCCGGTCCGGGCAGATGGAGGGACTCCTTCGGGATGCCTTTGCACTTGTGTTCAAATAGACCCTTCGCATCGGCGCCAAGCAATTGCTCAATGTCCTTCAACATGAATGCTTCTCCTGTGTGCAGTGAACTGTGAGAGGGTTTGCCGTGGTGACCCTTCACTATAGGCAAAAAAAGCCAAGAATGAAAGGGATGGGGACCCAATGCGACACTCCGTTGGGTATTCCAGTCAACACCCCTGTGGTCAAAAAAGGACACGCAGGAACCAGAAAGGCGAAAAAATGAGCCCGGGCGCGGCAACAATTCTGGCATGATCTTCGTAAGGAAATATGGATGATAAGAGCGGGAAAGGAGGAGATCATGAAGACAAACCGCCGTTTTGGGAAACTCTCACGAAGCGAGCGGGAGTTTCTGGAGATGGTCCTGCTCGAAGAGATGGACCGTCAGATGTGGTACGCAGTCTCCTTCAGCACCATCCTTGGAGGGGAGCTCTTTCTCGCTCTGCAGTAATCGGGCGCCGGCATGCCGGCGTCACTTTCGGACACATCAGCAAGCGGGCCGTTTGAAGGTGGGACGGCGGCCCGATCAAGGGGTGAGCACCGCGTAAGCGGGTTCACCCCTTTCGTTCTGTTGCATTTCAGGAGTCGGGACCATATCTTGACCGGGTAGCTCGTGTACACCGATTTTGGCCCTTCATGGTTCCGTTGCTTGTACGAGTGTTACTCCCGCCATGGATCGCACGCTCGCAACACCTGCAAGGCCATCAGCGGTGACGGGTGCCGATCGCTTCATGAAGGTGACAGGGTGGAGTTTGAAGTGGAAAACAGCCTCGTGGGGCCCTCAGGCCCGGAACGTCACCAAAGTCCAGGGTTCCCCGCGCCGTCCTTGATACCCTGAAGGAGTGCTCCGGGGGAGGTCCCAGGTTACCGGAAACCCCGTCCCGCAATGCGGGACGGGGTTTCCCGCTTGAAGGGGAGAGGCCATGATTCTTCGAATTGCACTCTGTACGGATCTCCGGCGGCTTGAAGAACGCCGCGTGGGAACCGTCGACTTCATTGTGCTCCCGGAGCTGGCAGACGGCGGCTACGCGGCGCTCACCCGCGGTGAAGGGACACATGCTCCACGAGACGAATACTTCAGGCATCTCCTGGAAATCTCCCGGAGGCACCACCTGGTCATTGTCGCCGGCTCGGCCCGCGTGCCGGTCAATGCTCAAGCCGCCGCCAATACCTCGTTCGTCTTTCAGCGCGGCCGCACCGTATACCGGTATGATAAGATCCATCTGTTCCGGCCCACGGGTGATCACCGCTGGTTCCGCGCGGGCACGCAGGCGCGGACCACGACGATCAGGATCGGAAACGGCCGGGTCCGCCTCGGCCTGATCATCTGCTTCGACCTTCGTTTCCCCGAGCTTGCCCGGCGCCTTACCTTTCAGGGGATGGACCTTCTCGTGGTCCCTGCCAGATGGCCAGCCGTCCGCGCCGATGCCTGGCGCACACTCCTGAAAGCGCGTGCGATCGAAAACCAGGTGTTCGTGGCCGGATGCAATGCGGCGGGAATGGAAGGAGGACCCTCCTGCGTGTTTGATCCGCGGGGGGCGCGGATCAGCGAAGTCGGGGATCAAACGGCACGGGGATGGAAAGTCTTTGTCCTGAACCTGGAAGCCCGGCGTGAGGCAAAAATACTGTACGATACCCTCCGCGATGCAGTGTTCAAAAGCCCGGGAGCACCGTATCGGATGGGAAAATTTCTCAAGCAGCAAGAGAAGGGGAAGCAGCTGCCGGCACCGGGAAGCTCCTAAGCGCGTGCCCCTCGCGTTGCCCGGGGCCTGGGCCCAAGGGGGCGGGGGTCAAAGCGCGCACGCAATGTCGATTCTGCCGCTAGCGGCGGCCTCCGCCGGTCCGATGTTCGCGCGAAACAACGGTGTGAATCCCGCCTCTCACCCTGTAGTCAGCGACCACCTTCATCCATTTCGGTTTCGCCCTCCGCACCAGATCTTCCAGAATCCTGTTGACAAGATGCTCCTGGTAGATCCCCACGTTCCGGTACGAGAACAGGTAGTACTTCAGCGAACGAAGCTCGATGATCGACTTCCCGGGGATGTAGTGAATGCGGATCGTCGCGAAGTCGGGGAGGCCGGAAAAAGGACAGACGGCAGTGAACTCGTCCGTTTCAACGTCAATCACAATCTCCTTCCCCGGATATTCATAGGGGAAGACGTCGAGTGCTGTGACATCGACACGCGAGGCATCCTCCGCATTGTACCGGCGGCCGAGAGGCTCAGGCCGCGTGGTTGTCTTTCTCATGGTGATTCCGTAGATTCACGTGATGAATCAATATACGACCTTCGTGCGGAAAAACAACGGGGGATGCAGTGTGAGACGCACGGCACTCTGCTTTTCCCTTGCGGCGGCTCTGCTGGCCGGCTGCGCGCATACGGGCACCCAGCGTGAGGAACGTATCGCGCGCGGATGGATGGAGCGGAGCGCCCTTTTCAGCCCGGAGTACCAGGCGTTCCGGACGACCTACGACACGGTCAGTGTCGGCAAACCGTTCGTGGAAATGCTCAAGAGTGTCTCAAGCGGCGTGGAGACTATCGTGTTTTTAGGAACGTGGTGTTCTGACAGCAGGCGCGAGGTCCCGAGGTTTTTCAAATTGGCGGACGAGGCCGGCATTCCCCCGGCGTCCATCAGGCTGTACGGGCTGGACAGGACCAAGAAGTCGAACGATGGGCTCACCGATCAGTACGCGATCGTGCTGCTGCCGACGTTTGTCTTTATGAAGGGAGGGAAGGAGCTGGGGCGGATCGTCGAAAGTCCGCAGGCGACGATCGAACAGGACATGGTCACGATCCTGGCGAAGGCTGCTTCAGCGCCGTAGGGTCAGGTCGTGCCTGAAAAGCCATTGCACGCAGGGCGTCGATGCGCTTCTTGATGGGGGGATGCGTGGCAAACAGGTCTGCCAGCCACCCCTCCCGGTCGTTGGCGGCCGCTCCGAGCGGGTCCGCAATGCAGAGATGGGCAGTCCCCTGTTTGATCGATCTGGTCGGGTCCGTTGCCGCATCGATCTTTTCCAGTGCAGCTGCAAGGGCTCCCGGGTTACGGGTCAGCTCAGCTCCCGAGGCGTCGGCAAGGTACTCTCGCCGTCGCGATACTGCCATCGCCAGGATCCGCGAGATGATCGGCGCCAGGATCATCGCCAGGAGCCAGAACACCAGGAAGATCACCCCCCCTCCGCCGCTCCGCCGCGAACTGTCGCTCCTCCTTCCCCCGCCGGCTCCCCCGAACTGCATGGACCGCATCCCGAATTGCGACAGCAGCATTGCTGCTCCCACCAGAGCCGCGACGACCGTCATCAGCCGGATATCCTCGTTGCGCACATGGCTCATCTCATGAGCTACCACAGCCTGGAGCTCATCGCGTGACAGCTGGTCCACCAGACCCTGTGTTACGGCAACAGAGGCGTGAGCCGGGTCCTTTCCGGTTGCGAATGCGTTCGGGTCGGGGTCGGGGATGATATACACCGAGGGAACAGGAAGCCCCGCGGCGACGGACATCTCCTCAACCACATTGCGGAGCTGCCGGTACTGCGGATCATCAGCGGCAACCGCCACCGCGCCCGATGAGCGAAGGACCGACGCTGCGCCGGCCTGAAGGCTCCAGAAGGCGCTCATCGACCCGAACCCTACTGCCAGCAACGTCGCTACGGGGAGATGGAAGGACCCCCGCTGCCCCAGTCCCAGTATGAGGACATCGAATCCCAGTCCAAGGAACCCGACGAACCCGATGAACACCGCCATCACCAGCACGGTGTTCCGGCGGTTCGTCTGCTGCTGCTCGAAGATGTTGCCCGAAACCCTCTGCGCCATGACTTACTTTCGGAGTGACAGGTCGACGGCCGGAACGTTTCTCTCGCCCGGCTCCGTTACCTCAAACAACTCCCGAGGCTGAAAACCGAACATCCCCGCAATGATGCTCGCCGGGAAGACCTGCTGGGCAATGTTGAACTTGGTGGCGATGTCGTTGTAGAACTGGCGCGCAAACCCGATCTTGTTCTCCGTGCTTGAAAGCTCTTCCTGCAGTTGTTTGACGTTCTCATTGGCCTTCAACGTGGGATAATTCTCCGCCAGCGCGAAGAGCCGTGACAGCGCCCCGCTCAACTCCCCCTCTTTCTTTGCGGCATCAGCCACTCCCTGGGCACCCGCGGCGGCGTTTCGGGCGGCAATGACCTTCTGCAACGTGTCCTGTTCGAACTCCATGTACCCCTTCACCGTGGCTACCAGATTCGGGATGAGGTCATGGCGGCGCTTCAACTGGACGTCAATCTGCCGCCAGCCGTTTTCAACCTGGTTACGCAGGGCCACGAGGCTGTTGTACTTGAGCATGACCCAGAATGCAAGAATGACGACGACAATGAGGAATATTCCAAAGACGGACATGGATGCCCCCGGATTATGAATGAGACGGCGGCGCAATAGCCACACGCCCGGGAACTTAGAAAGAAGAGGCGTGGAAATCAAGAGACCCGGTCGTCCGGCGGCGTATCCTGCAGCCCCTCTTTTCCTTCTGCCCACGATTGCGGGACCAAATCGCCCCGGCGTGTCCGGATCTGAAGGAAAGCGATACCCGGCCATGGCCGGAAGCCTTCGTTGACATTCGAGCGGGTTTTGGATATATTTTCTATGCTCCCCGTTGGACCATTCCCGGATACCCCCGTGCCATGAGCCCTGACGAACACCAGAAACCCACAGACGAAGAACGCCGTCAACTGCTGGAGCAGATCCGCCGCCGTGCAGAGGAGGCGGAACTCCGGCGCATCGAGGATGAAGAGCAGGAACTCCCGGAACGCCCCACGAAGGATTCGGACCAGTCCGCTCAGGGCCTTCCCCTGATGGCGCAGGGCGAAAGCTCCGATAATGTCCGAACCCCGGCTGGACAGCCGCCCTCTGCGGAGGAAGTCGCCGGAAGTTCCGCAGGTGGAGAGTTTCCTGCGGCCGCAAAAAACGCCGAGAGTCCTCCCGCCGCTGTTCCGCCCCCTATGGTTCCCCCCCCTGCGCCCGGGTTCGTTCCCCCCCACGACGATGTTCCGGTGAGCGTCCCTGTAATGGATGTGTCACCCGCTCAGGAAGTGCGGCCGGTCTTCACCGGTACGACGCCGGATGGTGACGCGGCCAATCTCGTGCTGCCCGAGTCCATGGACCAGTTCCTGGAGAGGATCTCCACGCTCCGCGACGAATACTACAACGCGATGGAGCAGGGAGAGCTGAGAGTGGCGAGGAAATGTCTGGATGGCCTGACTGCCCTCACACCCGACGATGCAGGGCTGGACACGATGCGTCACCGCCTCGAGGTGATGGAAGGGCGGAACCGTTCCCTGCCGGTCGAGCCTGATGAGATGCCCGGGCCTCCCCCGGTTCCTCCGGGAGCCGTCGACAGGGAGCAGATCAAGGAGCTGCTGGAGAGGGCGGATAATCATTACCAGCGCGAGCACTATACCTCTGCTCTCGAGATGCTGGATACCGTCTCCTCCCTTGATCCGGAGAACGATGAGGCCCGGCGGCTGCGCCGCCTGGTGGAGCGCTCGAGGGACCTCTCCGCGAAAATCGCGGAAGAAGACACACGGACGGATATGCTTGCGGATACTCCGGGGGGGGCGCCTTTCCGGGATGAGGCGGACGAGCTGCGCGATGCGGGGCTGGGTGAGAAACCCGCCGATCCCCTGACACTGGTTGGAACGACCGAACAGCAGGGCCCGATGGCTCCTCCAAAGCCGGGCATCGCAGCCCGCTCGAGAAACCTCGTCACTCCCGTTGTCTCTCTGCTTCTGGCGTGCGCAGTGCTCGGGGGAGGCTACGCCCTCATACGAAAGCTGAAAGCCACGGTCGCACCCTCTCATCCCTCCCTCCTCGTCCTTCCGGCGATTCCGAGGGACGGCGATCCGGCGACCGCTCAGCTGGCCGAAGGCCTGACCGATGACGTGATCCACAAGCTTTCCGCAATTGCAAACCTTCGCGTTCTCCCCTCATACACTGCGTTCAAGGCAGCGAGCACCTTCTCCCCGCTCCAGGCTGCGCGGAACTCCAGAGCCGGCATGTATCTCCGATGGACGATGGCCGCGAGCGGTTCATCACTGACGATTGAGATGGCGGCATATGACACGGTGGCGGCCTCGGCGCAGTGGACCCGGAAATTCATCGTGAGCCTGCAGGGCTTTCCTGTCCAGCGTTCGGAACTCCTTGCGGAACTGGTTGAGGCAACGGGGGTGAGGGCGAGTGAGGAAGAACAGGTGATGCTCCACAGCATTCCGACGGCAAGCGGAGACGCCTACGAAGCCTACCTCCGCGGGCGCGCACTTCTGTTGCGGCCGGACCCCGGAGCTCCTTTGCTTGCAGTCGGGCTGTTCGAACATGCGGTCAGGGACGATTCACTTTTTGCCGAGGCGTACGCGGCTCTCGGTTGGGCGCACATCCTCGCAGGTGAGGCTGGCGACATCTCGATGGATCACGCCTTCGCCGCGTCTGTCTCCAGCAAACGTGCACTGGGACTGGGACTGAAGAACTCGGAAGCCCTGCGGCTGTGCGGGGCCGTGAACCAGGAGCAGCGGCAATACGACAAAGCCGTCGAGCGGTTCGAGCAGGCGGCTGTCGTCGCGCCGACCGATGCGGAAGCGACCCGCAGGCTCGCTCTTCTGCTGGTCATGCGGGCCCAGACCGACAGAGCGCTTGCCGCGGCGCAACGCTCTGTCCGCGACGATCCGGCCAATCCGGCTTCGTATACCGCCCTCGGCCTCATCCAACAGTACATGGCAGTTGCCGCGGGGGACCGCAAGGACGACTATGCTGCCGCTCTTTTGACTTTTCATGCGGGCGAGCGCCTGGCTCCGGACCGCGGCGCCTACGTCAGCCGCTATCTGCCGAACGTCCAGTTGTATGCGCAGCAGCCCGAGGAAGCTCTGGCCATCCTCACCGATGAGACCGCCCAGAACCGCCAGAACTATGAAAGCCTCTACAGGCTGGGGCGGATGCAACAGGCTGCCGGCCGGCCGATCCCGGAATGGCAGGAAGTGCTGGCCAGGGCCCGGTCTGTGATCAACGAGCGTCTGACGCTGAACCCCGGTGACCCTGTGCTTCTCAGCTGGCTGGCGCTCGTGCAGACAAGGCTGGGAGCATTCAGGGAAGCCCAGACCGCTGTCACGCAGGCCCTCCGCCAGGGGGCAAAGATCCCCTCCGTTCTCTACAACGCGGCACGGGTGTACGCCCTCCAGCGGGACGCCAGGCAATCCCTCGACAATCTGCGAATGGCCGTGCTCCAGAAATACGACCTCGCGGCTGTTCTGGATATGGATCTCTTCAATCTGCACGGAAATCCCGATTTCCAGACATCGGTCACTCTGTGACATCTGTGGATGTGCCGGCCGTCACCCCTTCTGTGCAGTCCGTTGACTCTCGCACAACGAATAAATATATTCTTCAAACTGCCAGGGAGTGCGCCGTCGCGCAATGACCTTGCAGATTCCTCTGAATACCCGGAATCCAGGCTGTGGCTGAACTCGACGACGCCAAAAAACATGAGCTGAGGAAGAAAGCCGGCGATTTCCTGAAAATGGCCGACAGACTGTTCAAGTCCGGCGACATCGAAGGCGCCGCGAGGCTTGTGCAGAAGGCAACGGAAGTCGATCCGCGCAATCCGTATGCGATCGCATACGCGGAGCGTCTTCGTCTTGCAAAGGATCAGCAGGCAGCTCTTTCCCCCTCGCGCCCCGCGGCCGCCCCTGCCACGCCAGCGCCTGCGGTTCCCTCTCCCCGCGCCGCCGCGCATCCCGCCGCTCCTCAGGCGATGCGCAACTCGCCGGTTGACACACAGTCCCGCGCGCTCGAAGAGGAGATGCGCCGGAACGCAGAGGTGGAAGCACGGAAAAAGGCGAAGGAAGAGCAGGCACGCAAGGCAGCGGAGGAAGATCAACGGAAGAAACTTGACGAAGCTGCCCGCCTGATTGAAGAGACACACCGGCACCAGCAGGAGGAACAGAAGCGCCATCAGGAGGAGGAGGAGCGCCTGAAATCCCTCTCCTCGGCGCGCGAGGAGGAGCTGAACGAAGAGATGACTCGGCGGCTCGAGGATGAGCGCGACCGCCTGGCTTCGGAATACCACGAACGGATCGACCAGGAGCGGAAGAGGCTGGAGGCCGAAAACACGGTCCGCCTCCAGAAAGAACGGCTCGTGGGCGATGAGCTTCGCCGGCGTTACGAGGAAGCTGTCGTTGCGCGTCAGAAGTCGGAGCAGGAGCGGCTTCGGATCCTGGAGGAAACGCGCCTGTCGCTCGAGGCTGAGCGCCGCCGCGTGAAGGAAGAAATCGAAACGAGGGTCGCCGTCGAGTGGGACCGGCTCGAGGCGGAGTTCCAGAAGAAAGCCGAGGAGGACCGGAAGCGGCTCGAGGCGGATTTCATCCTCCGCCTTCAGCAGGAGAAGAACGCCGCCGAAGAGATCCGCCGCAGCAGCGAGGAAGCGCTGTCCGGACATCAGGCATCGACCCGGGAGCAGATTCGCAGCCTGGAGGAGATGCAGCAGTCCCTTGAGGCGGAAAGGAAGCGGGCCCTGGCGGACGCGGAAACCCGCAATGCGGAGGAGCGGCGCGGCCTGGAGGCCGAATTCCAGAAACGGATGGAAGAGGAGCTGCACCGCCGGGATACAGTGCATGCCGCAGGACTGGAAAAGGAACAGCTGCTTGCAGGTGAGCTCCGGCGCCGCAATGAGGAATCTGCCGCACGGCTGCAGGAGTCCGAACGGGAACGCCTCAGGATCGTGGAAGAGAGCCACCTCTCCATCCAGGCTGAACAGGCTCGTTCGCGGGAGGAAGCGGAAGTCCGGATTGCCACGGAGCGGGAGCGCCTGACCGTCGAGCTCCACGAGCGGATGGCGCAGGAACGGAGGCGCCTGGAGGCTGAATACGGCGAGCGGGTCCTCCAGGAGCGCAGGCGCTTCGATGAGGAACTTGCCGGGCGTCTCCAGCAGGGCAGGAAGGATCTGGAGGGTGAGTTTGTGGAATGGCTGCGGCAGGAGCGCGCCCGGCTGGAAGGCGAGCTTGCCGATCGTCTCCAGGAGGAGAAAGCCCGCTTGGAAGGCGAGCTTGCCGAGCGGGTCCAGGAGGAGGGGGCCCGCATGGAGAGAGCGCTCGCGGGCCGTGTGGCGGAGGAGAAGACTCGGTTGGATGCAGAGCTTGCGGATCATCTGCAGCTTGAACGGTCCGCCGCAGAAGAGCTTCGCAGGCGCGATGAAGAGGCGCTGGCATCACGACTGAACGAGGTGGAGGCGCATTCCCGGGAGCTGGATGAGACCAGAACGGCGCTGGAGGTGGAACGGCGGCGGCTTCAGGAAGACGCGGACCTGCGCCTTGCCGATGAACAGAAGCGGTTGGACGACCTGCGCGGACAGGAGGAGACTGCTGCAGTGGAGCGGCGCCGGACATCCGAGCAGCAGCTCCGGAGCCTGCAGGAGGAGATCCGCAGGAACGCCGAGGAAACCCTGGCGGCACAGCGCATGGCGCTCGAGGAGGAATTCCGTGTACGCGTTGCGAAGGAGCGCATACGCCTCGAAGAGGATCGGGCGCGCGAGCTGGCGGAGGCCCGTGACAGCCAGGTCCAGTTCGAGGAGGAACTGCGCCGGCACATGGAAGAAGAATTCGCGCGGCGCCTGTCACTCGAACGCGAACATCTCTCCGCCGAGCAACGCCGCCAGCTGGATATCGAGCGGGTGCGCATCGAGGAGGAAGCCTATCGCCGCGCGCAGGAAGCCGCCCTCATCCACCGGGAAGAAGAGGAGCGCTTGGCCGCCGACCTTCGCCTGAAGGCAGAGGAAGAGCTTCGCCGGCAGGAAGCCGAGCAGGAGGAACGCCGGCGCCAGGAGTCGGAGGAGACGCGGAGGTATGAGGAAGCAGTTCGCAGAGCGATCGAAGAGGGAAGACGCGTCGCTCAGGAGAAAAAGCTGCGCGAGTACCTTGACCGGGCGAACCGTTCTCTCGGCGAAGAGCAGTTCGACGACGCCCTCCGGGAGGTCTCCCATGCGCTCCGGCTCGATGCCGGAAACGCTGCCGCGGTCGAACTCGAACAGCGCATCTCTGCCGCCCGCGACGAGGCGGTGCGTGAGCGCGAGCTTGCGGCCCGCAGGGCGGATCAGCGGCGCCGCATGGAGGAATTGCAGCGCCGCATCGAGGAGCAGGCCCGCCGGGATGCGGACGAGCAGAAACAACGCGCCCTGATGGAAGCGAAAACCAGCACGCTCCTTCATCGCATACGGGAACTGTCGCGCGCCGGGGAGCTGGAGATGGCGCTGTCAGAGCTTGAAAACCTGTTTGCCATCGACCCGGGGAACATCGCCGGCCGGGAGATCGAGGCGAAGATCGTGGCTGTCCGTGATTCCAAGTCCCATGCCGAGGTTGTGGCAAAGAAGCGTGCCATGGAAGGGGAGTCGTGGCGTGAGAGGGAAGAAGGACGCGTACTCGAGCGTCAGGCAGACCGCGAAAAGCTGAAACAGGACGCCCTGGGAACGTATCGCGCCATGTTGAAGCACTCCTGGATCAACGGTCCGCCGCAGGGCGACGAGAAGGCCATGATCGACGTCGTCAAGCTCTCGCTCGGCATCAGCGAAACGGACTGCACTGCCGTGGAACAGGCTGTGAGAAAGGAGGCCTATTGTGAGGGCCTTCGCGCCGCGCTGCGGAACGGGGGAGTGGGCTGGTCCGACAAACAGGCCCTCGAGAACCTGCGCAGCCGTTTCGATATCGCCGCCGCCGAGGCGCGCGAGATTGAGAAGAGCTTTTCCAGAGATTGAGGCTCAGGCGTCCCGCCTGTTCCTCCGGCCGAGCCTCTTGCGGTAGAGGATGCACCCCGCCCACACGGCATTCATGCCGAGGAGGTTGACCGCCAGGTAGTCTTCCAGCTCGTTGCAAAGCGAGAAGAGCATCAGGAGGAACAACTCGGTTCCCAGCCCCAGAAACCCCGACCACCGCAGCCCCGCGGGGTCGGCGTACCAGGCCTCATCTCCAACGGTCTTCCCGTTTCTCGACCACGCATCGATCCCCGCCATCAGCGCGTCTTGCCATCCGTACAGCACAAGGAATGTCCGCTGCAGTGCGATCGTCACCCTGTCGGCGCTGAGGTCTTCGCCGCTGATTTCCTCCGATGTCCGGTTCAGCAAGTAGGCGTTGCGGCGGTGCAGGTATGATGTCTGGTAGAAGACGTGGTAGGAGACACGAAGTGTGAGCGACAAGAACGCGGCCATCGAGGCGGCAAAGACCGGCCACGGTGCACCCGCCCGGCTCAGCGCGGCGGCGATGGCCAGGAACACGCAGAAGTTTACCACAACGTCGCCTATCGAGTCCAGAAAACGTCCTCGGCGGCTGAACAGGTTCTTGGCTCTCGCGAGCTGGCCGTCCGCCGAGTCGAGGAGGTCTTTGAGCGTCAGGAAGAGACCGGCCGCGGCGGTGAGCCCCGGAGTTCCCGGAAGATAGCAGAAAGCGCTGACGAGGCCCGCCGCTATCGCCGAGACGGTGACTTGGTTGGGAGTGACCGGCGAGGAATACAACACGCGCACCAGGAGGCCTGCGATCGGCCGGAGAAGGTACGTGTTGATGAGCTCGTCCGAGAGACCGGACTTGGTGGAGACGGAGTAGCGATACCCCGGTGTGCCGCTCATAATCCGCGCGTGCTTGCCAGAATGCCGGCCGCCTCAAGGTCCTGCGGTGTGTCGATCTCCATGCACGCCATGCCCCCCGCGAAGACCGCGGCCAGGCGGACGCCGCCGTCAATCAGCTCCTGGAACGAAGCCTCGTAGAACTCGTAGCGCTCCCTCCTCCGGCCGAGGATCCTGAACAGCTCCCTCGCTGCGGGAGCTGAGAATTTTTCGATGCCTATCGATTCGCCGTCCGCGCAGCCTGGATCCACCTCCTTGCCGATGCGCCTGACGGCGCCCGCCCCGTCCAGTTCCACCTTGATCTCCTCTGCCCCCAGGGGGCCGCCTGCCCGGACAACGAGAGCGTCGGGCTCGGCCGCGCCAATAAGAGAACGGAGGATGCCCGTCTCGAAGAGAATGTCCCCATCCAGCAGAATGATGTCCTCACCCTCCGCCTGCAGGCCGGCCAGCCAGAGCGAGTAATTGTTGTTGGTGGCTCCAAACCGCTCGTTATGGACGAAACGTACCTGGAGAGGTAGCCCGAAACCGCGTACCGCTCCTTCCACCATGCCCTGCAGGTAGCCGGTGACCAGGAGACACTCGCCCACTCCCGCCTCCACAAACGCGCGGAGAGTGCGTTCGAGCAGTGACACTCCGCCCACCTCAAGCAGGCACTTGGGCCTGCTCTCCGTCAGCGGCCGGAGACGCGAGCCGATACCTGCCGCGAGAAGGATGCCGGTCATCGCGCCTGGGAGATCTCCGGTGTGACAGTCGACAGGTGCGGCACACCGGTTGCCACCTCCCTGAAGGCTTCCATCACGCGGACATTCTGCTCCTTCGTCCCGATCGTGATACGGATGCAATCCTCGAGTCCTGGATCATCGAGAAACTTTACTACCACGCCGTACCCTTCGAGTCCCGCCTTGAGTTCCTTCTTCCGGAGCCGGGGGTAACGCACCAGCATGAAGTTGGCCTCAGATGGGAACGGTGTGAATCCTTCGATCAGCGAAAACTCCTGGAAATACATCTCCGTGTCCTCGCGCATCGCCTGTGCTATACGGGCATAGTAGGCCGGGTCGTCCAGGGCAGCAAGGGCGATCTTCTCTGACAACTGGTTGTAGCCGAGGTAGCGTGCGCTGAACGCAACGAGCTGCTCGAGCTCCCTGCCGACAATGGAGTACCCGATGCGCAGCCC
The DNA here is from genome assembly GCA_003152875.1 of Ignavibacteriota bacterium. Lineage (GTDB taxonomy): Bacteria > Bacteroidota > Ignavibacteria > UBA10030 > UBA6906 > Fen-1262. Next base: position 77,667 of record PMBF01000018.1, on the reverse strand, counting down.
CGCCAGCGCGAAATACTTCGAAAATGTCCGGAGGATGACCATCCGCGGGTGTGCGTCAAGAAGGGTCTTGATGTGGCCGTTCCCGTCCCCGCCGAAGCCGAAATATGCTTCATCCAGCACAATCACCGACAAAGCGCAATGCTCAACCAGCCGGTGGAGTGTGTCCATCCCGATGCTGTTGCCCGTGGGGTTGTTCGGAGAGGCGATCAGGATCACCTGCGGATGATGCCGGTCATACTGGTCGATGATCTCCTGCAGGTCGTACACGAAGAGGCCGCCGCGCTCCTTCATCGAGTAGTGGATCTCGGTGCCGAAGACCTCCTTTGCCACGGATTTGTAGTACCACCACGACTGGTGGGGGAGGAGGATGGTTTCCCCCTTCTGAAGGTAACAGTGGACCGCCTGCTTGAGCATGTCCTCGCTCCCGTAGCTTAGCAGGACCCGGGACTCCGGAATGCCGAGGTCCGCGCTGAGGCGGTCCGAGAGATCGCTCTTCTTGCCGGTTGCATAGGCCCGGGAATAGAGGCTGAGCTGTTCAAGATTGGCCTCGCGAAGGACCTGGTAGCAGGCAGGAGCAGGGCCGTACTGGTTTTCATTGCGGTCGAGATAAATCAGACCCATAACTGCCTCTCAGTCTGAATGCAACAATAGAGTATGGGGCGTTACCCCTTGGAGGAACCCCCGTCAACGGTCTGCAGACGCAGGTCCAGCTCAAGACGCTGCTGGACGCGTCTCTGCCAGAAGAGCATGAAGACGAGAAAAAGGTTTCCGGGGATGGCGACAATCCAGCAGAAGATATCCGGCCTTCCCAGGATCGAGGCGATGATCAATCCGCTTCGGTTTGTCGTTGCTCCGAGAAGGGTCCACCACTGCATGACACGGTAGTTGTGCTGACGGAAGAGCTCTGGTGGTGCCTGTCGTTCGCCCTCGGCCTTGAATTGGGAGCTTTCCTGCAAACCGAGGTATCCAAGATAGACCTTAAGCCAGATCCGTGACCACCATCCAGCTTCCGCGGCGGCCAGGCGGTCCAGCTCCGTGCGCGCCTTCACGACTTCCTGGGAGAGAAAATTCCTCGTCCCACGGACGTTTGAAATGTATTCCTGTTGATAGTAATCGAAGATGACTGCATGAAGGGCCGAGGTGAATCCTCCTGCGGCTACCAGCCACCAGATGGACGGGTTGCCGGAGGCAGAACTCAGCCCGACGCCCAATCCGACGAAAATCGCCACGCTGATCGCCCAGTCTACCACCCCGTCCACCAGCCGGCCGAACGGGGTTCCGCTCTTCTGCAATCTGGCAAGCATCCCGTCCCCACAGTCCAGGATGTTGGCCACCCCGTACCATATGCCGGCGAAGAGGAAACCCGCGCGGGTGCCTGGAAGCATATACCAAGCGGAAGTCAAACCCGCCAGGAGAGACAGGAACGTCACCTGGTTCGGGGTGACCGGGAGGCGATAGATAAGCTTGACAAAAACAAATGCGATCGGCCTGTAGAAAATCAGGTCGAGAATCTCCTCGACCTCAGGCATTTTCAGAGAAACCTTGTATTCTTCAAGCAAGCTCATCTTCTGTAGCGTTCAAGTTATGGAATTTTTCAAAAGACGCAAGATGTGAACTTTACTACAGTGGGGAATTTGGCTATATTGCACATGCTTGGCCGCTTTCGAGGCGCTGATCACGCCGCAACACCCTGTGGTTCTCACTAACTTACGAAAAGGATGTGAATAGTTCACTATGGCAATGCACAAACTGCGCAGAATCGGCATACTGACCGGAGGGGGAGACTGCCCCGGCTTGAACGCGGTCATTCGCAGCGTCGCGAAGCCGGCAATGGCTCACTTTGGAACCAAGGTGATTGGCATTCTGGACGGCTACGAAGGCTTTGTGGAGGGCCGGGCACGTGAGCTAACCCCTATCGACGTCCTCGGCATCATCAATCAGGGGGGCACCATTCTCGGAACCTCCAACAAGGGCGATCCGTATCATTTCCCGATGGGGGAGCGGGGCAACATCCGGATCATCGACGCATCGGACCAGGTCGTGGCCCATTACAGGAACTGGCAGCTCGACGTGCTGATCGCGATCGGCGGGGATGGCACCATGACGATCGCCAACAAGCTCTCCGAGATGGGNNCTCCAGACGACGGCTTCAGCGCATCACAGGGTCATGGTGATGGAAACCATGGGGCGCTATGCCGGGTGGATCGCCCTGGGCGCAGGTGTGGCCGGCGGAGCAGATATCATCCTCCTGCCGGAAATCCCCTTTTCCTGGGACAAGGTGTTCGAAACGGTGCTCAAGAGAAGCAAGGGTGCAAAGTTCAGCATCGTATGCGTTGCTGAAGGGGCCCGCCCCGCGGATGGACAGATTGCTGTCAAAGAGATGGACATCAAGCGTACGGATCCCGTCCGCCTTGGGGGCATCGGGGAACTCGTCGCAAAAAGGATCGAGGACGAGACCGGTCTGGAAACGCGCGTCACCGTGCTGGGCCATGTGCAGCGCGGCGGAAGTCCGACTCCCTACGACCGGATCCTTGCCACAAGGTTCGGATGCGTTGCCTTACAGGCGGCCTCCCGGGGGGAATTCGGCGTGATGACCAGTCTGCAGCACGATGAGGTGTGCACGGTCCTTCTGAAAGACGCAATCGGCAAGCAGAGGGTTGTGCCCCCGGATTCGCAGCTTCTTTTCGCAGCGCGCGCAGTCGGCACCTGCATCGGCGACTAACCCCTCAGACGGGTCAGAACGGTCAGACTAAACGGTCCTTCGAGGTCTGACCCGATGGTCTGACTTAAAGGTCTGACCCGGTAATCCCGGGTAGCCGGTTGGTTGCCGTGATCACAGCTTGAACTTACCGTCGTGCCAGGCGCGCGTCATCTCCAGCCAGAAAAACAGTCCGCGCCAGGACCCATACGGGGCGTAGTGTCTCTGGATGACCGCATCCGAGACCCTTCGCCCTTTCTTGTGAATCCGGAAGAACTGTCCCCTCACCCACGTATCCAGGGCCAGCGAATCGCATCGGCCCACGAGCCGCAGCATATTCCCCACGGCGTACGGTCCCATCCCCTTGACGTTCCGCATCTCCCTGTCAAGCTCCTCTGTGGTCAGAGGCGAACTGCGCCATCCTTCTATGGTCAACTCGCCGGATGCGACCCGGCGGGCGAGCTCTCGGATGTACGGTGCCCTGTAGCCGGTGGTGCAGCGCAGCCGGAGGTCTCGCTCGGAGAGCGAGGCCAGTGCTTCAGGCGCAGGAAAAGCATACCGCACGCCGTCCGTCGTCCTCCCTGCGGCACGGACGAGGTTAGTCACCATGATCGTGGTAAGAGCCCATGTGCAGTTGGTCGTACAAATGATCTTGACGGCGTCTTCAAATGCCGTAGGAGCGCGGAGCATCCTGCCTGCCCCAGCCTTCCGGATCCAGCGGTACCGGGGATGACGGTCTGCCTCACCGTAAAACCCTTCGAGGTTTTCATCCAGACGTAGACAGGTACGGATCTGACCCAGTATTGCCCGGCGAGCGGAGGCGGTGAACGGTGTTGAGGATCGGGCCGACACGGAGATGCCCTTAGGCGCTGCCCGGAGCTCCGTGTGAACGAGCATGCCGTCCGGAAGCTCCAGCGTCCGCTCAAGCGTCTCGGTTGCCGGGTCGTGAATGAAAGGGGGAAGTGCGCACCAGCCATGACTGAAGGCAGTCCGCCAGAAGTTGAAGCCCGGCGGCGGAGCTAGAGTCAGGCGGATGTGGTGAGGTGAGCCGGCTGGCACCGGAGACGATCCCGCCATCAGAATTTTCCCAGCAGGAGGTCGTTGGTTGGATACTGGTCCGTGAGCTTCAGCGCCGCCAGCATTGCATCGCGCGGAGTGAGCCGTGCGATCGCCCGCCTGAGGTTCTGGTGGTGGCCGCTGTCAACGCCGAACAACAGCTCTTCGCGGCGGGTCCCCGAGAGGCCGAGATTGATCGCGGGGAAAATGCGTTCGTCCGCAAGCTTCCGGTCCAGAACCAGCTCCATGTTGCCTGTCCCTTTGAATTCCTGGAAGATCAGCTCATCCATCCTGGAGTTGGTCTCGATAAGGGCCGTGGCGAGGATCGTCAGCGATCCTCCGTTCTCGAGCTTCCGCGCAGCGCCGAAAATGCGCTTCGGGATTTCGAGAGCACGGGCGTCGACGCCGCCGGAGAGCGTCTTGCCGCTGCTTTTTTGATGAATATTGAACGCGCGGCCGAGCCGCGTCAGCGAATCGAGCAGAAGGACCACATCGCTTCCCGCTTCCGCCTTGCGCCTGGCGTATTCGAGCACGAGCTGGGCGAGCCTGACCTGGTTGCCCCGGTCGGTGTCGCTCGAGCTGGCGAAGACCTCCCCGCGAATGCTCCGGCGCATGTCGGTGACCTCTTCGGGTCGCTCGTCGATCAGGAGCACCAGGAGGACCACCGATGGGTTAAACTCGCTGACCGCGTGCGCGAGCTGCTGAAGGAGCATGGTCTTCCCCGCCTTGGGAGGGGAGACAATCAGAGCGCGCTGCCCCTTCCCGATAGGGCAGAACAGCCCGACGATCCGCATTGCCACGTTGGCGCCCGGTCCTTCAAGCTTCAGCGGCTGGTTCGGAGACACGACATCATGGGAGCTGAAGTCCCGCACGCCCTTCCACTGTTCAGGTCCCATGCCGTTGATCCTGCTGATCAACCTCACCTCAGGGCTCTTCCCGTGGCGCTGTTCCGCCTGCCCCTCCACGCTGGCCCCGGCCCTCAGATTCAACTCTGCAATGAGCGATGGAGGGACGAAAGGGTCGGTTGTCTGGCGCGCAAGCGTCAGCGATGGCGTCCGGACGAATCCAAACCGCTTTTGATCGATTTCCAGAATCCCCGAAAACGCGACGTTCATCGTGCCCCCTTTGCCGGGAGCATGCCTGGGAGTGCAGGTGAAAAGGCCGTCACTTGGCCTCCGAGAGAATGCGAGAGAGGGTCTTCTCGTTGGCCGTGAGCGTGCCGCTCGCAGGAAGGCGGGGGAGGAGGAGGGCCCAGTGGCGGTCCTTTGCAAAGACCTCCCGGAACAGCGGAAGGGACGTGTCGACGCGTCCGGCGTTCACCAGCGCCACCGCGTGCCAGAACTTCATCTCGAGATTTCCGGGAACCATCGCCTCGGCAGTACTGTACTCGCGCAGAGCACCATCCACATCGTTCTTCTCCACTGCAAGGTCCCCGTTGTTCATGTGCTGATAGGCGCGTTGAAGCACGACCAGCCGGCGCAGCTCGGCCAGAGGCTCGCTGTGATCCTCCACTCGCAGGTCCATCACCCTGTCGAGCCACGGGCGGCCGCTCGATGTCGAGCGCACAATGAGGATCGCGGCCGATTGTTTTCCCCGGATATCGCCCCCTGCCGCCTGCGCAGCATCGAGCGCTGCCAGCAGGTGATCTGCCAGGTCACCCTGCGCAGCCTCGAAGGCCTTCGCCATCGCGGGCCAGACCGCCTCATTCAGCATGAGGTTCGCCTGCGCCGAGTAGTTTCTCCCCGCATGGTGGCCCGCAGCCTGGATGCATTTCGATCCCGTATGCGCCGCAACATTCCCATGGACGTCGACCATCGCCACCTGCCGGACGTCCCTGCCCGGATCGGAGGAGAGCAGACCTTCGAGCGCCTGCTGCGCACTCTTGCCCGCGCGCATCAGATCAAGGCCGAGGGGTCCGTATGCGGGGTCCACAAACGACTGCGTTGCGACCGCTCCGACGCCCGCCTCGGCCCAGGTGACAAGCGATCCCACCGAGAACCAGTTGGATTGCACCGCCACGCCCATCTCTCCGGTGACTGAGTCACGCGCGACGATCGAAAACGTGTGGACCGGGCGCATGTGAGGCTGCTGCTGCGCCTGCGCAGAAAGGGCTGCATAACCTGCAAGGAAGAAGAGGAAGATGGTTCTCATCCGCGTGACTCCCGGGACTGCGTGTGTCGGAGTGTGCGGCGGCTGCCGCGTTGCGGCGATTGCCGCGTGAGGATTTCCTACTCTCCGGCCCCGACGGCCTTTCCCATCCTGGGCGACATCTGGGCATTCGTCCGCATCAGGCTCTCGACCACCTCAGAGTAGTAGGGCTTCTCCTTGAGGCTGGCGTATGAGCCGGGAAAATACGACAGGGTGATATCTGCCGCGCCGTCCTCGAACGCGTTCAGGACCACGGCGCACCGCTGGTCGTGCGTGAGCCGGGTGTTGTCGATCATGGGGAAGTCGAAGTACCCGACCCAGAACTCCGCCGAGTTCGTCTCAACCGTTCCCGCGGTGTCGAGCGGCGTCCGGATCTCCAGCCTGAACCGGAGGTTCTTCGTCCTGGTGTCGGCCTCCAGCAAGACAAGCTGGAAGGTGCGCGGGATGCTGTCCAGCATCATTTTGGCCGGTTCAATCGTGAGACCGCCGGGGTTGTCCTTCAAATCACCGAGGTCGATCATCCGGTCGACTTTCGCTCCGGCGCTTTCGAGAACAAGCATCTGCTTGCGCGAGATCTCCGTGGCAACGGTGTAGAGCCGGTCAATGTATCCCTTTTTCCTCGCATCCGTGGATGCCTGGACCTGCTTCTCCAGGTAGACAAAGAGAGGCTTGAGGTTCAGCGATTCGTGGAAGTTGTAGGAGAGCAGCTCAAGATTGAGCACCTTCTCATCCATCGAACCGGATCCGGGACGCAGGAACGATTGAATGATTGAGACAAACATGTCCTTGCGTAGGGCGCTTTCGGCTTCTTCCCGCTTGCTCATCAGCTCCGTGTAGATGCGGACGTTCGTCTCGTAGGCCTGCATCCGTTCGCGGGATTCGGTGTCGGCCAGCTCCTTGGTCTTCAGATAGCTTGACCCGAAAAACCCGATCACTGCCACCGTGACGGCGGTGAACAGACCCCCTCCCGCCTGGAGCATGAGGCTCAGGCGGCCCCACAGGTCACGTTGTTCTTCTGCCATAGCTGCCCCGGAGGATTGCGCCGTCCGTTATTTGCGGCGTAGACTGTATTTGCCGTCCTTCGCTTCGAGGACGAGGTCGTAGCGCGTGGATTTCTCGAACGAAATGACATCGAACGCTGCGGTCTGGTCCTTGATGTGGACCTTCAGCGTGCACTTTCCCTTCTCTTTCACGAACACCCGGTACGCGCCGAACTTGTCTGTCTCTCCGCCGTACGACTTGTCTCCCGCGGTGATCTCCAATTTCGTACCGGCCGCAAGAGGCTTGGTCCCTTCAGCCAGCGTGCCGTAGATTTCTCCTGCGCCCGAGGTGCTGAAAGCCGCCGCGAGGAGCAACGCCAGAGCGATATGTTTCATTGGTATTTCCTTTCTGATTTCGATTCGCTACTCCTGGGGCGGCATGCCCATGGTTGCCCACTCTTCCTTCGAGGGTCCGTAAATTCCCGGGACGCCAAGGCCGGCCTGGCGCATCAGGACCATCATCTGCGCCCGGTGGTGGATCTGGTGAAAGACAAGCGCCGTCAGGGTGTTGCTGCGTTTCCACTTCTCGCCGTACATTTCGTCCTCAACCTGCAGGGAAGCGTCGTTCCATAGTTCCCTGACCTGGTTCAAGAGCGCCTCGGCTGCCTTATTATACGTGTCGAAGATCTCCTTCGCAGATGCCGGAGGAGTCGAGGTGTGCTCGGGACCCGGGATCGTCAGTCCCGTCCGGTTGAGCATTTCGGGGATCGTGGTGACAATATGCCAGGCGAGCCGTCCGAGTGTCCTCCCGCCCGGCACCACTTCCCTGCTCAGGCTCCCGTTCGTCAAATGCTTGAACACCTTCTGCGTCGATTCGAATTCCTGAGACCAGATGAAGATGAAATCTTTGATGGTAGAGAACACGAGTGGCTCCTTTCATTGTGGACAGCGGCCCGCCGGAATGGCGCGGCTCGGCGGGGAGAATCACTCGCCAGGTTCCGTGCCGCTGAAGAGGTATTGCAGGTTGAGCGATGGGACTCTTGCTTTCGTGGCAAGAGCGACATACCGCCGTGCCAGGGTATCCTTCCCTGCGCCCAGTATGGTACTCACCAGACCGAGCGCCTGGGCGAATTCCCCGGAAGGGAGCTCAGTCAGGATGCGCCGCCAGATGGCCTCTTCGAGGGCGTTGAATGCCGTCTGGACCTCCCACAGATCGAATCCGCTGGAAAACCGTTCCCGTGCAACCGTCTCCGCGTGGGCGATCATCGGGCCGAGATTCCGCTCCTTTACCCCCCTGGTGGTCAGCGTATAGAGCGCCTTGAGACGCTGGTGAAGGTGCTCATGCCCGGCCTGTTCGTAATGTTTCGCATGAGCAGACCGAATCGATTCCGTGGCCTCATTGATGATCGCGGCCGCATGCGTCTCGAGAAGCTCCTGGATCGTCATGGCAGATCTCGCACCAGGTTGTTGCTGCAATATAACATCGTTCGGTGTTGAATCGCAATGAGGACGGGCGCTCCGCGGAGCGGCCGGTCGATATAACCGCGTCCCGCCGTTTCGGCAGGCGCCGTCTCGGGTCCCACCCCGGGGGCATCCACGAGCTTCACCCTCGGGCCGCATCTTGTCCGGAGTCACCGGCGGGCGGCCTGTTCCAGTCGATAAAATGCCGCCGCGTTGCCGGTTGGCAGCGAGGGCAGAAAAAGACGTCGTATCCGCGCACTCCTTCACGCCTGATCGTGGCGCCGCATCGCGGACATGGCTGGCCGTGACGATTGCGCACCCGCATATGGCCGCGGACCTTCACCTGGATGGGCTGGGCGGCCCGGCGGACCTCCTCAATCCCCCATGCCATAACAGAACAGATCGCGCCGTGCAGACGATCGATATCCGCAGCCGGGATTCGTGACACAAGCGTTTTTGGGTGAATGCCCGCCTCGAACAGGATCTCGTCCGCGTAAGCATTGCCGATGCTGCTCAGAATCGTGTGATCATTGATCATGACGCGGACCTGCTTCCGCCCGTTCCGGGCTGCGACAGCTCGGAACGCCTCCGCCGTAAAAGCAGGGCTCTCAATATCGATCCCCAGGCTGGCAATTCCCGGCACGTGGGTATGGTCGTTCCCGGGGACGAGATACGCCTTTGCCATCTTGTTCTCGTCGCAGAGATTGAGCCGGAAGCCGTCTGCAAACGATATGGCAAGACAGAGATGCCCGTCCTGCTTTTCACCCTGGCGCTGGTGTTGGAATCTGCCGGAGTACATCAGGTTCACTACCAGCTCCGTCGTCTCTCCGAAGCCGAAAATGAAGAAGGGACCCTTGAACCCTACAGTGCTGATCTCCCTGCCCGTGAGCAACTCCCCGGGCGGACGGTCAAAGGTATTGCGCAGAACAACGGGCTGCTTGACGGTGAACTCTCTGACCGGCGTTCCCGTGACCGCCCCGGTCAGCTTTCCGGCGATATAGACAATGTCCGGAAGTTCCGGCATCGAGCGTCTGGATGAGTGTGCCCGCGATCGTCATCCTCCGACCGGCGGGGCGATGGGAAAGGAGGGATCGTGAGCAGCCTGTTGTCTCTACCCCAGCATGGGTATTCGCGGGCTGATCCTCCCGGCATTCAATATCGCTATTAACGCTCGAAATGTCACGGCTTTTTTCACCCCCCCCGTTTCTGCCCGCCTGCAATACCATTCTTGCAGGACGGGTACACAGAACGGGCGCGTGAATCCTGCCAATCCCGTGCCGTTGAGCAGATGGATGTTTGCTTCCTTTGTCCTTTCCTTCTATCTTCCACCTATTCCGTTAGGGGTGTCCTGCACCGAAAACCGCAGGACTGAGATCAAACCCTGGAACCTGATCTGGGTAATGCCAGCGTAGGGAAAACGGAGCACGGACTTTCGCGTTCTCCTTCCCGCTTCGGCATTGCCCGAGAGCGGTTTTTTTTGCGATGCCAGGGGAAAGGAGAAGAAGCCATGGTAAAATGGTCCGCTGGAATATCTCTGTTCGTCTTCATGCTCCTCTCGTTCCCGCCCCCTCCTGGGCTCGCTCAGCAGAGACCCGTACCAGATACGGTCTATCAGATGTCGCCCGTCATCATTACTGCCACCCAGGCACGCGAACGGGAAACCCCGGTGACATTCACCGACCTGAAACCCCGCGACTTGCACGAGCGCTATTCAATGCAGGATGTCCCTGTCCTGCTCTCCGAGCTCCCCTCCATTACCACCTACTCCGAGAACGGCAACGGAATCGGGTACAACTATGTCAACCTGCGGGGATTCGATCAACGCCGCGTCTCAGTCATGGTCAACGGCATTCCCCAGAATGACCCGGAGGATCACGGCGTGTACTGGATCGATTTCCCCGACCTCCTCGCCAGCACGGGTGAAATCCAGGTTCAGCGGGGCGCCGGCACGGCGTTCTATGGCCCCGCCGCGATCGGCGGTTCGATCAACCTCGTCACCAACCCGTTCAGCGGCGAGCCCGGCATCACCCTCGAATCATACTTTGGATTCCAGCAGTTCGGCGACAGCACCAGGTCATTCCCCCTGAATTCCCGGAAACTCGCGGCCTCCTTCACTTCGGGACTCGTGGGGGGCCGGTACATGCTGTACGGACGGCTCGGAACGATAACCAGCGACGGCTACCGCACGAACTCCTGGGTCGATCTGAATTCATTCTTTTTCGGCGCCGTCAGGATCGATCCCACCATGACCACCCGCTTTCACTTTTTCGGCGGCCCCCTTCAGGATGGCCTCGCCTACACCGGTCTTCCGAAATTCGTCAAGGGGGATCCCAGGCTCAGGCGCCAGAATCTCGCCTCCTGGGAGACGGCACCGGACGGCCAGGGGTACGCGTCGTTCACCGAGCGTCGTCCCCAGGAAACCGAGGCCTTCAGCCAGCCCCATTATGAGCTCATCCATGAATGGAAACTCTCGCCCACCCTGACGCTCTACAATACGCTCTTCTATTACACCGGGGAAGGATACTTTGACTACGATGCATCCTGGGCCGATACCACGGCCCTGAGACTGGGTTCCGCGTACGGCATCCCGGTCCAGGGCAATCCGGTCGATGCGCTCGTCCGGGGGTATGTGGGGAACCGGCAGTGGGGATGGCTCCCGCGGGCGGAGATCGACCATGGGACGGGTATGCTCACCGTAGGGGCCGAAGTTCGGATCCACAGGTCCACTCACTGGGGGAAAATCAGTTATGCCGGAAACCTGCCCTCCGGATTTGATCCCGACTACCATTTCTATGAGTATAACGGCGTGCGGGATATCTTCTCTCTCTACGCGCATGAGATCTACCGTGTTCGCGAAGATCTCTCGGTGATGGCAAGCCTGCAGGTTGTTCGGAACCGGTATGGCATACGCAACGAGAAATACCTCGGAAACCAGTTCGATGTCCCGTACCTTTTTGCCAACCCCCGGCTGGGATTGAACTACAATATCACCCCGGAGGCGAGCATGTATCTGTCCGCCGCTTTCACCTCGCGCGAACCGACGATGCGGAACCTCTACGCGGCGGAAGATTCATACTTCGGAGCGACGCCGCAGTTCCGCGTCGCAGACACGAGCGGGGGACGGATCCGGTACGATTTCGGGGATCCCCTGGCGAAACCCGAAAGGCTCCTCGATCTGGAGATAGGAGGACGCTACCATGCGGCAGCACTTGAGGGTGGCGTGAGCTTCTACCTGATGGAGTTCTCCGACGAGCTGATCAAGAGCGGACAAGTCGATATCTTCGGCCAACCGGTCACGGGCAATGCAAGCCGAACACGCCATCTCGGTGTGGAGATGGAAGGATCGGCGGCGCTCCCATGGAACCTCCAGCTCTCGGGCAACCTCACGCTCTCGTCCAACCGCCTGGTACACTACAAGATGCTCGATGACTCGGGGAAGCTGGACACGCTCGACGGCAATCCGATCGCCGGATTCCCGGACATTCTCGGCAACCTCCGCCTGACGTACCGTGACAACAACTTCACGGGATCGTTGGTCCTGAAATACGTCGGCCCCTTCTATACTGACAACTTCAAGAACCCCGCAAACCGTAACGACGCGTACACGCTCTGCAACGCGGAGCTCCTCTACGTTCTCCCCCCCGTGGCGGGGACGGAAGTGGAGCTGCGAACCGAGGTGCGCAACATCTTCAACGTGCTCTATTTTGCCAGCGGGGAGGGAAACGCCTTCTTTCCCGGGGCCGAACGAAACATCGTTGTGGGGGCAAGAGTCAAGCTCTGAATGGCCGCCCGGGAACCCGGACCCCAGGGCCTGGGCGATCTCCCGGCGTCGCCAATGCCGGCCGGCTTACCCCGGGACAATGACGGTCTCGTTCATTGAAGGTCAATTCCTCATGAATCGTCCTCTGGATATCAAGAACATCGCCTCCGCCCGGTATAGGGCACCCGCCACGGCGTTGTTGATCTGCAGCGGCGAGCCCCCTTCACGCACGCTGGCCCGGAAGCTGGCGCGCCTGTCAGACCTCATCGTCGCTGCGGACGGAGGCGCAAACTCCGCCCGCGCGCTTGGGATCAGACCGGAGGTCATCGTCGGCGATCTTGATTCTGTCACGCCGGCAACCCGCCGGTACTTTGCCTCATCGCTCTTCGTCCACGTAAGCAGGCAGGACAACACCGATTTCGAGAAAGCGCTCGACTTCTTGAAGAAGGGGAGTGTGAGGGATGTCATCGTCGTTGGCGCGGTTGGCCGCAGGATCGATTTCACGCTTGCGAACCTGTCGCTCCTCTGGCGCTACGTTTCCCGTTTTCATCTGACGGTCGTGGGCGACGGGTGGCGCGCAATCCCCGCCCGGCGCGTCAACAGGATTGTGTCGCCCCGGGGCACGACCGTGAGCCTCATCCCCTTCGGAAGGGTAAACGGGATCACCCTCGGCGGCCTCCGTTATCCGTTGCGCGACGGGACACTCAACAAGGGGCAGGTTGCCGTTAGCAATGTGGTGATCCGGTCCCCCTTCTCTGTGAAGGTGAGGAGCGGCAGCCTCCTGATCATCGTCCAGGATTCCCTTCTTCCGTCCCGGCAGGATCCCGCCAGTCCCCCGACCACCGGGCGCCGACCGGCAGGCCGTAGCTCCAAACGCGAGGTCTGACGATGGCAGTTCATCTGGCTCCGGCCGACATGGCCGTGATTGTCGTCTATTTCGGGGCAGTGCTCCTCATCGGTTTTCTCACGGCACGGAAGAGCGGTGACATTGCGGAATACCTCCTTGCCGGACGTTCACTGACCACGCCGGTGTTCGTCATGACCCTCGTCTCCACCTGGTACGGGGGGATCCTCGGCGTTGGCGAATTCTCCTATCTCTACGGGATTTCCAACTGGTTCATCCAGGGACTTCCCTACTATATCTTCGCCCTCGTGTTCGCGCTGATCCTCGCCCGGCGTGTCCGCGCTACCAGCTTTGCAACCATCCCCGACAAGCTGCAGGATGCCTACGGTCGCCCGACCGCCGTCCTCGGCGGCATTCTCACATTCCTGCTGATGACGCCGGCCCCGTACATTCTGATGATCGCCGTCCTGCTGCAGCTCGTGACGGGGTGGAGCTACCTCCTGTGCGTCGTGCTGGGGACGCTTGCCACGACAGCCTATCTGTACGCCGGCGGCTTCCGTTCCGACGTGAACACGGACATCCTCGAGTTCTTCCTGATGTTTATCGGCTTCGCTGTGATCCTCCCGTTTGCCTACGCGAAGTTCGGCGGTTGGGAATTCATCCGCGGACATGTCCCGCCGCTCCACCTGACCTGGAACGGAGGGAACACGGTGCAGTTCGTGGTGGTCTGGTTTTTCATCGCGCTCTGGACCCTCGTTGATCCGTCATTCCATCAGCGGTGTTACGCCGCCAAAACGCCGGCGGTGGCACAGCGCGGCATCCTCATCTCCATCCTCTTCTGGATCCTCTTCGACGCCATGACCGCAACAGCGGGGCTCTATGCCCGCGCGGCACTCCCCGGCCTGGAACAGCCTGTCATGGCGTATCCACTGCTCGCGGAGGCAATTCTCCCACCCCTGGCCAAAGGGCTATTCTATGTCGGCATGCTCGCGACCATTATGTCCACCCTGAACACGCTGGCATTCGTCTCGGCGACGACACTCGGCCGTGACATCATCTGGAGGCTCAGCGTGCACACAACAACCGGGGTTCCCGCTCCGGGACGCTCCCCGTCCGCCGGGAACATGAAGGGAGAGTCTCCCCCTGTGGGATCGGTCCTGCCGTCAGGAGGTGTACCTCGTGAGGACCTCGAGCGCCTCTGGACCCAGCGGGGACTCCTGATTGCGGGAGTTGTATCGGTGGCACTTGCGCTCGCCGTTCCGTCGGTCATCAAGATCTGGTACACGATCGGCACGGTCATCATTCCGGGACTCCTGATCCCGCTCGTGACGGCGTATTTCCCGCGCCTCATGGTGAAGCCCCGTTACGCCTTCTTCTGCATGCTTTCAGGCTGGCTGGTCTCCCTCTTCTGGCTGCTTGCCGGGTGGTCACAGCAGCTGGGGGCATCCGCCTCCTATCCTCTGGGAATCGAGCCGATGTACCCGGGTCTCGCGGCGTCGCTCCTCGTCTGGGGAACAGGTCTGGTTGCCCGTTCGCCGGACTCCCCCGGCGCCTCTCAATGAATCCAGTCCGGCAGGCTGTCTGGAATCACGCGGCGAGTTCCTTTGCCTGGGCAAGCCGCACTACTCCGGTGGTGTGATACCGAATCCTGTGGATGGCTGATTTGCAGTGCTGGAATTGCCGCTCTGGTTCATCGTGAGGGGGTTCGCGACGCTCTACGTGCCGGATGTCGCCGAGGTGGTGTGGCCGGATGACTCCTGGGAGATAGTGCGGTCCTTTGACCGTTTCCCGCAGGGCATGCCGGTGCGTGCGGACAGGGCCAAGCTTCTGCCGAAGGCAGCAAGGGAGGGGGAAGAGAGGGCGGCAGGGAAGTGACTCCCCCTCCGCTGCTCAGATCTTCATCTGGTACTGCTGGATCTTCGTGTAGAGGGTCTTGAGGCTGATGCCGAGGACCTTTGCGGTCTCTGCTTTGTTGCCGCGGAATGAGCGGAGAACCGCCTCAATGTGCAGTCGCTCGACCTCCTTGAGCGGAATCGCCGTCCCGATCTTGTCGTCTCCCCGGTTCGACCCGGGCTGTGTGGATGGCATGCTCGGGATCGACAGGTCCGCCGGCTCAATCGCGTGGTTGCGGCAGAGGATCGCCGCACGCTCGATGACGTTCTCCAGTTCGCGGATATTGCCCGGCCAGTCATACCCCATCAACACCTCCATCGCCTCCGGCGAGATCGTGGTCTCGACCTTTGTCTTCATCCGCGTGTGAAGGAACGATGCGACCAGGAGGGGGATATCGTCCTTGCGCTGGCGCAGAGAGGGAAGCTCGATGGTGATGACGTTCAACCGGTACAGCAGGTCCTCGCGGAACTTCCCGTCCCGCGCCTGTTCCTTCAAATTCTTGTTGGTGGCTGACAGGATGCGGCAGTCGGCATGCAGTGTGGTATTGCCTCCGACGCGCCGGAATTCCCCGGTCTGGATGAACCTCAGGATCTTGGGCTGGATGAGGGGACTGATATCGCCGATTTCGTCGAGGAACAGCGTCCCTTTGTTGGCGATCTCTACGATTCCCTGCTTCATTGCCCGGGCGTCGGTGAAAGCTCCCTTTTCATGCCCGAACAACTCCGACTCTATCAGCGTGTCGGGAATCGAGGCGCAGTTCAACGCGACAAACGGCTCGCCCTGACGGTCGCTGTGCTGGTATATGAAATTCGCTATGAGCTCCTTACCGGTTCCGCTGGGGCCCTGGATCAGGACCGTGGACTCCGTGGGCGCGACTTTTGCCGCGACGTCCAGCACGCGCCGGAACGTCTCGCTCTCGCCCACCATCTCGTTCTGCCCCTGCAGCTTCTCGATCACACCTTTCATCACGGTGTTGTCGATCACCAGCTGCCGGCGTTCTATCGCGCGCCCAATGGAGGTCAGAAGCTCATCTGCCGTGGTTGGTTTTGTGATATAGTCGTATGCGCCGACCCGGATGCAATCCACCGCGGTCCGGACATCGGCGACGCCGGTCAACATCACCACTTCCACGGATGGGAAATTCGCCTTGATGAACTTCAGGACCTCGCTGCCCTCCACCTTGGGCATTTTCAAGTCGCAGAGAACTGCGTCGTAAAGCTTCGACTGCACGGCATTGATTGCCGCGACGCCGTCGATCGCCGTGTCTACCGTGTACCCTGCTCGGCTCAACAGCGATGAAAGCATGTAACGGAATGCCTCTTCGTCGTCTACGACAAGTATTGTCGCATCCTTCTTGGCCATGGCTCCCGAGGAGAATGAGTACAATGAACGCACGTTCTTCTACATACCGTGGTTATATAGACAAACCAAACGTGAAAGTCAACGGTTGTTTGCTTTTTAGCACGCTTGTTGTATATTTGGCATAATTACAAACAATCCTCCGCCCGCACGCCTCCTATGAAGATCTCAGAGACTCTCCTGCGCGCGATCCCGAAGGTCCTCCTGCACGATCATCTCGACGGCGGACTCCGGGCCACCACCATCATCGAGCTGGCGCGAGACGCCGGCTACTCTGCGCTCCCCACCGAAGACCCCGGCGAGCTCGGTGTCTGGTTCCACCGGGGAGCCCAGAGGGGAAGCCTCCCTCTCTATCTCGAAGGGTTCACCCATACCACTGCCGTGATGCAGTCCGAGGAAGCGCTTGAACGGGTCTCCTATGAGATGATGGAGGACATGGTTAACGACGGCGTGGTCTATGTTGAGACACGGTTCTCTCCGCTGTTCCACACGGAGAAGGGTCTGCACTGGGACGGCGTGGTGAATGCCGTGCTCAGGGGCCTCGAGCGCGGCAGGGAGGATTTCGGCGTTGAGTTCGGGCTCATCATCTGCGCCATGCGCAACATGAACCTCTCTCAGGAAATGGCGGAGCTTGCGGTCGACTTCCGGGAGCGGGGTGTCGTGGGTTTCGATCTTGCCGGTGAGGAAGGAGGCTTCCCGCCCAAGAAACATGTCGACGCGTTCCACTACATCCAGCGGGAGAACTTCAACATCACGATTCATGCGGGAGAAGCCTTCGGCAAGGAGAGCATCTGGCAGGCGATCCAGTGGTGCGGGGCTCACCGCATCGGGCATGCTACGCGGCTGATCGAGGACATCGGGCTGGACCCCCACGAACCCGGGAAGATCGTGAAGATGGGATACCTTGCACAATACATCCTGGATAAGCGCCTGCCGCTCGAGATCTGCCTCACGAGCAACGTCGACACCGGCGCCGTCGAATCCGTCGAGGAACACCCCTTCGGACTCTATTATCGTTACCGCTTCCGCGTGACGCTCAACACGGACGACCGGCTGATGAGCGACACCACGATGACGAAGGAATTCCATCTGGCGCACAAGGCGTTCAAGCTCGGGCTCGATGACCTCGAAAAACTGACCATCAACGCCATGAAGAGCGCCTTCATCCCCTACAACCGGCGGATCAAGATGATCTACGACGTGATCAAACCGGGCTACGCTAAGGCGCGCAAAGGCCGCGAGAAGATCACGGAACGGTCCCGCAGATGAGCGGGACATCTGCCCGTGGCGGTGACCCGAGGCGCACAATCATGCGCCTGACTCTTCCCATCATCACGGCGGGAGTGCTGCTGGCGGGATGCGCCTCGACAAGCCTGACGCCGCGCGGCATTGCGTACCGGGTGACGACAGGAGGATGCCAGTGCGAGTTGTTTACGGTCAGGGATCCGTTGCAGCCCGTTCGCTATGAGTTCGCGGCGGCCTATGAGATTGACGAGGAGTTCGTTACGCGAATCATTCTCACGTTTCATGACGAGGGGAAGGCGAGCCTCACCTTTACCGATGCCTACGCGCGCGTCGCCTCGAGGAACATTCCCTACCAGTACAACAACCGGTTTGTTCCGCTGGCCACCGATTCGGTCCTTCCCCGGAGCAGCCGGACGGTGACCCTGGTGGGCCGCGCTGTCTTGAAGACCCCCGACCCCTGGCTGGCCGTGGCCGGCGAGGAACTCACGGTGACGATCCGGGGAATAAAGTACGGAGCTCGCACGCTGGCCGAACAGTCCGTAACGTTCGTTCCGCGGAATCCAAAACTTGCCGACTGACGCCGCTCGTATGCACAGCGACACGATTTCCCTGGTGCTTGTGCGCCATGCCGAGGCGGCGGGGGTCACCTCGGGCGCTCCTCATGACGGCGAACGCCCCCTGACCTCCCGCGGAACCGATGACGCCAGAGTGGTCGGCCGGCTGTTGGCGCGCTTGGAACGACCTCCTGCGCTCATCCTCACGAGCTCGCTCCGGCGCGCCGTGCAGACGGGAGAGCTGATCGGTTCGGCGTTCCCGGCGCCGGTCCGCTGTGCGATAAACATGGCGCTCGAACCCGGGTTCCGCAACGGGGATCTCCTCGAGGAACTCCTCGTCCTGCGGCGCGCGGGGGAACAGAGCATCGTGGCGGTGGGGCACCAACCCGATGTGGGCAGTTTCATCGGATTCCTGATCGCGGGGTCCGCCCCGACATCGGTGGCTATGGCCCCGGGAACGGCCGCGCGGCTGACCATGCGCGCGACAGGCGGGCGTCCGGAGGCGGTCCTGCACTGGCTGATGCCCCCCTCGGCAATGCACGCACTGCTCGCCTCACCTCCACTTCCACCGGAGCGCACATGAATCTCCTGAGCATCAGCATTGACAAACCCCAGGACATGGATTGCATCCTGGGCCATTCTCATTTCATCAAGACCGTCGAAGACCTCTATGAGGCAATCGTCCAGACCGCTCCTGCGATGAAGTTCGGCCTCGCCTTCTGCGAAGCGTCCGGTCCGGCGCTCGTCCGGTGGGCAGGCAACGACCAGCGGCTTGTGGAGATCGCCAGGTCCAATGCCTTAAACGTCGGCGCCGGCCACACCTTCATGATCTTCCTGGAAGGCGGTTTCCCGATCAACATCCTGAACACGATCAAGGCCGTGCCCGAAGTGTGCAGGATCTACTGCGCAACGGCAAATCCCCTCGAGGTCATCGTCGCCGAGAGCGGGGAGGGGAGAGCGGTTCTCGGGGTTGTCGACGGCGCCAAACCGAAGGCGATCGAAACGGAAACGGACATCAAGGCCCGCAAGGAATTCCTGAGGAAAATCGGATACAAACTGTAGAGCTGCCGTATCGTCTGTGTGATTGTGGTTGAATCTGCCATACTACCTGGAAGGGAACCGCTATGATACTCCAACGCATCTCGAGGCTCCTCCTGCTTCTTGCCGTGGCCCTCGCCTTTACGGCCGCGGCCACATGTTCCGCCGATGCCCAGAAGAAAGGCAAGGCCAAGCCCCCGGCGCACCAGCAGCCGCCGAAAAAGGTGGACCAGGGTCAGGAAGGAGAGAATGCCGATGAACCTGCCGCCCAGCCTCAACAACAGGCGACACCTTCCACAGGGGGCATTGTTTCCTGGCTGAAAAAATACATCGACCAGAAGACAAACCTCGGCACACTCAGGGAGGTCACGCGGGACTGCATCGTGCTGGAGGACGATAATACAACGACCATCATCCCCCTCACAATGATCAACTCTCTGAAACAGGTCAAGGAGGATGATCCTCCGTCCGTCCGGCTCGAGATTTACCTCCTCAAACGGGATTGACGGCGGAACACCTGGACCCCATGAGCGTTTCTCTGGATCAGTCCGATATCCCCTCTGTCCGGGCCCCCCACGGCACTGCCTTGCGATGCAAGGGGTGGATCCAGGAGGCTGCGATGCGGATGCTCATGAACAACCTGGATCCCGATGTCGCGGAAGATCCGGACCGGCTGATCGTCTATGGCGGCACGGGGAAGGCCGCCCGGAACTGGGAGTGCTACCACGCCATCGTTCGCGCCCTGGTGGACCTCGGGAACGATGAGACGCTCCTGGTGCAGTCGGGCAAGCCCGTGGGAGTTTTCCGGACGCATCCCGGGGCACCGCGCGTGCTGATCTCCAACTCGATGCTCGTGCCGCGATGGGCGACTTGGGACGAGTTCCGCCGTCTGGAGGGGCTGGGCCTCACGATGTACGGACAGATGACGGCGGGCAGCTGGATCTATATCGGCACTCAGGGTATCCTGCAGGGAACCTATGAAACGTTTGCGGCCTGCGCCGGCCGCCACTTCGGAGGATCGCTCGCCGGCCGCCTGCTCGTCACTGCCGGGCTCGGCGGCATGGGAGGCGCCCAGCCTCTCGCCGCTACCATGAACGGCGCGGCGTGCCTTGCCGTTGAGGTCGACAGGACAAGGATCGATAAACGGCTGAAGACGGGGTACGTCGACACTGCGGCGGAGACCCTCGACGAGGCGCTCGCTATCCTGCAGACCGCGCGCGAACTGAAAGAACCCCGGTCGGTGGCCCTCCTGGGGAATGCAGCGGAGGTGCTTCCGGACCTCCTTGCCCGCGGGATCAGGGTGGATGTGCTTACCGACCAGACCTCGGCCCACGATACGCTCAACGGCTACGTCCCCGCGCATCTCCCGCTTGCGGACGCTCTCGACCTGAGGAAGAACAACCCGAAGGAATACATCCGGCGCGCCCGGGAATCGATCGTCGAGCACGTCCAGGCAATGCTTGGCTTCATGAAACGGGGTGCCGTAACATTCGATTACGGCAATAACATCCGCGGGGAAGCGCATGCCGGCGGGCTGGCCGATGCGTTTCTGATCCCCGGGTTCGTCCCTGAATACATCCGGCCCCTCTTCTGCGACGGCAAGGGCCCCTTCCGCTGGGCTGCCCTCTCCGGCGATCCGGAAGACATCTACCGGACAGACCGGGCGCTCCTGGAGACGTTTCCCGGGAATGCCCCGCTGTGCCGCTGGATCGAGAAGGCACGCCAGCATGTCCGGTTCCAGGGACTCCCCTCGAGAATCTGCTGGCTCGGGTACGGCGAACGCGCGAAGATGGGGAGGATATTCAATGAGCTGGTCGCATCGGGCGAGCTGAAAGCGCCGGTCGTTATCGGCCGCGACCACCTCGACTGCGGCTCCGTGGCATCGCCGAACCGGGAAACGGAAAACATGAAGGACGGCAGCGATGCAATCGCGGACTGGCCCATTCTCAATGCACTGCTGAATGCGGTCAGCGGCGCGGGCTGGGTAAGCGTGCACCACGGCGGCGGAGTGGGCATGGGGCTCTCGATTCACGCGGGAATGGTCGTGGTCGCCGACGGGTCAAAAGAAGCGGGCGCGCGCCTGGAACGGGTGCTCACCTGCGATCCCGGGATGGGTATCGTCCGTCACGCCGATGCGGGGTATGAACGCGCCGTGGAAAACGCGAAATCGTGGGGAGTGAAAATCCCAATGCTCAAGCAAGAGCAGAAGTAATCCATCAAGTCCAAGGTCCAACTCTCTCACACATTCACGGAGGTCCGCCATGCACGGTTTCGGTCATATCGAAATCCCCACGACAGATTTCAAGAAGGCCAAACGTTTCTTCGGCACAGTGTTCGGGTGGGAATTTCAGGACGTGCCGGATATGGAGTACGTGCTCTTCAAGACCGGACAACTGCCGAACGGGGGATTCGTGAAGGTGAAAAAGATGCGCAAGTCCGGTCAGGTGAACGTGTATATCGAGGTGGAGGACATCGACTCAAAGCTCAAGGAAATCAAGAAGGCAAAAGGGAAAGTGCTGGCGAAAAAGGAGCCCGTGGGGAGCGCAGGATTCTGGGCCCAGTTCATGACACCCGATGGCTGCAAGCTCTCTCTCTGGGAGACGTCGCCTCGCGAAGATGCAGCCATGGAGTCAACCCCTCAGACCTGACGACACCATGGTCGCTTCAGGATTCACCCCGGCCGGTCTCTGTGCGCGCTGCATTCACGCAGCCACCGTGGAGACCTCCCGGGGGAGCGTCTTCCTGCTCTGTGAGCTCTCCAGGACCGATCTCCGGTTTCCCAAATACCCCAGACTGCCCGTGCTGCACTGCGACGGCTTTTCCGGGCGCCGGACCGGGGAAATTACTCAGTCCTGAAGACTGAACAGAGCGGTGATCTTCTCGTATACTTATAGCAGCCCCCGTCCTCCGGAATCACGCAGAATGGCCGAATACCATGATCGACCCGGTCCGCTTTCGACGCCTGCTGATCAAGCTCCTCAAAATCCTTGTAATTGTTGAGCTTGCTACCGCGCTCCTGCATGGCATGCGCGGGGATGGCTGGGAACGCTTCTCCATGGATCTGATCATTGCCGGTGTTCTCTATCTGACCTGGGAACGGATTATGACAGGACTTGCGGCGAGGAAAGAGGCGTTCCGGAAGCGTCTTGAGGTGTCGCCCCAGCAGGTCGGCCTGCGGGATGCCTTCGTCTTCTCACTCCTCGCCTCAGACGAGATCTTCAAGGGTATTCCGGAGGACCGCAGGAGACTGGTCGTCGTCTCGTACACGCTGATTACCTTAGGCCTCGTGGCAGCATTTTCCAACATTGGACCGGGGCTCATGCCCCTGGTAGTTTCGGGAGCGCTTGTCTTCGCCGCGGTGAATCTGATGGTCTGGATCTTCTCTCAGGAGCGCGAGGAGAGGGAAAGCCTCGCCACCGAACTGGAGCTCGCCCGGGACGTCCAGATGTCGCTCATGCCGCGGGAACAGCCTGCCATCGAAGGGTACGATATTGCGGGGATGTCTTCTCCCGCCCAGGAAGTGGGAGGTGACTTCTACGATTATTCCTGTCTTGGCCAGTCGGGAGAGCTGCTGGGCTTGGCGGTGCTCGACGTGTCAGGAAAGGGTATCGAGGCCGCGATGTCGGCCGTTTTCGCCAGCGGTGCGTACTCGAGCGAGGCCCGGCTCTCGGCCAACCCGGCCGAGATCCTGACCAGATTGAACAGGTCGGTCTTCCATCACTCAAAGCGCGGGCACTTCATTGCCTTCCTGCTCGGCGGCCTTGATCCTGCCGCGGGCCGGCTGACATTCTCAAATGCCGGCCAGTCGCGTCCAATCCTCCGGTCGAACGGGACCCTGCAGACACTCGACTCGGCCGGCGTTCCCTTTCCTCTCGGTATGCGCGAAGATACCCTGTACGAACAGCGCGAAGTGCTGCTGAAACCGGGTGATGCGCTGGTCATGCTTACCGACGGCTTCACCGATGCGATGAATCTGGAGGAGGAACAGTACGGCGTGGAGCGCATCGAGCGTCTCCTCCTGGATCCGGCCCTCGCCGATGTCCCGGCGCGGCAGATGATCGATCTGATCCGGAACGACGTCCGCCTCTTCACGGGCGATGCACCGCAGCATGACGACATGACGATGGTGGTGGTCAAGCGGAAGGCTTCCTGACGCCCGCGCTCAGCCTCCCTTCTTTCCGTTTCTGACTCCAGGTCTCCCTTCCCCCAGGCCTTCAATCGCCTTCGACAACCTCCCGAAATCCACCGGCTTCTGCAAAAACGCATCCACCCCCGCGGCCAGGATCTCTCCCGGCGAGTAAAACTGGGCATAGGCGGTGATCATCATGACCGGGAACGCCGGGTTTGTGCGCTTCACCGCACGGGTGAAGTCCAGGCCGTTCATGCGGGGCATGTCGAGGTCCACGATGGCCATCTGGTATACCTCGCTTGCCATGCGTTCAAGCGCTTCCTGCCCGTCCTGCGCCTCGCCAATCTGGAATCCCTTGTCCTGCAGAACGGTTTTCAGGATCTCGCGGAAGTCCGCATTATCATCAACCAGAAGGATTCTCGCGCCGGGCTTCATACGCTGATGCTCTGTGTGTGTGGGGGTGCGGCTCGCTTTTTCCAGAGATAGTAGACCAGGATGCCGGGCAGGAGAAAGAGGATCCCCGCTCCCGCCTTGGCGGTCCTGCTGACCAGAGTGTTTGCGACGAACCACGTGGAGCCGGCGACAAGGAGCACCGGGGTCACCGGAGTGCTTCCTCCGTGCAGTCGGCGACCAGCATCATCTCCTCGGGGCTGTTGTAGAAATGAGGCGAGTAGCGAAGCTGCCCCTCCCGGAGCGCAGTGGTGATCTGGCAGTCGAGCATGCGCTTGAAGACGGACTTGCCGCTGACCCCTGGAGGGAGGGCGATGGTGACGATGCCGGCCCGCTCCTCATCGGGATACGAGGTCACAACGCGGACGCCGGGAATCCGCAGGAACCTGTCGCGGAGAAGGCCGGTAAGCCCCAGAATGTGCCGCTCGACCGCCTCCATCGAGTACTCCACCAGCGTCGAGAGCGCGGCGTGCATCCCCCACAGGCTCGGCATGTTGAGGCTCCCCCCTTCATACCGCCTGGCCGTCGAAGCAAGAGGCTGGTTGTAGTTGTGAAAGTCCCAGGGATCTTCTACTGCCAGCCATCCGAGTGAGGTCTGGACCAGCCGATCCTGCAATGCCTCAGTCAGGTAGACGAATCCTGACCCGTGGGGGGCCATCTGCCATTTCTGAGCGCCGGCCGCGAGGGCGTCGATCTTCATCTTCTGCACGTCGAGCCTGACCGCTCCCACGGCCTGGATGCCGTCCACCGCGAACACGATGCCGCGGCTCCTGCAAAGACCGCCGATGGAAGCCAGATCGGCCCGGTGTCCGGAGAGAAACTGAACAGCGCTCAACGCGACGAGCCGTGTGTCCGGAGTGAGGCCGGCCTCGACCATTTCCGTCGTCACACGTCCATCCACCGCCGTGATGATGTCGATGGCAACCCCGCGCTTCTTCAGATTGAGGTACGGGTATACGTTGGCAGGGAACTCCAGGTCGTTCAGCAGGACGCGGTCGCCCGCCTTCCAGGGCATGCCGGCGGCAATGAGGTTGATTCCGTCGGAGGTGTTGTTCTGAAACGCGATCCTGTCCGCCGATTCGGCGTTGATCATCCGCCCGGCGAGCTTCCGGCATTCCGCCGCCATCTCCATGTCCCGCTGGTACGCGTCGATGACGCCCGACGACCGGCGGTGCAGGTAGCCGGTCATCGCGCCGATTACACGCGTGGAAAGCGGACTGGTTCCCGCATGATTCAGGTACACATTCCCCTCGGCCGTGTGCGGGAAAAGCTCGCGTGCGCACTGGAGTGCGCTGTCATCGAGGAACATGGAGCCGTCACTTGGCAATGGCAGTCCTGTGTGTCTGTCCACCATGGTAAGGGTAGCGCCACAGGCGGCGGCGCTTGAAGCAGGAAACGTTCTCTTTGCTGACAATATCTGTAAAATAAGGAGAGAAGCAAGTCGCGGCGATTTGCTTTCCCCTGGCCCCTTCTCTATATTCTCACCGCTGGCATACACTTTCCCCACCCCGAGCTCCATTCTGCATGACACGGCTGCTTTCACTTGCATTGCGTCACCGGGTGTTCCTGGTCTCCGCAACGCTGCTCCCGCTGGCGGCGTTTGCCCTTCTCTCCCTTGCGTTTCCCCTGCCTCAGCCGAAACCGTATTCGCTCGCCGTCGAAGACCGCAACGGGCTTTTCCTTCATGCATACCTCGCGCCTGACGGGATCTGGCGCCTGCGGACCGATCCCTCCGAGATCCCCGACCGCCTGAAACGCATCCTGATCCGCCGGGAAGACCGCTGGTTCTACCATCACCCCGGGGTGAACCCCCTGGCGCTGGCCCGCGCGATCTTCCAGAATGCGAAGGCAGGCAGGCGGGTCTCCGGCGGCTCCACGATCACTATGCAGATCGCCCGCATGCTCGAACCGAGGGAGAGATCCCTCTGGTCGAAGGCCATAGAGGTATTCCGGGCGCTGCAGCTCGAAGTGAAATTCTCCAAGGAACAGCTGCTGGAGTTGTATCTCTCCATGGTCCCCCTGGGCGGCAATATCGAGGGACTCTCCTCGGCAGGACTGCTCTACTATCAAACCCCTCCGGAACGGCTGAATATTGCCCGCCTGTTCGATCTGATCCTCATCCCCCGCGATCCCAACGGTCTCCGGCCCGACCGGTTTCCCGACCGCTTGCTCGCCGAACGGCGGCGGCAGGCACGGCGCTGGATCGCAGGCGGTTACCTCACACGCGACGACTCTCTCATCATCTGGGACACGCCGGCGAGCGTCTCCCGCGGCTCCCCGCCGAATTTCGCACCCCACTACTGTCTCCGCATCAAAGAACGCAGCCGTGGGGGAGGGAACGTCCGAGGGACACTGGACCTCCGGCTGCAACAGTGTATGGAGCAACTGCTGGGCAGCCATATGCTCCCGTGGAGGGCAAGGGGTGTGCGGAACGCCGCCGTCATCGTGGTCGAAAACCGGTCCCGGAATGTCCTGGCCTATACGGGATCGATTGATTTTGATGACCCCGCGGCAAACGGGCAGGTCGATGCCGCCAGGGCCCTCCGGTCCCCCGGCTCCACATTGAAACCGCTCCTCTATGCCATGCTCATGGACCGGGGCGAGCTGACACCGAAGTCCCGGCTCCTCGACGTGCCGTATGATGCCGAAGGGTTCACGGCGGAGAACTATGATGGGACCTACTCCGGCCCGGTCTTCGCCGATGACGCCCTCCGTCGATCGCTGAACGTTCCCATGGTCCGCCTGCTGAAAGGGGTGGGTGCCGCAGCATTCGCCGATTTTGCGGCCGGCGCGGGACTCCACACCCTTCAGGCTCAGAAGCCTCGCCTGGGGCTCAGCATGATCCTCGGCGGCTGCGGGATCACGCTGGAAGAGCTCGTGGAGGCCTATGCGGCGTTCCCGAATGGAGGCATGACCGCACCCCTCATGTACGGGCACTCAGACCCTGGCTGGCCCGGAGAAGATCGGCAGGCATTCTCGGCTTCCGCTGCCTTCATGGTGACGCAGATCCTCTCCGGCATGGATCGTCCCGACCTGCCGGGCGGGAATCCCTCGTCGCTTCCCCCCGTTGCCTTCAAGACCGGGACGAGCTACGGCCGGCGCGACGCCTGGACCATCGGCTTCTCGGCGACACACACCGTCGGAGTCTGGCTTGGCAATGTGGACAACACCGGAAACCCGGAGCTGGCCGGGGGAAAGGCGGCGGCCCCACTTATGTTCGATATTCTGTCCGCGGTCTCCGCCGGCCGCGAAACAGCAATCCTCCCCGCTCCCACCGATGTGAGCATGCGCGAGGTGTGCGCTGAGAGCGGGAAGGATCCGACGCCGCGATGTGTCCGGAGGATCGATGATCTCTTCTCGGTCTCGCGGACACAGCGTTCGAGCTGCGATGTATGCAGGGAATACATGGTCGCAATCGATGGCAGCGTTGCCTACTGTCCTTCGTGTGTCGGCAGCCACGACTACCGCATCGCTTCCATTGAGACCTATCCTCCGGAACTGCTCGATTTCTGGAAACGCAGCGGCGTCCGCACGACCGCCGTGCCTCAACATAACCCGTTCTGTACAACAGTGGCCGCCGGCGACGGTCCTGCGATCCTCAGTCCGTCGGGCGATATGATCTACTATCTGGCCTCCCGGCTGCAGAAGATTTCCCTCCTGGCTGCCCCGGGGGCGGACGTCGGCGTCCACTTCTGGTACCTTGACGACAGATACATCGGCCGGGCGAAAGCAGGACGGGCGTATTTTGTCGGCGTCGGAGAAGGGGACCATGTCGTGAGCTGCGTGGATGACAGGGGGCGCGTGGGCAAGGTGAGGATTACCGTGAAGATTATGGGGACATGATCGCAGCCCCCCCATTCCCGTGCCAGGGCGTTCAGCTGTGCGCCAATCGGCCGTGCTCCCACTGTTCCGCCCCCGGGGTGGGCCGTGGCGGGAATCCGGACCCGCACAGAACTTCTTCCCGGGATGCCTGCGTTCCGGGAAGGCACCTAAGAGGCAAGACGGCTTTGGACTCTTGACGAATGAAAGGCGAACCGATGAAATCCTCTCGCATCCTCTGGTTCTTACTTCTCGGCGTCCTCGGACTCTCGTGCTCCTCCGAGGATGCAACGCTCCTGCGCGTGACCTCGCCGCTCCCTTCAGGCGAGATCCCGCGCGACACGGTCCTGGCTTTCCACTTCTCTCGCGGGGTCGTGCCTGCCGAGTCGCTCAATACGTGGACGACGACACCGTTCATCGACTTCTCGCCGCCTCTCGCAGGCAAGTTTACCTGGGAGGATACCACACGGCTCATCTTCAGTCCCGACGGCATGTTCCCGGGCGACGCGAGGATCGGCGCAAAAATAAACACCGGCCTGCTGGCGAGAATGTCCGGCGCAAAAGGCTTCTCCGGGCCGGAGTCCTTCCAGTTCTCCACGATGCGGTTCACGCTCCGGGGCGCGGAGTTCTTCTACGACAGGCTCTCCTCATCGCGCCAGGTGGGGCTCAAAGCCAACCTGGAGTTTACCTACGCCGTCGATCCGCAGGACATCGGCTCCCGGCTCAGGGTCACCGTCGATGGGTCGCCCCAGCAGGGGATCCGCGTCATGTCCACCGAAAGGAATAGAGTGATCGCGATCGAGATGGGCGCCCTGACTCAGCTTGACAGGGAGCGGAAGATCGAAGCGTCCGTGGAAGGCGACCTGGTCTCTCCTGAGACCGGCACCAGAATCACGATGGAAGCCCCTTTCGTCTTTACCCTCCCGCCTCTCGGCGAACTGAAAATCTACGGCCACGAGGCAGGGTACAACGGTTCCAGCGGCTGGATCCGTGTGCGGACATCCCAGGAAGTGGACCCCGCGGCGGTCAAGTCCTTCGTCCGCCTCGAGCCGAACCGTGAGTTCACGGTCACGGGCGGAGGGAACTCCTTCACGCTGCACGGAGCGTTTCCGACCGGCAGCACGATGAACATGGTGATCGCGGCGGGCTTGGAGAGCGTCCTGGGAGGGAAGACGCAGAATGTCTACGAAGCGGCCGTCTTCATCGGGAGCATCCCGCCCTCGTTCCGGTTCGCTTCCGAGTCGGGCGTCTATATGCTCCTCGGAGGAGAGAAAAAGCTCGAGATCCTCACGATGAACGTACCGAAGCTCAATGTCAGGGTCAGCCAGGTCTTCCAGAACAATCTGGTCTACTTCATCCAGAATGGGAGGTACTACGACTACGATTACTCCCCGGGGGAAGAAGGAGACGAATCGGCGCCCGCGAACCGGAAATACCGGTACACTCTTGGTACGTACGGCCGGCAGTTGAACTTTGACAGCCTGAAGATCGGCGGTCCGGACAACCAGGAAATCACGACGGTCCTCGACCTCAACCCCTACCTGCACACGGGATATAGGGGGTTCTACCTGATCGAAATTGCCGGCACTGCCGAGCCGTGGAGGACAACCTCGAAGCTCGTCTCGATCTCTGATCTCGGTCTGATCATGAAGCGCAGCCCGGACGGGGCCATCGTGTTTGTGACAAGTCTCGAGACTACGCTGCCCGTCTCCGGGGCGTCTGTGTCGCTCATCTCAACCAACAACCAGGTCATCGCGGCGGCGAAAACCGACGGAGACGGGGCCGCACGGTTCTCAGGGCTTGAGGCGAAAATGAAGGACTTTCCCCTGATGATTGTCACGGCGGAACTGGAAAACGATTTCAACTTCCTGACGGTCGACGACTACAGAGTGGAGACATCGCGCTATGACGTCGGAGGGAAGCGGGAGAGCCAGAGCACCTACGACGCAATCCTGTACGGCGACCGGAATCTTTATCGACCCGGGGAGACCGTCATTGTGTCGGGGATCATCCGGAATCTCACGCAGGCGATACCTGCCTCCATGCCGGTGAAGCTGAAGGTCGTGAGCCCGCGCGGGAGTGTCGTGGCAGAGCAGCAACTCGCACTGAATGCCGAAGGGTCGTTCGAAACCACGATCCCCATCAGCCGCTCGGGGCTGACGGGTGAATACCATTTCGACCTGTACACGGGCTCGGGCCTCTATCTCACGGGGTACAAGGCGAGCATCGAGGATTTCATCCCCGACCGCCTCCGTGTCAACCTGACCCCTTCCAGAGATCGTGCACGGCCGGGTGAAACGGTCCGCTACGAGTTGAGCGCCTACAATTTCTTCGGGCCTCCGGCCGCGGGACGCACCTGGCAGTTTGAAGCGTCGTTCGACGCGGTGCCGTTCGCTTCAAAGGCCTACCCGGCGTTCAGGTTCGCGGATGATGCCGTGAAGAACGCGCCCGTCAAACCCGTGCTGCTTGACGGGAAGACCGGCCAGGACGGCAGGGCGTCCTTCGATCTCCAGGTTCCCGCGCCGCTTCCCTCCTCAGGCATGCTGAGGGGAATCGGGAAGGTCGCCGTGTTCGACGAATCGGGGCGCCCGGTGTACCAGCGCGCTCTGACGCTTGTCGATCCGAAGCAGTACTATCTGGGGGTGCTGAACCGCGGGGCCTATTATGTCAGTCCGAACGTCCCCCAGAAGATGCAGGTTGTTGCCGTCGATCCCGCCGACGCACCGATCAAGGGACTCCGGGCACGGGTTGAGATCATCCGCCTGGAATGGCATTCCATTCTGCGCCAGCACGGCTATGACAAGACACTCCGGTATGTATCGGAACGCCGGGAAGTTCCTGTCAGCTCCGACGTCATCACCATCGCGGGGGGGCCGGCGGAATTCTCCTACAGCGCACCCCGGTCTGGAGAGTATCTCGTGCGCGTATCGAAGGAAGGGGAGAGCGGGTATAACCAGTTCTCCTTCTTCTCATACAGCTGGGGGACCACCGACATCACGTCCTTCCAGGTTGATCCCGAAGCGCGAGTCGACATCGTGCTCGATAAGGAGCGCTATGCGCCGGGTGACAGAGCCAAGGTGCTGTTCCAGACTCCGTTCAACGGGAGAATGCTGGTTTCCGTCGAGCGCAACGGCGTGATGAGTTACCGGTGGCTCGATGCCGTGAACAACGCAGCGTCGATGGATCTGCCGGTCGAGGAGCGGTTTCTGCCCAATGTGTACATCAGCGCCGTGCTCTTCCGGAAGATCAAGGAACTCAACATTCCTCTTCTCGCCGGTCACGGCTTTGCGCCGGTGATGGTGGAGCGGACTTCCAATAAACTGGAGGTTGCGATCAAGGCGCCTGCTTCGATCCGACCGCGCACCAGACAGACCGTGACGATTACCGTTCCGGGTGAAAAGAACGCCGCAGTGACTCTGGCTGCGGTCGACGAGGGAATCCTCCAGCTTAAGAACTACAAGACCCCCGACCCGTACGGATACTTCTACGCACGAAAAGCCCTCGAAACGGAGACGTACGACTTCTTCAAGCATCTGATCCCGGAGCCGGCCGGCAAACGGGTGAGCAGCACCGGCGGGAGCGATGCGGAACTCGGGAAGCGGATCACCCCGGTCAGCGTGCAGCGGGTGAAGCCTGTCGCATTCTGGTCGGGGATCCGCCGGACAAACGCGGAAGGAGAGGTGCAGGTGACGCTCGACGTCCCCGATTTCAACGGTGAGATCCGCCTGATGGCGGTCGCCTATAAGGGCGACCGGTTCGGGTCCAGTCAGCAGGCACTTACGGCGGCCGATCCCTACGTGGTGACCGCAGCGCTCCCCCGATTCCTGAGTCCAGGCGATTCGATCTCGATGGCGATCACCGCGTTCAACACCACTGCCCGGGATGCGTCGTTGAAATTCGAAGTGGCGACCGCAGGGAGCATCGGTCTCACGGCAAAGCCGGGCGTACTCACCGTCGGTCCGGACCGCGAGGGCTTCGCTCTGGCCGGGCTTCGTGCTGCGGGCCAGCCGGGCAAGGCCACTGTGACGGTGAGAACCTCGACTCCCGAGGGAACACTGGAGTCCTCCACCGACCTCCCTGTCCGTCCTCCTTCCGCCTTTGCCGCCGACGCAATCACCGGCATCATCGAGGCGGGAGGGTCCGTCAGGCAGCCGGTGCCTGATACCTATATGAAAGAGGGACGCCGTGCGTATGTGACGATCAGCCCGTTCCCCGTTGGAAACTTTGCGGGGCGCCTGAAGAAGCTTCTTGGCTACCCCTACGGCTGCCTGGAGCAAATTGTCTCCAGGGCCTTTCCGCAGCTCTATCTCCGCGACATCGCGGCCATCCTTGCCCCTGACGCCCTCTCCGGTGGCAGCCCCGCCTACTACGTCAATGAGGCCATCGGCATCCTCGGTGCGCTTCAGACGCCCGACGGGTCCTTCCTCTACTGGCCCGGAGGCTCATCCACCAACCCCTGGACGACGGTCTACGCGGCCCATTTCCTTCTCGAGTCGCGCAGGGCAGGCTACAACGTGCCCGAGGCAATGCTCAGGCCCGCCCTCGGGGCGGCCGGCGTAATTGCCCGCAGCCGAAAGACCTTTGATTACTATTCGTGGCAGGAGGGGAAAACCGTGGTCCGCCGCATCGCCGACAAGAGCACGATCTATGCTCTCTACCTCCTGGCAGCCGCAGGGATGCCGGACCGGGCGGTCATGGACTTCTACCGCGGCGACAGGACCCTCCTGGCCGCGGATTCGCGGACGATGCTTGCGGCGTCGTATGCCCTGAGCGGCGACCGCAGGGCTTTTACGGAGATCCTCCCGGGAGCTTTCGGGACGGAGGAACCGGTGCGCTCCACGGGTGAGGACTTCGACTCTCCCGTTCGAGCGAACGCCATCATCCTGAACGTCCTTCTCGATACGGACCTGAACAATCCGAACATCCCCCGCTATATGGATTACCTGTCGCACCGCTACGGTCAGGACAGGTGGTTCAGCACGCAGGACGATGCATTCACACTTCTGGCTTTTGGCAAAGCCGCGCGGATGGCTGCCGCGGCAAAACTGAGCGGCAGCGTGACCTCAGGGGGGCGTGACCAGGTCTACCGGGGCGGGACACAGCGGTTCGACGTCGATCCCTTCGGCGATGCGGTGACGATTGCCGTCAAAGGGGAGGGGAGGGCCTACTACTCCGTGGTGACCGAAGGGATAAGGACTGATGGAGGCGTCAGGGAGGAGGACCGGAACCTGCAGGTCCGGAGGGAATTCCTCGACCGCGGCGGGAACCCGGTGAACATCGCCGGCACACATCAGAACGATCTTGTGGTTGTCAGAGTAACTCTCCGCTCGTCTGTCGACCTCCTCGAGCACATCGCCGTCAGCGACCTGCTCCCGGCCGGCTTCGAGATCGAGAACCCCCGTCTCTCTGAAATGACCGGGTACTCCTTCGTGAAAGACGCAACGGCGCCCGAGTACCTGGATGTGCGTGATGACAGGATTAACTTCTATACAGGATTCCACGGGACAAAGAAAGCGGTGTTCTTCTATGCGATGCGTGCGGTAACTCCCGGCCGTTACCGATATGCGCCGATCGTGGCGGAGGCCATGTACAACGGCGACTACTATTCCGCAAACGGCGGAGGCACCATTACCGTATCCCGTTAACCTGTGAAGGCAAACCAATCAGTCAGACTGTTAAGTCAGACAGTTCGTTCAGACCCGGTGGTGTCCGGTTGTCTTGCCTGAGCAAGCCGGCAAGATGTTTGACATATGCACGTTAGAGGATTTTTGTGATGTTGTCGATTTCAACTTCTTCTGGACACCAGCTGCTGAACTCTTTCGAAAAACTCTCGTATACTATTGGGTCATCTCCAAAACAGCATCCCCTCAATCCCCTTACTTCCGACTGCTGCAGCCATGATCGACAACGCACCTAGCAAACCCAAGCGGGATTCCGATGCCCGGCGCGGCCGCCTCATGGGCGGTGTCATCCTCATAGTCCTGGGCATCCTGTTTTTGCTCCGAAACCTCTATCCCTGGTTCCAATTTGAGGACTACTGGCCGGTCATCCTGATCGCCATCGGTGTGGTCCTGTTGTGGAAATCGCGAAGAGGCTCCTAAAGGAGGTATCCTGATGAAATCCGGCCGGTTCTTCTGGGCGTCGTTCCTTATTTGCCTCGGAGCAATCTTGCTCCTGAGCCGCTTCTCCCTTTTCGTTCCCGAGTGGCAGGCGATATGGCGGTTCTGGCCCCTGATGCTGGTCCTCTGGGGCGGAGCAATCCTCTCCCGCGGATCGAAATTCGCCCCTGTCGCTGCCGCCCTCGCCGGGCTCATCCTCGCTGCTCTTGGCGCGGCCTTGATCGACTGGGGTCTTGATTTCGATGGGGGAGGCTATGTGGACCGCCCGGCGCGGACTCAGGAGTTCGCGCAACCGTTCGATGAGGGGGTCCGCCGTGCGAGTTTCCGGTTCGAATCCGGTGCCGGGAGCTTCAATCTTGAGGGGACAACCGCACAGCTCGTGGAAGCGACCGTGTATTCTGGTTTCGGACGCTACGTGATGCGTGGTGACCGGATAGAGCAAAGCGAAGATGTCAGTCTGAGGCTTGAAGGAGAAAGGAGAGGGTGGACGTTCAGCCGCTCAGGCAACCGCGTGACACTCCGGTTCAACCCCTTGGTACCCTGGGACATGAAATTCGCGGTAGGCGCGTCCCGTCTCGATCTCGACTTTTCCCCTCTCCTGGTGGAGCGAGTAAGCCTGGAAGCCGGCGCATCTCAGGTCCGTGTCAGACTCGGAGACCGCTCAGACGAGATGCGTCTGGCTGTATCGTCCGGAGTCTCCTCGGTCCGCATACTTGTCCCTCACAGCTCGGCGTGTGAGATCAACGCGGACTCCCCGCTATCCCGTAAAAGCTTCAAGGATTTTTCACGCACCAACGAGGGAACCTACCGGACGGAGAACTTCGCCTCGTCCGCGAAGAAGGTATTCATCAGCCTCCAGTCCGGGATCTCAAACCTTACCGTCGTGCGGTACTGAAGGCTCCCTCTTTATTGAAGATCGTTTTGATGATCCCCCCCCCACCCCCCTCCGGTGAGTGGGATCCTCCGATCATTCTCCGCTCCTTGGCCTCTTCATCCCTTCTTCGAACACCCCCTTCTTCCGGTCCTTGTGCACATTGTCCCAGGTAAAGCAGCGGCCGTTTATGGCTATGAACACCCCCGCAGGCAGCATCTGGACTAGGGCAAGTGCGCTTCCAAGGTTGAAAAGGCCGTCGGAGCTTCCGAACTTGTATGGCACCATCGCTCCGGTCAGGACGATTGTCTTTCCAATTGCAGCCTCCCCGAGGACGCGGGCGGTCACTTCCATCGTGTCGGTTCCATGGGTGACCACGATCCGGTTCTCAGCTGCCACCCGGCACGCCTTGAGGATCCGCAGTCGGTGCTCATCGTTCATATCCAGGCTGTCTATCATCATCAGCGTGGAAACGGAAGCCTTCACCCGGCTCCTTCCGAGAATGAGCATCTCCGGCA